>CAUQKV010000017.1:0-34994 GCA_963518845.1 uncultured Flavobacteriaceae bacterium | reverse complement strand
ACTATGATATGGATGAAAGAGCTGGTTTTGAGGATGATAATAATCAAACAGGAATTATTGGACAATCCCAGAAAAACCAGCAGCTACAAAACCAAAAATACAGCAACAAAAACTGGGGCGGAGACAGCCAGCGAATCTCTTCCAGCTCTGACTGGGGAACTTACGCAGAAACGCAGAATAATTTCTACTATGACAATTATTCTTCTTGGGGTTATCCTTATGGCAGTTTTTATTCGCCGTATTATTTCGGGTATTATAATTCATACTTCGGTTATCCTCGCTCCTCAGGATGGGGATTAGGTTTCTCGTGGGGAATGAGCCCATGGAGCTACAATTATAACTATTATTACAACCCTTACTGGAATTATAACTATTGGGGATACAGCCCTTATTACTATAATAATTACTACTATTATAATCCTTATTACTACAATCCATATTATCGTGGTTATTATGATGATTATTATTATTACAGCCCTCGTTATTACAGAACACCTGCGAGAACTTATAAAAGAAGCAGCGACCCAGATGAAATCTACAGAGGAAATGATAACTCCTATCATGGTAGAACCTACACACCTAATAATGGTGGATTTAATAGAAGCAACAACCAGATGAATAGGCCAAATAATGGTTTTGACAGACCTTCTGACTGGGGAAATCATAACTCTGATATAGAGCGATACCAACAGCAAAACAATACTTGGAGAGATAATTCTTCATCAAACAATGGAGGAAATAATAACTCCAATAGCGGAAATGGCGGTTTTGGAAGAAGATCGAACTGGTAAAACTTTAAAATTATTGTAAAAATGACAAAGAAAATTTCAATATTAGCAGGTATTTCAGCGAGTGCATTGTTCTTTGCGCAAGATGTTTCTATCATCAGAAATACCTCTACAATTTATGACAATATCTCCTCCCTAGGAACTGCAAGATATAACGCAATGGCAGGCTCTATGGGAGCATTGGGAGGAGATGCCTCTGTGCTAAATACCAACCCTGCTGGTCTGGGAGTATTCATCACAGATGATGTAAGCGCCTCTCTAGCTATCAATTCTAATAAATCTACGGCTAGTCTGGCAGGAAAATCTACAAGCCAAAACATAAGCAAGGCTAATTTAGGGAACGCCAGTGGAGTTTTATCTTTTCAGTCAAATGAACAGAATGCATGGAAGTTTGTAAATGTAGGAATTAACTATGTTACTCAAAATGTAAGTGATAAATTACAATCTCCAGGAAATGCAAATATAACATCAGCTATACATCAAGATGATGATAAAAATAAACCCATTATAGACTACAACATATTCGAAGGGCATTTGTATGAGACCATAGGACATCATTCAAAACTGAATTTAGGTATTGGTGGGAATTATGACAACAAAATCTACATAGGAGCAGCGGTGAATTTCTCTTCTGTGAATATAGAGCAGTATAATGAAGTTAAAGTTTCCTCATTAAATACAAAAAAAATAAAGCGTTTTTCTAGACAAAATACTCCTTACATAGAGGATGCTGATGGGTTTTCGCTATCTCTTGGGGTAATAGGAAAATTGAGCAACGCCGTTAGATTAGGGGCTTCCATAGAGTCTCCTACTTGGTACAGCATAGATAGAGAATACAATTTTTATTCAAAAAATGGATTGATTCTCTCTCAGAACAGCTACACAGAAAACCGCACTTTCAGAACTCCGACAAAATTAACACTAAGCGGGGCTTTTATTCCTAATAAACATTTCGCTTTTAATGTGGATTACAGAGTGGATTTAGGCAAGCCTAATTTCGGTGGCGGTGCGGCAGATGTTCAGCTGAATAACTTTTATGAATCTACCTACAAAGCTCAGCATGAAGTAAGAATAGGAGGCGAATACAGAATAAATTCTTTCCGAATAAGAGGAGGATATGCCTTTACAACCAGCCCATTCAAAGACCATACGGAAACAATGCTTGACAATAATGTGAATGTAGTAAGTGGAAAACTATCCAACTACATCGTAGGAAAAACGCAGGTGATTTCAGGAGGGATAGGATATGATTTCAAACTATTCTACATAGATGCTTCTTATCAGTACAGAACTCATGAACATAGCAATCCGTTCTTTGCAGGGACTTATGTCAATAGAGATAGTAACTCTAGCGTAGGGAACTATAGTGTAAGTGATACCAGCATCGTTTCTAATGCAAAGAACCAAAAAGGACATCTTATCCTTACATTAGGATGGAAGTTTTAGACTTAAATATTTACCAAAAAGGATTGCGATTTGCAGTCCTTTTTTTATTGATTCTAAATTAGTAACTTTGTACTTAAATTTTTTATTTTATGAATCAATTACAAGAAAAAACCATCGGTGAATATGTAGCGGAAAATTTCCGTACAGCGGCTGTTTTCAAAAAATACGGCATAAACTTCTGCTGTAAAGGCGGTAGAACAATAGAGGAAACCTGCAAAATGAAGGACTTAGACCCTGCTCCTATCTACGAAGATCTGAAAAACACACCAAAGGGAACAGCAGAAGAAAATGATTTTAATAATTGGTCCCTTACTGAATTAGCTGATTACATCAAGGAAGTTCACCACGAATATATTCAGGAGAAATCCATCTATCTGCTTCAGTTTTTGGATAAACTCTGCCGAGTTCATGGCGAGAGACATCCAGAATTGTTCAAAATCAATGAGCTATTCACCCTTTCTTCACAAAATCTCATCGTACATCTGAGAGATGCCGAAGAAAAACTCTTCCCATACATCAGAGAAAAAGAGCAAAATACTGAGGCTGCATTCGGTGGAGATTTACAGGCTTACATAGAAAAACTGCAAGCGGTCTATCAAACAGAAAAGGAAAGATTTGAGGAGATTGCGAGAGTTTCGGATGATTTCACACCTCCCGAAGGTGCCTGCACCACATACAGAGTTACATTCCAGATGCTCAATGAATTTGATGAATATCTACAGCTCTACATCCATCTTGAAAACAACATCCTTTTTCCAAAACTTCTTAAATTACAATAAAAAAACGCCTCTTAAAGGGCGTTTTTTTGTTTTTATTTTTTTTAAATTTGCACTTGCTTATCCTAATTTATTAGGGATATGAAGAAAATAAGATTTTAAAAAGGAAATAAAAATAAAACTTTATGACAAAGAAAAAAATAAATACTTTCATAGGTTCCATTGGAGCTTTTATTGGAATTGCTGTGTTTATCGCTTATATTCCACAGATTATCGCAAATTTACAGGGAGAAAAAGGACAGCCATGGCAGCCTTTATTTGCTTCCATTTCTTGTTTGATTTGGGTTATTTATGGCTGGACAAAGGAGCCGAAAAAAGATTATATCTTAATTATACCAAATGCTACAGGGGTTATCTTAGGTTTTTTAACATTCTTGACTTCTTTTTAAAAGTTATCTGACGGGTTTTTCCTATTTTTGCGGAATTATTTGCCCAAAAAATGGGCAAATTTTAAAATCATCTAAACAATGAGTGATACACTAAAAGGGTATTTGTTTGCCCTCGTTTCGGCACTTACTTACGGAATGATTCCGCTTTTTATGATTCCATTGAAAAAACTGGATTTTTTCTCTGTGGATACCGCTTTATTTTATCGGTTCTTGATTGCGGCAATTCTAATTTTGGGATATTTGGTTTTCTACCAAAAAGAAAGCGTAAAAATCAATTTAAAAGAAGGCTTTGTTTTAAGTATTTTAGGGCTTTTCTACGCTCTATCGGCGGAATTTCTGTTTATAGCGTATGATTTTCTGAGCCCTGGGATTGCTTCTACTATATTTTTCATTTATCCCATTATGGTTGCCCTTATTTTGGGAATATTTTTCAAAGAAAAAATAACACTTGCCACCACCATTTCACTGGTTATCGTAGTTGTGGGAGTGGGTATTTTGAGCTTTAAACCTAAAAGTAATGATGATAAAGATAATTTTGGAATTAACTACATCTACATCGGACTTTTCGTTTCGCTGCTGGGCGCATTGATGTATGCTTTGTATATGATTATTGTTAATAAAACTAAAATCAAAGCCTCTGGCGTGAAAGTTTCTTTTTATTCAATGGTATTTGCGTCATTGTTTTTCCTCGTTAAAACACTTGTTTTAGGAGATAGTGTCGCCATTCCTTCTTTGGAAATCGGAACTCATTTGGCTTTATTCTCGCTGATAACTACAGCTTTATCAGTAGTTTCGCTGGTTTATGCCATTAAATATATCGGTTCTACGCCTACTGCCATTATGGGAGCCGTGGAGCCTGTGGTGGCCGTGATGATAAGCGTGGGACTATTCGATGAAACCTTGACTTCCTCACTAATTGCCGGCGTAATTATCATCATCTCTGGTGTTTTGATAGATGTAGTTTTCAACAAGAAAAAATAAAAAAGCTCCTTCAAAAAGGAGCTTTTTCTTTTTATAATTCTAATGCTTTTTTCTCTGCATTGGCTAAACCGTCTAAGTTTTTCCCGCCCGCAGTCGCAAAGCCTGGGTTTCCACCGCCGCCGCCTTGGATTTCTTTCGCAAGGTCTTTCACGATATTTCCTGCATGATATTTATCCTCTATATCAGCCGAAACCCCTACCGTAAGCATTGGTTTTTCTCCTGCATCAGAAAGGATAACTACCACAGACTGCGGAACTTCTTTTTTCAGCTGGAAGACAATATCTTTCACTGTTCCTGCATCCAGAGATGTTCTTTTTACCAAAAGTTTTTTGTCGCCTTTGTCTAAAAAGTCGTTCTTCCAGTTTTGGATTTCTCCTTTTGCTTTTTCTTTTTTCAAAGCTTCTATTTCGGCTTTCAGAACATTATTTTCTTCCAATAATTTTTCTACTTGTTTTACCAAATCTTTGGATTTTAGTAGTTCTGAAAGTTTGTCCGCTTGTTCTTCCAAATCAGAGAAATACTGTCTCACTTTATCTCTCGTAATGGCCTCCACACGGCGGATTCCTGCTGCTACTGCTCCTTCGGAAACGATTTTGAAATACCAAATATCCGAGGTGTTTTTCACATGTGTTCCCCCGCAAAGCTCTTTACTTTCCCCAAACTGAATCATACGAACTCTATCTCCGTATTTTTCCCCGAAAAGCGCCATCGCACCAGCATCCATCGCCTGCTGCATAGTGATATTTCTATGCTCTTGAAGAGCTATTTTCTGGTGAATTCGGTCATTTACTCTTTTTTCTACTTCGCAGATTTCCTCATCGGTCATTTTTTGGAAATGAGAAAAGTCAAATCTCAGAGACTGCGTATCTACACGAGAACCTCTCTGCTCCACATGCGTTCCCAGAACCTCTCTAAGCGCCTGATGCAGCAAGTGCGTAGCCGAGTGATTCGCCTCTGCAAGGATTCTTCCCTTTACCTCCGCCTTCAGAGGTTCATCTATATTCATCGGTAAAGTTTCCGAAAGATGAATTATCAAATTGTTTTCTTTCTTAGTATCAATGATATAGGTAACATCGCCATTTGCAGAAACCAAAAGACCTTTGTCTCCTACCTGCCCTCCTCCTTCTGGATAAAACGGAGTAACATTAAACACCAAATGATAAAGCGTTCCGTCCTTTTGGCTTTCTACTTTTCTGTATTTAGTCACACGAACTATTCCCTCCAAAGTATCATACCCGATGAACTCTTCCTCATCATCCTCACGAAGAACTACCCAGTCATCAGTTTTCATCTGTGCTGCAGCACGAGAGCGTTCTTTTTGTTTTTGTAATTCTTCTTCAAAGCCTTTTTCATCCAAAGTGAAACCTTTCTCTGTGAGGATAAGCGCCGTAAGGTCTATCGGGAAACCATAGGTGTCATACAGCTCAAACGCCTTGCTTCCTGAAATCACTTTTTCAGTTGCATTATTCATCATCGTATCCAGCATGATAAGCCCTTGTTCTAAGGTTCTCAAGAATGAATTTTCCTCTTCTTTTATTACATTTTTAATCAATTCATACTGCTTGTCCAGCTCTGGGAAAGCTCCACCCATCTGCTGAGCGAGAGTAGCCACCAATTTGTAAATAAATGGTTCTTTCTGCCCAAGGAAAGTAAATGCATAGCGGATCGCCCTTCTCAAAATCCTTCTGATAACATATCCTGCTCCACCATTGGAAGGAAGCTGTCCATCAGCAATAGCAAAAGAAACCGCACGAATGTGGTCTACTATAACACGGATAGCAATATCCTTTTCATCCTCCAGTTTTCCTGTATATTTTTTCCCTGAAATTTCCTCTACTTTTTCTATCAAAGGTGTGAAAACATCCGTATCATAGTTAGAAGATTTCCCCTGAAGTGCCATACAAAGACGCTCAAAGCCCATTCCTGTATCCACATTCTGTTTTGGTAATTTTTCTAATGAGCCATCTGCTTTTCGGTTGAACTCCATAAATACAAGATTCCAAATCTCCACTACCTGCGGATGGTCATTATTTACCAAATCTTTTCCTGAAACTTTGGCTTTTTCATCTTCACTTCTCAAATCCACATGAATTTCAGAACAAGGTCCACATGGCCCCTGCTCACCCATTTCCCAGAAATTATCTTTTTTGTTTCCGTTTAAAATTCGGCTTTCGTCAATATATTGTTTCCAAAAATCGTATGCATCTTGGTCTCTTTCCAAGTTTTCAGAGGCATCTCCTTCAAAAATCGTCACATATAGATTTTCTTTCGGTATTTTATAAACTTCTGTCAAAAGTTCCCACGCCCAAGCAATCGCTTCTTTTTTGAAATAATCCCCAAAAGACCAGTTCCCCAGCATCTCGAACATCGTATGGTGGTAGGTATCACGCCCTACATCATCCAAGTCATTATGCTTTCCTGAAACTCTCAAACACTTTTGTGTATCAGCTACACGGACAGATTTCGGTTCTTTGTATCCAAGAAAAAAGTCCTTAAACTGAGTCATCCCCGAGTTGGAAAACATCAGCGTAGGGTCATCTTTCAAAACGATAGGTGCAGAAGACACTATCTCATGCTCTTTGCTTTTAAAAAATTCTAAAAATTTCTGGCGTATTTCTTTCGAAGTCATAATTCTAATTTTTCACTAATGGTGACAAAAGTAAGAAATTTATCGGTTTATTTCCATTATTCTTTTTAAAAATATAACATAAAAAAGGAATGAAAGGACACAAAATTTGTTTATAAAATTTCTATTTTTTTATTTATAAATATATGAATTTGTTCGCTTTACAAAAAATTAAACAATTTATCGTGAAATTATTTTTTTATTATAAAATTTATTGTTACTTTTGCTCACCCTTTTAAAAAAGCCTGTTAGGCATTGCTAAAAGTAATAATTTTTTCATCATTTGTGTTTTTGCCCTCATATGTAAATATGAGGGTTTTTATTTGTCATGATTTATCCTTTCATAACGAACCAATAAATCCACAAAATAGCTGTAAGTAACAGCTCCTTCCTGCTGATTTGTCTTCAAAAACAGGTCATTTGTAAACGCAAAAAATGTGTTCATCTGCCCTTGATATTCCTCCACAAAATCTTTCTCCGCCTGATAATCCCTCTTCATCCCTTCACTATACTGCTCTATCACCGTTTTTACAAAATCTTCATCTTCTGCAATCAAAGCTCTGAGCAGACTCTTTAAAGCAAAATATTCTGTGCTGTATCTCAACTCTGGATTTTCGGAGCTAATTCCCAGCAGATATCCCACAAAATTAGCCTCCTGCTCACGGGCAAACCCCAGCTGATGGGCGGATTCATGGGACAAAGTAAATGGAAGATAGGTGTGTGGAAGATGAGAATTATACTGCGCCTCTGTACTGAACGGATTGTAATACCCTAGAACTCCCGTATAATTCATAAATCCAGAATACAAACTTGGTTTAAAATTATCAATCCCTGTAGAAATTTTATTTCCTAAAAAAGCTGGGATTTTTTTCTGCTGAGAGAGGATTTCGTGCTTTATTTTTTCTAAATCCTGAATCTGGAAAACGCCTTTCCCGTCCTCTTTTACGAGCGTTCTAGTATGCTTCGCCTGATGTAGGTATTTCAGCGCGAGGGCTTTTATTTCTGTATTTTTTGGTTCTTTTTCATCCAAAACCAAAACAATCGGTCGCTGAAAATAGGTCATTCCCCAAACCAACTGATAAACGAAATAAAAAACATTAAGCCCCCTCAAAAGCCGTAATGAATAGACTTTTCTCGTTTTGGAATTAAATAATTTGAAAATACTAAAAACCAAAAGCAGCCCCAAAACAAAATAAAAAACATCCCCTAACGAAAAAGGAATTTTAGAAAAAAGGGACTGAAAAAGATATTTTTTTTGCTCAAAAAGAAAATCAACGAAATAGACCGCTCCACTCCACCGAGAAAACAGATAAAAGAGAAGAATCTGAATAACAAACAAACCTACCCAAAATCTTCTCTTTGACAACATTTTTTATTCTATTTTAATGATTAAGCAGCGCCTTGTTTTTTCAATATCTTAGGCGTTATAAATCCATAAAATGCCAAATATGCAAAACAAAACAGTGGAATGATATACGAAAGATGAGTGTACGAAAGCCCAAAAATTCCATTTGGATTTTTCAAATCAAAGTCACAAATCGCGCCCTGCACCAGCGGAATAATCCCACCGCCCAAAATCATCATTATCAGGAAAGAAGACGCCTTCCCTGTGTTTTTGCCAAGCCCTGTAATCGCCAAATCAAAAATAGCAGGCCACATAATAGAACAGAACAAACCGCCTGAAATAAAGAAATATCTCGCCGTTTCTTTGTCTGGATACACCAAACCAAAAAACATCATCAGAACCCCAGCCAAACCAAAAATCATCAAGGTTTTTCCTGCGTTTTTACCACCTAAAAAGCTCATTAACACAAAAATAACTATCCAAACAGGATAAATATAAAACGAAGAAACATCTTTACCGCTGAGAATATTGGCTCCTATGATAATTGCAAAGGCAACAAACGGCACGATGAATTTCAGAACCATATTGGTAGATTTAGAGAAATCAAATACATTAACTCCACCATTCCAACGGCCAATCATCAAACTTCCCCAATAAAGCGAAATAAACGGCGCTAAATTTTCCTCTAAAAGCCCCCCAAATTCCGAAGTTTGGAGCAAAGCAGGAAGATTACTTACGATAGAAACCTCTACTCCTACATAAATGAAAATCGCCAGCATTCCCATCATCAGCTGTGGGTATTTCAATATATTAAATCCTTCCTCTGTGCTTTCCTCTTGGGTTTCTTCCTCTTTTGATGGGTCTTCTATTTTAGAAAACATCAAAAACGCCGCAACTAAAAGAAACGCCAATCCTAAAATAACGAAAGGAATTTTGACATCATTCAGATTAAGACTCGATGAAGAATTTCCATTCCCAAAAATCGCAATTCCAAGGATAATCGGCCCTATCGTAGTTCCCAGCGAATTGATACCCCCAGCCATCGTCAGACGGTGCGTCCCAGTTTCTGGACTACCCATTTTTATGGCAAGTGGATTAGCTACTATCTGCTGGACAGAAAAACCTAAACCAACCACAAACAGCGCTGTCAGAAAAATCCAATAGTTATTCATAGAAGCTGCTGGCACGAATAAAAACGCTCCCATAGCTGAGATAGAAAGCCCAAAAGCAAGAGTTTTTTTGTATCCAAATTTTTGGAGGACATCGCCCCGCATCGAAATGATAAAAAACACCAGCGAACCCACGAAATACGCCGCATAGAAAGCATTATTTACCAACTGAGATTCCAGCTGTGAAAGCGTAAAACTGTTTTTAAATACAGGGATCAGAATGTCATTACTCGCCGCCACAAATCCCCAAAAGAAAAATACACTTATCAATGGAATAAACTGCGACCACTTGGTTTGTTGCTCCTGCTGTTTCATATCAAAATTTAATTTTTTTCTATTGTTTTCAATATCATATTATAAGCCTTCTGTTTCAGGGTTTCCATATCCGTATCAGGCTCTAATATATCATTAAAATAAACCTTCATCTTGCCAGGGTATCCCTTACTATTATCAAAAGGAAACATTTCTTTTAATCCTACAAAGGTGTAAACCACTATCTCTATCTGATGCTGCACCGCCATAGAAAAAGCCCCGTTTTTAAAATCATCCAACACGATAGAAGTATCATCAGGAACACCTCCCTCTGGGAAAATCACTATACTTTTCCCTTCCTTTATACGCTCTGCACACTTGGTGTAGACATCCGCTCTGCTTTTTGGGTCACTCCTGTCCACGCTTACAAATACCCTTTTGTAGATAGAGCCAAAGATAGGAATTTTTTCCAATTCTTTCTTCCCTACAAAACAAATAGGATGCTCTGGATGCAGAATACACGGAAGCATCACATCTATCATAGAGGTATGATTGGCTATGATTATGTATTGTTTATTAGGGTCTATATTTTTTTCGGTTTCTTTTATAAAATCATACCGAAAACCCATTCCGTAGAACATCCCAAGACACCACATTCTTATCAGTTTGTAGCATTGTTTGGTATATCTGTCGTTTAATGCTAAAAAATAAACAAAAAAACCTAAAAACAGCGTCAAAACTATTCCTAAAAGCACAAACCAGCCCCGCCAGATATAAACAAGTATCTTTTTCAATATCAATAATTTATCTGTTAATATTATTAAACTAAAACAAAAAAATATTTATTTTGGTTTAAAATCATTCATTTCGTTTTACGAGGGCAAATTTAAACTTTTAATTCATTTGAGTGAAAAAAGATTCGCCATGGATTTTGATTAAAATTAAAAAATTATTCCTTATTTTCGTTCCCAAAAAATTACACAAAAATATGATTGCAATCGTAGATGGAGGAGCCACCAAATGTGATTGGGTTCTTTTACAAGAAAACGGCAAAGAAGAACTGCTGAAAACACAGACCATTGGGCTAAATCCTAATATCATAGCACATGATAAAATAGCCAGCGAAATAGAAAAAAATCCAGACCTTATAAAAATCAAAAACGACCTTAAAAGTATCTATTTCTATGGTGCAGGCTGTGGTTTTGATGAAAATAAAGAAATCGTAAAAAGCGAAATTCAAAAAGTCTTCCCAAATGCAGAAATCTCTGTGCAGGAAGACCTTACAGCTGCTGCTTATGCCGCTTATCAGGGAACTCCTGCCATTGTGTGTATTTTAGGAACAGGGTCTAATTCCTGCCTCTTTGATGGAGAAACTCTACACAGAGAACTCCCTTCACTAGGGCATATGCTGGGAGATGAGGGAAGCGGAAGCGCCATCGGAAAAGCTGTCGTTAGGGATTTTTTCATGAAAAAACTTCCAAAAGATTTGACTGATGATTTTGAGCAGACCTACCAGCTATCTGCTGCTGATCTTATCCAGAAAATCTACCACTCTCCTATGGCTAACTCTTATTTGGCTTCTTTCAATAAATTCGTAGCCGAGAGGAAAAACCATCCTTACCTACAAAATCTAGTATTCCAAGAAATGAAAAAGTTCTTCGAATATCATATTCTCCCTTATAAAAACTGTTTCTCTTGTGAAATCAATTTTGTGGGTTCCATATCCTATATCTACCAAGATATTCTAAGGTCTGTAGCTTCTTACTACCGACTAAATGTGGGAACTATCGTACAAAAACCCATAGAAAATCTAGTAAAATACCACCAAAAATATATTTTGAAATAATAATATAAATAAAAAAACACATTCCAAAAGGAATGTGTTTTTTTGTGGGTGGCTGACCGGGATCGAACCGGCGACCTTCAGGACCACAATCTGACGCTCTAACCAACTGAGCTACAGCCACCATTATAAAGCGCTGCAAAGATAGTAATTTTTTCTTTACTACCAAATAATTCCATCAAAATTTTTAAACGCCAGCAATCGTTCACTCACAAAGCCCTCTGCATAGTCCACTCCACTCAACCTTCCTAAGTCCTGAGCCCTATATGTGATACTTTCCATGAAATCCTTAGTTGCAGTGTGCGTTATTGGGTCTTTGGAATTTGCATCAAACAACTGTGTTTTGTAGGCTTTACAAACTTCCATTTTCTTCTCCATAAAATCAGAAATATCCACCACAAAATCAGGCGTAATGTGTTTCCATTGGATATAATGAAAAACATGCTTTGGTCTCCACGCTTCCTGTTTTTCGCCGTTATATTCTGTTTCTAATCTTCTAAGTCCAGCGAGAAAACACGCATCAGAAACGAGTTTAGAACCTTTGGCATGGTCTGGATGACGGTCTTCCCAAGCATTACAAAAAACAATCTCTGGTCGGTATTTTCTAATCATTTGCACTATTCGCAACTGATATTCTTCGGAATTAACCAAAAAACCGTCTTTCATTTTTAAGTTTTCTCTTGCTTTCAGACCTAATAACTTCGCTGCATTGGCAGCCTCCTCGTACCTTGTTTCTATGGTTCCGCGAGTTCCCATTTCTCCCTGTGTAAGATCTATAATTCCTACACTTTTCCCTTCGGAAGCTAATTTCAAAAGGGTTCCGCCGCATCCAAATTCCACATCATCAGGATGAGCGCCTATTGCTAAAATATCTAATTTCATTTGTTCTATTTGTTAATTATATTTATGGTTCTTGGATAAAGATTATACGGCTGAAGTCCCTCTTTATCAACTATTTTTTGTCCAATATGTGTGCATGAATATCTTATCAGTCCATTCGCCAGCCCAAATGTCCCTTCATCTGTCAAGAAATACAGAAGTTTGGTCAATGGATATTTCTGAGTTTTTAGGTTTTCTTTATTCGGTAAAAGTAGAGAATCTCCTACTTTTATTGGAAGAATTTTAATATTTTCTCTCAATTTAGTGGCTCTCTCTCCATATGGGCGGCTAATCGTGTTATAGCTGATTACACCGATATGATTAGAAAATTTTTCCAAACTTTCTATAATGTTCTCATTCCCTTCTAAGCGAGAATATTTCACATCTTTGATATCTAAATTTAATTTTTGAAGCACGGCATTCAGATTACTTGTATTCGCACCATCAAAAATTAATTTTTTATCTCCAGATTTCAGCATTTCCTTTATTTCTCCCAAAGAAACATGCTGTTTTTCTGAGTTTTTATTCACCACAAAACACACTGCGTCCGCCGCAAAATAAGAGGGCTGCCATGGAAGCTTTGTCTTCACATCCCAGTATTTTCGTTCCTGCTCTGTAAGCTCACGAGACATGATGATAACATCCACCTTATGATTGAGCAAATCTTCCAATGCTTGGTCTTCTTTGCTGACTTTTAAGTTTATTTTTGTGTTAGGGTAAGCATTCATATACCGATGAGACAATGCTTCTGCTATATTAGTAAAAGAATCATCATATTGAAGGGTGATTTCGCCACTGGTATGAACATTAGCCGTTTTTTCTTGCTCTTTTCCTTTACATGAAAAAACCAAAAATGCCAATAAAATATATAAAACTAAATTATTCCTCATCTCTTCTTTCTTTTCTTAAACGAATAAATGCTCTAACTAACCTAAATACACCATAAATACAGAGTAAAAAACCCAGCACATTTGCAGGCATCGGCTCTAATTTCACACCAAATGATTTTGTAATAATCACAAAAACACCAACAATGATGTACAAAATCCCTACAATGAATGATAACAAATTATAAAACATAGTGACAAATATAATAAAAAAAGAGAAGCAAAATACTTCTCTTTTTTTATTATTAAGTTAAAATTATTCAAACTTCATTTTCAATGGAAGACTATAATAAGATCTTACATTAACTCCTCCTTTTTTAGCTGGTTTCCATCCTTTTATGGATCTTACCACTCTCTCAGCTTCCCTGTTAAAGTCAGCATTAGAACCCGTAGCTTTTACTTGGGAAACAGTACCATTGGTTTCTACAACGAACTTAACAGTCGTAGTAAGAACACCTTCTCCCTCTACAGCTTCATTATCAAAGTTCTCCATAACTTTTGCTCTAAACCCGTTCAATCCTCCATTACCATAGTCAGCTTCTACATCTACTGAAGTATGAATCTCCTCCGTGTCTAATGGTTTATCTACGATCTTCGCTCCTTCTATATTAGCGAAAGTATCATCATACTGTGGAGTGTTTTCGCCTCTGGTATGAAGCGGAGTGGCTTCTTCTTTTTTTTGTTCCTCGCTTTTACATGAAAAAACCAAAAATGCTGATAAAATATACAAAACTAAACTATTCTTCATCTCTTCTTTCTTTTCTTAAACGAATAAACGCTCTAACTAACCTAAATACACCATAAATACAGAGTAAAAAACCCAGCACATTTGCAGGCATCGGCTCTAATTTCACACCAAATGATTTTGTAATAATCACAAAAACACCAACAATGATGTACAAAATCCCTACAATGAATGATAACAAATTTAAAACATGGTGACAAATATAATAAAAAAAGAGAAGCAAAACACTTCTCTTTTTTTATGGTAATGAAAATTATTCAAATTTCATTTTTAGAGGCACATTAAACCTTGAACGAACATTTTTACCTCCTATTTTACCAGGTTTCCATTTTATTTTAATAGATCTGATTACTCTTTCTGCTTCTCTATTAAAGTCTGCATTAGAACCTGCTGCTTTAATTTGTGTGATGGAACCATCTTTTTCTACTACAAAAGACACGGTAGTTGTTAAAACTCCTTCTCCTTCTACAGCTTCTTGGTCAAAATTTTGTTGAATCTTATTCCTAAATCCATCAACACCTCCAGCCGGAAATTCTGCCTCTTCTTCTACTGTTTTATGAATAACATTATCACTGTCTGTCTTTTCTTCTACCACTTTACTATCATCTCTCCTAGACTGATTCCCTTGTCCTCCTTCCACTCCATCTCTTCTTTGGTCTCCTTGATAGCCTTTGTCTTTAGTTCCTTCTATATTCTTGACTCCTGTAGCCACATCCTTCTTCTCATCATTTGTAGGAGGAGGGGTTTCATTTTTAGGTTCTGCTTTAGGCTCTGGAACTAAATCCTGAATTGTCTGTTGCTGAGGAATATCATCCACCTTTTGAGCCAAATCCTGAATACTTTGTTCATCTGGTTTTGATTCATGGATTTCCTCATCTTCTTTTGGTTTATCCTCTTCTATTTTTTCTTCTGGAGCCTCAGTGTGCTGGAGCAGATCAATATCCACCTGAGTTTCTTTTACTTTTTCCCCTTCTGTAGCTGCAACATAAACAAGTGGTAAAATAATAGCCGCAACAAAAATTACTGTCCCCAAAAAGAAAGCTTTAGTTAAAAACCATTTATAACTTTTTCTCAGGTCATAGGCACCATATTCTTTATTTCTATCTTCAAATACAAGTTCCTCAAAATCTGTGTATTCTAATTCTTTGTCTGCCATACTGTTGGTTTTTAATTATTTCACTTTTTGTTCATAGACAGCCTTTTCAAAAGGCTTAATCTCTCCTATAGCAAATCTCTTACTACCAGTAATTTCCATCTCATCAAGGATATCAACAAAATTTCTAAAACTTGCATCTTCCATCGGTTTGATAATCACTGTAAAGAAATCTGGTTTCTTCGCTCTACTTTTTGCTTGAGCTATTACCTTTTCTACTCCTTCACGGTCATAGGTAGTCTCTACTAATGTTTCCACATTAAGACCTGCTGCATCTTTCTGATGATAAAACAACTTATTATCCTTTGCAATAACAAATGTAATAGAATTTGTCAAATCAATCTCTGGAGTCGGCACCTCTTGTCCTGGTTTTGGCTTTGCAGGAAGCCCCAAATCCATAATGTTTGGTTTGGTGAAAGTAGTGGTAAACATAAAGAATGTAATCAATAGGAATCCCAAATCCACCATCGGTGTCATATCTACTCTTGTAGACTGCTTTTTGGAGCGTACTTTTCCTCCTTTACCACCTTTGTCTTGTACTTGTACTTCTGCCATTTTTATTCTTTTATGTTTATTCTTCTGTTGTCACCAACACAAATTTATAAAACTCTATATCTCTCAGTCCTTCAAAAAGAACTTTAAACTTATCATAAGATGCGCTTCCATCACCTTTTACAGCAAGTTTAGCTTCTCTGTTAATCTTTGCATTATTCTGTACCCACTCTACTAGTTGTGTATTTGCACTATCCATTGGTATAGAACCTTTGTATTTTTTTCTCTGATCCTCTGGTAATTGAAGAAAAGCCTTCAACTGTGCAACTGGAACCCCTACAAACTGAGTGTTTTGGAATGCAGTCTTTTCTTGCTCTGTGAATGTTATATTATATTTTTCACCCATTGTTTCTAACAATTCTACTCTTTGAGATGGATTATTAGTCGGTGAAAAATAATATCTTCCGTCTTTTGTTACACTAATAGTCATTGTATTATCTCCTTCTGTAAGTTTAGATTTTGATATAGAAGAAGGGGTTACAATGTCTTCGACATCGGGTTGTTTAAACTCCGTTGTCAAGATAAAGAAGGTAAGAAGCAGGAATGCAACATCACACATGGCAGTCATATCAGTAACTACTCCGTGTCTTTTTGGTTTGATTCTTGCCATTATCTATTTATATTTTAATTAAACTTCTTACTAAATTTAGATGAAAATCAAGATGAATTTTCACTAAATCTTATTTATGATTTTCAGCGAAAGACTGCTGAATAGACATTGCAATCTCATCGATTTTAAATGTCATACCATCTATCTTAGATGTAAAGAAGTTATAAAATATGATAGCAATAGCAGATGTACCAATTCCTAATGCCGTGTTAATCAAGGCTTCAGAGATACCAATAGATAGAGCCGCAGCATCTGGAGTTCCTCCTCCTGAACCTAATGCATAGAACGCACCAATCATCCCCATTACGGTACCTAATAACGCTACCAATGTCGCTACTGTTCCTAATGTAGAAAGGATAGACATATTCTTTTCCATCATAGGCATTTCTAGAGTCGTAGCCTCTTCGATAGATTTGTTAAGAGCAGCCATTTTTTGTTCTCTGTTCATTGTAGTATCTTTGCTAAGAGCCTTATAAGTTGTCAAAGCTTCCTTAACAACATTTCCTACTGAACCTCTCTGCTTGTCACATTCTTCTTGTGCTTCAGAAATTCTATTTTCTTTTAACAATTGTCTGATTTTCAAAACGAAACCTTCAAGATTTCCTGCTCCTTCTGCTTTATTCAAAACGAAGAAACGCTCTAAAGAGAATACCAATACTGTAACAGCAAATGTAATAAGAACAGGTACGATAAACCCTCCTAAATACACCATTCCAATAATACGCTTAGGCACCAAGTCCTTAGCTGCTATATCGCTAAAAGCGACAGACATTCCAGAAAGCCCTTCATTTTTAAAGTTACCTGGACTACCAAAAACAAATAGATAAATACCAATACCTACTAATAATAAAAGTGGTAACACTAAAAATGGGTTAAGACCTCCTGTTTTTCTTGCAACTACTTGTTGCTCTTGAGTTGAAACATTCATTTCCATATCTAAACTAAATTATAAATTATTTTTTGATTGCGTAAAATAACTACTTTTTTTTGTTCTACACAAATTTATTTCATCAAAAATTGAAAATTTTAAGAAATAAATATGTTTTTTAATTAAAATAAGCTTCTATATTTATAGAATAATCAAAAAGTTTACCAAATTTTAAAATCTTTATCAAATTAGGATACTATATTGATGATTTTTTTCGGTACCACTATGATTTTCTTTGGTTTAGCTCCGTCCAGCTGCTGGATTACTTTCTCATCTTTCATTACTATTTCCTCTATTTCCTCTTTAGAAAGCTCGGCAGAAAGAGAAAGTTTGAACCTCATCTTCCCATTAAAACTCACTGGATATTCTATTTCATCTTCCACCAAATAAGCCTCATTCAGAGCAGGGAAAGGTGCAAAATCTATACTCTCTGCATTACCAAGAAGACTCCAAAGCTCCTCACAAACATGCGGTGCATAAGGCGAAATCAAAACAGCCAGCGGCTCTAGGATAGCTTTTTTATTACATTTTAGTTTCTGTAATTCATTCACGGCTATCATAAACTGCGACACAGAAGTATTAAAAGAAAAATTCTCAATATCGTAAATCACCTTTTTAATCAATGTATGCAGGATTTTAAGCTCCTCTTTCGTAGACTCTTCCTCTGAAACCGAAAAAGTATCCCCATCAAAATAAAGATTGTAGAACTTCTTAAGGAAACCATAAACTCCGCTCAAGCCCTGTGTATTCC
This sequence comes from uncultured Flavobacteriaceae bacterium, assembly GCA_963518845.1. Classification (GTDB taxonomy): domain Bacteria; phylum Bacteroidota; class Bacteroidia; order Flavobacteriales; family Weeksellaceae; genus JABCPE02. The sequence goes on along the minus strand of CAUQKV010000017.1, from coordinate 16,874 downwards.
ATGGTTTAGACTGCTCCAGTGGCCCTAGGAACATTTCATAAAGCCTAAGACAGTCCGCTCCATACTCCTCACAAATATCATCAGGATTTACCACATTATATTTGGATTTAGACATTTTTTCCACCTCTCTTTCTGTGATGTATTTTCCGTCTTCCAAGATAAATTCAGCATCCTTAAACTCTGGTCGCCAAGCCTTAAACTTATCCAAATCCAGCTCGTCCGAAGTTCCTTTTAATAATGATATATCGATGTGGATTTTTTGAGTTTCGTAATCTTTTGCTAGTGCTTTTGAAACATACTTATTCGTTCCATCCACACGATACACAAATGCCGAAATCCCCAAAATCATCCCTTGGTTTATCATCTTTTGGAAAGGCTCTTCGTGGCTGATAAATCCTCTGTCTTTCAAGAACATAGTCCAAAAACGAGAATAAAGAAGATGCCCCGTAGCATGCTCACTTCCACCGATATACAAATCTACCTGCCCCCAGTAGTCCGATGTATTTTTATCACAAAACTCGGCTTCATTATTTGGGTTCATGTATCTTAAGAAATACCAAGAGCTCCCCGCCCAGCCTGGCATAGTGGACAATTCAAGCGGAAAAACATTTTGATTATCAACAAGTTCCGTAGACACCACCTTTTGATTAACCTTATCCCAAGCGAAATTTTTAGCATTCCCTAGCGGCGGGTCTCCATCTTCGGTCGGCAGGTATTTTTCTACTTCTGGCAGCTCAAGCGGAAGCGCAGAAACAGGCAGAGTGTACGGCATTTCGTTTTCATAATAAATAGGAACAGGCTCTCCCCAATATCTTTGGCGTGAAAAAATAGCATCCCTCTGACGGTAGTTTATTTTAGATTTTCCTACTTTATGATTTTCCAAGTATTCCACCACGGATTTTACAGCTTCATGATAACTACCGCAACCATTTAGAAACTCCGAATTTTGGTAAACCATACCTTCTTTCTCGGTAAAAGCCTTCTCGGAGATATCTTGGTCAAATATGTTTTTTATCTCAATATCAAAATGTTTCGCAAAGGCAAAGTCTCTCTCATCCCCCGCAGGAACCGCCATCACAGCGCCTGTTCCGTATCCCGCAAGAACATAATCACCCAGCCAAATAGGGACTGGTTCTTTAGTAATAGGGTGTTCTGCATAAGCCCCAGTGAACACTCCTGAAATAGTCTTCACATCCGCCATTCTGTCTCTTTCGGAGCGTTTGGAAGTAGCTTCTATATAGGCTTCCACGGCTTCTTTCTGCTCTGGCGTAGTGATTTTTGAAACCAATTCGTGTTCTGGAGCAAGCGTAACGAAAGACACTCCAAAAATAGTATCAGGGCGAGTAGTGAAAACCTCAATGAAATCATCAGAACCTTTAATACCGAATTTCACCAAAGCGCCCTCAGATTTTCCGATCCAGTTTCTTTGGCTTTCTTTCACCGCTTCTGACCAGTCCAGCCCGTCCAATCCTCTCAAAAGTCTGTCTGAATAAGCTGTAATACGCATAGACCACTGCATCATTTTCTTTTGATAAACAGGGTATCCGCCACGCTCAGACTTACCATCTTTTACCTCATCATTGGCAAGAACCGTTCCGAGTGCAGGACACCAGTTTACCGTAGTCTCTGCTCGATAAGCCATTCTGTAATTCAATAAAATATCTTGTTTGTCAGCCTCAGAAGCGTTTAGCCATTCCTCCGCAGTGAAATTTAGTTCCTCAGACTGCGCAGCATCAAGGTTTTCCGTCCCAAACTTTTCAAAATGAGCCACAAGGGTAGAAATATTCTCCGCTCTGTCCGTAGCCTTATTATACCAAGAGTGAAACAACTCTATGAATATCCACTGCGTCCATCTGTAATAGGATGGGTCAGAGGTTCTAACCTCCCTACTCCAGTCAAAGGAAAATCCGATTTTTTTAAGCTGTTGTTCGTATCTATTGATGTTTTCCTCAGTGGTCACCGCAGGGTGCTGCCCCGTCTGAATCGCATATTGTTCAGCAGGAAGCCCAAAGCTGTCATACCCCACAGGATGAAGGACATTATACCCTTGGTGTCTTTTGAATCTGGCATAAATATCACTCGCAATATACCCCAGCGGATGCCCCACATGAAGCCCCGCCCCCGATGGATAAGGGAACATATCTAAAACATAATATTTCGATTTGCTGCTTTCTGACGGCTGCTGGCTTTTGAAAGTTTGGTTTTCTTCCCAGAACTTCTGCCATTTCTTTTCTATCTCTTGATGATTGTAAAACATGGTCTGATGATTTAAAGAGGCAAATTTAATATTTTGAAATGAAAAAGCCTTACTAAAAAGCAAGGCTTGTGAATATTTTAATTCAAAAACAATTAGAATTTCTTCACTTTTGAATAAACTGTTCCTGTAAAGGTAACTCCTCCGACTTCTTGACTGACAACATTTTCTTCCGTTTCCATCTCTGTGCTTGTAAGTTTTCTTACAATAGAACGAGAAGTTTCCGATCCTAAAGTCATAATCAATACTCTTGTATTTTTATCAAAAGTATAGGTAATATTTCCTTCTTTTAATTTATCACAAGTTCCAGATGCAGCAGCCCAAACCTCAGTACTCCCTGTACCATCTGGTAGAAAAGTGGTTATGGTCTTTTTTTCGCAAGAAGTAAGCGGAACCTGCATATCTATAGGAGTAGGCGATCCACCACCAACAGTAATATTTCCTTTCATTCTCATTTCTACAAGAGCCCAGTTTCCTACTACATTGTCCAGTTGTTGTGGCTGTGCAGGAACATTTGTTTTATTATCTTCATCTCTACTACAACTAAGCATGAAAAAAGAAAACAACACAACTAATAAATAACTAAATTTTCTCATAATTTTATAATTTAAAAAATTTTAGCAAATTTAATATTTTAAAATGAAAAAACCTTACTAAAAAGTAAGGTAATTTAAAACTAGTTATTTTTTTTCATTGTCACATTAACTGTTCCTGTAAAGGTAATTCCCATCACTTGCAGATTAGTAACGCTTTCCTCTGCTTCCAGCTCTATACTTGTAAGTTTTTTCACTATAGAACGAGTAGTCTCTGACCCTAGATGCACAACCAATTCTTTGGTATCCTTGTTAAAAGTGTAAGTGATATTTCCATCTCTTTTCTTTTCACAGCTTCCAGATAAATTCGCCCATACCTCTGTAGTTCCTGTACCACCTGGTAAAAAAGTAGTTTTTGTCTTTTTTTCACAAGGAGTAATCGGTGCATCCATATCTATTGGTGTATTTATCCCAAGTATTATCATATTCCCTTTCAATCGCGTTTTTTCAAGAGACCAGCTTCCTATCAGTTTGTCCTGTGGCTGTGGAGGCATTTCATCACTCCTGTTACAACTAAGCACTAAAAAAGAAAATAATGCAATCAATAAATAATTAAGCTTTTTCATAAATCAATAATTTAAAATTTTTGACAAATTTAATATAATATTTTAAAATGAAACAAAAATCCCCTTCGGCGAAGAGGATTTAATTTCTATAAACTTCAAATTATTTTTTCCTTTCGGAAAGTTGCTTTTCATATTCAGCAAAATCACTGATTGGCTTTCTTGCAACTCCGCTTTCTACGGCTGCTTTAGCAACTGCGGCAGAAACCTTTGCAAATAATCTGCTATCAAGCGGTTTCGGTATGAAATAGTCTTTCCCAAAACTGATTTCAGCCAAATTATAAGCCTGTTTCACTTCTTCTGTTGCTGGTTCTTTCGCTAAATCTGCAATGGCATGAACCGCTGCTATTTTCATCTCTTCATTGATGTCTGTCGCCTGCACATCCAGCGCACCACGGAATATGTAAGGGAATCCCAAAACATTATTCACCTGATTAGGATAGTCGCTTCTTCCCGTTGCCATAATCACATCTGGGCGGGTCTGTTTTGCTAAATCATAGTTTATCTCTGGAATAGGATTTGCCAAGGCGAAAACAATAGGATTTTCTGCCATTTTCGCTAAAATCTCAGGCTTGAGAACATTCCCTTTAGAAAGTCCAATGAAAACATCTGCTCCCTCCAAAACTTCATCCAAAGTTTCTGCTTCGGTATTTTGTACAAAATCTAATTTCTCAGGCGTAAGGTTGGTTCTCTTATGGCTGATAACTCCCTTGCTATCGCACATTATGATGTTTTCTTTTTTCAAGCCCAGCTCTATGTAAAGTTTAGAACACGCAATAGCCGCCGCACCTGCGCCATTTACCACCATTTTTATATCCTCTATCTTTTTTCCTGCTATTTCTAAACCATTGAGCAATGCCGCCGCGGAGATAATTGCCGTTCCATGCTGGTCATCGTGCATCAGTGGAATATCCAGTTCTTCTTTTAGTCTTTTTTCTATATAAAAAGCCTCTGGCGCTTTGATATCTTCCAAATTAATCCCTCCAAAAGTAGGCGCTATCGCTTTCACAATTTCTACAAATTTATCAGGGTCTTTTTCATTAACTTCTATGTCAAAAACATTGATATCTGCAAACACCTTGAACAAAAGCCCTTTGCCCTCCATCACGGGTTTAGAAGCCTCTGCACCGATGTCACCAAGCCCCAGAACAGCCGTCCCGTTACTGATTACAGCCACGAGATTCCCTTTGGAAGTGTATTCATAGACTTTGGAGGCATCTTTTTCTATTTCAAGGCAGGGTTCTGCCACACCAGGAGAATACGCCAGACTCAAATCCCATTGTGTAGCGTAGGGTTTAGACGGCACCATTTGGATTTTCCCTTTGGGCTCGGCTCTGTGATAGTCCAGAGCGGCTTTTTTCAAGTTTTCTTTATTGTTTTCCATCATTTTCGTTAAATTATTATTTCTCGGAATAGAGTTCGCAAATTTCTGCTTTTTTTCGGAATTATCGTTATATTTTTAGTTGAAATTATTGATTTTAAAAATAATTTTTATTTTTGCTGAAAATAATTTGATTTATGAAAAAAATAATTGCAGGATTGCTTTTAGCAATTTCTTCTGTGGCATATTCACAGGAAGCATTCACTGGTGCTAATGATATCAGAGCTTATGTAGGAGCTAACATCCAAAGCAAAGGTACAGGTGTCACAGCAGGAGCTGACTATGGACTAGGAAGAAGCTTCTCAGTAGGATTACAGATGAGCTATCTTTTGGGAACGACACACAATGTAAATGGAGTAGAAAAAGCTCCTGTTGGGGATAGATTTGACTTTCGTGGGAGATTCAACGCTAATTTAGGTGGAGTTATGAACCTACCTGAACAGCTGGATGTTTACCCAGGTTTGAGCTTAAGTTTGAAAAACTTTGGAGGGCATATCGGTGCGAGATACTTCTTTAATAAAGGTTTTGGAGTATTCTCTGAAATCACTTTCCCTATCGCAAGATACAAAACAAGCGCAGCTGGATACGAAAGACTAAACAACCAGTTTACTTTCCAAATCGGTGCAGCTTTTGACCTTAACTAAAAAAATAAACCCCTCAATTATGAGGGATTTTTTGTTATTTTATCAATCCGCCTTCGTCTTCTTTTTTGTCATTGCCCAGCATATTAGGATTTTCTTTGGCTAATTTATTTCTTGTAGGGATTTTATAATTTACAGAAATCCCAAAAGTACGGGTATCACTCTTATCTCTGATCAACACATTAGGTGTCTGATAAACAGAGCGAGAGGACATTTTATTCGTATTAAACACATCATTCACATATAATGAAACATTTAATCTGTCACTCATGAATTTTCTTGATAGTGTGATATCCAGCGTATTATTCAATGGTTCGTCAGTTTGGAAATAGAAATATCCTACCTTTGCTGGAATATAACTATAGTTAGCATTCAGTTTTATTCCCTTTGGTAATACAATTTGAGCATTTAAGTTTAAAAACCAAAGTCCATTAGGCTTGATTTCCGAAAGCCTCTGCAACTGATAATTTGCAAAGAAATACAAAAAGCTGACTTTATCAGGATTGATTGTACTCATAGAACCCATGATTTCCTTGATTGACTTTGTAAAAATCATAAATGGAATTGGGAATCCTATATTGAAATTATGTATTTTCACAGAGGAAATATTTTCATTGATTACAGAGACCTCATCGCCGCGACGAATCATTTTTTGTATAATTTGGTTATTAACCAAGCTTAAATTATACCCTAGAAATACATAATCAAACGCAGAAATCTTCGCTTCTATATTATCAAAAATTGTTGGTTGTAAATTTGCATTTCCTGATATTCCAAAGTTACCATTTCCATAAGTATTGTTATTTGGGTTCAAAAGAGAAATACTTGGCAGGCTGATTTTCTTATTATAATTAACTGCAAAATTCACTCCTTTCATGAAATTATACTGCACACTGGCATTTGGGAAAAGGCGGTATTGCTTGAACTTATGCAAATCATCGTACTGATGCGTAGTGCTGTTGTATGTAGTTCCGCTGATGTCATAATCTTCGGCACGAGTTCCGAGGATAAAATCCAGCTTCCCTATCGTAGTCTGCAGTTCTACATAAGAAGACGCCGTCTGTCTCTGGTAGTCCAAATTGGTAATTCCTCTGCTTTCCGTAGTAAAATCCAATCTCTCGTAAAGCCCACCAATGCTGATTTTACCTTTATCAAAGAGATTAAGAGGCTGGGAAAAATCTACTCTAAATTCAGCTGTTCTCGCATCTGAACTGTTATCCAAAACAAGCTGATTAGTAGGAATTTGATTTAAGAATAAGTTTTTCTGTTCAAAATCATTGTCTCTTTTAGTATAAGTGAATTTAAAATCCAATTTTCTATCCGAACCACTAAATCTTTTTTGGTATGCTGCCGAAGCCTCGTGTCTCAGCCTCATGCTTCCGGTTTCATCTTCTCTGGTGTAGCTCAGCCCGCTGTAAATCCCGTTACTCTGCACAGCAGCATCATTATTACTATAATTCAGGTTATAATTTAGCAATAATCTATCATTTTGACTAAAATCAAAAGTCAAAGCCGCTTTTGTAAAATACCCTCTGTTCCTTTCATCATTAAATATACTCGAAATACCATCTACTTCATTATTTTTCATATTTTCGAGATAGTTCTGCCCTACATTCAGCTGCCAGCCAAACCATCTGTTTTTAGAATTGAGCAAAATAGAGTTGTTCGTTTTGCTTCGGTATTTGTCATAATTACTAAAAGAGTAATTACCAGAATAAGTCGCAGTAAGATAGCTTTTCGCTGATTTTGAAGTGATTATATTCAGAATCGCGCCGCCAGAAGTCGCTGGATATTCCGCCCCTGGGCTGGTTACCACTTCTATCCTGTCTATGGCATTTGCGGGCATTCCTTCTAGAAAGGCGCTTAACTCATTGCTAGTAATATTCAGCGGGCGTCCATCCATATAGACATCCAGCATTTTCCCCTGATACGCCATACCTGTAAGGTCTGAAACGATAAGCCCTGGCAGTTTTTTGATTCCTTCCAGCGCTGTTCCCGTGTTGAGATTCGGCTGTTCAGAAAAATCAAATATCGTGCGGTCAGCCTTCTGCTCCACCGCTTTTTTAGTTTTCGTAATCGTTACTTCTTTTATTTCCTTTTCTTTCTTTTGGGGTTGTGGTTTGTCTTCTTGTGCCCATCCCATCGCAGAAATAAGGAGCGATAATACAGCAATTTGTTTTTTCATTTCATATTAATTTTATGATTTCTTGTCGCAAACATAAATAATTTTTCTAAACTATGCAATACATAGTAGTAGATTTTTAAAAATAAATTGATATTTCTTCTTTTTCAAATTTAAAGTGATAAAATTAAAAATTTTATATAAAAAAAAACGAAAAAAATCCTACCGAGGCGCTTTCCCTTGAATAGGATTTTATTTTTATTCAGCTGAAAAATCAAAGTTTTATCGTGTTTTCTTCAAATTTCAGATTCTGCTCTGGAAAGTCCAGTTTTGTGAGCTGTTTTATCCGCTGAAAAGCCCTGTTTTCTGCATCCAGCTCAAGCCCTTTTTCTTTGGTCTGCTTCACAGAAACCACCTTTGCAGAAAGAAAATCACCGTTGGATTTCAATTTTATGTCCAGCAAAGGCGCGATGCCTTTGTCTCCCGTAAGGCTGAACCTCCCATAAGTATTGAAATTCCCAAGACTATACGCTATGAATTTATTTTTATAAACCTCCACTGCGCGGGTCACATGCGGGCCGTGTCCCAGCACGATATCCGCTCCTGCATCCACCACAGAACGCGCAAAATGATACACATCTCCTCTATTTTCTCTGTAAAAAATTTCTGCTTTTTTAGGAACTCTCACATGTTCTGTCCCTTCCGCACCGCCATGAAAAGAAACGATGGTAATGTCTGTTTGAGATTTTAGTTCCTGCACTATCTCTTTGGCTTTTTTGACATCCAGCAGGGAAAGCATATTTTTATTCGGTGCAAAGGCACAGAAGCCGTATTTTATATTATCTTTCTCAAAAATCACAACTGGATATTCCTTTGTCCCTGCATGATAAATCCCTGCATTGTCAAGAACTTTCGCTGTTGTTTTTCTTCCCAATAGTCCAAAATCTCCTGCATGGTTGTTCGCGGTGCTCATCAGATTAAACCCAGCTTCTTTGATGATTTTCCCATATCGCTCTGGCATTCTGAAAACATAGCAGTGCTGCGGTTCTTTGTTCTCGCATTTTTGGGATTCGCCTTCATCTAAAAAAACACCCTCCAAATTCCCAAAAATGATGTCGCCTTTCAGATGATTTTTCACCTCTGAAAAACTTCCTGTCGCATCATCTTTCGGAAGATATTTTTTAGAGGGATAGGCGCTTCCTATCATAATATCGCCCACCGCCACTATGTTTATAACATCTTTTTTAATTTTTTCCTCTGGCTGTGAGCGTTCTATTTTTTTGAGCGAATCATCACTCTCTTTGGAAGAAATTCTTTCCAAATTCTCCTTTTTTTCACAAGAAAACAGCCCTAAAAGAACTGTCCAAAAGATAATTTTTCTTTTCACTTTCAATCTGCTTAATAACGGCGTAAAGATACAAAATTCATCAAAAAAATAATTGATGTTTGATATTGAATATTTTATTTTTTTATCTTTGCCCACTTAAAGTTCTTTGAAAATGTTAGGAAGAAGACAATTACGCGAAAAAACCATCCAGACCCTTTATTCTTATCAGCAGAATCCTATGAAACAGGATGTTTTGGCAAGAAATATGTTTGCTGAAATAGATAAGATCTACTCTTTGTACATCTATCAGCTTAATTTTCTCATCGCATTGAAAAAAATAGCGGAGAAACAAATGGAGCTGAACAAAAACAAGTACATCAAAACCGAAGAAGACCTCAATCCCAATCGGAAATTCATCCGAAATCAGGCGATAGAACTTCTCGAGCAAAATGAAGAAAGATTGTCTTTCAGCTCTAAACATCAGAATCTAATCTGGGACATCCATGATGACCTGCTCATCAAGGTTTTTAACAAAATAAAAGCGAGCAAACTCTTCCAAGATTATATGAAAGGAGATGAATTTTCTTTCGAGGAAGACCAAAAATTCATCGGAAAAGTTTTCCTAAGGTATGTCGCAGAAAACGAAGACTTCCAGAACCATTTGGAAGACTTAGAACTTCACTGGGCGGATGATTTCCACATCGCCAACTCCATGACGCAGAAAACTCTCGGTTTCCTCAGCAAGGATAAGCCTTCGCATACTTTGATAAAGATGATAAAAGATGAAGACGATAGAAATTTCGCTCTGAAACTGCTCAACGAAACCCTGAATCACTGGGAAGAAACCGAAAAAAAGATAGAAGAAAGACTGGAGAACTGGGATCTTGACCGTATCTCGCTAATGGACAAAATCATTTTGGCTACCGCTATTTCAGAATTGGACTATTTCCCTCTGACGCCTGCCAGAATCATCATCAATGAATATATAGAAATCGCAAAGGCTTTCGCTACTGATAAATCTCAAATCTTTGTAAATGGAATCCTTGACCGATACATCAAAAGCAACAATAGAAATTAAATTTTAACCTTAAAATAACCAAAAAAGAAATGAAAAATACTTTGAAACTTTCAGGAATAGGGCTAATGATGCTCCTTGCAGTAGTATCTTGCCAAAAAAACGAAAAAGCAGACCCAATGCCAGAGCCTGTGGAGGAAAATAAACCTGCAGAACCAATGACGAAGGCAAGTTTTGCTAAAGAAGAGCACGATTTCGGAACTATGAAAAAAGGCGAAGTGGTACAGCATGTCTACGAGGTAACCAATACGGGCGACAAGCCTCTATACATCAACTCAGTGCAGCCTGCATGTGGATGCACCGCTCCTGATTACACCAAAGATGCCATCGCACCAGGAGAAAAAGGACAAGTAACACTGAGCTTTGACTCTAAAAATTTCAATGGAGCTGTAACAAAAACCGCACAAGTATTCATGAACGCAGAAAACTCTCCTGTTACACTGAGTTTTAAGGCAAATGTACAATAATCACTTGGAAAAACTTTAATATAAAATGGAAAACTTACAACAGTTCATACTGATGCTGCTGATTTTGGTCGCATTCTATTTCTTAATGATAAGACCACAGCTCACGAAACAGAAAAAAGAAAAACAATTTCAGGAGAATCTGAAACCTGGGAGAAGAGTCGTAACGACTTCTGGTATCCACGGGCGTATCTTCTCCATTGCAGAAGACGGCGTAGTCATCGAGACACTTTCTGGTAAGCTGAAAATGGAATTGGCAGCCATATCCAGAGACCTTACCCTCAGCCGTTTTCCTGAGGATAGCGAAGAAAAGAAATAACAAACAAATCCCTATCTGTGATAGGGATTTGTTATAAACTTTGATAGGTTTTATTTTTCTTTCGGGGTGGTTTCTTTCTTTTTTCCTCTGGCTTTTATCTGAGCCTTGTGATAATTCAGCAGTTCCGTAAGCTGGGAAACCAGCGGAGTATAGTCTCTGTCCTCATATTCTGTGATGCTGAACTCTATAGCTGCAAAAAGCTTATTCGCAGCATCGTCTATTTTTGCTCGGAGAGCTTTTACATCTACATTTGGTCTTGATGAAATTTCTTCCGTACGAGAGCGGAACAATCTTTCAAATTCTTCATTTGCGCTCTTTAGTTCCGTTACGATGTGTGATAGGTTTAGATTTGTAATCGCATTAGCAACTTCTACATTTTTATTGGTTTCTTCTAAAAACTGCTTGATTTTTTCCGTCTGCGATGTATAATTTTCTTTAGAAAATCCTTTGCTGTATTTAGACAAACTCAAATGAAGTGCTTTGGCTGAATCGGAATAGTGCGGAAGGTCTATCAACTTGTATCCTGCTACTATTTTAGTTAATCCTCCTATTAAATTATCTCATTTCTTATCCACAGCAGTGATAGAATCTGTAATAGAACTCGCTCTGGCATAAGTTTGTAAATTTTTTAATTCAGGAATGAGGGCATTCAGCCTGTCGTAGGCTTTTTTTAATCCCAAATGTTCTGGATTGTTTTTAGAAACAATCTCTACTATACGCTCTATAAACAGCGGATACTCTGTGTTCCATAATCTTGTAAAGTTAAAAGACAATTTTACTTTTTTCATAATAAACAATTTTATAAAATGATTTAATTTTTATTCAAAAGTATTAAACATTTTATAATAAAACAAAAATTTTTGATAATATTTTATAAACAATTTTTATTCGCATTTGGAATAATACAATCTACCGCAGTAGATGATAGTTTTCCAACTGAATTTATATAATCTACCGCAGTAGATTATAGATTTCTAATTAAATTTGCATAATCTACCGCAGTAGATAATAGTTTTCCAATTAAATTTTCATAATCTACTGCAGTAGATGATAGTTTTCCAATTAAATTTGGACTATCTACCATAAAATACAAAAGCTTCCCCTATATATTATAATAATATACAAGGAAAGCTTTTAGTTTTTTTATTTACTTTGCTTATTAAATTTTAGTTTTTGCCTCGTCCAAAGTTACAGTCTTACCAATGCCGCCAAACTCGTGCAGGTCACCGAAAACTTCTATACGAATGGATTGGTCTATTCCACCTACACGAAGCGGCTCGAAGCCTGCGTCTTTAATCAATTGCTCTACTTCAGGATTAATGCTTTGTTCATCAGTTGCATAGAATAGCACTTTGCGCGGATTAGCAAAGGCTTCACTGCTCAGAGACTCTGCTCCCAATGTTCCCAATGCTTTTACTAAATAAGCTCCTTTGGGAAGTTTTTCAGAATTAATTTCTCCTGCTGACGCCTGTGCATCTATGATTTTTTTGAAGCCTCCGTTTTCATCAGGAGCTATCGGATTAGATACATCTACTATGATTTTCCCCTGCAAAGCACCATAATACTCTGTAATGAACTCTCCTACTGTATTAAACCAAATCGCTGGAATAATAATGTCTGCTTCTTTCACTGCTTCTGCAATGCTTTTTACCTGTGCGCCTTTCCATTCTTTTGCTGTTTCTTCTACTTTCCAAGTGTCACGCCCCGCCACTATGAACGAACGCCCTCCTCTGTTTAAATTCCCTGCTACTGCTTTACCAATGTTTCCTAAGCCAATAATGGCAATCTTTTTTGTTTCCATATCTTTATAATTTTAAATTTCTATTGCAAAGATAGAGCGCATTGGAAGGGCAGCAAATAAAGTATTTTAAGAAATACTATTAAAATACTTTAAGCCTATTTGTATAGACTAATCTACTGCTGTTTTATTTTGTTTTAAGTAGAGAAGATTTTACATTACTGAGAGATACAGGAGTAATGCCCAAGAAGGCGGCTATTTGTGTCTGAGGAAGCCTATTTAAAAGATGCGGATAGGTATTGGTAAAGTACAAGTAGTTCTGCTGGGCAGATGCACTGATTTTTTGTAAAAGGCGTTTCTGTAGCATTACATATGCACGCTCTATCAGTATACGAAAAATGCGGTTAAACTTTGGAGCTTTAGTATATAAATCATAAAGTTTTGCTCGGTTTATCTGTAATACCATAGTATCTTCTATAGCATCTATACTAAACTCTGCAGGAGTTTCACTATACAAGCTAGCAATATCCGTAAGCCAGTAGTTTTCGCTAGCAAACTGCACAATATGCTCCGTTCCTCTTTCATCTATCTTATACATACGGAGACAGCCAGACACCACAAAATTCATCTGTTGACAGACATCATTCTCTTGAAGCACATACTGTTTTTTTCGGTAAAAACGAGAAGAAAAACTTTCAACAATCAAAACCTTTTCTTCTGCATTTAAGGGAACAATAGCACTAAAATATTCTATAAGCGGGGCAATATAAGTTTCGTTTAGCATTTTCAGTCAGAAATATTATTAATACATCTCGGATAAACACAAATATAATGCTTTTTAATAAGAATTTCAGGTGATTTTCATTAAAAACAAAATCTCATAGCTTTAAAAACTAAAATTCCCCTTACCGAAGTAAAGGGAACTAAGCGAACAAACAGTTTTTCTATTTTAGATTTTTATTAAATAATTATTTATTCTTTATAACCTCTTGTATGGGTTTTCGCTTGGAATAAGGCAGTGGCTTGGCGTATCCTATACGAAGCAGAATCTGCGGAAATTGATGATTAACAGCTATCTTTTCGCGGAGCTGATTTCTAACCTCAGGAACTTCGCAAGGCTGGTTGATATAGGCATGCGCAATATTTTCCTTCGTAAGCGAGAGCAGAAAACGCTGGAGCGTACGCCCTGCATCTATCCATGCGTGTATATCATCCGCCGCGCTGGTGATAAGCACGATATTGGAAGAAGAATTGATTTTATTTAGGTCGGTTTTATTTTGCTTTTTACCTTTAAGGCTCATTTTCACGATCGGTTCTGTAATCCATCGCGGAAGATTGGGCGCTCCCAAAGCAGCATAGCTAATCCCATCATTAGTGCTTTCAGAATGTTTCTTGTTAAAGCGTATCCACGAGAGCAATTCGGATTTGAATGCTGGGTCGTTCATTTGTATAGTATTTCCCTGCATCACAGCATCTGTCAGCTGTCCGAATGCTTCTGTATTTTTATCAAAAATCTGAATACTGACTTTATCAGAATTAAAATCTTTCAACAAGTTTTTCAGCACAGCTTCGGGAATTGGCTTCCCATCATAAACAGAGCGATTAGTCTGGCGTTTGGTAATATATTCGGAAAGCAAATCTGCTCTAACAGCCTCTGATTTCTGTAATCCTACTTTGATAATACCATCTTGGCTGATATTCACTTGAGTAGCATAACCAAGGTTGCTTGCTTTTATACACAAATTCTCCAACGCACAGCCCAAACTCATGAAAAACTCACGATAGCTAGGGTCTACGGCAGGAAGTTCCCTGCTGAAATTGGGTAAAATCGTAATCTCATTTGTTCCTATTTCAAAGAGCCACGGCTGAGAATTATGCCCAGAGGGCGCTTGTGTGGCTGCGGTAACTAACTGGATGAAATCATCATTTTGGGCATTTACTTTTAGCCCTGAAAACATTAATAAACTCATGACTAATATTTTTAATTTCATTTTCATGTCTATTGCTTTATACACACAAAGTAACGATAGAAATATGAATTAAAAATGAACCTGAGTTAAAAAATACGCTTGCGGATACGGCTCAATGCTTGTGGAGTCACACCAATGTAGGAGGCTATATATTTCAGCGGAACATTCTGAATGAGTTTTGGGTCTTTTTCCAGCAGCTGCCTGTATATTTCCTCTGGTGATTGCGTAAGAAATTGCGCTTCACGATGCATTTTTTCCAAAAGTAGGTTTTCTAGTATTTGGGTTTTTATCTGGAGAAATTCAGGGTTTTCGATAAGTTTTTCCAGCGAATCCCTTCCTATTCTATACGCCTTTACTTTTTTTATCGCCTGCATGGAGAGCAGAGATGGCTCTTGTTTAACAAACGAAGCATAAGACATACAAAAATCGCCTGTAGAGCATATGTCTACAGTGGTCTCTTTCTGTGTGGTGGGATTATAATAAAAAAAGCGAATAATTCCCTCGTCTATGTAGTAGAGCCATTTTTCAACACTTCCTATCTCGGTAAGAAATTCATCTTTCTTAAAATGCACTTCAGTAAAATAGGTTTCAAGTATTTCAGAGGAAATTTCCATGATTTTTTGCTGTCAAATTTTTATTTGAATTAAACTCTTTCTTCGCTGATATTCCGTTAAAAAAACTTTAAAAACCAAAGTTTTTCGGATATCAAATAATTTAAAAATGTTATAATCCATTGTAGATTATAACATGTGATTTCAAATGTAATAAAAATTCAACAATTTTTCATTAAAAACAATTTTCCCTCCCTATTTTTTACCTTTATAATATAGGTCTAATTTATATTTTAAGGTGTCATTTGTAATAAATTATTGATTTCTTCAGCATGCGTTCGCGAATAATACATCACAAAAGCAATATAAGGAACAAAGAATAAAATACTCCACAACAAACCCCATGCAGTTGCTTTATGATTTCCTACCCGATGGAGCATATACCCTGCCCAAAGCAAATTGAGAGTCATCGTAATATGCGAAAGCTGTGCAAAAACATTGGCTCCGCTCCATGTAAAAGTAAAAAGCCCCATCGTTCCAAAATAATACATAGGAAGAAATGCAAAAGGAAGATAAGAAATTTTCCTTTTTGCTAAAAAAATCATAAAACAAAGCAGATAAACTAAACTGCTTGGAGAGCATGCGTTATAAACAAGCCACTGCACAAAATTTACTTTCAGCATAAAGAAGAAATAATAGCTCCCCGAAAGAGTGAGTAGCAATAAAATGAACGCCAAAACTATCCCCACTGTTTTTTCTGTTCTTGTAATTTCCATAAGATTGGTTATTTTAGAGGAATATAGACTTCGGTTTTTAGTTTTTCTTCAGGAGTTCGATGGCGGTCGTTCAGGTATTTCTCAAATATTGGTTCATCGCGGAGTTCATACTCGCTATTGACCACCCAGCGCATCGCTTCATCACATACAGCGCCAAGATTACTATAACTTCCTTGATAAAAGAAAACTGCATACTTGCCTCCTGCAAGCTGTTTACAGCTAACTTCTCCTGAGGGCTGTGCGGGTTTGTGAACGGCAAGGCAAACATCAGTGCGCTGTAGGTCTGCTTCGGTTATTTTTGGGTCATCATGAGAGATGCATATAGATTCTATACCTTTCGTGAAGAGTTTTTGTTCCTTTATAACCGCCCACAGTTGTTGATAAGCCCATTCATAGTTGAGACTGCCATACGCTCCTTTAAGAGAGACATAAATAAGATTTTTTGGTTCAAGTTCTACTATTTTTGGAGCTTTTAGGGCTAAATCTGGATTGATGATTTCTTTTTTCATAATGTAAATATCTTTATCAGTTCTGTATTCAGTAGGTGTGATACCGTATTGATTTTTAAAGGCTTTGGAAAGAGAGGCAGGAGATTCGTATCCTACATTAAAGGCTATTTCCTCCACCAAAAGAGAAGAGTAGCGTAGGAGCTGTGCTGCTGTTTCTATGCGCAAACGAGCAATGAAAGCGATGGGCGACTCGTCTTTAATCGCTTTGAAAATCCTGCAAAAATGAAAATCAGACAAATGAGCTATTTCTGCTAATTTTCGTACATCTATCGCCTCGTCCAGATGGTTATTGATGTATTCCGCCACTCTATTAATACGCTGGACATAATCATTTCGGGTGTTCTTTTTCATATCTGTCGTTCATTGAATTTCTAAGACAAAGATACAGCCGTTTTTATCAGAAAACTTTTCCTATCTTGCTAAAAACAAAATTCCCCTTACCAAAGTAAAGGGAATGGAGTTATATACTAATATTTCTTTATTAAATTATTTCAAATTCTTCTTAAAAATTTAGGTTTATTTCTTTTTATATATCAGAATCTTTTACACCTATAAAAATCTCCACCTCCGAGAGGTCGCCTTGCTGAGATT
>CAUQKV010000016.1:0-40633 GCA_963518845.1 uncultured Flavobacteriaceae bacterium | reverse complement strand
ACTAAATTTACCTTATACTCTTTTGATATTACTTCTTTTATTAATTGGTGTAAGTATCTTTTATCTAGTTCTATTTCCATTTTGTTTGTATTTTTATATTTTTGAAATACTCTTTATTTTTTATTTTATCTCTTTCCATTTTATAATTATAATACAGAAAACAAAGATACTGCATATTTCTTCGAGGATGTGAATGTATTTTTAGAAAACATAAAGTGTAGGAAAAAGCAAGGATATCGCTTTGTGAAAACTTTCAGAACTTAAAATAAAAAAAAGGACTTTTGAAATCTTCAAAAGTCCTTATAATTTAGTTTTAATTTTGCGGAGAGAGAGGGATTCGAACCCCCGGACCTGTTACAGTCAACGGTTTTCAAGACCGCCGCATTCGACCGCTCTGCCATCTCTCCAAAAATGAAATATCTATCATTTCAGTGGTGCAAATGTAAGGATATTTTTAATACTGACAAATTTATTTATAGGATTTTTACGCTTAAATCATTAATGTTTTGAAAATCAATATTAAAAATTTACTTTATTTCAAAAGCTGACTTCCTAAATACACCGCAGAAAGCCCCAATGCAATGCTCAAAGTCAAGTACAAAACCAAAATTCCATACTGTCCGTTTTGCCAAAGAGTGATGTTTTCCATAGAAAATGTGGAAAATGTAGTAAATCCACCACAAAATCCTGTAACCAAAAGGTATTTCAGATATTCATTTTCTTTAAATAAAGAAGAAAATATCCCTATAAAAAAACATCCCAAAACATTAGCTAAAAGCGTTCCAATAGGAAAAGAGCCTGCCATCAGCAGTTTATGAGCATAATTAGAAATCATAAACCTAAAAATACTCCCCACTCCTCCCCCAAGGAAAACATAAATTAGGGCTTTCATAGTAGTTTTTTATTTTAATTCGCCTAAATATCTCTCTGCATCTATCGCTGCCATACATCCGCTTCCTGCTGCTGTAACTGCCTGACGATAAATATGATCCTGAACATCTCCCGCCGCGAAAACCCCAGGAAGATTGGTTCTAGAAGATTTTCCTTCGGTGATGATATAGCCGTTTTCATCCATGTCTATTTGCCCTTTAAATATTTCAGTATTAGGCTGATGCCCTATGGCTATGAATATCCCGCTGACAGGGATTTCTGAAGTTTCTTGGGTCTGGTTGTTGATAACCACAGCTTTTTCCACCAAGTTATTTTCTCCTTTAATGCCTATCAATTCGTGATTAAATTTCACTTCTATATTTGGTGTTTTTTCCACTCTGTGAGCCATTGCTTTAGAAGCACGGAAATAGTTTTTTCTCACAAGCATCGTCACTTTGCTACAAATATTAGCAAGATAAGTCGCCTCTTCTGCAGCCGTGTCCCCTGCTCCAACTACGATAACCTCTTGGTTTCTGTAAAAAAATCCATCACAAGTAGCACATGCAGACACTCCACCGCCAGAGTATTTTTTCTCGTCATCCAGCCCAAGGTATTTGGCTGTAGCTCCAGTGGAAATAATCACAGTTTTAGCCAAAATTTCTTTTTCTCCTGCCCAAAGTTTATGAATTCCGCCTTTTTCCTTAGAAAATTCCACTTTCGTAATCATTTCATAATGAACTTTGGTGTCAAATCTTTCGGCTTGTTTCTGCAAATCTTCCATCATTTTTGGTCCTGTAACTCCCTCTGGATACCCTGGGAAATTGTCCACTTCCGTAGTCGTCGTAAGCTGACCGCCATGCTGCAGACCTGTATAAAGTTCAGGTTTTAAATCCGCTCTCGCTGCATAGATAGCCGCCGTAAAACCAGAAGGTCCAGAACCTATAATCACACAATCTAAAATATTATTCTCCATTTTTATATTTTTTAAAATTCTCTTTTTATTACATAATCCAGCATCAGCTGTAAGGACTTTTTCGCTTCATTATCAGGGAATTCTAATAAAATATCCAAAGCCTTCTGCTGGTAATTTTCCATTATTTTCTCGGCGTAGTCCAGTCCGCCCGATTTTTTCACAAAATCAATCAGTTCTTTTACTCGTTTTGGGGTTTTATTATGGTTTTTAATGATATTAAAGTAATATTTTCTGTCCTTTTCATTTGCCGTTTTTAAAGAATAAATAAGCGGCAAAGTCATTTTTTGTTCCTTAATATCTATGCCCACAGGCTTCCCTACAATGTTTTTGCTAAAATAATCAAACAAATCATCTTTTATCTGAAAAGCCATTCCTGCATAAAACCCAAAATCTTTCATCTTCATTATCAGCGAGTTTTCAGCATTATTAGAAACCGCTCCTATCTGGCAGCACGCCGAAATAAGCGAAGCTGTTTTTTGTCTAATAATCTGATAATAAACATCTTCCGTGATATCCAGCTTTCTTGCTTTTTCCAGTTGTAAAAGCTCGCCTTCGGACATGTCTTTTATGGTTTGGGAAACGATTTCCAACAAATCGAAATCTTTATTTTCAGTAGAAAGAATTACCGATTTAGACAATAAATAATCCCCAATCAAAACCGCAGTCTTGTTCCCCCATAAGGCATTGATAGAGAAGAAATTACGCCTTCTAGCACTCTCATCTACTACATCATCATGCACCAAAGCTGCCGTATGTATCAGCTCTATCAAAGAAGCTCCACGAAAGGTTTTTTCGCTCACCTCGCCTGTCATTTTCGCTGAAAGGAAAACGAGGATAGGTCGCATCTGTTTGCCCTTCGTAGCGATGATAAATTGTGTAATTTTATCTAATAAAGGCACACTGCTCTGCATGGACTGATAAAACTTTTCCTCAAAAAGTTTCATTTCCCTGCTTATGGGAGCTTTGATTTCTTCTAAGATTTTAGCCACAATTTTATTTTAATTCACAAATATAAGATTATTTATTTTAAATTACAGCCGCTCAAAAGGCACAAAATACAAACTCTGTTTCGCCTGAAAACTGAATTTCTTAAATTCTTCACCAGAGATATAAATGCCCTTTTCATCCACTGCAACTCCCTCTATTTGACCATATTTAAAGACCGAACCCAGCTTGTATTTCGTGTATTTTCCACTGAAAAAATTACCGTTTTCATCTTCATCAAAAATCATCAAAAAGGCTTTTGCGACTTTGTTATAACCCACCAGATATAGTTTTTTATTAAAATAAAAAGCATCCGTTACCAAGAAATTGGTTTTAAATTCTTCCGTTTTTTCGATGCTCTGTTCCTCCTCTGTATTGGGATTTATCGCGTATTTAGAAACTTTCAGCGAAGCCCATTCTTTGGAAAAAAGATAAATTTCCCCATCTTTGAAAATCATCGCTTCGGCATCAAAATCGTGTTTGTCTTTTTTAAAGCTAAAATGAGGCTGATTTTTATATTTAAATCTGATTTTCTGATGAGAATTATCCAATATTTTATAAATCGCTAAATCCGTTCTTTTGCCTCCATTATTCCCGAAATCTCCTATATAAAGGCTTTGCCCGTCGTTGGTCATGGCTTCCCAGTCTCTGTTTGGGAAATCAACTTTGATGGTAGAAATTATCTGCTCATTTTCAGGGTTTATTTCATAAATTTCATTGGGATTTCCACCGTCATTAAAGCTGTACAACTTCCCATTCATCAGCGTTAATCCTGATGTTTCCCTCAAAGTATCATTTAAAACAGCGATTTTATAATTTTTTAAAGGCAGTCTTTTGGTTTTTTGAGCCAAAGAAAAAACCGATATGAGAATAAAAAACAAAAAATAAAATCTACTAAAACACATATATTAAAATAAAATCTTTCATTAAAAGCACCATTCCAGCACTTTATACCAAATTCCCAAAGTGAAAAACCCGACAATAATGCTGATTCCGATAATCATATTGGTGAGTTTGGTATTGAGTTTAAATTGCTCAGCGATGACACTGGACATTACCAAAGTAGGCATCGCAGATTCAAAAACTGTGATTTTTACTAAACTTTCTTTCAGTCCTAAAACAAGTCCCAAAACCAAAATCAAAGCAGGACCAATCAATAGTTTATAAACCATCGACATGGAAATTTGGCTCATCAGTTTTTTCCAGCCGTTAAATTTCAACTGTAAACCTATCGAGAACAAAGCCAAAGGCGCCACCGTTCCAGACAGCTTATTAAAAAGTGGTTCGACAGGAGAAAGGTCTATAAAAGATGATAAAACTAATGCTGTAATACATCCGATAAATGGCGGAAATGTAAAAAGCCTTTTAAGTAAGAATTTAGCGCTTATAGTGTTGTTGTTTCCTCCCTTTAGAGCAGTGATGATGCCCAGTGTAGAAAGGGTAAGAAACATGGCTTGGTCACAGATAATCGCTATGCTCAAATATTCCTCTCCATAGAAAGCAGAAATCAGCGGAAAGCCAATGAACGAGGTGTTACTGTATCCACTTGCCAGCTGCAAGGTGCTTGTAGAACGGTTGGAATAGTTTTTCAGTTTTGAATAGTATTGTATAAAAAAGTACGCTCCCAATGCCAGAACTACCATACTAGCCGTAGGATAGAGTATTTCCAGCGACCACTCTATTTTTGGAATATATTTAAAGGAAATAGAGGGCAGCGCGATGTAAAGTATCCAAGTATTGATTCCTTTGTGGGCATCTGGGTGAATGGATT
Source organism: uncultured Flavobacteriaceae bacterium (assembly GCA_963518845.1). Classification (GTDB taxonomy): domain Bacteria; phylum Bacteroidota; class Bacteroidia; order Flavobacteriales; family Weeksellaceae; genus JABCPE02. The sequence goes on along the minus strand of CAUQKV010000016.1, from coordinate 36,035 downwards.
TAGTTGCCTTAAAAACCATTCCCGCCACAATGCACAATATGATTAAAATAAAATTATCCATTTTACTCTCTATTTGTAGTGCTTTTCTACGCTTCGGCTATTTTATTGGCAAGCTGTCCGCAGGCGGCATCGATGTCTCCTCCTCTACTTCGACGAATCATCGTAGTGATTCCGTTCTTCTCTAATTGACAAACATAGTTTTCTGTGGCCTCAGGATTACTGCGGTCATATTTTCCGTTGCCAATGGAATTATATTCTATCAAATTCACCTTTGTAGGCACTTTTTTACAGAATTTTATCAGGGCTTTTATATCTTCATCTTTATCGTTTATGCCTTTCCAAATGCAGTATTCCAGAGTAATGACAGAGCCAGTTTTAGAATACCAATATTGCAGGGCTTCTATGATGTCCGTCAGCGGGAAATTTTCAGAAAAAGGCATGATTTCATTTCGTTTTTCTTCAATTGCTGAATGCAGCGAAAGTGCTAGTTTTACCTTTAAATCTTCATCTGCCAGCATTTTTATCATCTTCGGAATTCCAGAAGTAGACACGGTAATTCTCCTTGGAGACATTCCCAGACCATCGGGCTGAGTGATTTTTCTGATAGCTTCCACTACATTTTTGTAGTTCATCATAGGCTCGCCCATTCCCATGAATACGATGTTAGAGAGAGGTCTATCAAAATAAAGTCTGCTCTGCTTGTCTATCAAAGCCACTTGGTCTACTATCTCTGCCACCTCTAAGTTTCTCATTCTTTTGAGTTTGGCAGTAGCGCAAAACTCACAGTTTAGAGAGCATCCTACCTGTGAGGAAACACAGGCTGTTGTTCGTGTTTCTGTCGGGATTAGAACACTTTCTACCAAAAGCCCGTCATGGAGTTTTACGCCGTTTTTTATGGTTCCGTCTGAACTTCTTTGGAGTTTATCTACCGAGATGGGATTTATCGTATATTCCTCAGAAATCCTTTGGCGAAGCTCTTTGGAAAGGTTAGTCATTTCCTCAATAGAATGAAGATTTTTAGACCAAAGCCAGTCATAGACCTGCTTGGCACGAAATGGTTTTTCTCCCAAGGAAACAAAATATTCTTTGAGCTGGTCTAAACTAAGCGTTCTGATATCTTTCATTCTATTTGATTGTTTTTAAGATAAAAAAGCCTTTTGGAAGAGGCTTTTTTGAAATTATTATTTATGTTTTATGACTAATTCTTCCTTGGAGATTCTCACCTTTTTCATCGGTGCCAGCCAGTCGTTTTCGCGGTCAGCATAGCCTACATACATCAGCACCACGCTTTTCAGCCCAAGTTTCTCTAAGCCAAGAACTTTATCAAAATTCTCATGGTCAAATCCCTCCACAGGCGTGGAATCTATTTTAAGCTCTGCTGCTTGTGCTAGTGCCATTCCTAGGGCAATATATGCCTGTCGGGCAGCATGTTCGAAGTTTCGGATAGGTTCACGCTGTGCAAAACGCTCTTTTATCATATCCGTGTACCTCTCATATCGCCCACGAGGAAGCCCTCGCTCATCGGTGATAAGGTTATACATTTCATCGATTCTCTCAGGTGTATAATTATCCCACGCAGCAAAGGCGATAATGTGCGAGCATGCCATAATTCCTTTTGGATTTAAAGCTCCTTCTACCAGCTTTTCTTTGGTTTCTTGGTCATCTATCACGATGATTCTGAAAGGCTGTAGCCCAGAAGAAGTAGGTGCAAGGCGGATAGCTTCTATAATTTTGTCTATGTCCTCTTGTGGGACTTTCTTTCCCTCTTGGTAGGTTTTTGTGGCATAGCGCCATTTTAAATCATCTAAAAGCATTATTTAGTTTTTTTAGGGTTAATTTCTTTAAAATTAAATGATAAGCATCGCATCACCATAAGAATAAAACTTGTATTCATTCTTAATGGCTTCTTCGTAAGCGTGCATCACGAAATCCTTTCCTGCAAAAGCCGCAATCATCATCAACAAAGTGGACTTCGGTGTGTGGAAATTGGTAATCATAGCATTAGCCACGCCAAATTCATACGGTGGATAGATGAATTTATTAGTCCAGCCATGGTATGCAGATACTCTTTTGTTAGAAGAAACAGAGGTTTCCAGTGCTCTCATGGTAGTAGTTCCCACGCAGCAAATTCTTCTGTTTTCCTCCACTGCTTTATTGATGATTTCAGCATTTTTTTCATCTATAATGGCCTCTTCGCATTCCATTTTGTGTTTAGAAATATCCTCTACCTCTATCGGGTTAAATGTTCCTAAACCTACATGAAGCGTAACTTCTGCAAAGTTAATCCCTTTGATTTCCAGCCTCTTCATAAGATGTTTAGAAAAGTGAAGTCCAGCCGTAGGAGCAGCCACCGCACCTTCTACTTTGGCGTAGATAGTCTGGTATCTTTCTGCATCTTCTGGCTCTACTGCTCTTTTTATATATTTAGGAAGTGGAGTTTCTCCCAGTTCTTTTAGTTTTTGACGAAATTCTTCATAACTACCATCAAATAAGAATCTTAGCGTTCTTCCACGAGAAGTCGTATTGTCAATCACTTCTGCCACCAAAGATTCGTCTTCGGTAAAGAAAAGTTTATTCCCTATTCTTATTTTTCTTGCAGGATCTACCAAAACATCCCAAACACGAGTTTCGCGGTCAAGTTCTCTAAGTAGGAAAACTTCTATTCTCGCTCCTGTTTTTTCTTTGTTTCCGTATAGTCTTGCAGGGAAAACCTTAGTATTATTAAATATAAATAAATCTCCATCATCAAAGTAATCAATCACATCCTTGAACAGCTTATGCTCTATGGTTTCAGTTTTTCTATTGAGAACCATTAGTTTTGCTTCGTCTCTGTGTTCTGATGGATGTTCAGCCAAAAGGTGCTCTGGCAAATGGAAATTAAAATTAGATGTTTTCATTTGAATAAAATTTACGGATTTTATATTTTTTAAAATTAAAATAAGTCGGCAAATATACAATCTTAAAATGCCTTTGTCAAGTTTTATTTTTATCAACACTCTAAATAGCCCTTAAATTCAAGCTAAATCAAGAAAGATATTCCAAAATCTTTTTCCAGTCTTCTAATTTTTTATCAAAAGAAATGGTGTGCAGAGGGCTCGTCGAAGGCAAAAGTATAATGGGCAAATGAAAATCAGATCCTAATAATTTAACGAGATTTTTATAAGATTTTTGACCATTGCAGAAAACTGCTTTTATATTAGAGTGTTTTTCTAGTAAATCAGGGATTTGATTGGCTGTTTCGTTCTTGATTTTCACATCTTGGCTCCCTTCCCTTTCGCAACTCTCGATGGTGTCCCAAAGTGCGATATTATATTTTTCTAAAAGTTTTAATCTATCTTGATAATCAGCTGAAAACTCCTCCCTAAACATACAAAACAACAATTTCCAAAAATGATTCTGAGGATGAGCGTAGTATTCTTTTTTCTCCAAAGATTTAGTCCCAGGGATAGAACCCAAAATCAAGATTTTAGACTTTTTAGATATTATTGGAGGGAAAGACTGAATTCTAAACTGCATTTTTATATAAATTATCAACAAAATTAAGTTTTTTAAGCTTAAAAATATTTATAATTTCACTTCTATTTTGTAGATTTGCCATTCAATTTTTTAATACTATGATAAAAATAACTTTTCCAGACGGCAATCAGCGTGATTTTAACAGAGGAGTAACTCCTTTGGAAATTGCCAAATCAATTAGCGAAGGTCTTGCGAGAAATACCATCTCTGCATTAGTAGATGAAAAACAAGTAGAAGTCTCTACCCCTATCACGGAGGATGCCACGGTTCAGTTATTAACATGGAATGATGATATGGGTAAAAAAGCCTTTTGGCACTCTTCTGCCCATGTTTTAGCGCAGACTATTTTGGATTTTTATCCTAATGCGAAACTTACCATAGGTCCTGCCATAGAAAACGGATTTTACTATGATGTGGATTTTGATGGAGAAATTCTTTCTGAGAAAGATTTTGAAAAAATTGAGCAAAAAATGCTGGAAAATGCAAAGAAAGATTCAGCTTTTAGAATTTATCCAGTATCCAAAGCAGATGCACTGAAAGAATATGCTGATAATCCTTTCAAAAAGGAATTAGTAGAAAACCTTACAGATGGAGAAATCACTTTCGTGACTCATGATAATTTCACAGACCTATGCCGTGGAGGGCATATCCCTAGCACAGGACTTATAAAAGCTGTGAAAATCCTAAATGCAGCAGGAGCATACTGGCGAGGAGATGAAAAAAACAAGCAGCTTACCAGAGTTTATGGTATTTCTTTCCCAAAGCAAAAAGAACTTACCGAATACTTGGAAAGATTGGAAGAAGCAAAACGCCGTGACCACAGAAAACTAGGTAAAGAGTTGGGAATTTTTGCCTTCTCTGAAAAAGTAGGCGCTGGGCTTCCTCTTTGGCTTCCAAAAGGTGCTGCACTAAGAAAAAAATTAGAAAATTTCCTTTCTGAAGCACAGAAAAAAGCAGGATATGAATTCGTAATTTCGCCGCATATCGGTCACAAAGACTTGTATGTAACTTCTGGACATTACGAAAAATACGGTGCAGATTCATTCCAGCCGATAAAAACTCCACACGAAGGAGAAGAATTTTTATTAAAACCGATGAACTGCCCTCACCACTGCGAAATATACAAAACGAGCCAGTGGTCTTATAAAGATTTACCAAAGAGATTTGCAGAATTCGGAACAGTATACAGATATGAGCAAAGTGGTGAATTACACGGACTCACCAGAGTAAGAGGCTTTACTCAGGATGATGCCCACCTATTCTGTACTCCAGACCAGTTATTATCTGAGTTTGAAGGAGTTATAGACTTGGTGTTGTATGTGTTCAGCAGCCTTGGATTTGCTAATTTTACGGCTCAAATCTCATTAAGAGACCCTGAAAACAAGCAAAAATACATCGGTTCTGATGAAAACTGGGAAAAAGCAGAAAATGCAATCATTACCGCAGCTAAAAATAAAGGTCTAAATACTGTAGTAGAATACGGAGAAGCTGCATTCTATGGGCCAAAACTAGATTTCATGGTGAAAGATGCTTTGGGAAGAAGCTGGCAGCTTGGAACAATCCAAGTTGATTACAACCTGCCAGAGAGATTTGACCTTTGGTATACAGGTAGTGATAACGAGAAGCACAGACCTGTGATGATTCACAGAGCGCCGTTTGGTTCTATGGAGCGTTTTATCGCTATTTTACTAGAAAACACAGCGGGAGATTTCCCACTTTGGTTGGCTCCAGAGCAGTTTACAATCCTTCCAATTAGTGAAAAATATGTAAATTATGCAGAAAAAGTTTCACAATTGCTGGAAATTAACGATATTTGCGGTCTGATTGACAAAAGAAATGAAAAAACGGGTAAAAAAATCCGTGATGCAGAATTAAACAAACTACCATTTATGCTGGTTGTAGGAGAAAATGAAGAAGCTGAGGGAACTGTTTCCGTGAGAAAAAGAGGCGAAGGAGATTTAGGAACAATGAGCATAGAAGATTTCATAGCTTACTTTAAGAAAGAAGCAGCTCTGTCATCAGATATTAAATAAGATATTAACCATTAAAATTTAAAGCGATAGCACTAAAGAAAATTAACAGCAAAGGTCCGATGCGAAAGCCTGCACAGGAAGATGCGCATCAGATTAACGACAAAATCAGAGCCAAGGAGGTTCGTTTGGTCGGTGATAATGTAGAACCTGGTGTCTACCCTACTTCTGAAGCTTTGAAAATGGCTGAAGAACAGGAATTGGATTTGGTAGTAATTTCGGATAAAGCAGAGCCTTTTATCTGCCGTATCTTGGATTATAAAAAGTTCCTTTATGAACAAAAGAAAAAACAAAAGGAGCTAAAAGCCAAGCAGGTAAAAGTGGTGATAAAGGAAATCCGTTTTGGTCCTCAGACAGATGAACACGATTTCCAATTCAAGAAAAAACACGCTGAAAAATTCTTGGAAGAAGGTTCTAAACTAAAAACTTATGTTTTCTTCAAAGGAAGATCGATAGTTTTTAAGGATCAAGGAGAAATATTACTTCTAAAACTTGCCCAAGAGCTGGAGCATGTAGGAAAGGTAGACCAAATGCCTAAATTAGAAGGAAAAAGAATGATTATGTTAATGAGCCCGAAAAAGACTAAATAAATTTATTAAATTATGAATAAATTATTTGCTCTTTTATCAATTTTATTGTTCTCTTTTTCTTATGGGCAATATTATAAAGCTGAACTTCTTTATAAAGATGGAAATACAGAAAAAGGCCTACTAAATTCTTTGGTGGATATAAATAATAGAAAAGCTAAGAAAGCTGTATTTAAATCTGATGAAAAAGCTCAGAAAAAAGTCATTTCTGTAGAAAATGTGGAAAGGATTACTTATTTCAATGATGATGGAAGTACTTCAATAGGAGAGTTGGTAAATTTTAGGAATAAAAGGAATTTATGGGCTTTTAAAATAAAAGAAGTCAAAGATTTAACAGTTTATTCCATTACAGTTCATATTCCATCTCAGCGTGTAAGTGGGGGTATTCTTATTCCGCCATCTACCTATACTGACTATTTATTTAAGTATAAAGATGAGCCAGCAGACCATGTATTTAGACATAATTTGGGAATCTCCATTGGAGAAGAAGCTGCAAACAAAAAATGGTTGAAAAAATACTTTGCTGATAGATGCCCTAAATTAGCTGAAAATGTAGATGCATTAGAATACGAAAAAGAATCACCAATGCCTTTTGTAGACTATTATGAAAAGCATTGTAAATAAAAATATTGATAACAAATAACATAAAAGAAGTAAGAAAATGCCAAAATTAAAAACGAAATCAGGTGCTAAGAAGCGTTTTGCTCTTACTGGAACAGGTAAAATCAAAAGAAAAAATGCTTTCAAAAGCCACATCTTGACTAAAAAAGAAACTAAGAGAAAGAGAAATCTTACTCAAACTTCTTATGTTGCTAGTGTGGACGAGAAAAGCGTTTTAAAGCAATTAGCAATTAAGTAGTTTTTATAAATCTTTTCGGTTTATAAGAATTTTATTCAAAAAAGTTTAACCCTGAAACGGTGCCACTAAGAGAATTCTATGTAATTCCGCCCTTTTCAAAAAAACAAATTAATTAAATTATGCCAAGATCAGTAAATGCTGTAGCGTCTAGAGCGCGCAGAAAAAAAATCTTAAAACAAGCTAAAGGTTTCTTCGGAAGAAGAAAAAATGTTTGGACTGTTGCGAAAAACGCAGTAGAAAAAGCAATGCAATATGCCTACAGAGGCAGAAAAGAGAAAAAGAGAAATTTCAGAAGTCTTTGGATTACGCGTATCAATGCGGGAACTAGACAGTACGGAATGTCTTACTCTCAGTTCATGGGAGCTCTTAAGAGAAACAACATTGAGCTAAATAGAAAAGTATTGGCTGATTTAGCAATGAATCATCCAGAAGCATTCAAAGCTGTTGTAGATCAAGTTAAATAAATGTTGAATCGCGTTTTTTGTTATCAATAAAAGAAATCCAGGTTATTATTAATCTGGATTTTTTATAAAATATTAAAACAAATGAAGCTAAAATTTTTAGGAACAGGAACTTCCCAAGGTGTTCCAATCATCGGTTCTGACGACCCTGTCTGTCTGTCTTCTAATCCAAAAGACAAAAGGCTGCGAAGTTCTGCTCTGATAACCACCGAGACAAATGGGAAAATATTGATAGACTGTGGGCCTGATTTCAGACAGCAGATGCTCACCAATGGAGAGAACAACATAGATGCAGTACTTCTCACACACGAGCACAATGACCATGTAATCGGGCTGGATGACCTGCGTCCCATTATCTTCAAGAAACAGAAAAATATTCCTATCTATTGTCTGGAAAGGACTGCGAAAGAAATAAAACAGCGATTTCCCTATGCTTTCAGCGAGGTAAGATATCCTGGAGCTCCAAGTTTTGATATTCATCTGATAGACAGCGATTTTACAATAGATGAAACCAAAATCACACCGATACATGTTTTTCACAATCAACTGCCTATAATCGGCTTCAAAGTGAAAAACTTGGCCTATATAACGGATGCAAGCTCTATCCCTGATTCAGAAATGGAGAAACTGCTAAATCTGGATTTCTTGATTATCAACTGTCTTAGAAAAGAGGAAAAGCATCCTGCGCACTTCATTTTGCCTGATGTTTTGGAATTGGTAAAAAAACTAAAACCAAAGAAAACCTATCTGACACACATCAGCCATAAAATAGGTTTTTATGAGCAGACAGAGGCTGAACTCCCTGATGATGTTCACTTGGCATACGATGGTTTAGAAATTATTTTCTAAAATTATGCTAATTTTTTTTGCTGTTATGAAAATAATGTCTATATTTGCACCCGTAAGATTTGAGTAGGCCCAGATGGCGGAACTGGTAGACGCACTGGACTCAAAATCCAGCGCCGCAAGGCGTGCCGGTTCGATTCCGGCTCTGGGTACAATTATTAAAGCGTAAAGTATTGTAAATCAATATTTTACGCTTTTTCTTTTAACGATTTTGCCGACATTTTGCCGATTTTTGAGCTTGAATTGATATTTTTTATCTTTTTACATAAAAATAACCCGTCCTAATTTGGGCGGGTTATTTTGTTAAATTATTCTTTTATGCTCTCTTGTATTTCTGTTAATAGTCCCAATTCTGCTTGTGGGATTAAAGTCTGTGCGAATTTTAATACATTGGCTACACTTAAAGCACTTGCCCCCAATATTCTACATTGTTCGGCTTGGTTTAAACTTGGGTTTTCGTCTATGTTATACAACGCACACGCACAAACTCCGAGTATATCATTTAAAATAAACCCCAAGTCCTGCACTTGGTCAAAGGCTGTGTATTCTAATCCTTTTTCTTTGTTGGATACAAACCAATCTTTTAGGTCAATCTTTTTGCCGTCTATGATTACGGCGGTCTCTTTCTTTGTCATTTTGATAGTTTAGGTAATATTAAAGCCCGTTCGGTTTAGGTGTCCTACGCCTATCAAAAGCGTTGCGGGGCTTTCGCCGACCACCACCATACCAAAGGGGCAAATTTTTAATTTTCGTTATTATTTGATAGTTTAGGAATTACAAAGATAAAAAAAATTTCTATCTTTGCAAATGGATAACACGGCTCGGGTGGGGCTAACCACCCCTGTCCGAGTACCGTCCCTTGTCCGCATTAGTCCCTATTTTTGGGGCTTTTGCTGTTTCATAATGGTAGGTTTCTGCTCGTTTTTATGTAGTTTTTTTAGCAAAAAAGTACTAAAATGGAAGCAAATGGAACTATCCTAAACCCCGAAAATAGCAGTTTATTTACTTGATTATCAAGCCGATAAACCTATTTTCAACCTTTCAAAGCAGGAAATACCCCCCTGCAAAAACTCCATAGGTGTTTTGTGCAAAATTTAGATTTTTAGCCTGTTAAGGTGGGCTATTATTCTAATTAGTTTTTTCGCTCTTATGGTAGTAAGGTGGTCGGGGGTGTCCATATCCTCCGAAAGACTTACAGAAACAGCCCTAATTTTGCGGATTTCTTCGGGCGGGGGTAAGATTTCGGACTGATGAAGAATATCGGAAAAATAAGCCCCCTCGTCTTTGTAGGTTATAGAGAGCCACAACGCCCCTTTTTTTATCTTTGGTAATAGCTTTTCAAGGGCTTTTATTTCTTGTATTCTTTTCTTTTGTCTTTGTAGGGTTCTTTTGTGTCCGTTGTATTGGTTTTTACATCTTAACCCGCAGAATTTCGCAGAGGCTTTTTTATCTTTCAGTGATTTGTTACAATTCATACAGCAGGATTTTTTCGGCTTTTTTTTCTTAATATTATTATTTTCTTTATTTAGTATATTATTATTTCTAATAACCTGTATTAACTCTTTATCTGAATGGTTAAAAAGTCGCCAATTTTCATTTTCAAGGGGTGGTAAATTTTCTGTTATTTCTGCAACCTTTTTAGTGGTTAAAATGTCGCCAATTTTTGGCAGAATACCCCCCGAAAGTATTTGAAGCTTGTCGTATAATAGGCTTCGGACAACCTGTTTTTGGTTTATTTCGCCCCCGTATAAACTTTGCATTTTTTCCAGCTCTTTTTTTGATTTATGATATACATTTTTATTTAGATTTGCCCAATAGTGAGCGTCAAAGAAACGCAGGTATTTTTTTTGTTTGTGGTTGGTCATCTGTTTGTAATTTAGGAAAGTGTCAATAAAAATAATATCCTCCCAAACCTCTAATAATATTTTTGATAACCCCACCCACACAGCAGGATTTTGCAGGTCTGCAAGGGTTTTTATTCCTAAATGTTTTACAAACGCCATTTTTTTCACGACTACCTCAAACCTCATAAGGCGGGATTTCTTCCCTTTTTCTTGTTGTCCTTTGTCGTATATCTTTATTTTGTATTGCTGAAAATCTGCCCGTATTCCGTTCCGTCTGCCTCTTATTTCGTTAATCCCGAAGATATGTTTTTTATAGGCTTTCACAGCCTCATAGATATGCGAAATATCAAAGGGCAATTCTATATTTACCCCAAACTCAAACCCTCGTAAAGTGGCATTTTCGGGCTTTACAGATAGATTATTATCAAGTAGTTGGGTGGTGGTTATAAAGTCATTTATTTTGTAGTCTGTGGCATTGGTTTCGCCATTGTTATAATACTTATGAACCGACCCCCGAAGATTGCAGTATGTGACCCCCTGCCCCTCTATAATAGACAAAAACAGCCCGTTTGTGTTAGCGTGTTTATTATTATGCAACGCCTCTTTGGTCTTTGTATCAACCAAAGAGCGAAAGGACAAACGGGGGTTGTTTGTCCAAACGCTCGGGGGTGTGTTACATAATATTTTTACGCCGTCTATCATCGGGGTGCTTATGGTTTATTCTATTTCCTTACTCAAAAAATCTTCTAATTTTTTTTGTATTTCTATTATCCGCAGTTTTATTGTGATACGGAAAATAGGATTTTGCAGGTCTTGGGCATATTCCCTAAATACAGCGATTTCGTCCAGTAATTTTTTTAGAGTTTCTATATCGTCCATATTATTTAGCAGTGTCTTTTAGTGCCTCCATTACTTCGCTTTTTTTGTATCGTAGTCGTGAGCCTATACGATAAGATTTTAAAAGTTTCTTTTTCGTCCATGCGTGTAAGGTCGGTAAAGTGATACCTAAAAGCTCTATTGTTTCATTTCGGGATAATAAAACCTCCTCCTGCTCGGGTGGTGTGGTGTTTAAATTGTTTAAATGTTTCTCTATTCTTTCCATTCTGTTCGCAAGGTCTGAAAGATTTACCCCGCCAATTTCTATTTTTAAATTTTCCATAATTGAATAAAATTTATTAAATGATAATTATTTTTGATTATTTTATATTTTTTACAAATGTGACTTAAACCCCGTTTTTGCTGATTTTTATTTGAAATTAGTAAGAGCTGGGGGATTTTGCAAGAAAAAAACAGACATTTCGGAAGATGAAAAACGAAATGTCTAAAAAAATATAATCAAATTATTACTTTTTAAATATAAATTATTGATAATGAATATTTAATAAAATATTTTTAGGTTAATAGGGGGTAAGATTTTATAAAAAAATAAGGGGTTTCTTGTAAAAAAAGTATGATAAGGGGTAAGATTTAAAGGGGATTTTATAAGAAAAACTACCTCCAACTCCTGTGTTAAAATTTTGTTAAAGTTTTTATACCTATTTTTTTACATTGGGAAACAAAAGCAATTTTACCACTTTTCAAAAAATATAAATTCATCAAAAAAAAAGTATTTTTATTGAAAATTTCACAAATAAAAAAATCCCCCTTTCGGGGGAAAAACTAATAATGAAAAATAAATAAATCAAATATGAACTATCAGGATTTTACAATTTCTCTGTAATTTATTTCTATTTGGTCGCCGTTAGCATTTATTCTAATGTATTTATCTAATATATTGTTTAAATTTACTTGGGTGCATTTCTGCTGTATTTCTTTTAAATTATCGTAAATATTTTTTACGCAGTCATAAAGTTTTTTTGCTTTTTCACTATGGGCGTAAATTGTCCATTGTTCCCGAAGAGTGTTTTTAAATTCGTCTTTTATTATTATTTGCCCCTCTTCTGTTAATACAAAAACATTTTGGGCAAATCGCAGGGCTTTTATTTTTTCTATTATGGTATTTACTTCGGGCGGTATTTCCATTAGACTAAATATTTTTTCTTTGTTTAATGGTATCCCGTTTATTTCTGTTTGCCCATTTACATACTGCTCTATAAAGAAATTTTTAGGGTTTAAAAATATATCTTCTAAACTTATTTTTGTGAAGTCTATATTTAACCCTATTTCTTTTATTCTATCAATGATATTTTGCAAATATCCTTTTGTTTCTTCTTGTGTCTGCAAATTTTCATTATACCCGTTTTCGTCAAAGTATAGAGCCACTTTTTTAAATTCTTTGCTTTCCATGTTTATAAAGTTTCTATTTCTTTTTTTCTTAATTTTTCAAATAAATCAAAATGATTTTGCCTAATGTATTCCAGCTTGTCCTCCACAAAAAGCTCGTGCCATGTTTTACCCTTGTATTCTTGGGGAATACTTGGGGTTACTTTTACGGGTTGCGGGGCAACTTTGGGCGTTACTAATGGTTTTTTGCCTTTAAAATTGTCTGATAGATTAAAATTATTTATATCTATTGAGTTACCTAATCTATCTCGCAGGTCTGCTAATCCTTTTCGTTCCATGTTTTAAATTTTTATTCTTCTATTTCTTTGGGTATTCTCATGCCTTTAATGTTCATCCATTGGCGGTAATTTATATAAATATGATATTTAGGAAAAACATGCCTAATTATACGGGTGTCGGGGACATCATCATGTTTATATTTTTTGTAGATTTCTACAATATACCTTGCCCGTTTTAAATAATTTTTTGTTTGTGCCATATGACAAAGGTGCAACCTTTACACAATAAAGGTCAAGCCTAAAACAATAAAGCAAAAAACGGCGGATTTTGTCCGTCGTTTATTTAATTTTATTTTAAAAGTGTTTTAAACTATTTTTAAAATTGAATTTTTAGTTTTTGTTTCTTCTTGCTTGTAGTAGTTTCGTAAGACTTCGGCATTTTCGGAAGCAGTTTTTTTAATGTATTGCAAAAACATTGTCTCGGTAGAGTGTCCTGTAATTGCCATAATTGTAGGGGTTGGAATATGTCCGTAAAGATTTGTTGCAAATGAACGGCGACAAATGTGCGAAGTCATAAGCTCATATTTTGGATATATTCCCGAAACCTTGCGGGTTGTTCCTTTATCGTCTATTATTTGGGCTTTTGCTCCTTTGGTTGGCTCATTAAAACCTATTATTTGTCCGATTTCTTTTATATATTTATTAAATTTTTGGTCACTAATAGCATGGGGTAAGTTTCCATTTCGTTTTTTTAAGGTCTGTTTTACCTGCCAATTTAAAGGGATTTCGTGAATTTTACCTGTTTTTTGAGCTTGTATTTTTATCGTATCGTCTTTGATATGGGATAAATCCAAACGCATAAAATCACTAACCCGAAGCCCTGTGTTTAGCCCTATTATTAGCAAATCTCTTGCGTTGTCTAATCGGGGGTTATTGCTAAAATCGTATTTAAATATTTGGTCTATTTCCGAAGTAGTCAAATAAATATCTTCGGTTTTTTCGCTGATAATATCAAATTTTTTATAATGGTTGGGAATTGGTAAGCCCTCAAAATCAATATTACTGCAAAATACTCGGATTTCTTTTATATGGGTAAAAATAGAATTTACCCCGAGTTTTAAGATATTTCGGGCATAATCCACGAAGTCGTAATAAAACTGCATGTTTATATCTGCAAAAGTTAGTTTTTGCTTGGTGTGACTTTCAAAGGCTAATAATTTATTATAAGTAGTTACATATTTTTTTATCGTGTTTGGACTTATAGGTTTGCCTCTATTTAGTCGCTTCGGGGCGTTCTCTATAAATTTTTTTATCCAATCTAAAAAATAAACGCTTTCGGGCTTACTCATATCTACCCGCCCGAAAAATACATTTATTTTATTTTTTAGCCACTCTTTGCCTATTATTTCCCCGCTGTTATGCTCTATATTGAAACTTTCTATTATAAAGGCTTTCAGCTCTAAAAGTTTATTATTTATAAAATCTTTGTCGGTAGCTGTAACTTTATTTTTTACTTTTTCGTCTTTTTCGCTCCAATCCTTATAAGCTACACGCATACCTGTTGAAGTTTTAAAATCAAATTTTCGCCCACTCCAAAACCTTACATAAATTTGAGAATAGGGATTTTTTTGTTTCAGAATAAAAAAACGGACTTTCATGAGTTCAACTTTTATTTATGCAAATTTAATATTTTGCCGACATTTTGCCAACATTTTTTTTATTATTCTTTATTTCGCTTTATTTTTCTTAATTTTAAAAACCCCTTAAATAAGGGGCTTAACACCGATAAATAGTAAAGTTGAGAATGTTTTTTATAAAGTTGGTTTGGGTTCGGCTCTGGGTACAATATTAGGAAAGCTTTTTTATTAAAGTTTTCCTAATTTTTTTAAAAAAATTCCATTCTGAAAAATATCATTCCTTTTCTTTAGCATATTTGCTAAACCGCTCTATCCAACCATTTTCCCCCAATGGCTCAGCCTTTAGCATTTCGCTAATTTCTACTAAATTAATCTGCTTCCCATTTTCTTCGTAAATCAATTTAAAACACTCATGTTCTTCAAAAATACCTAAAAAACCAAATATAGAAGTCTTTATAGACTCTTCTAAATAAGTTTTTAGTATTTCTCTATCCTCAACACTCAATTTGTTAAAAAAAATAGAAAACATCTGTCCTGTTCCCCATTTTGTTTTGTTTTCAATTAATTGATTAAAATATTTTATAGAATCATCATAAATATCATTTATAATTATTCCTCCAAATTCATCTAAAATTTCTTGATTTGTTTTCATTTTATATTTTTCTAATTATTAATACCATTCCAAAGAAATATTTTTATACTTCTGAAATATTTTCTTCTAAAATGTTTAAATCTATAAAATTCCATTACTTATCATAAGAATTTGGGTAATCTGTTTTTAGTTCATCTACTGATGCTAATACTTTTTTGGAGAGGGATTCTTGATAGTTTTCCAATTTGTCAGCAATTTCAGGATTTGATACCGCTAAAATTTTAGCTGCCAAAATTCCTGCATTCATGGCTCCGTTTAGCGCCACCGTAGCAACAGGAATTCCAGAAGGCATCTGCAAAATGGACAAAACACTATCCCATCCATCTATAGAATTACTTGACAAAATAGGCACGCCTATCACTGGCAAGGTGGTACAGCTCGCCACCATCCCAGGCAGATGTGCTGCTCCTCCTGCTCCTGCTATGATTACACTGATTCCTCTTTTTTTAGCCGTTTTTGCGTAGTCCAGCATTCGTTCTGGAGTTCTATGCGCAGAAACTATGGTAACCTCGTAGGGAACTCCCAATGATTGTAAAAAATCCACTGCCTGATGCATAATCGGGAAATCACTTTTGCTTCCCATAATAATTCCTACCATATTTTGATTGATTTTAAAATAAATTTAATTAACTTTACAAACGAAAAATTTAAACATTCCAAAGATAAAAAATTAACCTTTAAAACGAAAAACTAATTTTCCCGAGATGAAAAACATGAAACTTACATTCGCTATTTTGGCCATTGCTATCATCTGGGGGACTTCGTTTTTGGGTATTAGACTCGCTGTAGAGACTATTCCTCCGCTGTATGTGGCAGGTATTCGGCATGTACTGTCGGCTATTATTTTGGGTGTTTATTTGTCCTTTACAGGAAAACTAAAATGGATAGGCTGGGAAAATCTAAAAGTTCAGCTGATACTTTCCACTTGTATTCTTATCATAACCAATGGACTTACTACGATTGCCGAAGAGCATGTTTCCAGCAGTCTGGCATCTCTGATTAGTTCTTGTTCGCCTATTTTGATATTTATCGGCAGCGTTTTGTTTAGAATGCAGCAGTTTACATTAAAATCTGTTCTTGGGATTTTACTAGGCTTTTCTGGAATTATTTTGATTTTCTGGGATGGACTGGCAGATTTGGCTAATCCCGATTACCGCAAAGGAATGATTTACCTGTTCCTTGCTATTTCTGGAAATGCCACGGGAGCCCTTTACATCAAAAAAACAAACTATAAAAGTACCAATATTTTATTAAGTCTTTTTTATCAGTTTATCTTTGCGGGAGTAGTGCAGATCATCAGTGCTTTGGTTCTAGGTGAGGAATTTGCGCCAGAAACATGGAGTCTGAAAAGCCTCATTGCAATGTTCTCACTTACGATTTTTGCTTCCATTATCGCTTATTTGGCGTATATCTATGCCCTAAGCCAAATTTCCGCTGTGAAAGTTTCTATGATTTCTTATGTGAATACCATTATTGCGATATTTCTAGGTTGGCTGGTGGCTGATGAGCCAGTGGATTCTAATTTTGTCATTGCAGCGTTTTTGATTATTTTAGGAATATTTATAACGAATTATCATCCAGATATGTTTAAAACTAAAAAGCATTAGAATTTTCTAATGCTTTTTTGATATCACTTTAATCATTGATTTTATCGTGGTGAGTTTCTCTAACAGCTCTTCCCTACTATCCGCCAAAATGTTAATATGTCCCATTTTACGCCCAGGTTTGGTTTCGGTCTTGCCATATAGATGAACATAGGTTTTGGGCAGTTTTAAAACATCTTCTAAGCCTTCATAATAGACTTTTCCTTGGTAGCCATCCTCTCCTACGAGATTAAACATTCCGCTGTATTTATCGGCATCTGTGTCTGCTAGTGGAAGATTTTTTACCACTCGGTACATCTGCTCAAATTGGGAGTTACTATTTCCTTCCTGCGTGAGATGTCCGCTGTTGTGCAGCCTTGGAGCCGTTTCATTGACCCAAACTTTTCCATTTTTATCCAAAAATAATTCTATCGCAAAGAGCCCAGAAGAGGCCATCGCTTGGATGAATTTTCTAACAATTTCATCAATTTGAGTTTGGATTTCATCAGAAATTTGGCTCGGACAAATATTAAAATCCAGTAGATTTAATCGCGGATTGGCAACCATCTCCGTGACAGGAAAAACTTTGACTTCTCCCTTGTCGTTTTTAGCGACAATTACAGAAAGTTCCTTTTCTATATCCACCAAAGCTTCCAAAACAGAGGGCTCATTCCAGAGATTTTCCAGCTCTTTTTCATTGCGAATCACCTGAACGCCCTTTCCATCATAGCCGCCAGTATTTAGTTTTTGAACAAAAGGCAAAGGAAAATTTACTTCTGATTTATCTTGAATAACCTGAAAATCAGGACTTGGGATTTCGTTTTTTTGATAAAATTCTTTCTGTAATATTTTCTGCTGAATGATTTTGACAGCATTGGGACTTGGGATGATTTTTATTCCTTGTTTCTGCAAATCTTCCAGCGCACGGACATTCACATGCTCTATCTCTATTGTGAGAACATCTTTATCCTTCCCAAAATCCATAACAGCCTGATAATCATTAAAATCACCTTTTGTAAAGTGCGATATTCCTGCGCATGGGCAGTCAGAACTTGGGTCTAATGTGTAAAATTCATCATCGTATTTTAAGGCTTCTTGAATGAGCATCCTGCCGAGCTGTCCGCCTCCTAATATTCCTATTTTCATGAGTTAAATAATTAGTTTTATTTATAATTTTTATTTAAAAATTCTTTTTTCAGAAGTTCTCTATAAATTTTTCTGAATTTCTTTTGCAATTTTTTGTTGTTTGTATTTCGCTCCTCTAATACGACTGATTTCAGGATTATTTTTACTTTTGATTTGCTTAATTCCTCAAGCTCAAATCTTATATCTTTCAGTGTTTCATCTCCTATTTTTAGGCTGTCTATGATGTAATAATCATAAAATTGTATTTTTCTTTCCAGTTCCTTTTTCAGGATTTCCTTATCTACTTCCAGCGTTTTTAGGTCAGTTCCGTTCATAATCAGGCTTTCGCTGCTTATATTATTTCTTTTAATAATCATCAGCGTATCTTTTTTGAACAAAATATTCCTGTTTTTCAGTTCATCCAGAGCCTCTGCTTTGCTTTTTTGCATTCTAAATGAATAATCTTGGAATGAAACCAACCCATTCGAACCAAATCTATAATATGGCGGCGGAGAAGTAGCCTTCATCACAAAAACAGAGGGAACAAGCACCAATGCAGGGCTTATTTTTCTTATTTTCAAAGGCTGAAGCAATGCATCATACTTTATCAAAAGAAAAGGAATTACCAAAAATACAAAGGCGATGAAATCCGTATAATCCACCACACGAGCCACAGCAATGGGTGAAATCTGATTGTAAAAATCGATAAAACCTTCGGAAAATGGAGATTTCCAAAAAATGAATAAAACAAAACTAACGAAAACAGAAAAAGTTCTCAATTTTGGGAATATATACGCCAAAAACAATGGAAAAATAATCATTCCCAAAAAATCTGAAAATTTACCCGTGAACCAATTATGAAAATATAATTTCAAAAAATGGTCATTGATAAACAATAAAATTATGCTTACTACGAAAACATAATTCAGCAGTAAAAACTTATTCCTTTTCATGTTATTTTGGGTTAAAACTTCATGAAATCCCTTACAATTCCGCCGTTCTGTGTGTATTGTAAAAGTTCTGTTTCTATAAAATTAGTGATTTCAGCCTTCTTTTCGCTTGGGAAAAGTAGATGTACATTTGCGCCCGCATCTAGAGTGAAGAAAAGAGGCAGATTGGTCTCCTTTCTAAATTCCCAAACCCTATTGATAACCTGCAAAGTCCCTGTCTGCATCAGAATAAAAGCAGGGTCACTCATCATCATCATCGCATGAAGTGTAAGAGCCTCATGCTCCACTAATTTCATAAAAGCTTGTAAATCACCTGATTTTAAAATTTCTTTCATCGGAACAAAATTCTCTCTTGCCTCCTGAAAACGGCGTTCTGCATAGGGATTAGTATTCATCAGTCCATGCCCTACGGTGGAACTTACAGACTTTTGCCCTTCATGAATCAGCAGAACATAATCATTAAAATCCCTAAATATCGGGTGGATTTCCTCGTTAGGATACTTCACAGCATACAAGTCTGAACTCCCCTCCACTTCATTTACTTTGCCCCAGACTACCAGTCCGTCATAAACACTTCGGCAGGCACTCCCACTGCCCAGACGAGCCAAAAAAGAAGCCTTTTTAACATCAAAAAAATCTTTCCCAGAAAACGCTTTATCCATCTCCATAAGGCATTTGGCTATAGCGCCAAAGCCCGATGCAGAACTAGCTATTCCAGAGCTATGCGGGAAAGTATTTTCGGTCTCAATGACAAAACTTCCCTGCAAAATCCAAGGAAGATACTTCTCTATGCTTCTAAAATATTTTTCTATTTTCTCCGAAAATTTGGTTTCTTCTTTTCCAGCCAAAAAGGTTTTGACTGAAAATTTTTCACCTGATCTAAAAATCATTTTAGTCTCTGTTTTACAATTACTAAGTGTAAAACTGATGCTGGGATTTGCTGGAATCTGCCCTTCATATTTTCCCCAATATTTAATGAGAGCAATATTACTGGGACAACTCGCAAAAACCTCTATATCTTTCGTTAAAAATTCTTTATTTCCTAAAAACTGCTGTGGCATTATGATAATATTTTACCTCACAAAGGTAGTAATTTAGATGAAAAAATCCCCTTTCCATTGAGCAGGAAAAGAGATTTTTATTTTATATTGGTTTTACTAGCTCCGAGAACCATTCTTTGACCTCACCTGACAAGTGTGGAGCCAATTTCTCCTTGCAGGTCTTGTGGTAGGCGTTAAGCCATTCTTTTTCTGGTTCAGTAAGTAGTTCTGCATCTATCACATCCTTGAAAAACGGGCAAAGTGTAAGGGTTTCAAAATCATAAAAAGTGCCATATTCTGTAGTTCTTAATTCCTTCACTGCCACTAAATTCTCATGGCGGATTCCGTATTGATTTTCAACATAAAACCCTGGCTCGTTGGAACATACCATTCCTGCTAAAAGCTCCTGCGGATTCATATCTTTTCGAATATTCTGAGGCCCTTCATGCACATTCATGAAACTTCCCACACCATGCCCCGTTCCGTGCGCATAGTCTTTGCCTTCTTTCCAAAGCGGAAGACGAGCGATAGCATCCAGCTGGACACCTCTTGTGCCTTTTGGGAACTGAGCCAAAGAAAGGTTAATCATCCCTTTCAGAACCAAAGTACAGTCTTTTACAAACTCCGCTGATACTTTACCCAAAGCCAGCGTTCTGGTAATGTCGGTAGTTCCTTCTAAATATTGACCTCCAGAATCTACAAGAACACTTCCCTCGTTAGTAACTTCCTTACTTCCTTCGCTTTTTGCAGAATAATGCACGATAGCGCCATTTCCTTTATAACCAATGATGCTGCCGAAACTTTCACCTACAAAATTTTCGCCCTCAGCACGGAAATCTCTCAGTTTTTTCCCAATGGAATATTCTGTCATAGGCTCTTTTCCTACATTGTTTTTCAGCCAATGGAGGAATCTCACCATCGCTACACCATCACGAACCATCACGGTGCGGAAGCCTTCCAATTCGGTTTCGTTTTTAATGGCTTTCATCAGATTGCCAGGAACAGCCGACAGAACGAAAGTGTTTTTATCCTTTAAAGCATTGAAAACCGCTTGGTTACAATTTGGCGAAATTAAAACTTTTTCATTTTTTAATTGACCTAAATAAGAGAAAAATTCATCGTAAGGAACTACGCTTACTTCAGCCTCTTGCATTTGTTTTTTTGCTTCATCATTGAGTTTTTCTACATCTACAAAGAGCGTAGCCTCTCCATCCTCTGTTACGAGGATATAACCAAGAAATACAGGGTTGCAGTCCACATCGCTTCCTCGTAAATTTAGTGTCCAAGCCACATCATCAAGACTTGAAATAACATGTAATGAAGCTCCTTTTTCCTGCATTTTCGCACGGATGGCGTTTAGTTTTTCTACGACAGACTGACCTGCCCATTTCAGAGGATGAACAAAGATTTCATTTTTAGAAGGTTCGCCTCTGTCTGTCCAGATATCCTTTAATAAAGCTTCATTGACAAGTTGGATTTTCTTTGCAGACAATTTTTGCTCTAGACTTTCCCAGTTTAGATGAGATGTTGCCAGAGCATTTACGGCTACTTTTCCATTTTCAGGCGTTTGAGAGATTATCCAGTCTATGTAGTTCGGTGTGCCCTCTATGCCGTCTTTCATCAGTTCTATTCCTGTGTTTTCCAGCTCCTGCGCTGCCTGAACGAAATATCTTCCATCTGTCCAAAGAGCCGCTTTTTCATTAGTTACCACCAAAAAACCAGCAGAACCTGTAAAACCTGAAAGCCAAGTGCGTTCCTGCCATTCTTCGGGTAGATATTCACTCATATGTGGGTCTGCAGAAAAGACAATAAATGCATTGATACCTTTCTCCTGCATCTTCTGACGAAGTTTTGAAATTTTCTCTATCGTAGTCATTTTATTTTTATTAAGGAAGCCAATTTACAAAATATTTATATTAAAAAATAAAAAAATTACTCAGAAAGTTTTTCCAAGTAATTTCTCATTATTCTTATCCTTTATATTTCTCTTGATAATCTTCTTGAGATGCTTTGATAACTTCTTTTGCGTGTTTTGCATCATAGACTTCGTCTATTCTGCATGCCACAGGCTCACCAGG
The DNA here is from genome assembly GCA_963518845.1 of uncultured Flavobacteriaceae bacterium. Taxonomy (GTDB): domain Bacteria; phylum Bacteroidota; class Bacteroidia; order Flavobacteriales; family Weeksellaceae; genus JABCPE02. Next base: position 14,326 of record CAUQKV010000016.1, on the reverse strand, counting down.
AAGATTTTTATAAGTCAAGAAATAGTGCATTAGTCTATCTACTTCAGCCTTAGGAAGTTCTGAAATATCTTTGATATGTCCATAAGACTGGTCACCTACTAATACCGCTACGATTTTATCATCAGCCTCGCCTTTGTCTATCATCTTGAATCCACCGATTGGCACTGCTTCCAGCAAAATACCACCAACAGGAACATTGTGGCTGCTCAGTACGCAGATATCTAGTGGATCGTGGTCTCCTTCCGTGATGTCTGAAGCGCCTCTTTTCACTGCAAGTTCCTTTACTCTCTCATCGCAGTAAGTTCTTGGAACAAAGCCATATAGAGCAGGAATTATATTAGAAAACTTCTGCGGTCTGTCTACTTTTAGATGTCCGCTTTCTTTATCGATTTCATATTTAATAGTATCTGATGGAACTATTTCCACAAAAACATTAACTACATCTGGTGCTTTTTCCCCAGCTGAAATCCCATGCCAAGGATGTGCTTTAAAAGTTGGAATCATTATACTATATTTATTTTTAAATTATTCTACTTATTTCATTTCTAAGGTTTTGGATAGTGTCTGAGATATAATCCTCGCCATCCAAATAACCCATCAAAAACAGAGTCTTAAACTCCTGCAAAGAAACATTGGGGCTGTTTTCCAAAGTTTTATGAAGAAGCTGGAGAACATTATTTTTAGAATTTAAAATATTATTCCAAGAATCTTGACTGATATAAAGCTGTTGCGAAGCGTTATACTCAAATTCTTCCATAATATTTTTTTCCACCAAAAACACAAATTCCACAGCAGCCAATTCCTTGTCAAACTTCAGAACCAAGTTAGAAGGCTTCATTCTCTCCAAAAACAAAGTCATTCTTTCATACGCCTGCAATCTTATCTGTGCATTGGATTTCCCTGAAATAATGCTCAATTCTTTGTTTTTCAACTTAATGAACTGAAACACAAACTGTCTCAGCAATATCACAAAAGGAACTGCCACGATTAAAGCAAAACCGTAAGGCAGTAGGTTATCTAAATTGCTCATTTTTTAAAAATCAAAAGTGTGCAAAGGTAAGAAATTTTATGAAACCAATACCTCTCCTGTCATTTTTTCAGGAATTTTTATTCCCATAATGTGGAGAATGGTAGGTGCTACATCGCCCAATTTTCCTCTTTTGAGCTGCCATTTTTTGTATTTGTCCATTACTATCAGAGGAACTAAACTGGTGGTATGGTTGGTATTAGGCGAACCATCTTCGTTTATCATATAGTCCGAATTCCCATGGTCAGCGAGGATAAGCACCGTGTAGCCGTTTTCATAGGCTGCATTGGCGACATCTTTTATGCATTCATCTACCACTTCACAGGCTTTTACCACAGCATCAAAAACGCCTGTATGCCCCACCATATCAGGGTTAGCAAAATTTAAGCAAACAAAATCTGCTGTCTGTTTCTGCAATTCTGGAATGATGGCATTACGAATATCAAAAGCTGCCATTTCAGGCTTTAAATCATAAGTTTTCACATCCCTAGGGCTTGGGCAGAGTATTCTTTTTTCGTTTTCAAATTCGGTTTCGCGCCCTCCTGAAAAGAAGAATGTCACATGAGGATATTTTTCGGTTTCAGCGATTCTAATCTGGGATTTTCCCTCTCTCTCCAAAACTTCCCCCAAGGTTTCGTGGATGATTTCTTCATTATAGACGATTTTGATATTTTCAAAATCTCTGTCGTAGTTGGTCATTGTCACAAAATAGAGATTCAGTTTTTTCATTCCAAATTCTGGAAAATCCTTCTGTGAAAGAACTTCTGTAAGTTCACGACCTCTGTCCGTACGGAAATTGTAGAAAATAACCACATCGCCTTCCTGAATATTCCCCACAGGATTTTGGTTTTCATCAGTTAAGATAATCGGTTCGATAAATTCATCCAAAACATTATTTTGGTAAGAATTTTCCACCGCTTCCAGCGCATTTTGTGTTTTTACCCCCACTCCATTGACCAAGGCATCGTAGGCTTTTTTTACCCTTTCCCAGCGTTTATCCCTATCCATCGCGAAAAATCGCCCTGTGATAGTCGCCAGTTTTCCTGTGGTTTTGGATAAATACTCCTGAATCTCTTTTACAAAAACTTTCCCTCTGTGCGGGTCGCAGTCACGCCCATCAGTAAAGGCATGAACGAAAACATTTTTCAATCCTAAATCTTTGGCTTCATCCAGAAGAGCCTCTAAATGAGTGATATGCGAATGGACACCGCCATCAGACAACAGCCCAAGGAGATGGACATTTTTATTGTTTTTCTGTGCGTGTAAAAATGCCTCTTGAATAGGTTTTTCTTTACCCAAAGTTCCATTTTTCACAGCTAAATTCAGCCTCGTAAGGTTCTGATAGACAACCCTTCCCGCGCCCAAATTCATGTGTCCTACTTCGGAATTACCGATTTGTCCTTCGGGAAGCCCCACTTCCAAACCTGATGCATGCAGCTGAGTGTGAGGATATTTCTGATAGCAGCTGTCCACAAATGGCGTGTGAGCCTTGGTAATTGCACATACTTCGGGATTTTCAGCCAATCCCCAGCCGTCTAATATTGCGAGTAAAACTTTTTTTGACATTTCTTATAATTTTACTGCTAATTTACGAAAATTTATTGATTTTAGTTTTGTTTTTCATTGGGTAATTCTATGCTTGAAGCTGGTTTTTCATCAGGAAGGTTAATAAATTGATAATAAAGCACTTTGGACAAAAATCTTTCATCTTTTTGGCTTTTAACATAATCAAAACGATAAGTGAAATAAATTTCATCAGGATAATATTCCAAAAGCAGAGAATCATTAAAATCAAATTCATAAACAGCATCAAAATCACTTACTTTCTGAACTTTTATATTGTAAAATGTCCCTATATAACCCCAGTTTACGAAGCTGCAAAGCAAAAGTGTTCCGTAGAAATACCAAATCATTTGGTTAAAAAGATAATAATTGGTTTTTCTATGCTCTATCTTTAAGTAAGTGAATACCAGACCGATAACAGACAAAATGAGAAATGCATAAACTCCCAGCCTTTTGTAGGTAAGCCCCCAGTGGTAGATGTATTCAGTGTTTTTGATAAGGGCAGAAAGGACAAGAAGAGAATTAAGAACTATCCACATTTTAGCTAACATTTTGATTAACAATGATTTATCATCAAAGTTAAAATAAGACCTAAAGTAAAGCATCAATAGTAAAACTGCCATCACGATGGACAAAATGACCACATTTACACGGCTGTGCGTGTCTGCGGAAAGGTTCGTCAGCCTATTTGTATCAACTTGAAAAAACTGTTCATAATTAAAAACCAGAATAAAAACCAGCAAAAGAAGATTGAGCAGAACAAAAGTCAGCACGCCTATTTTTCTTTCAGAATCAAGGTCTAAAAACTCTAAAAATGGTTTAAATTTCTGATTTTTAACTCTTTCTGAAAATTCATTTTGTAAAAATTGATTTCGGCGCAAGAAATATTTTGTCCCTGAAAAATTCCAATAACCAAACGAGAAATAAAATGCCAAAGCAGCCACTACGAAAAACCAGCTATCAATGTCCAATTCATAAAGATAAACCTCTGAAAATATGGAACTTCCCATGCTGTAAATCCAGAAAAAGAACAAGAAAAACAGGATTGGAATCACTAGAATAATGATTGATTTGAAATTAAATTTAGAGTTTTCATCTCTGATAATCCATGTATTAAAATCAAAGAAACGATACGGAAAAGCGATATTATTCATCGTCGCTATCGGGATAGCCAGAATACTTTTGAGCCTTCTATATTTTGATTTAAATCTCAGAAGCAGCAAGGAAAAAGAAACCGCCAAAAACGAAACGAAATCGCCATACCACATAAACGCAAAAGCCGATAAAATAGTCAATGCGAAAATGATAAAAAACTCCCTATTTTTCCTTTTTTTATGTGTTTTTACAAGAGTAATCGCACTGAGAAAAATAGCTAATAATCCTACATTTAAACCAAAAGATTCTCTGTAAAACAGCGCTGTAGCTACAACAGTAGTTAGCATAATTAAATGATGTGTTTTCATAATATTAAAAATTTAAAATTAACAACCCAAAGAACTTTGTATTTCAAAGTTTAAAGACAAAAAAATATAGTTATTTCTTCAATAATTTTTCCAAAGTATTGATATGCTGGTTAAAAGCCTCTCTCCCCACCTGCGTAACGCGATAGGAAGTTTTAGGTTTTTTGCCAACGAATTCTTTTTTCACCTCGATATATCCTGATTTTTCAAGGGCAGTGCTATGGCTCGCCAAGTTGCCATCAGTGATGTTAAGGAGGTTTTTCATTTCACTGAAATCAACCCAGTCATTCACAATAAGAACGGACATAATGCCCAGCCTTACGCGACTTTCAAATTCCTTATTGAGTTGATTGATATTAAACATTTTCACTAAAATTATTGATATTTTTTATACAAAATAAGCCCGTAAATAATGTGCAACAGCCCAAATCCTAATGCCCAAAATACCAAACCATATCCCAACAAAAACGATGAGAGCAAACCTAAAACCACCTCACAAATCCCTAAATATCTAATGTCAGAATAAGTGTATTTAGAAGCGTTGATAAGGGACAATCCATAAAAAATCAATGTAGAAGGAGCCAAAAATGCATAAAAATGATGAAAAATAAGTCCCAGACAAAAAATCCCCCCAGTAACCAACGGAATAGAAAAATTGATTATCAGAAGTTTAGTAGATGTAGTCCAGATAGGAAGCTCTTTTCTTTTACTCTTTCTTACTGTGAAGAAAACTGCCGCAGCCAAAGAGAAAACAAGGACTACAAGGGCAACTAAAATCAGTTCGGATATAAAATTAAAATCATAAAATTTAGGATATCTGTCAAAATAACTAATCCCTTCCCTTTCAAAAGCGAAAAACACATACACCGCTCCCAAAATAGCAAAAATCCCTACAAAAACTCCTGAAAGCCCACTCAGAGAGATGAAGCGGGAACTTTTCTCCATAATAGAGCGAATGTGAGATAAATCTTCTTGATAATTTTTAGCATCCATAAAAAGAACTTTGAATTGCAAAGTTAATATTTATTTTGAAAAATCAAAATTATTTAATTGTTTTTTAGCGTTAAAAATTACTTATTTTTTGGTTTTATCAAAGATGATGACAGGAGCAGGAACCTTATCGTAAGGATTATTGTATTCCCAAAAGAAGGAATGGTATTCTTTGACAATTTCGCCTTTTTGAGCATCTATTTCTATATTAACCATAGTGATACAGTCTTCTTTGGTTCTCTGATTAGCATCCCAGCTGATATACCACATGGGAACTCCTTTTTCATCAATTTTTCTATATATCCTTGTATACATGCCTAATAATTCTGCTTTACGGCTTTTCATATACGCCAAAACCTTCTCTAATGGATATTTTTCAAAAGGTTTGTCATAATCTATGCTCTTTGTTAAAACACCCTTTTCATCATAGAAATTCCATACCCCTATACGAAAACCTCCTCCATCAAAAACTTTACCTTCTTCTTTTAGGATTCCTGTAGAATAGAAATGATAAAGAAATTTTACATTGAATTCATTTTTTAAAGACACATAACGCCCATAACCTCTTTTGGTAGTAATTTCCGTCACCTGATTTCCCAAGCTGTCAGTATAAATATATTCTCCGTTTTTCTTATTTTCATTAAATCGTTTGATATCAAACTTTTTTTCGGCTTTTATCTGCTCGTTTTTTACTTCAGTTTTTTTGTCCTGTCCATTGCATGAAGATAGCAGACAAAGCAAATGGAATAAAATAATCTTTTTCATAAGGTTTTTATTTTTAAAAAAAATAAGCCCTACAAAAATAGAGCTTATTTTATATAAATTATTTTTTCAAGGAATCTTCTAACTTCTTGAAATGGTTATACTTATCCATATTGTCTAGATTCATGTAGATTCCTTTCAGAGTACTTACTACTTCTACATTTTTAGGCTCAATGGAATGCCATTTTTCAAGGTAAGGAAGAGCTTTTTTGAAAGTTTCTCTTCTCTTTTCCATCAATTTATTCATTTCATTGATTTTCTTTGCTTTTTGGAAAGCTCGGATTTGCTCCAATGTCTTTTCATCATCCTTTAAATGAACAGCATAAGCCAAACCTTGCAATGCTAAAACATAGTTTCCATCAATCTCTAATGCCTTTTTGAATGATTTTTCAGCATCCGCCAAAGTAGCATTATCTTGACTTTGTAAGAAACCTAAATTATACCAAGATTCTTTGTCATTAGGGTTTTTAGCAACTTGATTTTTAAGGTTTTGGATAAATTCTGAAGTTTTTCCAGATCTGTAATAAGCAACTCCTTGTAATTCTGACAATCTCTGATTGTTAGGGAATTTTTTAAGTCCTTTTTCTATCAAAACCAAAGCTTCATCATATCTTGCAGCATCCACCAAAAGTCTTATGTTTGATTCATATAGCTCTAGTTCTACGCTTGGAGTTGATTGAGTTTTTAGGTCTTTGTATTCATTTGAACCAGATTTTTTAATCAATTCAAAAGAGTTTTTATCAAAAGACTGAACCTGCTCTGTTTTCACATCAGTTGCCAAATACTGAGTTGTAACTCCTGTATATCCACTGTTAATCAGACCATTATAAATCTCTATCGCTTCATTATTCTTTCCAGCCGCTTGATAGTTTATCCCTGCGTAGTAAAGATAAGTTTTATCCTCGTTTCCTACAGCTTTTAGTAGGTTGTATACTTCTTCGTATTTTTCAGCTGCCTTATTGTAGTTTTTAGCTTGATAAGCTTTGTAAGCTTCATCACTTGCAGATTTCAAAAGCGGATTTACAAAACTATTTACTTTTTCAGTAGTTTTTGGAGTGTAATTTTCAACTTTTAATCCTTGTATTCCACTTTTTTCAGCAGCTTCTTTTCCTGCAAAGAATACTTTCTTTTTATCGCTGTTTTTCCCTGTGTAAATCGTTTTTAAATCTGCGATTTTCCCTAAAAGAGCGGCTCCTTCTCTCGTTTTTCCTTCTTTTATCAATAAAACTCCTTTCGCGTAATAGTATTCCTCCAAAACTGATGGCTCAAGTAGATACAGCTGGTCGTTCAATAAACCTTCTGCTTTTGATATTTCTGCTTTAGCTGCTGCTATATCGTTTTTTTCTATCGCTTTAGAAGCGTTTTGGATTTCTTTTTTCTGTGCAAAAGTGAACGATGCACCCACTAATGCTAAACTTAAAACTATTTTTTTCATGTTAATGATAATTTTTTATTTAATTTTATTCTGAAACATTTTCCGTGTTTTCACCTTCTTCAGTTTGCTCTTCGGTATCTTCCACATCTTTATCCATTTCTACTTTTGCCACCGCCGCGATTTCATCATTTCCTTTTAGGCTGATAAGTTTCACCCCTTGGGTATTTCTTCCCATCACACGGAGTTCTTCCACAGCCATACGGATAGCCACACCAGATTTATTGATAATCATCAGACCATCTTCATCTGTTACATTTTGTATCGCGATGAGTTTTCCTGTTTTTTCGGTGATATTCAGGGTGATAACTCCTTTTCCACCTCTGTTGGTAACTCTATAATCCTCCACTGCGGTTCTCTTTCCGTAGCCTTTTTCAGAAACAACCAAAACAGATTCTTTTTCCAAATCATTAGCGATAATCATACCGATTACTTCGTCATTATCTTCTAATGTGATACCTCTCACCCCGATAGAAGTTCTTCCCACAGCTCTTACTTTTTCCTCTGGGAAACGGATACATTTACCATTTTTAGTAGCAATCATGATTTCAGATTCACCTGTGGTCAGTCTTGCTTCTAGAAGTTGGTCATCTTCACGAATTTCTATGGCATTTACCCCATTTACTCTCGGTCTAGAATACGCCTCCAACGAAGTTTTCTTGATAACACCATTTTTGGTAACCATCACCACATACATGCTGTTTACATAGTCTGTATCTTTCAGGTCATTGGTTCTGATGTACGCCTTGATTTTATCATCTGGCTCAATGTTGATAAGGTTCTGCACCGCTCTTCCTTTGGCTGTTTTAGAGCCTTCTGGAATTTCGAATACGCGCAACCAGTAACATTTTCCTTTCTCTGTGAAGAACATCATATACTGGTGGTTGGTAGCAGATACGATGTATTCCAAGAAGTCTTCATCACGGGTCGTTGCGGCTTTATTACCTACGCCTCCCCTAGACTGCACTTTGTATTCAGAAAGCAGAGTTCTTTTAATATACCCTGCGTGAGAAATTGTAAGCACCACCTGCTCGTTTGGAATAATGTCTTCTATGGACATTTCACCACCAGAATAGTCAATTTCTGATTTTCTTTCGTCTCCGTATTTTTCTTTGATTTCAAGAAGTTCATTCTTGATAATCTCAAATCTTCTGCCCTCATTAGATAGGATATCTTCTAAATCAGCGATAATCTTCATGATTTCCTCGTATTCATCACGAATTTTATCCAATTCCATTCCTGTAAGACGAGCAAGTCTTAAATCAAGAATAGCCTGAGCTTGAATTTCAGAAAGTTCAAATTCTGCTATCAAACCTTCCTTCGCTGCTTGTGGATTAGCACTATGTCTAATAATCGCTATTGCCCTATCCAGCGTATCCTGAGTAGCAATCACCTTCATATACCCCTCCAAAATATGAGCTCTTTCTTTTGCTTTTTTCAGCTCGTATTCTGTTCTTCTGGTTACTACATCATGTCTATGCTCTACGAAATTGTAGATAATATCCTTTAAATTAAGCTGTTGTGGTCTTCCACCAACCAGCGCAATATTATTGATACTAAATGAAGTCTGCAGAGCTGTATACTTATATAATAGGTTAAGCACCACATTCGGAATCGCATCGTTTTTCAATTCATAAACCACACGAAGTCCCTCTCTGTCAGATTCATCACGGATTTCATAAATCCCTGGTATTTTATCCTCTTTTACTAGTTCTGCTGTTCGCTCTATCATATCCGCCTTATTCACTTGATAAGGCACCTCTGTTACTACGATAGCGTTTCGGTTTCCTATTTCCTCAAATTTCACTTTTCCTCTCAGCACCACTCGCCCTCGCCCTGTATGGAAAGCATCTCTCACACCATCATAACCATAGATAATTCCTCCTGTAGGGAAGTCTGGAGCAATGATGTGTTTCATCAGCTCATCTATGGTAATATCTCTGTTATCAATATATGCACAAATAGCATCTATACTCTCGCTAAGGTTATGCGGAGCCATATTAGTAGCCATCCCTACCGCGATACCAGAACTTCCGTTTACTAAAAGTGTAGGAATTCTCGTAGGAAGAACCGTAGGCTCTTTGGTTGTATCATCAAAGTTATTCTGAAAATCAACCGTTTCTTTATCTAAATCAGAAAGAATTTCATCTGAGATTTTTTTCAGCCTTGCTTCCGTATAACGCATCGCTGCTGGTGGGTCGCCATCCATAGAACCAAAGTTCCCCTGTCCATCTACCATAGGGTATCTCAAGCTCCACGGCTGCGCCATACGCACCATAGCATCATATACAGAGCTGTCTCCGTGAGGGTGGTATTTACCCAAAACATCCCCTACGATTCTGGCTGATTTCAAATGTTTTTTATTGGAAAAAACTCCCAAATCATACATACCATACAGAACCCTTCTGTGAACGGGTTTCAGACCATCTCTTACATCAGGCAATGCACGGGAAACAATCACCGACATCGAATAGTCTATGTAAGAGGACTTCATTTCATCAACAATGTTGATAGGAATTAACTTTTCTCCTGCGTTCATTTATTTTTATTAAAGTTATATGAATCAGTGCTTTATGCACCACTATTTACATCTATTTTTTCTTTTCTGCGATGAGAAATAAATAACATGGCAATTTATGAAAATTTGATTACTTTTACCAAAAAATTTAAGTTAAAAATTTCACAAAAATGGCAATACTCAGCATCACTTTTCACACAGAAGAACACAAGATAAATGATTGGAATTCCTTTTTGGAAGAGGAACTTTTAGCTACTATCAAAAACTTCAGCAGGAAATACATCATTTCCGAAGTTGAATCAGAAATGCTCTCCGAAGGCAAAAACACCAATGTTTTATTATTCTTTGATAATCAATCAGATAGAATTTATTTTTTAGAAAACGAACTTCCGCATATTTCAAATAAAATTTTTGATAAATTCAGCGAAAGTGTATTGATTTTCAATACTTTTCTAAACAAAATAGAATCAAACATCTAGCCCTGAATTCCATTCTTTATAGAACTGCTCCAAAAACACCAGCATAAAACTATGCCTTTCCTCTGCTAATTCCCTGCCTTTATCAGTATTCATAAGGTTTTTCAGCAGGAGCAGTTTTTCATAAAAATGATTGATTGTCGTGCCGTTGGATTTTTTATATTCTTCTTTGGTCTGATGTATATTCGGCTGAATATCAGGATTGTAAATCGGATTATTTTTATATCCTCCAAAATTAAAAGTCCGCGCTATCCCGATAGCCCCCATCGCATCCAGTCTATCCGCATCCTGCACGATTTCAAGCTCTTTGGTCTTTTCTATCGTTTCGCCTTTATTTTTAAAGGAAATATGTTTGATGACAAATAAAATCTGCTCTATCACTTGAGTTCCCATCCCTATTTCATTAAGGAATTTCTCTGAAATCTCAAGCGCCAAGATCTCATGGCCATTATAAAATTTTGGGTCGGCAATATCGTGTAATAAAGCCGAAATTTCCACAATTTCTTGATTGCAGTTTTCTGTTTTGGCAATGAGCTTTGCAAGTCGCCAAACCCGTTCAGTATGAAACCAATCATGCCCTGCCTCTGCTCCTTCCAAGGTTTTCTTTACAAAATCTATAGTCAGAGATATATTTTGGTTCATTTTAGTTTTCTTTAAACGGAATTTCAGGATTTAATATTTCTAAAATAATGTTTTTAATGGAATTCATACAGATGCTAACATTCTCATTGTCAATATTTTCATTGTCATAAATCTTCAAAGTCTGAACACCCTTCCCTATTTCCGCAAAACTCCAAATGCCGCACTGCAACTGATTGACCGCAAAACCTTTGTTATGCAAGACCATATACGCATAAATACTCAGCTGTAAAGCCTGTTTGCTGTCCGCACTACTCATGAAATCTTCCAATTTTTCCTCCTTTGGTTTCACGGAAAGATTTTTAGCTTTTGCGGTTTTAAAATCTATCACCCGCACCACTCCATTTAGGCGATCTATACGGTCTATATAACCAATAAAATTAATTTTTTCACCATTTTCATCCATCAAAAATTCAGCATTAATTCGATTTTCTAAACTTATGATTTCTAAAGAGTTACCAGCTTTAATTAAACCTAAATCATAATCCAAAATATGCTCTATCACCTTGGCAGCCATAGATTTATGAATATAGTTCATTCCTCGTTCATAGAGCTCTGGCTGGTGTTTAAGTTTAGAAATCGCCTCCTTAATCGCTTCATCTATTTTTGGCTTTAAATCTTCTATATCACTTTCTTTCAGTACTTTACCTTCTTTTTTTTGATATAGCCAATCCAAAGCATAATGCACTAAATTCCCATAGTTTCGCTGCGAAAGCTCCTCTTCTATCTCCTCTGTTTCCTTTGCTTTTAAGATGTTATTTAAGTAAAAATCAATCGGATTATAGAGATAAGAAATCAAGTGTGATGCTGAAATCCTGCCCTTCCATTCATTTAGTTTCTCTAAAACTTTTTCTGTTTTTTCTATGATTATTGGCTCCTGCAAAATCGGTTCAGAGGTGTTTTCTATCACGATATGCTCTATTTCATGAGGGCTTTCCATTTCCATTTGGGTGATAAATCTACTTTTCTCACCTGTATTCACTCCAGAACCTAAAGCATTGTATAACAGATAGATATTTTTAGCATTTTGCAGCAAACGGTAGAAATGGTAGGCATAAATACTGTCATTTTCCAAGAAGGTATTCAGCCCAAAATTCTTTCTCACATCGAACGGAAGATAGGTGTTTTGCGTATTTCCCAGTGGCAGTTTTCCTTCATTTACAGAAAGCAGAATAATATTTTCAAAATCCAAAAGACGAGTTTCTAAAAGCCCCATAAACTGCAGTCCCTCAAGTGGTTCGCCCTGAAAATCCAAGTTTTCTGAATTGACAAGCTGATTCATCAAAACCTCCAGCGCATCTATAGAAATCTCAAAATCATAGTCTTTCATATGATTTTTTAGAATCTTAAATGTCGTTTCAAAAAGAGATACATTTTCATATAAAATATCATCTATTTCTCTGAATTTCAAATGATAACAAAAATTAGACAAATCTTCCAGCAGTTCCGAAGCTGTTCTCTTCTCAAAAAGCTGAAAATAAGAAAGCCCGCCCAAATGCTCCTGCATCATTTTTTTCAAAATATAAACGATGTTTTCGTCTTCGATTTTAGCCGTGAATTGGTCTATGATTTTTCGGTCTTCTTCATCCTTTGGAAATTCTTCCAAAACCGAAAAAACATCTAAATAATAGTAGGATTTATCATTTTTTTCGAGCTGTTTTTGTAGGTAAAAAAGCTTCTTAACCGCCCCGCTGAAACCAAGATTTTTGATAGGAAATCCCATCGTGATATTCAGATTATCCACAAAACTCACCGCATCCAGACTCGGCAGAAGCAGGTTTTCATCTAATAAAACAACCGCCGTTTTAGAATAATTTTCTTTTGGAATTTCTTGTAAAATTTCAGGCAGAATTTTGGTTTGGGCTACATTCCCTGCAACCTCATAAACCTTGATGTTTTTCTCTTCACAAAAACTATTTTCTATCCACTGGAATTTTCGGTTTTCATTAAATTCCTTCCAGTGCATATGCTTTCTCAGAAACTTTCCAGCCTCCTGTTTTAGGTCTTTTATGTAATATTTATCCGCTTGAAAAAAGCATTCCGCCTTTCCTTTTTGGAGCAGTTCCCGAATCAGTTTTTCCTCCAAAGGCGTAAGCGCATTGAAACCACAAAAAACAAATTTTGTTTCCGTTTCCTCTGCGAAATCACTTATTTTCTCTCTCACCATTTCGTGAATCATCCCATCAGTCGCCCAGTCTTTTGCTTGGAGATTTTCCTTTAATTTAGGTAAAAAAATATTCATCTTTTTCCAAAAATTAAGGTTTCGTTTCCTTGCATTATCTCCATCACCCAGCGTTTCGCCCCAGTTTTTAATTCGCTCATCATCAAGCATATATTCCAAAACAGCCTTGTCCTCTTCGCTGAATTTGAGCATATCATCCCAGTCTTTCAGCAAAGTAGGAAACCATTTTAGGAAGTTTTCCAAAATTTCTTCGGGATAAATTTTCTTATAAACATCATACCCAAAAAGCCACAGCGATATTCCCTGAATATGCTGTTTTCCAGATATTTTCTTAATCAATTCATCCACAGTAAAAAACTCAGGCAAAAAACCTTCGTATTTCTGCTCTTTTAGGATTTGTTTCAAAAAAACCACGGGTCTTTTCCCTGGTAAAACGATTACAGTCTGGGATAAATCCGAAGTTTCTGATAATAATTCCGAAATAATTTTTGAGAGAAATTTCATATTCAATTATTTATATAAAAACAATAATTAAAAGCTATAATAAACTAACAATCAATTATCTATGAATTAAAATTCCCTTTTGACAAATACACCACTTTTTTGGTATCAAAAAATTCTTCTTCAAAATAATTTTTCAGCTGAAAAATCTCACAGCGAAGCCCTGCCAGTTCCTCCGCCAAATCTCCTCCTTTCAGGTAAAGCACGCCATTGTGCTTTTCATTGAATTGCTCTTTTTCAAATTTTCCTTTCAGCCATCGCAAAAACTCAGGCATCTGGGTAACAGCCCTGCTTACCACAAAATGAAATTTTTCTTTCAGTTTTTCAGCTCTTCCATGCACTGCAGTCACATTTTTCAGCCCGAGTCCCTCCGAAACAGCTTCTACCACTTTTATTTTCTTGCCGATAGAATCTATCAGCGTAAAACTCACCTCTGGGAAAAGGATAGCCAGCGGAATCCCAGGAAATCCACCTCCTGTGCCGACATCCAGCACCTTTGTGCCATCAGCAAAAGGCATTACTTTGGCAATTCCGAGTGAATGCAGAATGTGCTTTTGATAAAGCCCATCCATATCTTTTCGGGAAATGACATTTATTTTCTCGTTCCATTCGGTGTATAGCTGTTCCAGTTTTTCAAACTGTTGTTTTTGTTCATCAGTGATTTCTGGAAAATATTTTAAAATAAGTGATACTGACATTTTTTAGAATTGATTTTTACAAAAATACATAAAAAACTTCGACAAAGCGATGCCTTGCCGAAGTTAATTTTATTTAGA
>CAUQKV010000015.1:0-42214 GCA_963518845.1 uncultured Flavobacteriaceae bacterium | reverse complement strand
TGAAACTCCATTTCATCAGTGAATTTAATGATTAAAGAACAATGATTAAACGAACTATTATACATTTGCTTCTTCGTATTTTGCTAGTTCCCGCTGTTCCGTTTTTTACAATGCTTTATATATTACATAAAGTAGAAAATGACAGACATGGGATGAAATACATGTTTGCTATGTTTGTAATAGTTTCGTTTACTATTTTATATTTGATAATAGAAAGTATAGTATTCTTCATTAGAAAAAAATATGAATCATTTAGATTAGATATCATACTGCTTATAATCATTACATTGTTATTAACAATAGAACCATTTAGGGATAATCTTTATCTCTCTCTATATATATGTATGTATGAAAGTTTTAATTGGTTTATTTTCTGAAAATCAATAAAATAACAACAAAAAAACTCCCTTCATATGAAAGGAGTTTTTTTTGTTTTTATAATCCGCTGACGATGTAGTCTTTTGGATAGCGGACTTTGTAGCTCACTCTTAGTTTTTTGGTTTCGGAAGGAGAGAGTTTTATGTTCCATGTGAGGAAACCTTTTTCGTCGTCCTTCGCGGCACCGCTTTTGTCCAGCACTTCTATTTTTACGGCTTCGTTGTTGCTCAGCGGGAAACGGTCTTTGATTTCCATGCTGATTTGTTCTTTCTTGTTATTTTTGATGATTAAATCATATGTAACCACCTTTTCGCGGTAAGAAGAAAGGAATTTCTCGCCAGATTTATCTTGGATATCTTCTCTTCTGATGCTGATTTTCGGGTCGTTGCCCAGCGTGATGTTCATTTCATTGTTGGTTTGGTCTGGGCTGACGCGTGTCTCACCGATATACATGTCCTCAAAGATGACACTCGCAGGTGCAGAAACCAAATGATACTTGCTGAAATCCTTTACTTTCGCTAAAAGATAAGCTTCTCTCCTGTAATTAGGCGCAGTGAAGTATTGATAATCGGCAGGGATTTTCTGCTGATAAAGACTGATGAGGTGGTCTTCATTATTGGACAAGATATCGTAAGGAATGTCTATGTCATAGCTGGTATTGAGCTCGTTTGCATTGACATTAAACCCAGCATAGCCCGTAACGACTACTTCTTCTAAAGCATTGGATTGAACATCGTACTCTTCTTTATTTACACTTCCCATTCCTCTGATTCTTATGGCAGCAGATTTGTCGGCAATTTTTTCTTCCCTTAGGATTTCTCTTTCTTTCGGGCTTTGTGCATAGATGAACCAAGGGCTTACCGTAGGAGCATAATTGTTTCGGGAAGAATTTCCATTGATAAGGGTAAGTTTTACGCCTTTCCAGTCCAGTCCTGTATTTTGTTTTACAGTAGCCTTGAAGGTTACATCCAGCGGAGCAGAGATTTTATCAGCCTTTATCTCATAGTAAGGCTTCCAAGAGACATTGTCTGTAAGGTAGTTGATATTCAGTTTGATATTTCCAGCGGCAGGAGACATTAGTTTTAGGACGATTACGCCATCTGCAAACTCTTCTGCTTCCTTCTGTTCTTTGGTTTTTAGGCTGCTTTTCAGTCGGGAAAGTTTTTTGCTGAGGTCATCGCCTTTTGTTCTGAGGGAAACGAGTTTGTTTTCCAGCTCTATTCTCTTGTTGGTGTAGAACTCGGTCAGTTGCGTGAGCTGTGCAACATTGGAGGAATTGCTTCCCACCAGCACGGTTTGGTTTTTGTCCAAAAGTTCTACAGCTTTCTTGTTGGCATCCAGCTCTATTCGGTTTTTAGAGATGAGGTTTTCCACGATTTTGATGCTGTCATTCACTTTTTTAATCTGTGGATTGGTGGTATCCATTTTAAAATCTGTGGAATAATCATTTGTAAACTGCGAGGAAAGAATAGAAATGTTCTTGCTGTTTACGCCAATTTGGATAGTTTTTTCGTTAATCTCTTCCGAGATGTTGCCAATCACTATTTCGGAAATTCCCGAAGGAACACTGAAACTTACCGTGTTCTGCAGTTCAGCGGAGTTTCTGTACACTTTCACGGCAGTTACTTTTGCCTTTGTGTAAATGGGTTTTTGTGCGAAAAATAAATTTGCCGAAAGCAAAAATAAGAATGCAAATAAAGAATGTCTTTTCATAATTAAAGAAATTTGTTAATGCTAATTTAAGAAAAAAATAATTCACAAAGTCCGTATTCTCAAATAATTTTGGGAGTTTTGGTTTTTAAAATGTATTTTTGTCCGAAATTTATACAAACATGGAATTGATACACCGCAACTTACTGATAGGAATTCATGATGCTTTGGAAGAGACTTTTTTTCAGGATAAAAAATATGCTGATAAGGTTTTGGAGCGATTACTAAAAGCTCATAAAAAATGGGGAAGTGCCGACAGGCAGGTGGTTTCGGAGATATTCTATGATATAGTCCGCTGGAAAAAACGCCTAGAATACTACATGGGCGAGGGGACAAAACCGTCTAATATCTACAATTTGATTTTGGCTTATCTCCTTTGGAAAAAGGTGAAATACAAGAAATTTGATGAATTTGATGGAATAAAAACAGGCGGAATTTTGTCTAAATTAGACAAAAAAACATTCCCTACCAAAGCCATAGAACACTCTGTGCCAGACTGGCTGGCTGGTTTGTTTGAAAAAGAGCTGGGAGCAAAATGGGAGAAAGAAATGTCCGCTCTCAATGAACAGGCGCCTGTGATTTTGAGGGCAAATTCACTCAAAGTTTCAGCAGAAAATCTTGTAGAAATTTTAAAAGAAGAGGGCGTAAACTCCTTTGTATTAAGAGGTTACCCAGACGCTGTCCAGCTGGAAGAAAAGAAAAATGTATTTCTGACATCGGCATTTAAGGAAGGTTTTTTCGAGGTGCAGGATGCTTCATCACAAAAAATAGCCGAACTCCTAGATGTAAAAGAAGGAATGAGAGTGGTGGATGCCTGTGCAGGTGCAGGAGGGAAAACCCTTCATATCGCTGCTTTGATGAAGAATAAAGGGCAGATAATAGCCTTGGACATCTATGAATGGAAACTTGCAGAGCTGAAACGAAGAGCAAAAAGAGCAGGAGCTTTCAACATAGAAACTAGATTTATAGAAGATAATAAAGTCATCAAAAGACTTCACAACACGGCGGACAGGCTTCTGATAGATGCACCATGCTCAGGGCTGGGAGTATTGAAAAGAAATCCTGACAGTAAGTGGAAAATAGATGAAGATTTCATCAACAGAATAAAAACCGAGCAGGAAAACATTCTGCAAAACTATCCTAAAATCCTGAAAAAAGGAGGAAAAATGGTCTATGCCACATGTTCCATCCTTCCATCTGAAAACGGAGAACAAGTTAGAAAATTCCTTGCCGAAAATACAGAATTTGCCCTCGTGAAGGAGGAAAATATCATGCCGAGCGATGGCTATGATGGTTTCTACATGGCGCTGATAGAGAGAAAATAAACTATTCTTCCTGCTTTGTAGAAAGCATTCTGTAACTGAAAAATCCTAAAATACAGATAATAAGAATCATCACCCCCCAAAGCCAGCCTTTGTCCTTGAATAAAGGTTCTTTGGTGGGTTTTTCCTTTTTAGGAAGTTTTTCTTCATCGGAGAGACTTGCATCAGATTTTGATAGTTTGAAAACCTTGTCTTCTATCAGTTTCAAATCATATTCAGGAAGGGAAGATTTTTTATTTCCATAAAATAGAAAATAGTTTTCTTCGTTTTTTGGTTTAAAATAGATAAAATATTTAGGCGAAACAGCATTGACAGATTTTACAGTAATAGGCGCATTGTCTTGATTTTCAATGATAATTTGGAAGTCCTTTGCCCATATTACATCATTATTTGAAAATGAAAAATCTAAATCCTTTGCTCCGTAGTAAATGATTTTTCCGTAGTAAAAAGTTTCATAATTTTTCACCCAGCCTTTTTCTGTTTTTACGCTGTCTACCAGATATTTAATCTCTATAGGGCGCGAAAAAGCATCGTTTTTATCTATATTCAAAATCAGTGAATAAACAGGTATTTTGTGAGGCAGGGAAAATGTGATGACAGAGTTCTTGTCTTTTGTGCTGTTGGTTTGTTTTATATTGTTGATTAACAACTTATTAAATTCTATTTTTGGTGTGAATTTCTCCTGCATAGAAGCCCTTTGTAAAATAGGAGTTTCTTTACTGGGAATGAAAATTCGGTAAAATTTATAATTTGTTTTTTCAAAAGCCAGCAGCTGGAAATTGTAATCAGTTTTACTATTTTGGATGGAAAGTATTCGGTAATTTTCCAAAATAGAAAACCATTGTTTTTGGTCGTGGCTGCCTTCCAAGGTTATTTTCCAATCAAAATTTTGATTAGAAAAATGCAGGTCGATTTCCTCTATGTCTGTTGTGATGGGACTTTCCAAGGTGAAATAGTATCCATCAGCAGTTTTGGTCTGATTTAGGATTTTAAAACCTATATATTCAGTAGTTTCATTTTCAAGGGAAGCAAATTGCGTTTTGGACAGTAAATATGGAACCTCCAGCGAGTCTTTTCCCGAAAGCTGATAAATCCTGATGTCAGAAAAATTTTGATTCAGTTTTTCGTACATCGGCAAGGGGATTTCTATCTTGTTCCACTCGGTGGCAGGATTGGGTTTTATGGCTCTTTTGAACGAAAAATCATTTTTCTGAGCAAATCCCAAAGCAGAAATTCCCAAGAAAATTAGTGAAAATATGGATTTAATTTTTAGTTTCATCACCGATTTTGTCTTTAAATTTATTGTATAAAAATGAAATGATAAGAAGTAGTAACCCTAAGATAATCAATACGATAGTTTTAGAAATCGTGCTGAGATTAGAGATGTCGTACAGGAATAATTTAGCCAAAGTGATGCCGAATAACACGAGGGCAAAAATTCTGAGGTGTTTCTTCTTCTTGTAAATTCCGAGGCTTACCAAAATAAGCGAATAAACGCTCCAAAGGATGCTTAGTCCTAGTTTGAAAATGTCTTGATAACCAGCGATATCCAGCCAAGTAACTAGTTCATTACTCAAGAAATTAAGGATAGAAATGTAAATCACTGCTTCTAAGAAAATATCGAATTTTGTATTTTCCAGTTGGGTTTTAGCATTTTTGAAAATCGCCCAAAGCGTAAAGCCAGCAGCCCCCCAGAGTAGATATCGCACCAAAATATAGTTGATACTAACATCAAAATACTTGCTATAATGCCCATTGATATAGGAATAGCGAAGATCTCCAAGTTCTCCCAGCCCGTAAGTCTGAGCAGCAAATAATACTAAAAGCCCGATAACAATGGATGAAACTCCTAAAATTTTGTTCTTGAATTTATAGAAATTCAGCAGAGCCATTCCTCCAAAGAATATTAGGGAGTAGACAAGGAGATATATGTTTCCAAAAATGCCGATATCATTGTTGTATTCATTGTATTCATCTCCTTTTTCGCCAACAAGAACAGATGAGCTTTCGTACCAATAATCAAAATAGTATGCAATCTCATTTCTAAAAGTAAGATACGCTGTCAATACTAATAAAGCCGGTAGATAGAAAGATTTTATAGCATTAAAAGGATTAAATTTTTCGTCTTCTGTATCAGGGTATTTTCTCGAAAGATAAACAGCAGAACCATATCCCAAAACAGCAAAAATACCTGTCAGGAAATTGATATTCCAGAAAGCATGAATATCTAAATTAACAGCATAACGATAACGCTCCCAGTCTTCGAGAAAGCTTAGAAAAGCAAGTCCAAGTATAGGGAGGGATATTTTTTCGTAAATGGATATTTTTTTTGTTTTTCCAAGCCAAAACAAAATAGCTCCTTGGGCTGTCCACATAAGTGTTACCCAGTTTCCGTCCAGCTGTATCGGTATCGCAATCGTGATGAAAGTGAAAACCATCCCTAATGTGGAGTAGAACAGGGTAGAATCCGCAAGTTTTTTCGATTTGATAAAGAATAAAACAGCAAAATGAATAGCAGCATTAAACAAAGTAAATAACCCTAAATAAGAATCTAATATATTATGTCCATTAAAAATACCAAATCCAAATCCAAAGTAAATAAATGAATTCAATAGAATGAGGATAATATTTACTTTATCCAATTTTTCTTTTGAAATGATATTATTAAACAAAGAAACTCCGTAGAAAACCAAGAAAAATGCCGTAGCAAAGCCTATTCCCAGCGCTTCATATCCTTGCAGACCTGAATCAAAAGATTTATCTGCAAACCAAGAGCCATATATCATCCAAGTGAAAAAGAAAGCGCTGTAATGTAATGATTTCCAGTCTTTTTTTATAGAAATAAATAAAATGCCAAGGTTGATTATGAGCATATAACTGAACAAAATATCCACTCTTCCAGAGCCTGATGATAGAAGGAATGGAACAGCGTAAGCTCCTATAAGTCCAATGTGGGCAATCACCACACGATTGTATTTTATTGCGGTAAATACAGTGAAGGCTGTGAATATCAGCATCATCACAAAAGCTAAAGCCTGCGGAATGAGGTCATAAAAACTATACGCAAAATAGGTGATAAAATAGAAAATAGAGATAGCTCCACTCACCAAAACTGCGCTGTATCCCTCAAATTTTGGTTTTAGTTTGATTCCAAAACCAAGTAGCCCGATTCCCATCAGGTATCCGAGTATAATTCGTGTGAGTGGACTGATGAGTTCATTTTCAATGGAATATTTAGCACCGATGGCTACACCGATTACCACAATCAGAATCCCGATTTTGTTAATCCAGCTTTCTCCTATAATCTTCTCTAAATCAGATGGTTGTTTAGGAAGGTTTGTTTTAGGAGCAGGAAACTGCGGCTTAGGAGCGGTAGGCGCTGTTATAACTGGTTTTTCAGTTGGTTTTTCTGCTGGTGTCTCAGTTGGTTTTTCAACAGGTTTTTCAACAGGAGTTTTTACTGTATTTGCAGTAGGCGAGGAGAGATTGTTTTGTTTTTTTAACTCATCCAATACACTCTCCATTAGTTTTATTTCATTATAAAGAACAGTCTGCCTATATAATAGGTTCCCTATTTTTTGTTCTAGTTCATTTATCTTTTGCGGGTTCATTTTTTAATAATTTACGCAAATTTACAATTTTATTGTCTAAATATATGTAGAAAGTTTTTGTAAAATCTATTTTTCATGTTAAAGAAAATTATTATATTTGCCGACTAAACTTAGATGATAAAATGAGTACAATATTTATACTACTGATGGTTGCTATCATCATTGCATGTATTTTGTTAGCTATTATTATTTTAGCTCAAAATCCTAAAGGAGGAGGGCTTTCAGGAACTTTTGGAGGAACATCTTCTGCATCTTTTGGGATACAGAGAACTAATGATTTTATGGAGAAAGCTACATGGACGCTTGGTGGTGTCGTAGTGGGGCTTATTTTTCTAAGTGTGGTGCTTACAGCGAAGCCTTCTGTGGTTGCGGTACCAAATGGAAAGCCTCATACTACTGTACCAAACAATGCAACAAAGACGCCAGTGAAGTCTGATGATACAGCAAAAACAAAATAAGTTTGGGTTAATAATTATGCGAGTATCGGTTTAAAGCGAATTTCTTTAAACCGATTTCTAATTTTTAAGAAATTTAATTACTTAAGTAAAAAAGATAAAATAATAATTGATTATGAAAAAAGCAGGAATTTTACTGTCATTTTTGGTAGGGATGAATTTTGTTTCGGCGCAGGAAAAACCAGTGTCAGAGACACAAGCAGACCTTTCTATTGTAAACAAAACAGCCTACAATCCTTACAGAAAAGGAGCAATATTTTTGTATTGGGGCTGGAATAGGGCTATTTATAGTAATTCAGATGTTCATTTCAGAGGGAATGGCTATGATTTTACGCTTCATAATATGATAGCTAAAGATAGACCGACAGACTTTAGTTTTGATGATTATCTTAATCCACTTCGTGTTACAATTCCTCAGACTAATGCTAGAATAGGGTATTTTATTAAGGATAATTTGGCTCTTGTTTTGGCGCTAGACCATATGAAATATGTGATGAAACAAGACCAAACGACAGATTTTACTGGGAAAATTTCTGACCCTCACTATGCAGCGATGGTTAGAGATGGAAAAGTGGATTTGACAGATGGAGAATTCCTTACATTTGAGCATACAGATGGGCTTAATTATGTAAACATCGGGGCTGAGAAGTATAATAAAATATATCAAGGGAATAATTTTAATATTACTTGGTCTTACGGTGGAGGTTTAGGAGTTTTATATCCAAAATCTAATGTTAAGCTTTTTGGGAATGAGAGAAGCGACCGTTTCCATGTGGCTGGATTTGGACTAGATGCTAGAGCGAGTTTGAATTTTGTTTTCTGGAAGCATCTAATGGCGAGAGTAGAAGCGAAATACGGCTATATCAACATGCCTGATGTGAAGACAACGCTGAACGACAGACCAGACAAAGCGCAACAAGATTTTGTTTTTGGACAAGTGAATTTCGGAGTTGGATATATTTTCCAAACAAGAAAAAGCAAATAAAATTGATAGCCATGAGTTTAGACTTGTGGCTGTTTTTTTAATCTTAATTTCTTAAAGTCCTAAAATTAATTTTGCAATCGTGAAATAAACCATCACACCAAGAATATCGTTGGAAGTGGTGATGAATGGACCTGTAGCGATAGCTGGGTCTATTTTGTTTTTGTTGAGGAATATAGGGACAATGGTGCCTATCATCGCAGCGATGATAATGACAGAAAGCAGTGCTACGGAAATCGTAATGGAAATCATCATATCATGATGATTGACAAACAAATTGAATCCCAAAATAATCAGTGATAAAATCAATCCCGAAGCCACAGCTACGCTCACTTCTTTCATTAGAGTTTTTAGGGTGTTTTGTCCCAAAGTGTTGTTGGCAAGCCCTTGCACGATAATCGCTGAAGCCTGTACGCCGATGTTTCCAGCGGTAGCCGCTATCAGCGGAACGAAGAACATCAAGGCAGGAACATGGCTCATTGCTTCTTCATTTCCTTGTAAAACTCGTGAACCTATCAGACCGCCCACCATTCCTATGAACAACCACGGAAGACGGGCTTTGGTGATGTTTAGAATAGTGTCTGTAGAGTCAATATCTGTAGCAATCCCTGATGCCAACTGATAGTCTTTATCCGTTTCTTCTTTGATAAAGTCCATGACATCATCTATGGTAATTCTCCCGACTAATCTTCCCAAAGCATCTATTACAGGCACTTCAAAGAGGTCATATTTCTGCATGTATCGTGCCACATCTTCGGCAGGTTCATTGTCCTGCACACATCTTATTTTAGAATTATACACATCCGAAACCTTGGAAGAAGTGCTGGTGGTAAGCAGTTTTTTTAAACTGAGGGTGCCGAGGAGTTTGTCCTGTTCATCCACCACATAGATAGAGTAGACTTCGTCCATGTCTTCGGCTTGTTTGCGCATTTCCCTTACTGCAGCGATGATGGATAGGTTGTGGTCTACTTTTACCAGCTCCGTAGCCATGAGACTTCCCGCTACATGGTCGTCATAGCGGAGGAGTTCCACGATGCTCTGTGCTAATTCATCATCATCAATATGCTGGATGATTTCATTTTGCTGGTGTTCAGGAAGTTCAGCGATGATGTCGGCAGCATCATCGGAATTTATCTCACCAATGATTTCTTCTGCGATTTCTTTGGTGGAGAAGTTTTTTAGGAATTCTTTTCGGTCTTCTTCATCTATGTACAAAAGCATTTCCGCAGAAACATCATTGTCCATGAGTTCGTAGAGAAATACTCTTTGAGAATCATCTAAAATCCCAAACAAATTGGCAATATCCACCGCCTCCATCTCCGAAATGATTTCCGAAATGGCTTTTGCATTTTTCTCTTCAATATACGAAAGTAGCGGCTGGTAGATGTTTTCTTCTTTTGGCATGGGCTATTTTAGATTTTCTTTCCACTCATTGGTAAATGAGATGAAGTCTTGTACTGAAAGTTCTTCCGCTCGCAAATTTAAGAAATTATGACCAGAAAGTCCCTCAGGAATGTTTAAAACTTTTAGTGCATTGCTGAGTTTTTTTCTTCTTTGGTTAAATCCAGCTTTTACGATATTTTTGAACAAAGTTTCATTTCCTGCAAGTCCTTCTTTGGGATTTCTCAGCAATGAAATCACGCCAGATTTTACTTTTGGTGGTGGATTGAAAACATTTTCATGAACCGTGAAAAGATATTTGACATCATAATAAGCCTGAACCATCACGGACAAAATTCCATAATCTTTCGTTCTGGGAACGGCTGCTGTTCGTTCGGCTACTTCTTTTTGGAACATTCCCGCCATTTCTGGTATCTGCTGATAGTTTTCTATGATGTGAAATAAAATCTGCGAAGAAATATTGTATGGGAAATTCCCTATCACAGCTACTTGCTCATTTGGAAAAATTTTAGAAAAATCTGTTTTCAGGAAATCTCCCACGAAATGGTTTTCTTTTAGCTGAGGATAGTGTTCTTTTAGGTAGGCGATAGACTCTGTATCTATCTCTGCTACGAAGGTTTCGGTTTCTTTTTCTAAAAGATATTTGGTGAGGACACCCATCCCTGGGCCTACTTCTAAGACTTTATCATACTCGCTGAAATGGAGGCTGTTTGCGATTTTTTTTGCGATATTTTCATCGGTTAGGAAATGCTGTCCGAGGTGTTTTTTAGCCTTTACACTCATTAAATTCTAAATTTTTCGGCAAAGTTAAGGCTTTTTGAAACAAAATTTATGATTTAATTAACATCAATTTTTTCGTATTCCTACTTTGATTTAGCAAGATTTTTTCTATTTTAGCCGAAAAATTTATCAAATGGCACATTCAATAGATGATTTTAATAGAAGAAGGCTGCGTTCAAGTAATATTACTGTGGTTATCAGTATCTCATTGGTTCTTTTTTTGGTTGGACTTTTTGGGTTGATTTTGATAAATGCACAGAAATATTCTGACTATATCAAGGAGCAGCTGGTCGTTGCAGTGTATTTTGATGAATATCTGGATCCTAAGGATTCCGCAAAAGCAGGTGAATATCAGCAGGAAACCTATAAATTGATTTCTGAACAGAAATATGTAAAAAAGACAAAATTCATTACCAAAGAAGAAGCAAAAATAATAGCTAAAAAACAGCTGGGAATAGACACAGAGGGACTTTTCGAAGAAAATATTTTCCCTCCATCGGTAGAAGTTACCCTAAAGCCAGCCTATGTAGCTCCTGATACTATCAATGCAGTAATCAACCATTTACAAGGGATAAAAGGAGTAAAAGAGGTGAAAAATGACACCAAAATGACACAGGATGTCTATTATAATTTAGATAGAATTTTGCTGTGGATTATAGGATTTACCATATTATTCTTGATAATAGCTATTGTGCTTATAAACAGCTCTATCCGTCTTAAAATTTTCTCTAAAAGATTCATTATCAAAACAATGCAGCTGGTAGGAGCGAGAAGAAGATTTATCCTAAAACCATTTATAAAAGAAGCTGTTATTTTAGGTTCTATAGGAGCGTTTATTGGGCTTGTTTTCCTTTTCTCAGCGTGGTATTATTTTACAAATCAGATTGGTTCTGAGTTTGTTCCAGATACTAATAAATTCATATGGCTGATATTGGGCGTGGTAGTCGTGGGAATCGGTATTACGGTTTTCAGTACGATATTTGCGACATGGAGATTTTTGAAAACAAAAACTGACGATTTATATTATTCTTAAAAGAGAAATAGCAGAATGAAAACCAAAAATAAAAATATAGAAACATCATCTAAAGAAAACACATTTTATTTCAGTAAGAGTAATTTTAAATTGATGCTGATAGGTCTGGGGCTTATAGCTTTTGGATTTATCCTAATGATGGGCTATGGAGCGAATACCAAGCCAGATGGCTCTTTTGACCCAAACTACTGGAATGATGATATTTTTTCTGTGGTAAGAATCAGAATAGCGCCTTTATTAGTGATTGTTGGTTTTGTGGTGCAGGTGGTTGCTATACTAAAAAGAAATAAATAATGGATATAGTAAAAGCTATTATTGTTGCAATCGTAGAGGGGCTTACGGAGTATCTTCCGATTTCTTCTACGGCTCATATGGGATTTACAGCGGCTTTGCTCGGAATGGAAGAAACTGAATATCTGAAGATGTTCCAAGTGTCCATTCAGTTTGGGGCGATTCTCTCTATCGTGGTTTTGTATTGGAAAAAGTTTTTTGACTTTTCTAATTTTAATTTTTATATCAAACTGGCTTGCGCCGTTATTCCTGCCTTGATTTTAGGAAAATTATTTGATGATAAAATAGAAGCAGTACTTGGTAATCAGATAGTTATCTCTTGTGTTTTGGTTTTAGGAGGAGTGGTTTTACTCTTTGTTGATAAATGGTTTGATAATAAGGAAAAGATTGATAATGAGAAAGATATATCCATCAAAAAAGCTGTGACTATCGGCTTTTGGCAGTGTTTGGCTATGATGCCGGGGACATCCCGTTCAGCGGCTTCTATCATTGGAGGAATGAGCCAAGGGCTTAGCAGAAAGGCATCTGCAGAATTTTCTTTCTTTTTGGCTGTTCCTACGATGATGGCAGTTACGCTTTATTCTGTATTTATCAAGACTTGGGGAGAGGGAACACCTAATGCTCAAAAAGGATATGAGATGATTTTAGCTTCTACAGAAAATATTTTGGTTTTCATTGTCGGAAATATCGTGGCTTTCGTAGTGGCGATGATAGCGGTGAAGACTTTTATCAATGTTCTTGCGAAATATGGCTTTAAGTTTTGGGGCTGGTATAGAATCATTGTCGGAATAGTTTTATTGATTTATTTTTATTTAAACAAATAATAAATGACTGCGGAGCAAATTCTTGAAGGTCAGGTTTTTCTGGTTGATAAGCCCTTGGATTGGACTTCGTTTCAAGCGGTCAATAAAATTAAATTTAAACTGAAAAAAGAGTTTAAGTTTAAGAAAATAAAAGTAGGGCATGCAGGAACCCTTGATCCTAAGGCTACGGGGCTTCTCGTGGTATGCACAGGCAGGGCGACAAAAAAAATATCCGAAATCCAAGATGCACCGAAAGAATACTGGACAGAAATAAAAATAGGTGTGCAGACGGAATCTTACGACACCGAAAAACCAGAAATTCTCCCTGCAGATATCAGCCACATCACAGAGGATTTTGTGACAGAAGTTTTACAAAAATTTTTAGGCGAAATCACTCAGAAACCGCCTATTTTTTCAGCAATAAAGGTTGATGGTGAGAGGGCTTATGACTTAGCGAGAGCAGGAACTTCCATAGAGATGAAATCCAGAAAAACAACAATTCACTACATTAAAGATATTCAGATAGAAATTCCCTATGTTCGTTTTTTAGTGGGCTGTTCCAAGGGAACTTATATTCGCTCTTTGGCTCATGATATAGGGCAGGAACTGGGTGTAGGAGCTTATCTTACCCAGCTCAGAAGAACTAAAATAGGAGAGTACAGTGTAGAGGAGGCTTCTGATAAATTTTTGAGTAATGAATTTTTATTTTCGGAAATTTAGATTATATTTGTATCCGTTATCAAATAATGATGATAAAAACTGCAAAACATATTAAAACTTTTTTGGCTTCGGTGCTGCTACTCATCTTCGTGATGAATGTATCAGGCTTGTTTGTGCGTTTGTATCATCAGGAAACTCATCAAAAAACAGAAAAAATAGCAGAATGCAGCGATAAAGTCTGCTATCACAAAGCACATTTACAGACCAAAAACGACTGTGACTGTGGGTTTTTATGCACATTGAATTATTTCTATATTCTTCCAGAAAAACCACTCACAGAGATTCATGTAAATGAATATTTCTCATATTTTTCATCGTATAAAATTTTCGTATCAGAGAGGATAATTCTTCTGTGGCAATCCCGTGCTCCTCCTGTACTTTCTTAGTTTTTATTGAATGTTTATTGATTTGATGAAAGTCAATATCGTAGTTGATTTTACTTAAAATCAAAGCATTCCCTTTTTCAAGCAAAAAACATTTTCGGTTTAAAAAAATCAACCATTTCATTTTTGTATTAAATCATTTTATATGACTCAAAAATTGGTATTTGGGATTATTTTCTGTGGATTTCATATGCTTTTTTCACAGGAGATAAAGCTCAAAAACATTGACACGCTTACAATTGTAAATAAAAACATATCGGCTGATAATCTTGTAAAATTTTCTAAAGAAAATCTTTCAGAAAATATAGGTCAAAATCTTTCAGAAGTGCTGTCTAAAGCGGCAGGGATTACCCTTCGGCAGGCTGGTGCTACAGTCGCAAAACCTGTGATAGAGGGCTTAGGAAACACGAGGATTTTAATTCTAAATAACGGCGTAAAACTAGAAAGCCAAGACTGGTCTGATGACCACGCACCAGAAATCGGTATGGGTATTCCGCAGAATATCAGTATAGTAAAAGGCGCTCAGAGCGTGAGATATGGCGCTGGGGCGCTTGGCGGAGTAGTTCTGTTGTCTCCTAAAAACCTTAATTATAGTGAAAAACTGGCTGGTGCAGTGATGCTATCTGGAAATTCTAATTCAGGGAAAGTCTCTGGCGGAGGCTATCTAGAAGGAGCGTTGGGTAAAAACTGGGCGTGGAGAGCGCAGATAAATGCGCAGTATGCAGGAGATTATAAAACTCAAAATTATTATGTCAACAATACAGGAATTCGGGAGTTGAATTATTCTGCTGAGCTGGAATACCGCAAAAATGAATTTAAATCTAATTTGTATTTTAGTGTATATAACTCAGAATTAGGGATTTTCTATGGTGCGGCGTCCAGCAATATAGATGATTTTGAAAGCAGACTGAAACTGGGCAGACCGGTTACTACATATGGTTTTTCCTATGATATTACAGCTCCAAAGCATAATGTGGCTCATTATTTCTTGAAGAGTGAAACGGAATTTAGATTTAGTCCGAATAATCATTTTGATTTGGTTTATGCATATCAAAATAATCACCGAAAAGAGTTTGATGTCAGAAGGTTAGACAGGACTACAATTCCTACGCAGGATACCAAACTTGATTCTCATTTTGTGGAAACGATTTGGAAAAATACGCATTTTAGAGGATTGGAAACTCAGTTTGGGGTAAGTTATTTGAGAAAAGAAAATTTCAATGTGCCAGGAACAGGTGTAGTTCCTACGATTCCGAATTTTGTTTTGAATAATTATGCAGGGTTTTTCATTTCCGAGTTTAAAAGAGGAAAATGGCTGGCAGAGCTGGGAGGGCGTTTTGATTTTAGAACGATAAATTCTTTGGGTTACGATATGTTTGGAGAGCTTTATGGAGGAAAAAGAGATTTTTCAAGTTTTTCGTACAGCGGAGGAGTTCATTATCAGATTACTGACCATCTGGAATATGTAGCTCATGCGGGATATGCGTGGCGTGCGCCAGAGCCTTATGAGCTGTATATCAATGGAAAACAGCACGGAATTCCCATCTACTATGTAGGAGATAAAAACCTAAATGCAGAAAAAGGGCTGAAAATCGTCAATAAATTGTCTTACAAGAAAAATAGATTTTTCGCGGAGATGTCTGCGTTCGTTCAGCCAATTAACAATTTTATTTACAGCATTCCTACGCATCAGTATAGGGAGTTGTTTTCTGGCCCGGCAGCACTATTTAAGTTTGTGCAGAGTGATGCTCTTTTCCGTGGGGGAGATTTGGCGGTGGGAATTCCTATTTCTAAAAATTTAGAATACCATTCCAATCTTTCTTTGGTCTATGCAGACGACCAACATACCAAGGCGTATCTTCCACAAATACCGCCATTACAGCTTTCGCAGAGTCTGAAATGGAATATTCCGACTTCTGTTTTCAAGAATTTTTATGCAAAAGTGGAACACCAGTATTTCGCGAAGCAGAGAAGGTTTAATCCTGATTTTGACCTCGTGGTGGACTCTCCTAATGCCTACCATTTATTGGGGCTGAAAATAGGAGCCGAGCTGGAATACAGCAATAAGAAAAGTGTAAAATTCTTTTTGGGCGTAGAAAATCTTACCAATGCACTTTATAAAAATTATACCGATAGACTGCGGTATTTTATTCATGGAAAAGGGATTGATATTCAGTTCAAAACACAATATAATTTTTAATAATCATTAATTCTAATAAATTTTAACATTATGAAAAATAAGTTTTCACTAAACAAAATTTTGACAGTGCTAATGCTGTTTTTAGCGGTTTTCAGTATTTCTTCTTGTAGCAGAGATGGCGATAGCCCTCAGGCGCCAACGGACGAAACTAAAGACAGAGGACACGAAATGCCTGATAGAGTGGAGTTTATATTTAAAAATACAGCGACTTCACAGGAGCAGAGAAGAACGGCACTGCTGACCCAAGATGGATTGAAATTTGACAATACAGAAGCCGTAGAATGGAAAGAAGGAAACAGCTATCTCCTTGAAATAGTGTATTATAACAACGGAAGAAGGCTTAATAGTGAATTCGTTTCACAGGAAATGGCGCCTATTCATCAGCATTTCTTTCAGTTAAACAAAAACGGACAGTCGATAGAAGAAACAGAAATGGATAAATTGGTAAGCTATGAATATCAGGATACAGACCCTGAAAATGGAGTTTTTGGAGAGAGTGGAGTGAGCCTTCGCCGCCGCTCGTGGGATACGCAGAACCCTACGGAGGTAGACCCTATTGGGCTGAAAGGTGTTTTTACGATAAAAACAACTGGCTTGGGAACGCAGAGTTTTGATTTAAGGGTAAGATTAGCCCATTTCTTAGTTAAAAATAAGCTAGAGCTTAAGACAGGAAGAGCCAGAAAATACAATGCGTTGCATTATAGTGGTTCATTTGTTTTAGATACAGATATGAAAGTCCCAGTGAAAATAGTTCAATAATATTTTAGAATAATTTAATAAAGTAAACAAATAAAAATTTAATAATATGAAAAGTTTTTTAAAATCAATCAAAGTTGTATTAGCAGTAGTGTTTTTTGTTTTTTCGCTTTTGGCTTGTAGAAGTCAGGAGAATGATGATATCGTGGTACCAAAGCCAAAACCAGAGCAGTCCAGCACGGAACTGAAATGGAGTAAGGTGGAATTTCGTTTTACAGAAGGGCATTCTCATGGGTATTTTCATGGTTCGCCAGAATATCCAGGTGTGAAATATCTGAAATCTGTACAAAAATTCTATTTTGAGAATAAAAACGGTCAGATAGTTCCATCGGCTGATAATCCTGCTGCCCTTAGTGTAATGTCTGCTGATGGAGGGCTGTCTCTCTATGGATTGGAGATTTTCTATTACAATGAAAAAGGCGAGCGAATCAACAGTGTTTTGGCATCTGATGAGGCAGCAAAGCAATATCAGCACTTCTTTTTAATGGAAAATATAGTAGCTATAAGTGGCGGGACAGTAGTTCCAAATAAGGAAATCATGACTTATAAATACCGTGATACTAATCCTGAGAACAAATATATCTATAAAAGCTTTGGAGGCCAGCGTGATGCCAAAATAAGACCAGAAAAAATAGGACTGAAAGGATTTTTCGATGTGAAAAAACCATACCTGAATTTTGATTTGAGAATAGTTTTGGCTAAGTTCGGGCAGAAACCAAACGATTTGGAGTCTGATAAACTTTCTTCGGCTTCTTTTGATAAAAAATTGGATATTAAAATCCCTGTTCATATTTATACAGATAGAATTAACGAAGACAGCTTGATTGAAGATGCTATGAGGGAATTTGGAGTTACAGAAGCTGAAATAAAAGCTGATATAAATGCAAAATTGAATTCAAAAGTTAATTCTGAAAGTAGTGGAGTTTTCCTCTAAAAAAAATAAAAATCTCTTTCAATTTGAAAGAGATTTTTTTATTGAAATTTATTTTTCTTGTTCCAGATTTTTCTGCCATAGCCAAGTGGTTCTCAGTGCTTCTTCCAGAGGAGTTTCTGCCTTCCAACCAAGTTCTTTTTCGGCTTTGGAAGCATCTGCATAAGCGATGGTAATATCGCCTGCTCTTCTGTCACAGATTTGGTAAGGAATTTCTAGATTATTTGCTTTTTCAAAAGCCTTTACGATTTCAAGGACAGAAGATCCTTTCCCTGTTCCCAGATTGAAAACATCAACTAAAGTTTCTGATTTTTCGGAGGTCAGTTTCTGTAAGGCTTTCACATGGGCTTTGGCTAAATCCATCACATAGATATAATCGCGGATGGCAGTCCCATCAGGAGTAGGGTAGTCATCTCCCCAGATGTTTAGTTTTTCTCGTATTCCTGCTGCGGTCTGAGTCACATACGGAACGAGATTATTGGGAATTCCGAGAGGAAGTTCACCTATTTTAGCCGAAGGATGAGCACCAATAGGATTAAAATACCTTAATAATGATACTTTCTTTTGGTGGGCAGCAGCAAAATCTTTCAAAATCTCTTCTGCCATCTGTTTGGTTCGTCCATAGGCAGATTCAGCAGGTTTTATAGGTGCTTCTTCATTTATCGGCATCTGGTCAGCCTGTCCATAAACGGTGCAGGAAGAACTGAAAATAAAATTAGAAATATTTCTTTCTTTGAATTCCTGCAAAAGATTGATAAGAGAAAACATGTTGTTTTCGTAGTAGTCAATAGGTTTTACTTGGCTTTCTCCCACAGCCTTGAATGCAGCAAAATGAATGCAGCCATCTATCTTATGAGCATCTAGAATCTGTGCTATTTGGCTTCGGTTTCTTAAATCAATAGGATAGAAAGCAGGAGTTTTTCCTGTGATTTGCTCTATTCCAGCTAGTATTTTTTTGTCCGTGTTAGAGAGGTTGTCTATGATAACCACATCAAAATCATTTTCTAAAAGCTCCACCACGGTGTGCGAACCGATGTAGCCTAGACCGCCCGTAACTAGTATTTTCATACTTTTAATTATGTTTTGAAATTCCTTTTTTGTATAAGTCTATCAAGAATTTTTTCTTTTCATTCATCTTCATTTTAGGATTGATAATGGAGATAAATACCACATTGTTTTCCTTCACTCCAGAAAGTATGATTTGATTGATTTTTTGGGATTCATAATCAAGTTCGATACTCCATAGAACATAGTCTTCGGATAGTTTTTTACTGATTTCAGTAACTTTAGCATTGATGGTGTTTCCTTTCCAAAAATCAAAATCCCATTTATAAAAAGCCTCTAGCAATTCACTTTTTGAAAGTCCTTCCTTGTAAAATTCCATATTTTGTGAAGGGCGAACAGAAACCTGTATGTTTGAATTTTGTTTGTCATGGAATAAAAACGCTCCTGAATTTTCATCCGTTCTTATGTATTTTACGGATTCAGGAAACTGAACTAAATAGTCATTATTGATTAAAAATTTATTACCCTCCTCTTGCGCCCACGCAAAAGAATTGAAAAATAGCATTAAAAACAAAAATACTCTCATAATTAAGGTGTTAAAAATTTATTTATTCATAAATTCCAGAACGCTTTCTGTAATGTATTTCAGCTGCTCTTCATCCAGCTCTGTGTGCATTGGTAGAGAAATTACTTGGTCTAGAAGCTTGTCGGTGTTTTTAAAATCAACATCATTACTCGCTTGGAAGTATGCTTTTTGTTTTCTGAGAGCCACAGGGTAATAAATCATCGCAGGGATTTCCTTTGAAGCAAGAAACTCCTGTAGTTCGTTTCTTTTTCCATTTAAAACTCTCAGTGTGTACTGATGAAAAACATGAGTAGAATTTTCTTCTCTTTTTGGGATAAGCAGATGTGGATGTCCAGCAAAAGCTTCATCATAGAAGTTTGCAGCTTTTCTTCTAGCTTCGTTATAGGTTTCTAAATGAGGCAGTTTTCTTCTCAAAATAGCTGCCTGCACGCTGTCCAATCTAGAGTTTACGCCCACTTCATCGTGATAATATCTTTTGTACATTCCATGATTTACGATTCCTCTCATTTTATAGGCCAAATCATCATCATTGGTAAAAATAGCGCCGCCATCTCCATAACAACCTAAATTCTTAGAAGGGAAAAACGATGTAGTTCCTATGGTTCCTATGGTTCCAGCCTTTTTCTGAGTTCCATCAGAGAAAATAAAATCAGCGCCGATAGCCTGTGCATTGTCCTCGATTACAAAAAGATTATGCTCTTTTGCAATTTTCAAAATAGCCTCCATATTTGCACACTGCCCGAAAAGATGCACTGGCATGATAGCCTTGGTTTTAGGTGTGATGGCCTTTTTAAGCTGCTCAATATCAATAGTGAAATTGTCATAATCTACATCCACCAAAACAGCTTTTAGTTTTAATAAATGGATAACTTCCACCGTAGCCGCAAAGGTGAAATCTGCCGTAATCACTTCATCGCCTTCCTGTAAATCAAGCGCCATTAGGGCAATTTGTAGAGCGTCCGTGCCGTTCGCGCAAGGAATCACATTTTTTACGCCTAAATATTCTTCTAATTCAGCTTGGAAAGACTGGACTTCAGGGCCATTGATAAAGGCCGCCGACTCAAAAACATTCAGCACCGCGTTATCTACTTCGTTTTTTATTTTGAAATATTGACTTTGTAAATCAACCATCTGGATTTTTCTCATAACCAAAATTTTTTGTAAAAATACAATTTCTAAACTATTTATAGAAGGAAATTTGGAAAAGATGTTAAATGTCATTAAAAAAAATTCTTTGGCATAAATATAAAGTCGTACCTTTATCAAAGAAAAAAAGGAAGTTTAATCTTAAATGTAAATTATTATGAAACACAGAGTTCCAGTATCTCAGATTATGACAAAGGATGTAGTTAAGCTTACTACAAAAAACACATTGTTTGATGCAGAAAAACTTTTCAAAGAGCATAACATCAGACACTTACCTGTTGTGAGCGGAAACCAGCTGATAGGTATTTTGAGTTATTCGGATTTGTTGAGAATTAGTTTTTCAGAATTGTCGGATAATGAGGAAAAAGTAGACACTACAGTGTATAACGCGTACACTATAGAGCAGGTGATGGCAAAAAATCCAGTAGGTGTGTCACCAGACCAAACGGTGAGAGATGTAACCGAAATTTTGGCAAAACAAAGTTTCCACTCTCTACCAGTAGTAGAAAATGGTGAACTGAAAGGAGTAATCACTACAACAGATTTATTGAAATACTTCTTAGAACAATACTAAAAAGTCTTTTACAATAAAAAACAAAACATCTTACTTTTTTTGAGTAAGATGTTTTTTTGTAATTAAAATTAATTCTAAAATTTAAAACTTAAAACTTGATATTTACGCCTATGGTCTGATATCCATACAGAGAACCAGCAGACAGCTGCAAGTCGTATTTTTTCTTGTTTTCAGCTAAAGGAGAATTGTTGATTTTAGTGATTCTCGCTTTGGCAATATTTTTTCCGATAAGGTAACCGAGGAAAATAGCGATAGGATAGTCTGATACCCAGTGAACCTTGCTTTGGAGCATTTCAAAAGACATCAGCCCTAAAAGAGTGTATCCCACAGGTTTTAGCCATTTTTTGTCTGGGTAATTTTCCGTAAGCACTGTGAGGGCTGCCATTGCAGTGGTAAGGTGTCCAGAGGGCATGGCATCATATTTAGAAGTTTCTTTCTGATATGCCGCAAAACTCGGTGCGAAAGTCCAGTGGCTGTGCCATCCATTTCGTTCAGCGGTGATGAATGGACTTTCTCTCCCTGTGATACGCTTTATAGACTGAGCGAAAACACCTGACAATGCAAGGCTTTCTATGAGCTGCATAGAGGTGCTGATTGCTCGATAATCATTTTTAAATAAACCATAGGTTGCAAGTCCTCCACTGATTAAAATCACCGTAGTTCCATTACCGATGAAATACAGCGCAGAGTTCACATCTGCAGGGATTATTTTTAGAAATCCGAGTTTTCGGTAGGTGTGGGCTTCATTCATGCCGAGAGCTTCACCAAGATTTCGGCTTTCTCTAATGACCCAAGGGTCGGCAGGAATGAGAGCAGCCGTGCTGCCCAAAGCGGCAAGTCCGTATGGATAGTATTTTTTTGAAACTATATCTGTGGCCGTTCCTGCGATGTTTTTGGGTATTTTATTGACAAAATCCCAAAATTTTGGCTTTTGATAGATGAAAGTTTCGTTTTCAGATATTTTTACTTCCTGAATTTTTATATTCTGAGTTTGTATGCTGTCCAAAGGAGTTTCCACAGCCAAACTATCATTAGTCTGCGCCATGAAAAAAGAACTTAGAAATAAGCTGACAAAAATTGTAATCTTCATTATTAAACTATTAGTAAACTACGCCCAAGAAAGGGTCTTTTTTTTCTTTTTTAGGTTTGTTCCATTTGTATTTATGTGTCCAGTATGCTAGTTTCATGGAGAGAATCCCCAGTCCAGCACCGAATAGGACATCGCTCACATAGTGTCTGTTGTTGGCTATTCTCATGATTCCCACCACACTAGCCGAACCATAGGCTGCATAAGGCACCCAAGGATGTTCGTCTTTGTATTCCATGGCAAGGATTGTTGCCCCACTAAAAGCGTATGCGGTATGCCCAGAAGGGAAGGACATTTGGGATCCGTTGGGTCTTTCATTGTTGATTAATGTTTTCATTAAATGCGCCAGTCCCAAAGTGATGATGTGTCCTTTGGCATGTATGGCTAGACGGTTTTTCCAGTCTGTTTTGGGTTTCATTCCCATCAACTCAAAGCCATAGACAGCGACATGAGGAGCAAATTGGAGATAATCATCAAATTTATTTCTAAAATGAGGAATCTGTTTGTTTCTCCATTCGCGAACTTCTTGTTTGGTTTTTCCTTCAGAGATTAGCCCAAGAGCCATCAACCCAGCAGGAATGTAGAGTTCCTTGGGTCTGAATTTAGGTCTTTCAATGAGGTTTACACTATCTTGTTTGGGTTCTATGGTAAGGGTTTC
Organism: uncultured Flavobacteriaceae bacterium; assembly: GCA_963518845.1. GTDB lineage: Bacteria > Bacteroidota > Bacteroidia > Flavobacteriales > Weeksellaceae > JABCPE02. The sequence goes on along the minus strand of CAUQKV010000015.1, from coordinate 19,402 downwards.
CTGTGTTTCTTGTATTTCCTGTTCTGTCACTTCCTGCCCTTGTTGTTCTTGTGCAAGGCATTTGCCGTTTGCAATGAAAAACAAGGGTAAGAAAAATAAAAACTTTAACAACATAAATTCTTAAAATTAATAGTCTTTAAAATTAAAATTTAACTTCAAAAAAGATTTAATTCTGTAAATTTTTCATTTCAGCTTTTATTCTATCTTGCAGGTTTTCAGAAGCTTTTATTAGAGGAAGTCTCAGGTGGTTTTTGATAATGCCCATTTCTGCTAAAACTGTTTTCACGCCACAAGGGTTTCCTTCCGCAAAGATAAGTCTTATAAGTTCAACGAGCTGATTGTGAATAGTATATGCTTCTTTTACTTTGCTTTCTTTGGCAAGTTTTATCATGTCTGAAAAAAGCTTAGGATAAGCCTGCCCAATTACCGAAATTACGCCATCTCCACCAGCCAGAGTAACAGGAAGCGTGAACTCATCATCACCCGAAACTAGAGAAAAACCTGCAGGCTTCTTTCTTAAAATATCAAAATATTGGCTGATATTCGGAGAAGCTTCTTTTATCATAAAAAGATTAGGGAAATCTTTGGCAAGTCTCAGTGTCGTTGCGGCTTCTATATTTTGTCCTGTTCGTCCAGGAACATTGTAAATGATGATGTTTTTCCCAGTGGAAGCCAGCATTTTATAGTGCTGATAAATTCCCTCTTGATTAGGCTTGTTGTAATATGGTGAAACGGAAAGAACACCTTCAAAGTTGCTTAAATCCGTAGATTCTATCTGTTCTTTAACAGCCAAAGTATTATTCCCTCCGATACCTAAAACTAATGGAAGTCTTTTGTTATTAACCTTTACGATATGCTCTATGACTTGTGCCTGTTCAGCCTTGGAAAGCGTGGCAGTTTCCGCTGTAGTTCCCAAAACGACTAGGAAATCTGTTCCATTGGCAATGTTATATTCTACTAATTTGGTTAAAGAATCAAAATCTATGGATAAATCCTCATTAAATGGCGTAACCAAAGCTACTCCCAGACCTTTTAATTTACTCATTGTTTAAAATTTTGAAGCCAAATTTAAGCTTTTTATTTAAAAAGATAAAAATCAGCAAGGACTTTTTAAGTAAAATTTAGTATTTTGTTGTTTTTTATATTTATTCCATACCTTTGGATATCATATTTGAGTAAAAATCCTGAAATAATCTATATATTTGTGGCTGTATTTTAAGAAAAAATGAAAAATAAAAGCATATTATTAGGAGCAGTTTTGATGGCTGTGGTGTCATGTACCACACAGCTGAATGTAAGCCAAGTTTCTCCTCAGAAAAATCAGTTGATAAATGGAGAAATAGCCCAGAAAAAAGAGTTGGTTTCCGTTATCACGCCATATAAAAAGGAATTGGAAAATAAAATGAACCAGAAAATTTCCCATACTGAAGTGGAGCTTAATAGGAAAGGAGATAACAGCTCGCTCGGACAGCTTCTGGCGGATTTCGTGCTGGAAGGAGCGAATGACTGGGGTGCGAAAAACAGCATTCCTGCGGTGGATGCAGCGATTTTAAATATAGGAGGAATCCGAAATGATATCAGCAAGGGAGATATTTTGCTGAGAAATATTTTTGAAGTGATGCCTTTTGAAAATCAATTGGTTATTGTTAAAATGAAGGGCGAAGACATACAAGGTGTGTTTGACTATTACGAAAAACAAAAAAGAAATAATCCCGTGGCTGGATTTACGATAGTGGTAGAAAATGGAAAACTAAAACAAGGACTGATAAACGGCGAAAAACCAAAAGCTGGTCAGTACTACTACATCGCGACATCGGACTATCTGGCTTATGGAGGAGATTATATGAAATTTTTCCTGAAAGGAGAACAGCTTATACTAACGGAAATAACTCTGAGGGATTTATTTATAGAGAAATTTAAACAAAATCCGGAGATAAAAATAAAGCAGGAACAAAGACTGCAATTTATCGGGAATAACCAATAAGGACAAACAAAAATGAATAGAAAAGAATTTTTGAAAATATTGGGTGGAGGAGCTTTGGCAACGACACTTACACCAAATGTTTTGTCAGCAAAGACATTTGATGCAAAAGATACACCTGAAAAAATCACCATTCTTCATACCAATGACCAGCACAGCAGGATAGAGCCTTTCGAGGAGGGGCACAGCAGATATCCCAATCAAGGGGGATTTGCGAGGAGAGCCACTCTGATAGAGCAGATTAGAGGCGTGGAAAAAAATGTACTTTTGTTTGACAGTGGCGATATTTTCCAAGGAACGCCTTATTTTAATATGTTTGGTGGCGAGCTGGAATTTAAGCTCATGTCCATGATGAAATATGATGCGGCTACTATGGGAAATCATGATTTTGACAATGGTTTGGAAGGATTTTTAAAGGTTTTACCGAATGCTAAATTCCCTTTTATATGCTCTAATTATGATTTTTCGGACACGATTTTAAAGGGAAAAACACAGCCTTATAAGATTTTTAGAAAAGGAAATATTAAAGTAGGCGTGTTTGGTCTGGGAGTGAAATTGGAAGGGCTTGTCGGGAAAAAATATTACGGCGAAACCAAATATCTTGACCCTGTTGCGACAGCTCAGAAATACGCAGATTTCCTTAGAAATACCAAAAAATGTGATTTGGTTGTTTGTCTTTCGCATTTGGGATATGATTACGGACAGTCAGAAGATTTGGTTTCTGATAGAAAATTGGCTGCTCAAACTCACGGAATAGACATTATTTTAGGAGGGCACACGCACACATTTTTGACAGAACCGAATGTCCTTAAAAATAGTAAAGGCGTGAATGTTCTGGTGAACCAAGTAGGCTGGGCAGGAATTCTGCTGGGAAGAATAGATTTTTATTTTGATAAAGATAAGAAAATCAGCAAAGTATCTTTCCAAAACCAGTTCATAGATAATAAGATAATCGTTTGATAATATGGTAGATAGAGGAATTCTTTTGTCATATATAAAATATGGTGATAATGATGCTATCTTACATTGCTTTACCGAAAATGCTGGTTTTCAGAGTTTTTTCATGAGAGGGATTTATTCACCTAAAAACAAGAAAAAGTCTTATCTTACTCCCATGACGGAGCTGTATTTTACGATTTCTGATTTTCATAAAAAATATAATATACAGACAATCAGTAAAATAGAAAATGTGAAAACTTTGGAAAATTATGAGGATATTCGGGTGTCATCTATTTTGTTCTTTGTGGCGGAATTCCTTCATCAGGTCTTAAAAACAGAGCTGGTAAATACTCAGATTTATACCAATATAAAGGTTTTCCTGCATCAATTAGAGAACCAAAACTATCAGGCTCATTATGCTTTTTTGGTTGAATATCTTAGAAGTCAGGGAGTGGCGCCTCTGTGTAGGGAAGAAAAATTTTTAGACCCAGAGTCTGGATTTTTTTCGGAGAGTATTTGTCATCATTTGTTTGATGAGCAGGTTTCTGAATATTGGAAAAAAATGATTTCAAATGAAGAAATCTACGATGTGAAGATAAAAAACAGCATGAAAGAAGATTTTTTGGATTCTGTGCTGGTATATTATAGTTGTCATTTTCCAGAATTTAAAATCCCAAAATCTTTGGATGTTTTGAGGCAAATTTTTTCTGAATAATAAAATAAGGTATGCGTGTAGACAAATTTCTGTGGAGTGTTCGTTTCTATAAAACAAGGAGCATCGCAGCAGATGAAATCAAAAAAAATAGAGTTTCCATCGGCGGACAGCCGGTGAAAGCTTCGCGGGAAGTCTATGAAGGCGATGTGGTGGAGATTAGGAAAAACCAGATCAATTATAAAATAGAAGTTTTGCAGATTCCTAAAAGTCGCCTCGGTGCCAAGCTTGTTCCACTTCATATCAAGGATATTACGGATAAGGAGCAGTATGAAATATTGAAAATGAGAATGCTCTCGCAGGATTATTATCGCCAGAAAGGAGAGGGAAGACCCACGAAAAAAGACCGTAGGGATATGAGTGATTTTTTAGATAATGATAATGAGGAAGAGGATGACTGGGATGCTTTTTTTCTTGACATAGATGATGAAGAAGACGAGGAATAAACTTTGTATTTATAAAAAGAAAATCCATAACTTTGCAAAAACTTTATTTTGAATAAAATAGATATCATTATTTACGCATTTGCGGCTGTGTTTATGGGGATTTATCTCTATCAATATCCTGAGTATTATATATATATTATAGGGATTTTTTTCTCATTCCTTATTCTTAATTTTCTACTTTTCAGGATTTATAAAGGGTTAAAGAAAATGTCTATGGCTGTGATGGCTTTCATGACTATGAATTTTGGGAAAGATATTCTTTGGGCGTTTTTGTGGATGTTTGTGATTAAGAAAAATGAGGTTTTAGTGATGTTTTTGGCTCTTGTTTTTCTTCTGTTATCAATACCTCTATACCATTCTGTTCTTAGGGAAATAAAGAATAATCAAAAATCTGATAAAAATCAATTATAATTATTTTTAAAACTTAATTTATTTAAGTATATTTGCAAATCAATAAAAATAAGAAATGAACCAGAGAATTTATTCACTATTTTTTGTTTTGATGTTCATGTTGTTTGGGAATACTGCTCTTGCTAGTGAACATGCAGATGGAGGTGAAAAAGCCTTTAATCCTTCTGAACTTATCAATCATCACATTTATGATACACATGAGTGGCATATTGCTACTTTGGATGAAGGTGAAGAGGGAGAATTTCATATTACTATTTCTTTGCCAGTGATTGTGAAGGATGAGAAAGGTTGGCATTTTTTCATGTCAAGTAGTGTGGCTCATGGAGAAGTAATAGATGGATATACTTTGGAGCATGGTGTTTTAGTGAATAAAGAAGGTTTGGAAAAAGCGCAAATTCCAGATTTATTCAAAGGAACTGAAAAAGTGTTTTATGACTTTTCTATTACTAAGAATGTTTTTGCATTGTTCATTTCTGTTTTGATTATCTTAGGATTGTTCATTTCAATGGCAAATTCTTACAAAAAATCTTTAGTGCCTACTGGAGTAGCGAGATTTTTTGAGCCAGTTGTATTGTTGGTGAGAGATGGAATTGCAATTCCAAATATTGGTTCTAAACATTATAAGAAGTTTATGCCGTTCTTATTGACTATATTCTTCTTTATTTGGTTGAATAACTTGATAGGACTTGTTCCGTTTTTCCCTGGTGGGGCTAACCTTACAGGTAACATAGCGGTTACATTAGTTCTTTCTTTATTCACATTGTTTACTATTTTGCTGAACGCGAATAAAGACTATTGGAAACATATTTTCTGGCCGCCAGTACCATTTTTGCTAAAGCCGATTATGATTCCATTGGAGATTATAGGTATTTTCACTAAACCATTCTCCTTGACCATGCGTCTTATGGCGAATATTACAGCTGGGCATATTATGATTTTAAGTATTATTTCATTGATATTTATTTTCAAAAATGCAGCTTTAGGAGCGGTTTCTGTGCCATTGGCGTTATTCGTTTCTATCTTGGAATTGTTAGTTGCAGCTTTGCAGGCATATATATTTACAATATTATCAGCTTTATATATTGGTATTGCAGTAGCAGAACATAGTCACGATGATGCACATGGGCATGCAGAAGGATACTAGAAAAGAATTTTAATTTTAAACAATAATTTTAACTAAATATTTTTTATTATGGAAGCAGTAAAAGAGACAGTACATGCAATGTCTTACTTGAATTATGCAGCGATTTCACTTGCTGTATTAGGAGTAGCTTACGGTATTTCTAAAATTGGTTCTCATGCGATGGATGCTATCGCTAGACAACCAGAAGCGGCTGATAAGGTACAAGCTGCGATGTTGATCGCTTGTGGTCTTATCGAAGGTGCTGGACTTATCGGATTGATTTTCAGTGCTCCGTTCATGAAGTAATTTTAACTGATAATCTTGGTAACACGGTTGGTGCTTACCAAGATTATTTTAAAATTTTGTATTAAAAAATATTTAAAGTAAAATAAAAAAATAAAATAATTTAGAAATGATAACACCGGGATTAGGTTTAGTTTTTTGGATGACTCTTACTTTTGCTGTATTGATGTTTCTTTTGGCAAAATATGCATGGAAACCAATTCTTAATGCGCTTAATGAAAGAGAAACAACAATCGTAGATGCTCTTAACCAAGCTAAATTGGCAAGAGAGGAAGTTCAGAATTTAAAAGCTGAAAACGAAAGAATTATCCAAGAAGCTAAAATAGAAAAGGATAATATATTGAGAGAAGCAAGAGAAATCAGAGATAGAATGATTAACGAAGCGAAAGATACAGCTAAAGTAGAAGGAGAAAAAATGATAGAGGCTGCTAGACATTCTATCGCTATGGAGAAGGCTGCTGCTATAGATGATATGAAAAAGCAGATCAGTTCTTTATCTGTGGATATTGCAGAGACTATACTGAAGAAAAAATTGGATAATAAAGATGCCCAAAATGACCTGGTGGCTAATTTATTAAATGATAAAAACTTAAACTAATCCTTATGAGTAACACAACAAAAGTTGCTAAAAGATACGCTCAGGGATTGTTGGATTTTACAACAGAAACTGGCAACACGGAGACTGTATTCAATGAAATGAAAGATGTGGCAGAAACTATTTCTGGTTCTAAAGAATTGAGAAGTTTTTTTGCTACACCTATTATAGACTACAGAAGAAAGCAGAGTGTTGCAAGTGAGATTTTTTCTAAATTTTCTGTTGTAACTAAAAACATGATTACCCTTGTTATCAAGCAAGGAAGAGAAAAATATTTAGAAGATATTGCTAAAGAATATGTGGAGAAGGTAGAGGAAATGAATGGAGTGCAGAAGGTAACCCTTACAACCGCTGAAGAACTTTCTCAACAGAGTTTAGATCAGATTGTAAAAACTTCATCTTTGATAGATGTAAATAAAAAGTATAAGATAAAGTCTATAATAAAGCCAGAGCTTATCGGTGGATATATCCTAAGAGTAGGAGACCAGCAGATCGATAACTCGGTAAGAACACACTTGGCTAATCTTAGAAAAGAATTTCAACTTAATTAGAAAAAACAACCAATAAAATGGCAGGAATAAATCCAGCAGAAGTATCTGCAATATTGAAACAACAGTTAGCAAATTTTGATACTCAGTCTAATGTAGAAGAGGTAGGAACCGTATTACAAGTAGGAGATGGTATTGCTCGTATTTATGGTTTGGAAAATGTACAGTACGGAGAATTAGTAAAATTTGAAAGTGGAGTTGAAGGAATTGTATTAAACCTTGAAGAGGATAATGTAGGGGTGGCTCTACTTGGAGAATCTAAGAGAGTAAAAGAAGGTGATACAGTAAATAGAACTAAAAGAATTTCTTCTATCAAAGTAGGAGAGGGACTTTTGGGAAGAGTAGTAGACACTTTGGGTAATCCTATCGATGGTAAAGGTCCTATTGGAGGAGATTTATACGATATGCCTTTGGAGAGAAAAGCTCCTGGGGTTATCTATCGTCAGCCTGTTAATGAGCCTTTGCAAACAGGTATCGTTGCGATAGACTCTATGATTCCTATCGGAAGAGGACAGAGAGAGTTGATTATTGGTGACCGTCAGACAGGTAAAACTACGGTAGCGATAGACACGATCCTGAATCAAAAAGAATTTTATGATGCAGGTCAGCCTGTATTCTGTATATATGTAGCAGTAGGACAAAAAGGTTCTACAGTAGCTCAAATTGTAAGAACATTAGAAGAAAGAGGAGCAATGGCTTATACAGTAGTAGTAGCAGCTAACGCTTCTGACCCTTCTCCAATGCAGGTGTACGCTCCAATGGCAGGTGCTGCTATCGGGGAGTATTTTAGAGATACAGGACGCCCAGCATTGATTGTTTATGATGATTTATCTAAACAAGCAGTAGCATATAGAGAGTTGTCCCTTCTATTAAGAAGACCACCAGGGCGTGAGGCTTATCCTGGGGATGTATTCTACCTTCACTCAAGATTGCTAGAAAGAGCAGCGAAAATCATCAAAGATGATACTATCGCATCTCAAATGAATGACCTTCCAGAAACACTGAAACCTATGGTAAAAGGTGGCGGTTCATTAACAGCACTTCCTATCATCGAGACTCAGGCAGGGGATGTATCTGCGTATATTCCTACCAATGTGATTTCTATTACAGATGGACAGATTTTCTTGGAGTCTGATTTATTCAACTCAGGGGTAAGACCAGCGATTAATGTGGGTATCTCTGTATCAAGGGTAGGGGGTAATGCTCAGATTAAATCAATGAAGAAAGTTTCAGGAACATTGAAACTTGACCAAGCTCAATATAAAGAATTAGAGGCATTTGCTAAATTCGGTTCTGACCTAGATGCTGCTACTTTGGCGGTAATTTCTAAGGGAGAAAAGAATGTGGAAATTCTAAAACAACCAGTAAACTCACCGCTTCCAGTGGAAGACCAAGTAGCGATGATTTATGCTGGAACAGAAAACTTGTTAAAAGACATTCCTGTAGCAAAAGTGAGAGCATTCCAAAAAGAGTATGTAGGATTATTAAAAACTGCACATCCAGAGGTAATGTCTGCACTAAAAGCTGGTAAAATCGATAAAGATTTGACAGAGGTATTGAAACAAGTGGCATTAGATTTAGTAGCGAAATACAATAATTAAAATATAAACCAATTTGTTCTAAATTTTTTGGGACATAAAAAAGTAAGTTTATCAGATGGCGAATTTAAAGGAGATTAGAGGCAGAATAACATCTATATCATCTACGATGCAGATTACGAGTGCGATGAAGATGGTTTCGGCAGCGAAACTAAAAAAAGCACAAGATGCCATTACGATGCTTAGACCTTATTCTGAAAAACTTCAGGAACTTATTCAAAAAGTGAGTACAGGTTCTGAAGGAAGTTTGTCAGAGTATGCTCAGAAAAGAGAAGTCAAAAAAATACTTTATATCGCTATTTCTTCTAATAGAGGTTTGGCAGGAGCTTTTAACTCATCAGTGATTAAAGAGTTGAATGCTAATTATAAACAAAAAGAAGATGTAGAAATAGAGGTTCTTACGATAGGGAAAAAGGTTTTTGATGCAGTGAGAAGAGTAAGAACAGTGTATGATAACCAAAGTTCTATTTATGATAGTGTAAGTTTTGAGGCTGTTTCTAAACTGACTAGTGCTGTGATGAAAGACTTCAGTGAAGGGATTTTTGATGAAGTATATTTGGTTTATAATAAATTTATCAATGCAGCAACGCAGCAGGTAAGAACTGAGCAGTTATTACCGATTACGATGCCAGAACAAGCTGAAGAGGATGCAGAATCAGACTACATCTTTGAACCTGATAAGCAGACGATATTGGAAACATTGATTCCTAAGTCTATAAAAACACAGGTTTATAAGGCGCTATTAGATTCTATAGCATCTGAGCATGGAGCAAGGATGACCGCGATGCATAAAGCGACAGACAATGCTAATGCTCTGAAAAATGAACTCGTTATCTTCTATAACAAGGCTCGTCAGGCTGCAATTACTAATGAAATATTAGAAATTGTTTCTGGTGCAGAAGCATTGAAAAAAGGATAAGATTATATCATAATATAAGGTTTTAAAGTTGAAAATGAGTATCAGAAAAAACTGATACTCATTTTTTATACGCAATCATTATTGTTTAATTTTATTTTGTTTATTCATGGTGTGTTTTTTAGTGTTGTTTAATTGTAAATTAAGGTAAAATGATACTAAATTTTATAACCTGTTTATTTATAGTGTATTAGAATGAGTGTGGAAAACTTTCATAAGAGATGATTTTTATAGAGAGTATTTATTTCTACTTTTGCAAATACTAATCTGAAAAAGTATCATCATGGGAATATTTGATAAAAGAGAAAACTACAAACCGTTTGAATATCCAGAAATCATGCAGTTTGTGGATTCCATGAATAAGTCCTTCTGGGTGCATTCTGAGGTGGAATTTACAGCGGATATTCAGGATTTCAAGGCGAATTTGAGTCCGATAGAAAAAGAAGCTGTAAAGAGAGCCTTGCTGGGAATAGCACAAGTGGAGGTTTCTGTGAAAACTTTTTGGGGAGACCTTTACGACCTTTTCCCAAAGCCAGAGTTTAATGGACTTGGAGCTACTTTTGCAGAATGTGAGTTTCGCCATTCAGAGGCATATTCTAGATTGCTGGAAGTATTGGGGTACAATAATGAATTTGAAAATTTGTTAGAAGTTCCTATTTTCAAGGAAAGAAATCAAGTCTTGAAAGAATATCTTTCTAAGAATAAAGAAAATGCGCTGGAAAGAATCTTGTTTTTTACTTTGATTATAGAAAACGCTTCTTTGTTCAGCCAATTTGCGACTATTTTGTCATTTACTCGTTTTAAGGGATATATGAAAAATGTAGCAAATATCATCGCTTGGACATCCGTTGATGAGCAGACCCACGCCAATGCTGGTATTTTTATCATCAAAAAGATTTTTGAGGAAAATCCAGACATGAAGGAAAGAGGGATGAAGGAGATAGAAGGTTTTATGAAAAACTATATAGAACTGGAAGACAAGATGTTAGATTGGATTTTTGAAAATGGTGAACTTGACTTTTTTAGCAAAAAAGATTTGGCTAATTATATGAGATACAGGCTGGATGACTCTTTGGTGCAGCTGGGATTGGGCAGACCTTTTGGAATAACAGGAGATGAAATAAAGCCGATGCTTTGGTTTGAAGAAGAAGTTTTCGCAAATGAACTAGATGATTTCTTTGCGAAAAGACCAACAGCCTACACTAAGCACGATAAATCCATCACAGAGGACGATTTATTCTAAACTCTAAAAAAAAAACAATAATAAACCATGTATAGTAGAATTCAACAAGAGAAAGAATTGAGCCTAAATGATGACTTCCGTTTGGGTGAGTATATTTATATGGGGATGGGATTAGTGGGAGAGCATAGAGTGTGTATTTCAGTGGGTTACAAAATAGAATATTGTATAAAAAAAGCAAAACAATTTGCGGAAGCAGATCCAAATGTGAAATTTACCCATATCAATAAAGTGAAAGTAGGCGAGTTGGAAGCTTGTGAAAGATTTGAAATAGAATAAAAATTATGGGACATTTTGTAGAAAATAAAGTAGGAGCACAAAAACAAATTCTATGCGTATTTGCCAATATATCTAAGGAAGAACTGCACGAAAAGATTAAGCAAAGAATGGCAGACGCAGGCTACAAAGCGCTTTCAGAAAGTATTGGAAATACAGTCTACGAAAAAGGAAATAGAACGATGAGACTTTTATTTGGGATATTTGTAGATTACTTTAAATGTTCTATCCATATCAGCGAAAATGAAAATAATCAAATAGAAGTATTTGTAAAAAAAGAAACTACGGGATTTTCAGGAGGAATTATCGGAGTGACTCAGGTAGATGATAAGCTGAAATCAGTATATAAGCTCTTAGAAACTTTGTAATTCGTTTCTGATGGAGTTTAGAAAAGCGGAGCAGGCGGATTTTGAGCAGATTTGGGAGATAATTTCCTTTGCAAAGGAAACTCGTAAAAACGAAGGCAGCACCCAGTGGCAGGACGGCTATCCAAATGAAGGAACAATACAAAATGATATTCAGAAAAGATATGGTTTTGTTTTTGAGGAAGAGGGTGCTGTGAATCTTTATGCTGCGATTATTTTTGACAAAGAACCTGCTTATGAAGAGCTAAAAAACTGGGAAGGGCAGGGAGATTATCTCACGCTCCACAGAATAGCAGTTTCCAAAGAAGCAAAGGGAAAAGGTTTGGGACAAAAAATCCTGCAGGAAGCGGAAAAATTAGCAAAAGAAAAGGGAATAGAGAGTATCCGCATAGATACTAATTTTGATAATATTCCAATGCTGAAAATTATAGAAAAAGAAGGCTATAAATACCGAGGAGAAGTGTATTTCCGAGGCAGCGCTAGAAAAGCATTTGAGAAAAATTTAAAATAAAACTATATTTATATAACAGAGAAAAAGTGATGGAAGAAAAGACAAACATTTGGTGGTTCAATGAAGAATCAGAACAAATGCTTAACAGAGGATATTTACTAAAAGGCGAAACACTAGAAGGGGCAATAGATAGAATAACTGAAGCTGCAGCGAAGAGGCTGTATAAACCAGAATTAAAGGAGGCTTTTAAGGAAATGATTGTCAAAGGATGGATTTCTTTTTCATCTCCTGTATGGGCAAATATGGGGACGCAGAGAGGGCTTCCTATTTCGTGTTTCAATGTCCATGTGCCAGACAGCATAGAGGGAATTACCCATAAAATGGGAGAAGTTATCATGCAGACCAAGATAGGTGGCGGAACTTCTGGGTATTTTGGTGAGTTGAGACATAGAGGAACAGCAGTTACAGATAATGGAAAATCTTCTGGAGCAGTTTCTTTCATGAAATTATTTGATACCTCAATGGATGTGGTATCGCAGGGAGGCGTGAGAAGAGGGGCTTTTGCGGCGTATTTAGATATTGACCATGATGATATAGAGGAGTTTTTGCAAATCCGAGACATCGGTAATCCTATTCAGAATTTGTTCATGGGGGTCTGTGTGCCAGACTATTGGATGCATGAAATGATAGAAGGCGACACAGACAAGAGAAGAGTTTGGGCTAAAGTTTTGGAAAGCCGCCAGCAGAAAGGAATGCCGTATATTTTCTTCACGGATAATGTAAATAGAAATAAACCACAAGTTTATAAAGATAAAGGATTGACTATCAATGCTTCTAATCTTTGTTCTGAAATCATGTTGCCTTCTACAGCAGAAGAAAGTTTTATCTGTTGTTTGTCTTCCATGAATTTGGAGCTTTATGATGAGTGGAAAGATACAAACGCAGTAAAATTAGCCATATATTTCCTTGATGCTGTTTTATCTGAATTTATTGAGAAAACAGAAGGGAATTATTATCTTTCTGCTGCAAGGAATTTTGCAATTCGCCACCGAGCATTGGGATTAGGAGTTTTGGGATATCATTCTTATTTACAGCGAAATATGATTCCTTTTGAAAGCATGGAAGCGAAAATGTTTAACGCAAAAGTGTTTAAACAAATCCAAGAGCAGTCATTAGCCGCTTCTAAAGAATTAGCAAACATCTACGGAGAACCAGAATTATTGAAAGGCTATGGAGTTAGAAATGCCACTACTATGGCGATAGCACCTACGACATCCAGCTCGGCTATTTTAGGGCAGACTTCGCCAGGGATAGAGCCGTTTGCGTCCAATTATTACAAAGCTGGTTTAGCGAAAGGAAATTTCATTAGAAAAAATAAATATTTAGCTAAATTGTTGGAAGAGAAAGGATTGGATACGGAAGATGTTTGGAGAGATATTATGCTAAACCATGGTTCTGTTCAGCATATGACCCAGCTAACTCAGGAGGAAAAAGATGTGTTTAAGACCTTTAAGGAGATTTCACCTTTGGAAATCGTAACTCAGGCGGCACAGAGACAACAATATATAGACCAAGCACAGTCATTAAACCTAAATATTCCATCTTCTATGCCAATAAAAGATGTGAATAAAGTGATAATAGACGCTTGGAAATTGGGAGTGAAAACGCTTTATTATCAGCGTTCGCAGTCTGTTTCTAAGGAATTAGTTATTAATTTTATGAATTGTTCAAGTTGTGAAGCGTAATGATAAATAAAAGTGTAAGCTTATTTTAGCTTACATTTTTATTTTAAAATCTATCTTTTTTATTTCTTTTAGTTGTTTTTCAGCATTAATAGGGTAGTCTTTAGTTTTATAGCCTTGTTTTTGGTCTTCTATGATTCGTTCTAGTATTTTTCTTATATATTCTTTTAAAGGGATGAATTTATAATCATAGTTCTTATAAAATATTTCTCCTTTTTTATTGACCCAGAGACTATTGTTTGGGCTATTATATTTCTCTTGACCATAGAAGTTTTTTAGTTCATAATAGGGCAGATATTTATTAGGACGATTTACAATTTCGTAATGGTTTATAATTTTTTTGTCAAAAGGATGATTAATTTCTGTTAGGATTTCTAATTGATTGATTTCATCTACTATTTTTTGTTCAATATTGTTATAAACAAAAGGGTAAGGATAGTATTTCCCTTCATATAAATAGTCTTTTGGATTATTAGATTTTTTCAGAGGCTTCACTTTTATTCCTTTTTTATTGATGAGATAAGAGGTTGATTTTTTGGAAATAGGGGCTATAAACCAATGTTCTCCTCCTTTATCAAATTCCCTTTTCCATCCACCTGTATAGACTATTGCATAGCCGTAGTTAAATTGAGTTGCAAAATCCCATTTTGCAGGTAGAACTTTCTTCCCAAACCAATCTACAAATCCCATTTTATTTTTTTCTACATATCGTCTCAGTCCTTCTTCCCAAATATCATTTCCATTATCAAACCACTGTGGATAGTATAGAAATTTTCCATTTCTATCATAGACTTCTCCTGCCTCTATTCGTGGGTTATCTTTATCATATTTTTTATTTTTAAAGGAAGCCCCCCAAAACTCTATTGTAGGTTCATTTATAGGGTTTTCTGTATCATAGATTCTAAATCCCGAAAATTGAGCAGGGATGATGATTTTCCCCTTTTCATTTTTCACACCTACCAAAGTGCTGTCAGAAGTATAAAAATAATATAATTTCTCTTGTGTAAACGCTAATTTCCCGATTAATAGGATGAGAATAAGGATTATTTTTCTCATATTTTAAAACTTTCTAACAAAGGTAATTAATTTTTGCTACTATAATTTAAAAAATTCCGATATTTGGGATTATTTTTAATTTATGCTTAATCAATTATATACCAATCGGAGAACAGGAAACTCGGATAGCACTAGTGCTTCAAGGACTGATTTTCAGAGGGATTTTGACCGAATAATTTTCTCTACTTCTTTCCGAAGACTACAGAATAAAACGCAGGTTTTCCCTCTCCCAGGTAGCGTTTTTGTGCATAACAGGCTTACCCATTCGCTGGAAGTTGCTTCGGTGGGGAGAAGTCTAGGGAGCTTTGCGGGGGAGTTTATCGTGGAGAAATTTGCTCAAGAATTAAACGAGAATTCAAAGAATTTTTATCTGCATAATTTACATAATGTGATAGCGGCGGCGTGTCTCTGCCATGATATAGGAAACCCTGCTTTCGGGCATTCTGGGGAAGATGCCATCGCAAGTTATTTTGAGAAAAATGAAGATTTAAAATCTCTGATGACCGAGAAACAATGGGCAGATTTCATTAATTTTGAAGGAAATGCCAATGCCATCCGTGTGCTTACCCATCAGCAAAGAGGCAAGGACAAGGGCGGACTTCAGCTGACTATGGCAACTTTGGCGAGTATTGCTAAATATCCCTGCGAATCCATAGCGAAGGATAGAAAACAGCTTCACAGAAAGAAATTCGGTTTTTTCCAAAGCGAAAAAGAGACTTTCAGAGAAATAGCCAAGGCTACGGCTTTTATCACAGAACAGGAAGAACCGCTGGTCTACAAAAGGCATCCCTTCGTATGGCTGGTAGAGGCAGCGGACGATATCTGCTACAATATCATAGACATAGAAGATGCCCACAGGCTGAAAATCATCTCTTCTTCCGATTGCGAAAACCTTATCTTAGAACTCATCAAAACCACAGATGAAAACATAAAACGAGTAGAGGATAAACTATCTGTAATTTCTGATAAAAATGACAGAATATCTTACCTCCGTGCAAAGGTTATCAATTCTCTAATCAATGTTTCCATAAGGCTTTACAAGGATAAATTTGATGATATTCTTACAGGAAATTTAGACCAGTCACTGCTTTCTATTTTTAAAAAAGAAAATAAAACTTTGCAGGATATAAAGCAGTTTTCCATTGACGAAATCTACAATCACCGAGCGGTGGTAGAGATAGAAAATGCGGGGTATAACGTGATGTATGAGCTTCTCAATCATTTTATTCCATCGGCGATAAAAGAAAATCCTAAGGATTATGACAAAAAAGCTCTTCAATTACTGCCCGAGCAGTTTAGGTATGATGGCGAACCTTATGAAAAGATAATGGGCGTTTTGGATTTTGTTTCTGGGATGACGGATAACTACGCCACGGACCTTTACCGAAAAATAAAAGGAATAGATATCGGAATGACGATGTAAAATTTTTTTACATTTTTTGTAACATTTCGTTAGACATTGATACTAATAAATGAAATTAAATTTTTATAATTATGGGACCACTTATTTTTAGTTTTTTTGCATTTGTTGCTGTATTGTTTTTTATGGCATCATTATTTACTGTGAAGCAGGAGACTGCGGCAATCGTAGAGCGATTGGGGAAATTCCATTCTGTTCGTCACGCGGGACTTCACCTCAAAATTCCATTTATTGATAATATTACCAAAAGATTAACTTTAAAAATCCAACAGCTTGATGTATTGATAGATACCAAAACCCTTGATAATGTGTTTATTAAGATGAGAGTTTCGGTTCAGTATCAAGTAATTAGAAATCAGGTAAGTGACGCTTACTATAAACTGGAAGATCCTCATAATCAGATAACTTCATATGTTTTTGATGTGGTGAGAGCCGAAGTTCCAAAACTGAAACTAGATGATGTTTTCGTGAAAAAAGATGATATCGCTATTGCTGTAAAAGCTGAAATTCAGGAGGCAATGCAGAGTTATGGATATGATATTATAAAGGCTTTGGTGACGGATATAGACCCAGATGAGCAGGTAAAACAAGCGATGAACCGAATCAATGCAGCGGAAAGAGAAAAAACCGCAGCAGAATACGAGTCTGAAGCAGAAAGAATCCGTATTGTAGCCGTAGCCAAAGCGGAAGCCGAGTCTAAAAAGCTACAAGGGCAGGGGATAGCAGACCAAAGAAGGGAAATCGCAAAAGGTCTGGAAGAGTCCGTAAAAATGCTTAACAGTGTGAATATCAATGCACAGGAAGCATCAGCGCTGATAGTAGTTACCCAGCATTATGACACACTTCATTCCATAGGGGCTAACAACCGTTCTAATTTGGTTCTTCTTCCAAATTCACCAATGGCAGCAAATTCCATGCTGAATGACCTGATAGTTGCCATGAACACAGCACACAAAGTGGAGGAAGCAGATAAAGGACACTACCCTAATCCACCAAAAGAACATAGACACTAATTTTCCAATTTAAACTAAATAAAATCCGCCTCTTTTCATTGAGAAAAGAGGCGGACTATTTTGGGGTTTTATCTTTCAAATTTTACATTGGGCAGGAGTCTTGGTCTTTGTGGCTCGTTGGCTACTTTCCAAGAAGTTCTATACATCCATTCCGTCATTTTGTAAAGTTTCTTGAAATCTATGTTTTCTGATTCGTCCTGCGGCTGGTGGTACTGGTGGTGCAGCACACTTGTGAAGAATACCGCTGGAATACCAAGCCTTGCATAAGGCAGGTGGTCGCTTCGGAAATAGAAAAACTCTGGATGCTCTGGTAAATCCCAGTCTTTCAAAAACTTAAATTTAGTGCTTTCTTGGTTGGCTTCTTCTGCCATTCTTACCAAGTCATCAGAATTTTTGTGCGGAGACTGACCGCCAAGAAGAGCAGCTTCGTTGATATCATTTCTTCCAATCATATCGCCGTTCAGCACAGCTACGATGTTTTCTCTCGGAACTATGGGATGGGCAGAATGCCATCTAGACCCTAGGAGTCCTCTTTCCTCAGCGCCGTGAATTACAAATAAGATGCTTCGTTTTGCAGGCTGTTTGCTGTATGCTCTTCCCATTGCTAGTAGAGCCACGCAGGTGCTGGCATTGTCATCGGCACCGTTGTAGATGGTGTCGTTTTTCACAGGGTGTCGGATGCCGTCATGGTCCTGATGTCCGCTCAGTAAGACATATTCATTTTTAAGTTTTGGGTCTGTTCCTTCTATCTTTCCGATGATATTCACAGAAGGATATTTGTAAGTTTCTGTCTGTAAGTTTACGGTAATTTGTGGATTTCCTTTCAGCCAGTTTTGGTTTTCTTTTTTAACCCAAAAGACAGGAATATCTTCTTTGATGTTTTCATTTAGTCCTTCCACGCCATAGACTCCTCTTTTCATCATTGGTTCTACTTCTATCCAGCTTTTGTCAGAGATTTCATCCGTAATGAAAACGATACCTTTAGCACCTAATTTTTTAGCTGAATTAAGGTATTTAGCTTTGATGAATCTTGGGTATCTTCTCTCGAAAAGGGTCATTTCCTGCTCGATGCCTTTTTTAGAAACATTGATGGCAACTACTTTCCCTGCAATTTGGGAAGTCAGCTGCTCTGGTTCTACCTCGCCTACGCTGATGATAGGCAGAGAGAAATGAGCATTTACCACATCAGAAACTAAAATATCTTTCCAGATTTTTAGGTTTTTATCACCGATTTTCACCGAGCTGAGTGGAGAAATCTGGTGGCGGTACATATCAAAAAACTGGAAATAAGTGCCGTTGTCCCCAGCGGGTTTTATCCCTGCTTCTTTCATTTTGTCTGCGAACCATACGGAAACTTTGAGCTCATCAAGGGTTCCTGCCTCTCTTCCCCAGAATTGGTCTGCCGCCATCTGGTACATGTCTGTGCGGAGGTCTTTTTCCTTAATAGCCGAAACCAAAGGCTTCTTGTAGCTCTGTGCACTCAGTGAAGGGCAGAGGATTCCCATGAGGAGAGTAAAAACGATTTTTTTCATAGGTTTATAATTTAATTGATTTTTGCCCAAAAGTATCGTTTTATTAGAAAAAATGCAAGTTCCCGCAAGTTTTTATTTGGTTGAAAATAAATTTAATATTTTTGAAACAGATTTTAATTTAGTAAATGAATGAAAATAACCGAAGGATTATTAACTAAAGATAAACAAGATATCATACTTTGGACAAACAGCAAAGGAGCTGATTTCCTGCAGCAATGGGCAGGAGATGCTTTGCCCTACCCTCTTACCATAGCAGCACTCAATGCATTGCCTCATTGTTTTCGTATTGAGGCAGAGGGTAGTTTTATAGGGATGATTCAGCAAATAAAAGTAGAAGAAAATAACATACACATTGGTAGATTTCTTATCAATCCTTCGCTTACAGGAAAAGGATTAGGTAGCTTGGCAATGCAGTTATTTGTCGCAATGCTTTTTGAGGATAAAAGTGTTCATTCTATTAGCTTAAATGTATTTGATGACAACCCCATAGCTAAAGGTCTTTATAGAAAACTCGGTTTCGAAGTAGTGGCAATTGTTGAAGGAGAAAGAAAAAAATACAAGATGATGAAAAGTAATTCGGCAATTAACTAATTAGCAAATTTAATACTATGAAGATAAAACGAGATGAATCTCATTGTTATGCTGCTGTCATCACCAAAGATGGTCAGTGGCAAAAAGGAGAAGAATACTCTTCAGAAGACTATACCGAAACCCTCATTTTCAATGAGCAAGGTA
>CAUQKV010000014.1:0-43692 GCA_963518845.1 uncultured Flavobacteriaceae bacterium | reverse complement strand
TGGATAACTGGTCTATGAGCAGCACCAGCGCTGTGATGAATATAATTTTTTTCATGAAACTAAATGTTTTGTACCATTTTAAATTGTAAAATCATGTTTGATTAGTTTTTATGGGGAATATGTTTTTAAAAGGCGTTCAACGGCTGTTTGCTTAAAATCTTTAAAACTTGTAAGAACATTATTGTCAATTAAGTAAAATGTAGAACTTACACGCGGGAAATACTCCTCGTGTCCATCAGGGTATTCATTGACTCTATGGTAATAATATTGAGAAAAAATCATAGTTTTCCCTTCTACATTCCACAGGTAGGCAGAATATCCTGTTACCCTTCCTTCATCATTTTTTGAGGGAGTAGGTAATAATGTTTTTGGAGTGTTGTATTGTTTTTTCAAATAGCTAAACATTTTATTGCCAATTTCCTCTTCCTCTATTTTAATTATAATTCCTGATGTCTTTTGTTCGGAAGCATTATTGAACAATATTTTTACTTTAGAGGAAACAACCTTTTCTTCTTTATTAGTGTTTTGGAACTCAATGTTTCCAAAGCTAAAATGCGTCATTTCTTCGGTAAAAGCACATGGTAATGTGGTGGCAATATCTTCATCTTCCATTTCAAATTTTACACCTTTGAAAATTTCCTTATAACTTGAAGAAAAATCTACTTTTTCAAGGTCAATTTTTTTTGTACAAGACAAAAATAAAAGACTCATAAGTGTAATGACAATTGTTCTCATTTTAGTTGGTCAAATTAAGTAAGAGAGCTAAGATATCTTAGCCCTCATAGTGTGATATTTATCGCTGCATGTTTTTCGCTTCTATGCTCAGTGTGGCGTGTGGAACGGCTTTCAGTCGCTCTTTGTCTATCAGTTTACCTGTTACACGGCAGATTCCATAAGTTTTGTTTTCTATACGGATAAGTGCGTGTTTCAGGTCACGGATGAATTTTTCCTGTCTGCCTGCCAATATCGCATTTTGTTCTTTGCTGAGCGTTTCAGCTCCTTCTTCAAAGGCTTTGAATGTAGGCGAAGTATCATCTGTTCCGTTGTTTTGGTCATTGATGAAACTTTCTCTTAATAGGGCTAAATCTTTCTCTGCCTTCTCTATTTTCTGCTGGATTATAGCCTTAAACTCCTGCAAATCAACATCGCTGTACCTTGTTCTTTCTTCCATTTTGTTATCAATTAGTCGTTTTTAGTTGTGTTAAATTTTTATACTCTGTTTATATTTATTTTGAAATACACATCATTGATTTCTATTTCATCAGCTTGAGAAAGTGAATTCACAAACTCTATATTATTGGCCAATACTTCTGCAGAAATGTAAGAATTATTAGCATTGATTTCTGACTTAAACGGATTATTCTCCTCTAATTGTATAGAAATTCTATCCATCAGGTCAAAATCTTTATCTTTTCTAAGATTTTGGACACGGTTTACAAATTCTCTTGCTACACCTTCCGCTCTGAGTTCATCAGTTACAGTAAGGTCTAGCGCTACAGTTATTCTGCCCTCGCTGGTTACTGTCCATCCTGGGATATCTTTGGTCAAGATTTCCACATCATCGATGGTAATTTCGTGTCCTGCAATGTTCATTTTTCCTTCTTTTTCAAGGGTTGCTATCTGCTCAGAACTCATTGCAGAAATTTCTGCTCCCACAGCTTTCATGTCTTTGCCTAGTTTTGCTCCTAAAACCTTAAAGTTAGGTTTGATTTGTTTAACAATCAGTGTAGAAGCCTCTTCAGCATTGATGAGCTGCAGTTCCTTCACATTTATTTCTTGTTTGATTAAATCTGCTACGGCTAAAATCTGGTTTTCAGTTTTCTTATCCAAAACAGGAATCATCACTTTTTGTAGTGGCTGACGAACCTTGATGTTTTCTTTCTTTCTTAATGAAAATACCATCGAAGTGATAGACTGCGCCAGATGAGTTTTCTCCACCAAATCTGTGTCTATTCTGCTTTCGTCTGCCACTGGGAAGTCTGACAAATGAACGCTTTCAGCTTTGTCTTTTCCTGTTACGGTATTTAGGTCTTGATACAGCCTGTCCATGAAGAATGGCGCTATCGGTGCAGAAAGTTTTGCCACGGTATCCAGACAAGTGTAAAGTGTCTGATAAGCAGAGATTTTGTCCTCTGTGTAGTCGCCTTTCCAGAAACGGCGGCGGCAGAGTCTCACATACCAGTTAGACAAGTTATCATTCACGAAAGTATTGATGGCTCTTGCCACTTTCGTAGGTTCATAGTCTTCGTAGAAAGCTTTTACTTCCTTGATTAAGATATTTAATTCGGACAAAATCCATCGGTCAATCTCTGGTTTGTTCTGTACTTCTGCTTCTTCGTATTTAAAGCCGTCTACATTGGCATAAAGCGCAAAGAAAGAGTAAGTGTTATAAAGCGTTCCAAAGAATTTTCTACGAACTTCATCGATTCCTTCAATGTCAAATTTTAGGTTTTCCCACGGATTGGCATTAGAAATCATGTACCAGCGCGTAGCATCTGGGCCGTATTTTGCCAAAGTTTCGAATGGGTCTACGGCATTGCCCAGTCTTTTAGACATTTTTTGTCCGTTTTTATCTAAAACTAATCCATTGGAAACCACATTCTTATAAGCCACAGAGTCAAAAACTGCTGTTGCTATCGCATGAAGCGTGTAGAACCAGCCACGCGTTTGGTCTACTCCTTCCGCTATGAAATCCGCAGGGTAAGCCTTGTTTTGGTCGATAAGTTCCTTATTCTCAAAAGGATAGTGTAGCTGAGCGTAAGGCATCGCACCAGAGTCAAACCAAACATCTATCAGGTCGCTTTCTCTCTTCATCGGTTTTCCACTGTCAGACACTAAAATGATCTCATCCACGATGTTCTTGTGAAGGTCTATTTTAGCGTAGTTTTCATTAGACATATTACCGATTTCAAAGCCTTTGAACGGATTTTCGGACATTAGTCCAGCGGCTACGGATTTTTCTATCTCGTTGATTAGTTCCTCTACAGAACCAATGATTTTTTCCTCTTTCAGATCCTCTGTTCTCCAGATAGGAAGTGGAATTCCCCAGTATCTGGAACGGGATAAGTTCCAGTCATTTACATTTTCCAGCCAGTTCGCAAAACGCCCTTCACCAGTAGCTTTTGGCTTCCAGTTGATGCTTTTGTTTAGCTCTACCAGACGATTTTTCACTTCGGTCATTTTCACGAACCAAGAGTCTAGCGGGTAGTACAATACTGGCTTGTCCGTCCTCCAGCAATGAGGGTAGGAGTGGCTGTATTTTTCTACCTTAAAGGCTTTATTTTCAGTTTTTAAAAGGATGGCAAGTTCCACATCCCAAGATTTTTCAGGAGCGGTGCCGTTATCGTAGTATTCGTTTTTAATGTATTTTCCTGCGAAAAGTTCAGGAACATTTTCTCCTTTGATGAATTTCCCCTGCAAATCCACTAATGGCACAAGGTTGTCATTTTCGTCTTTCACGAGCATCGGTGGAACGCCAGCTTCTTTCGCTACACGAGCATCATCCGCACCGAAAGTAGGCGCTGTATGCACGATTCCTGTTCCATCCTCCGTAGTAACGAAATCTCCTGCGATTACACGGAATGCTTTTTCAGGGTTTTCTGCTGGAAGGAACCACGGAACGAGCTGTTCGTAGGTAGTTTCCACCATATCAGAACCTTTGAATTCGGCTAAGATTTTGTAAGGGATTTTCTTCTTGCTGTCGTTATTGTGATTATTTTGGAACGAAGAAAATTCGCCCTCGTCAGAAGTTTCAAAATATTTATTCCCAAATTGTTTATTTACCAATGCTTTAGCAAGGATAATATTGATAGGCTCAAAAGTGTATTGATTAAATGTTTTAACTAAAACATAGTCAATATCCGCACCCACAGTTAGCGCCGTGTTAGAAGGCAATGTCCATGGCGTAGTGGTCCAAGCAAGGATGCTCAGATTTTCAGTATTTGAGATTTTAGACTGAAGCGCAGGGCTAAGGTTTTTTACTTTAAATTGAGCTACGATCGTCGTGTCGCTCACATCGCGGTAAGTCCCTGGCTGATTGAGCTCGTGCGAAGAAAGTCCCGTTCCCGCCTTTGGAGAATACGGCTGGATGGTGTAGCCTTTGTAAAGCAATTTTTTATTGTAAAGTTGTTTCAGAAGCCACCAAACAGACTCCATATATTTCGGTTCGTAGGTGATGTATGGATTTTCCAAATCTACCCAATAACCTATTTTTTTGGTAAGGTCATTCCAAATGTCTGTGTAGCGCATCACCGCATTACGACAGGCTTGGTTGTATTCTTCTACAGAGATTTTTTTACCGATATCTTCTTTGGTGATTCCAAGTTCTTTCTCCACGCCCAGTTCCACAGGAAGACCATGCGTGTCCCAGCCTGCTTTACGGAAAACCTGCTTACCATTTTGAGTTTGAAAACGACAGAAAATATCCTTGATAGTCCTTGCCATCACATGGTGAATACCAGGGAGACCATTGGCAGAAGGTGGCCCTTCGTAGAATACGAATTCTGGGTGTCCTTCGCGGATTTCTACCGACTTGTGGAAAGTATCATTATTATGCCAAAATGCTGCTATATTTTCGGCAACATTTATCAAATCAAGGTTCTTATATTCGCTGAATTTAGCCATTTTCTTATCGTTTTTGTAAAAAATTTAGTTGCGAATATAATATTTTTTTGGAGAAAAAAGATATAATTTTGTAATAATTTTTTTTGTCTTACCATAAAAAACTTATACTTTTGCAACTATGGTAAAAAAAATACTCATTTCTGTATTATACAGCATTTCAGTGATGGGATTTGCTCAAAAAAATCCATTGAAATATAAGATTGACTCCATCAATCAGAAAAAATGGGATTCTACCGCAGTTAATTTGGATAGTCTGAACACTCCCAAGCTGGTAAAACTGAATATAAAAAAGAAGGATACCATTATCCTTAGAAATCAGGAAGATAAACAAGGAGAGCTTCCTGTGACGCCATATTTACTCATGAACACTTATCGTGAGAGGTCTTGGTTTTTCTATGGACAGAACAACTTGATTTTCAATCAGTCTTCGTATTCCAATTGGAATACAGGAGGGGATAACAGCATCGGTGTTATTGGCAGGATAGATTATTCGTTGATTTACAAAAATGGAAAGCATTTTTGGGATACTCATGCGAAGATGGGCTATGGGATGGTTTCTGACAGAAAAGAAGAACTCAGAAAAACAGAAGATTACCTCAATGTTTCTTCTGACTATGGCTATGATTTAGGTAGCCAGTATTACCTTTCTACAGGTTTCCAATTCTTGTCTCAGTTTTCGCCAGGATACTATTATTCTTCAGGGAAGAAAGTGAAATTTGAGGACAGAATTTCGCGATTTATGGCACCTGGGTATCTGAATGTTGGTCTTGGGGTTTTGTATAATCCAAAGGAAAATTTCCAAGTGATACTTAGACCTATCAATACTAAACTGACTTTCGTGCTGGACAAACACCTTCAGAAAAAAGGAAAATATGGACTAGAACATGATGGGCAGAGCATAAAAAGCGAAATGGGAGCAATGCTCAATGTGATTCATCGTTGGAAGATTTATAAGGACATTTATTTTACCAATCAGCTAAATTTATTTAGTAGCTATACTTCTCACCCTGAAAGAGTGGATATCACATACACAGGGACATTGAGTTTGAAATTTAATAAATTCATAACCACTACATTCAATATTGATTTGGTATATGACCACGACCAAGTGCAGAAAATCCAAATGAAGCAGGTTTTGGGTGTGGGTGTTTACTATAGATTAGGAGTAGAAAACAAAGAAAAAAACATCAGAAAAGATAAAATAAATAAAGTAAAACCTTTCTAAAAATATGTCAGATATTATTCAGCTTTTGCCAGACTATGTTGCCAACCAGATTGCGGCGGGAGAAGTGGTGCAGAGACCTGCTTCCGTGGTCAAAGAACTGCTGGAAAATGCCATAGATGCGAAGGCTAGTAAGGTGGAACTTATCATAAGGGACGCTGGAAAAAATCTGATACAGGTAGTAGATGACGGCATAGGAATGTCCGAAACTGATGCCAGAATGGCCTTTGAAAGGCATGCAACTTCTAAAATCCGTACCACAGAAGATATTTTTAAGATATCGAGCAAGGGATTTAGGGGAGAGGCTTTGGCATCCATAGCGGCGGTGGCGCAGGTAGAACTGAGGACTAAAAAACAAAATGCTGAAATAGGGACAAACATCTACATAGAAGGAGGGGAGCTAGAATTTCAAGAGCCTATTCAGACTGCTGAGGGCTCTAATTTTTTGGTGAAAAACTTGTTCTACAATGTTCCTGCAAGGAGAAAATTCTTGAAGAAGGACAATGTAGAATTTCGGCATATTATAGATGAATTCCATCGTGTGGCGCTGGCGCATGAGCAGATAGAATTTTCTCTTTATCATAATGATGAAGAGATATTTAAGCTCAGAAAAGCGAATTTGTCCCAGAGAATAGTAGATATTTTTGGGCGAAAACTCCAGCCACTGCTGGTTCCTGTGAAGGAAGATTTGGGCTGGGTGAAATTGGATGGATTTGTCGCAAAACCAGAAGGCGCGAAGAAAACCAGAGGCGAGCAGTTTTTCTTTGTCAATGGAAGGTTTTTCAGAAGTGCATATTTTAATCGTGCTGTTCAGGAGGCTTTCGAGGGGCTGCTGGCACCGGCTTATATTCCGACATTTTTCCTGTATCTGGAGCTTGACCCAGAAAAAATAGATGTCAATATCCACCCACAGAAAACGGAAGTGAAATTCGAGGATGAGCACCTTATATACGCCTTGATTCGTTCTACGATTAAGCGTTCTCTGGGGATTTATAACATCGCGCCTTCATTGGATTTTGACCGAGACCCGCAGAAAGATATTTTTGCAGGAATTTCTTCCAAACCGAATACATCATCGCAGTTCACTGATATTAAAGTAGATAGGAATTATAATCCATTTCAGTCTGAAAAAATGACAGATGTGAAAATGGTGAATTTAGGGGAAATGTATCAGCTTAATATTCAGGCGGAACCCTCGAAACTCAATGCGCTTTTTGAGGATGATGACTTTGATGAAGAACTGATGAGGTTACCTAATGGATATTGGCTTTATAACCGAGGAGACAAGACTTTGATGCTGAATATGGAGCGTATTTATGCTTTGGTTTTAGCAGATAAGAAGAAACAAGTTCCGAAAGAAAAAGCAGGGCAGACGCTTCTTTTTTCATTGGAATACCACCTCAACGAGATGGAAAAAATAAAATACTCTTCCATCAAAAAATACCTTCCAGAGCTGGGGTTTGATATTGTTTTAGATAGAGATAATGTTTTGAAAATCAGTGCGATTCCAGTTGGACTGAATGAAACCAAAGTAATGGAGTTTTTGGAACGAATTTTTGAAATATTGGATTACAAAACGGAGGAGGATTTTATGAACCACTATGAGGAACAATGGATAAAGGTGCAGACAAGGTTTAGCTGTAATTTCCTTTACAAGACCGATGTAGAAGAGCTTATCAAGGAATATATACAGATAGGTTTTTCGCAGTATCTTCCAGATGGGCGAAGATGTTATCTGGAGCTGCCTTTGGAAGAACTGAAAAATAAATTTTAATAAAAATAATCATAAAACTGACAAATGAACCCAATAAACGCAATACCAGTTACTAGAAATATCATTATTATAAATGTTCTTTTGTATGCCGTTACGAAGTTATTATACCCTGACCTGAAATATCAGCTGGCGGCCTATATGCCTACATCACCGCTATTTCATTCGTGGCAGATATTTACCCATATGTTTATGCACGGCACTCTGATGCATTTGCTTTTTAATATGCTTACTTTATGGAGTTTTGGGAGTATTTTGGAGCAGGCGCTGGGCGGAAGACATTTTGCGATTCTTTATTTCTTATCGGGGCTGGGGTCATTTATTTTATTTAATTTTTGGAATTATTATCAAGTTTATGACTTGACTCAGGCTTTGTTACAGCAGGGAGTAGATGTTCGGGAAATTTATCTAAATGTAGGGAAATCTTTCGTTGATAAATCTTTGACAGAATCTAAGGAGGTACATTCGCTGATGGATTATCTTTCAATGCCTATGCTGGGCGCTTCTGGGGCTATTTTTGGGGCAGTGGCAGGTTTTGGGACATTGTTTCCTGATTCGAAGATAAGCCTGATGTTCATCCCATATCCTATAAAAGCTAAATATCTGCTGCCTATAGTGATACTTATTTCGGCTTATCTTGGGATAAGACAGTTTGAATGGGATAATGTGGCACACTTTGCTCATATTGGCGGGGCTTTGGTGGGCTGGCTTATGATTAGAAACTGGAAAGCGAACCGAAACATCAGGTAAAATGGGCGTTTTTAGGAAGCTTTTGTTTATAGGGCATATATTGGTTTTATCCCTTCTTTTAGGAGTGGGGCTTAATGCTTACATTTCTCCGAGTAAGTTTGCGTTTCTCAATTTGTTGTCGCTTATTTTTCCCATTTTGTTGATTGTGCATGCTGTTTTTACTTTGTTTTGGTTGATAAGCAGACGGAATAGAGCTTTTGTCTTTTTGATTGGTTCTATTTTCTTGATTTCTCCTGTGCAAAGGTGGTTGAATTATACTTCTTCATCAAGCGAAAATGCAGATGTAAAAGTGATGACCTACAATACCAAAACCATAGAGCCAGAGAAAACAGAATTTCTAAATCAGCAGCAGGTGGATGTTCTGCTATTGCAGGAAAGCGGCTGGGGAGAGGGGAAAAGGTATGAACTTTCTAATTTTAAACATCATGCAAATTCGGAAATAGTCAGTATTTATTCTAAATTTCCTATTCTCAGCCAAAAGCATGTTTCTACAAGTAGTATAGGGCATGCACTCTGTGCAGATATAGCAGTGAGGGACAAAGTTATCCGCTTCATTACGGTGTATTTGGAGCCATTTCAGTTGACCAAAGACATGATAAAGCCAACCTACAAACTTGCTGAAAATGAGAATAAATTCAGTGCTTTGCTGAGAAAATTCCTTCCTGTTTTTAAAATCCATCAAAACCAAATTCAGGAGATTAAAAAACTTATCGCAGAGTCTCCATATCCCGTTATTTTAGGAGGAGATTTTAATGCCATGCCCAGTTCTTATGAATATTATCAAATTTCCGAAAGTCTCACAGATGCTTTCGTAGAGGCGGGAAACGGAAGCGCGACGAGTTTTCATGATTATAAATTTCCTATAAGAATAGATTATATTTTTTCTTCAAAATCTCTGAGAGCAACGAATTATTTCGTGAATCGAGAAATTGGCTATTCTGACCATTATCCTGTTTTTGCAGATTTTCATTTTGAGAAATAAGGAATAATTGATAAATATTGTTTTTACTTTAAATCAAGTTTTAAAATTTTTCTTTCATGGAATTTTTTATTATACTTGTAATTTTACTTTTGGGTATCAGCAAAAACATTTTTAATAATTATAAGTGAATGAAAGACAGCTTTGTACATAGAGGAAAAAGGAAACTGATGGTGGAATATCTTCGGGATTCGATGAAAATACAGGATACAAGGACTTTGGAGGCTATGAATTCCGTGCCTCGTCATCTCTTTTTAGAAAGTGTTTTTGTAGATTTTGCCTATGAAGACAGAGCTTTTCCTATCGCTGCCAATCAGACTATTTCCCATCCTTCCACAGTCGCAAAACAGACGGAATTACTCCAAGTAAAACCAGGTGAAAAAATTCTAGAAATAGGAACAGGAAGCGGCTATCAGACGGCTGTTTTGGTAAATATGAAAGCTGAGGTGTACACCATAGAGCGGCAAAAAAATTTGTATGATTTTTCTACAAAAATTTTAGCTAAAATTCATCATAAGCCTGTATATCAGGTTTTTGGTGATGGGTTTGCAGGGCTTCCAGAGTTTGCTCCGTTTGATAAAATCTTGGTTACCTGTGGCGCGGAGGAATTGCCTTTGGAGCTTTTGAGACAATTAAAAGTGGGTGGATTTATGATTATTCCGCTCGGAAAGTTAGAAGAACAGATTCTGACAAAATTCACAAAAGTCTCTGAAAACCATATAGAAAAAGAAGAGTTTGGAGCGTATAAATTTGTTCCAATGCTGGGCGATACCAATCAATAATAAAAGTCCTTTCTAATACCAGAAAGGACTTTTATTTGTGTTTAAATTATTTCGTAAAACCTTTATCTTTTAGCAATGCTTTCAGACTTGGTTTTCTTCCCGCAAAATTAAAATAAGCCTTGTCATAAGGGAGCGTGTTCCCTACGGAAAGGATGTATTTACGGAAGTGGTCGCCATTGGCTCTGGTCATTCCGCCGTGCTGGGTAATCCAGTCCCAAGCATCAGAAGTCAGCATATCACTCCATGTGTAGGCATAGTAGCCAGAAGCGTAGCCTCCGCCCCAGATGTGCGCAAAGTAAGGAGAGTGGTATCTCGGTGGCACCTGTGGCAGGTATAGACCATATTTTTTCAGTGCCTCTGTTTCAAACTCTGTGGCTGATTTCAGCTGGTTTTCGTTGGTAATGCTGTGCCATGCCATATCCACCGCTGCTGAGGCAAGGATTTCCGTAGAAGCAAATCCGTTGTTAAAAGTAGCTGCTTTTTTCATCTTTTCTACTAGTGCCTGTGGGATAGGTTCTTTCGTTTGGTAGTGGATAGCGTAGTTTTTCAAGATTTCTGGCTCTAGGGCGAAAAATTCGTTGATTTGAGAAGGGAATTCTACAAAGTCCCTTGCTACGCTTGTTCCCGAAAGGGTAGCGTACTGTTGATTAGCAAATAATCCGTGCAGAGTATGCCCAAACTCGTGGAACATCGTAGACGCCTCATCAAAGCTGACAAGCGCTGGTTTTCCATCGGCTGGTTTTGGGTTGTTCAGCACATTTACGATTACAGGTTTTTGCCCGAATAGTTTAGATTGTTTCACAAAGCTGTTCATCCATGCACCGCCTCTTTTGCTGTCTCTAGAGAAGAAATCCACATAGTAAAGCGCCATAGATTTGCCATCATTGTCAAAGATTTCATAAACCAATACATCTGGGTGGTATACAGGCAGGTCGGTTCTTCTTTTAGCTGTGATTCCGTAGAATTTTTCAGCCGCGAAGAAAATCCCTTTCTCCAAAACAGTTTTCACTTCAAAATAAGGCTTGATTTCGTTTTCATCTAGGTCATATTTAGCCTTACGCACCTGCTCTGCATAGTATGCCCAGTCCCATGGTTCTAGGGTAAATCCACCTTTTTGCTCATCAATGAGTTTTTGGATTTCTTTGGCTTCTTCTTTGGCTTTTTCTACGGCTGGTCTTCCTAAATCAGCAAGGATTTTCTGAGCTGCTTCAGGTGTTTTTGCCATTTGGTCTTGAAGTTTCCATTCCGCAAATGATTTTTTACCTAAAAGCTGAGCTTTTTTCAGGTTAAGAGCCGCCATTTTTTCGATGATGCTTCTCGTGTCAGCAGAGTCGTTTTTCTCTGCTCTCGTCCATGATGCCTTGAAGAGTTTTTCTCTCGTAGCACGGTTGTGAAGGCTTGGCAGTAGCGGATGCTGAGTAGTGTTATGCAGCACGATAAGGTATTTCCCGTCTTTCCCGATGCTTTTTGCAGCATCAGCGGCAGCTTTTATTTGGTCAGCTGTCAATCCGTCTAGTTCCTTTACATTTTCTACAAGAAGTCCGTTGTTTTTTCTGGCTTCCAAAAGTTTAGCTGAAAACTCTGTGGAAAGCCCTGCTAATTGGGAATTGATGGATTTTAGCTCTTCTTTTTTTGCTTCAGAAAGATTTGCTCCAGAAAGCTCAAAAACTTGTCTGTAATATTCTACCAAACGGCGACTTTCCGCATCTAAATTGGCAATGGGAACTTTTTTGATTCTTTCGTATAATTTAGAATTGAGATGAATTTTATCAGTATGTGCAGAGAAAATAGGCGCAAATTCTTTTTGGATTTTTTGCATCTCTGGATTGGACATAGAGCCCATAAGGTTATAAAAAATAGTCTGAGCTCTTTTGAGAACTTCTCCGCTTTTTTCTAATGCCAGAACGGTGTTTTCAAAAGTCGGCTGTTTCTTATTATTAGCGATTTTTTCTATCTCAGCCTCGTGGATTTTTAATCCGTATTCGAAAGCAGGTTTGAAATGCTCTGTCTTTATTTTATCAAACTGCGGTGCCTGATATTGCAGCGGACTTTTCGTAAGGAATGGATTTCCCTTTAAATCTGGCGTTACTTTTAATGTTTTGTCTTGTGCATTCATTGTTGAAATAGTTCCTGCTCCCAAAGAGGAAAGCAGCATAATAGATGTAATGTTTTTCATAAATGATAAATTTTTGTTATAAATGTGTGTAAATATACAAATAAAATGAATAAAAAATATTAAAATGAAAAAAAAACTACCCAAAAGGGCAGTTTTTGTTTAATGATGAGTTTTGTTGTCTTGAATCAAATCTTTTGACGCCCCATCCAGTTCTGATTTCAGTGGAATGAAGAATCGCAGAGGATTTTTGATAAAATATTTTAAAATAGATTTGTAAATGATCGTTAGTTCCCCGAAATTCACTTTTCTCGAACGGAAAGCCAATAACATGGACAGCCCGAAACTTACGATAAAGTTGAAAGCTCCAATCAGGAAAATGGTAACCAATGAAATCGCAAAAGTGTAAGTATCAATATCAAAGCCTTTTCCATAAAGAGCCAGTGCAAAATTCCCAGCCGAGAAAGTGATGTGGCGGATGTCCAAATCCAAACCAAGGAAAACTCCCAGAGGCGCGATAACACCTAGGAAAATCCCAAACCAAAAATTGGAAATAATTCCAGCCCAATGTTTTGTGTAGAAATCGGAAAGTTTCTTGGAGTTTTTTGCTCCGATGACTTGGTTTAGGAAAGGGCTTTGGGATATTCTCTCAGGAACTTGGTTAAAAATAGAGCTGTTGCTGATGTTTCCAGAAATAATCCCAGAAATAAACAAGAAAAAACCAGCAATACAAGCATGAAGAATCGCCTTGGATTCGATAGGGTTGAGGTCTTTCAGAAGTTTATCAGCCTTTGCAACAGCGAAGTTTTTCTCTAAAAACCAGTCCATTCCGTAGATAATAGCCAGCGCCACAGGGAAAGACCAAAGGACATTTCCCACGAAAGCGATGAACTGCGTTCGCGAAAGTTTAGCAACGAGGTTAGCAAATTCCTTGTAGTTTTTATCAGAACTGCTTTCATCAGAGAGAACTTTTGCCATCGTGGCAGCGGTCATCGCTGGTTGTTTCGTAGCCAAAGTAAATCCAAGCAGATAGATGATGATAAACCCAAAAGCGTAGTTTAGTGAATACAGCACCGCATGGGAAAATTCGCTTCCGTGGCTGTAGCTCATCATCATTTTGAAAATACATAGAAAACCTACAATAATCCCGCCGCCGCTCGCTTTCCAGAACATTTTCAGATATTCTTTGGATGAGGTAGCTATGTAGTGAGTTCCCGTTTCTGCCGTGTGGGAGGTGATGAGGTGAGAGATGAGCCTCGTGCTGTCATCGATGAGTTCACGGACATTGTTTCGGTGTGAGTTGTATTTTAATGTATTGGAAACCAGATTTTTAGAGTTGATTAAAATATCTTCCTCATTATCAACCACTAGAATAGGAATAATATCCTGAATTCTCCTTAACTGCTGGCGGATTTTGAGCAGGGATTGGTTGATTTTACTAGAAATCCCGAATTTAGAGGCGTTTTTAAAAGCCTTATCTACGAAATCTAAACACTGCTGAAGGTAAATTTTAATTTGCTTATATTCAACATCTTTAGAGTCTATTTGTAGGTTTTTATCTTTTTTGAAACGACCGATGAGAGAATCCAATTCGCTCTGAAGGGCTACAAATGGGTTGTCAAAGTTTTTATATTCAGGAACCATTTTTGCAATTCCTGCTTCTAGTGCGTTTCCTACACTTCTCAGCGCCAGTATGTTAGCGGAAATGAGTAGCTCTTTTTTTACTTTCGGAAGAGTGCTGATTTTTTCTATTTCCATCAGTTTGAAAAACTCGCTTCCGTCCTCTGGGTTGATGTTTTTTATGTAGTCCGAATCAGATTTAGGATTGAACAAAACCTTGGAAATAATGTACGAAATAGTGTTTTCGTCCTCTACGGGTGGAAGAAATTTATATGAAATTCTTTTCTTCAGTTCTGGAAAGAAGGCATTTTCGGATAAAATATTGGCATCCGTAAGAGCTTTTGTAAAAGATTTATTTGAGAAAAGAATGAATAAATAATCTCGGAAGTTGTTCTTTATTTCTTCATTGTTTTTTAGATAAGCCAAAAACACTTCGAAATTGGTTCGTTTCAGACTTTGGAAAAGCTCACGCATAGGCTGCACAGAGTCCAAAGTGTAAGGCTCGGAAAAATATTTTTTGAGAACAGTATCAAAACTTTCTTTACTTTTAAAAAACCACATATTTTATTTTTTTAGAGGGTCAAAAATAAAAAAATAAAAATAAAAGCCTTTAAAAAACTTAAAGGCCTTTACTTTTTGAATATGGAAAATTTATCCCTTTGTATAATATTCAAAGAAAAGCGGAATGCTTTCTATTCCTTTGTAGAAATTATAAAGCCCGAAATGTTCATTAGGCGAATGGATGGCGTCAGTGCTTAATCCGAATCCCATCAGAACTGATTTTACTCCTAAAATCTGCTCAAAAAGAGCTGTGATAGGGATACTTCCACCGCTGCGGAATGGGAGAACTTCTCTTCCGAAAGCCTGTTCCATAGCTTTTTTCGCTGCTAAGAACTCTTTCGTATTGCTTTCTAGAACATAAGGCATACCTCCGTGGTGCGGCGTAACGGTTACTTTCACGCTGTCTGGAGCGATTTTTTCAAAATGTTTAGTGAATTTTTCAGTAATTTCCTCTGGAGTTTGGTTCGGTACCAATCTCATAGAGATTTTTGCAAAAGCTTTAGAAGGGATTACCGTTTTAGCTCCTTCTCCTGTGTAGCCTCCCCAGATTCCGTTCACATCTAGAGTAGGGCGGATAGAAGTTCTTTCTAGTGTTGCATAGCCTTTTTCGCCTTCTACGCCTTTTAGGCCGATTTCTTTTTTGAAAGCTTCTGGATCGTCTTTCAGTTTGTTCATTTCGGCTCTTTCCTCTAGTGAAACTATATTTACATTGTCGTAGAATCCTTCCACGGTAATTACTCCGTTTTCATCAATTAAGCTGCCAATCATTTTTGATAAAACATTGATAGGGTTAGGAACAGCTCCTCCGTAAAGTCCTGAGTGTAAGTCTCTGTTTGGTCCTTCGATTTCCACTTCTACATAGCTCAAGCCGCGAAGCCCAGTCGTAACCGTAGGCTGCTCCATAGAATAAAGACTCGTGTCTGAAACCAAAATAACATCACAAGCCAGTTTTTCTTTATTGGATTCCAAGAAATCAGCTAAACTTGCTGAACCTACTTCTTCCTCTCCTTCGATGATAAATTTCACATTACAAGGCAGTGAATTGGTTTTCATCATTGCTTCAAAAGCTTTTAAATGCATAAAAAACTGACCTTTGTCATCAGCAGCTCCTCTTGCGAAAACAGCGCCTTCTGGGTGGATTTCTGTTTTTTTCACCACAGGCTCAAAAGGTCCGCTTTCCCAAAGCTCAATAGGGTCAGCAGGCTGTACATCGTAATGCCCATAAACCAAAACAGTTGGCAGGTTTTTATCTAAAATTTTCTCTCCGAAAACTACAGGATAGCCCTTTGTTTCGCAGATTTCTACATTGTCTGCACCAGCATTTTTCAGGTGTTTTGCTACGACATCAGCACACTGCAGCACATCTTGGTTGTAGGCTGGGTCAGCACTGATGGAAGCTATTTTCAGCAAATCAATTAACTCGTCTAAAAATCGTTGCTTATTTTCTTGAATGTAAGATAAAGTAGTACTCATTGGTTAAATTTATAAATGAACCCAAAGTTAAACAATTTGAACAATTAAACAAAAAATAAGGCAGATTTTTACAAAGTTTGTAAAATTACCATTCCTTTTTTGGATTGTGTAAAAATAAGGTAATGTTCTCCGCCGTTTTTCAGTTTGTATTTGGTTTTTATCTGCTCTGGCGTGAGAGGATGGTTTTTAGAAATAATGTTGAATGCATCGCCTTTTTTTATCTCTTTGGCGCTGATTTCCTTTACTTTAAAAACTCTTCCGCAGAAATCTACGGCTTTGTCCGAAGTGTAAAGATGTGTGTTTGGATGCAGTTTTTTTAGTCCAAATTTTTTAGAAATTAGGTTAAAAGCTCCCGATTTTAGAACGGCATTGTTCGGAATGTAGAGATATTCCAAAATGTCTGAAAATTCGGGCGTTACAGTGGATTCTTCCTCTGGCGAAAAACTGAAATTCGGTTCATCTGTGCTGAGGTTTTTGGTGGTGATTTTCAGTTTGTTCTCAGTGTTTGGGATGATGTGGAGGACGATTTCTTTTACTTCGTTTTTTACAGCGATGATTTCTATCTCATCGATGGATTTCACAGTGGTTTGAAGATATTTCAAATCAATCAGCGGCGAGAGTTTTATCATTGTTTTTTTGGAAATAGACAAAAGTTTGTCCTGAATTTCCAAAATATTCGGTGAAAGGTCAGAAAGCAGGAACTTTTTTCGGTGGTCTTTGTCCCTTCTTGCTGGGTCTAAATAGATTAAATCAAATTGATTTTCATTAATCTCTAAAAACTGCTCTAAATTTTCATTGATAAAATTCGCTTCTCTGCCGAGAGTTTTCCAGTTGTGCTGTACGATTTCCAGCAAATCTTTGTTTTGCTCCAAAAGTGTAATTTCACTGAAATTCTGCGAGAGAAAATAAGCATCAATCCCGAAACCGCATGTAAGGTCTAGAAAAGCCCTTCCGCTGAGGTTTTCTGCTTTTTCTTTTGCGGAGCTTTCTGAGGAAGCCTGCTCTAAATTAAGATGCGGCGGGAAGACTATATTTTCCTTTAATAGAAAAGGAAATTTCTTTGCGGCGATTTGTTTTCCCTTTATCTGCTGGGCGATTTCCTGCATGGAAACCTCAGGGAAAGGTGATTTTTTCAGAAGTAGTTTGGCAAGGTCAGAGTTCAGATTTTCACTGATGATTTTTTGTACTTCTGGAGCCGTTATTTTCTGAAAAAAACGCATGGTTTATTTGTTTTGAGGCTTTGGATGGTCTAGTGTGGCACTATCCACCACGAGGATGAAAATTTCTTCGTTTTTCCTTTTCATAAAGTAGTTTTCACGGGCATATTTCTCTTTTTCGTCCTTATTCTGCATAAGTTTTTTGTAGAAAGCCTCATTTTTTTCAAATTCTCCTTTGTAGAAAGCCAGTTGTTCCTCGTATTTGTTGATTTCTTGGTTCAGATTTCTGACCACGAGCCAAGAAGTATTATCAATGAAAGTCATCCAAAAAACAAACACCGCACCTGTGAAAAAAAATTTGTTCAAAAATATCTTTTTCACAAGTTCCATTTTTTTGTTGGTCTTTGGTGTATTATTCTCTGTTTGCATCATTATTAGGTGTTTTTAGCGAGTTTCTTACTACGGTAGAAAGAAAATCTATCGCTACAGTGTTTGGTTTCATGTTCGGAATAATGATATCCGCATGAGATTTGGATGGTTCTATGAATTCATCATGCATTGGTTTTAAGGTAGTTTGGTAACGGTGTAAAACCTCTTCCAAATCCCTGCCTCTCTCTTGGGTATCTCTGCGAATACGGCGGATGAGCCTTTCATCATTGTCGGCATGGACAAAAACTTTCAAATCACACTCCTTCAAGAGTTCTTTGCTCGTTAAAACTAAAATTCCCTCTACTATCAATACATCGCGAGGTTCTATCACGGTGTAATTTCCCGTTCTGGTATGTGCTACGAACGAATAAATAGGCTGTTCTATGCTTTTTCCTTTTTTCAAAGCGCGAACATGTTTTACCAATAAATCAAAGTCAATAGATTTAGGGTGGTCATAGTTCAGGCTTTCCCTTTCCTGAAGCGAAAGATGGGAATTATCATGATAATAGTTGTCCTGCGAAAGAACATTAACTTTCTCAGGGTCAAGGCTTTTTAGAATTTTAGAAACTACAGTAGTTTTTCCAGAGCCAGTTCCTCCAGCGATACCAATAACAAGCATAAAAATTTATTTTGGCAAAGATAATAAAAATATGCTTTTTCTACTGAAGAGGATAGCGGTTTTAAAAAAGTTTTAAGATTTATTTTCCTCTTTTTTCTTCTTTTCTAATAGGTAATATGCCATAAAAGCATCATCATCAGAAATAGAAGAATTGATTTTATCATTTGTTTTAAGAGCAATAGAAATAAATCCAATTGCCATAGCAACTAAAACTAAAAATATGCCTATCATAATCATATGAGCAGGAAAGAAAACGAATCCTAAAATGAGAGCTGCTCCAAAAGCGATTTTTGATGTTTTCATTTTTAAACTTAATTACATAGCAAAGATAAAAACTTTTTAGGATAATTCCACCATCACAGGGCAGTGGTCAGAGTGTACGGCTTCTTTTAGGATGACAGCTCTTTTTAGCTGGTTTTCCATCGATTGGCTTACGAAATTATAATCCAATCTCCAGCCCTTGTTATTCGCTCTGGCATTTGCTCGGTAGCTCCACCATGAGTATTGGTTTGGCTCTTGGTTAAAGTATCGGAAACTATCTATCAGTCCGCATTCATCGATGAATTTGCTGAGCCATTCGCGCTCTATGGGAAGGAATCCAGAGGTGTTCGCAAGGCGGACAGGGTCATGGATGTCTATCGCCTGATGACAGATATTAAAATCGCCAGAAATGATGAGGTTTGGGATTTTCTTTTTTAATTCTTTGATGTAATTTAGGAAATCATAACAAAACTGCATTTTGAAATCCAATCGGTCAATATTCGTGGCAGACGGCACATAAACCGAAATCACGGAAAAGTCCTCAAAATCAGCTCTGATGATTCTCCCTTCGGCGTCTATATGCTCTAAACCACATCCGTATTCTATGTGTTTGGGTTCGTGTTTGGTGACGATTCCTACGCCGCTGTATCCTTTCTTTTCTGCTGAATACCAGTAACTTTGGTAGCCAAGTTCTGCAAAGCTGATTTGGTCAATCTGCTCGGGCTGGGCTTTGCTTTCTTGGATGCACAAAATATCAGGATTTGCTGATTTTAACCAAGATAAAAAATCTTTCCCAAAGGCAGCGCGGATGCCGTTTACATTATAACTGATGAGCTTCATTTGTTTAGAATTAAAGTTTAAAAATAAAATATTTTTTATTGTTGATTGAAAATTTATCGTTTTTTCATCATCATTAGGAAAATTACAGGAATTCCGAATAGTGAACTGATGATATTGAGAGGCATTTGCCAAAT
Organism: uncultured Flavobacteriaceae bacterium; assembly: GCA_963518845.1. Lineage (GTDB taxonomy): Bacteria > Bacteroidota > Bacteroidia > Flavobacteriales > Weeksellaceae > JABCPE02. The sequence goes on along the minus strand of CAUQKV010000014.1, from coordinate 24,358 downwards.
TTCGGAAATAATGGAAAAAAGCTCCATTATTAGAGCACCGATGAGGATGTTGAGAATCCACTGGTGCCATAGCTGAGCAGGATTCCAAATCATTCTACAAAAGTGCGGAACAATCACGCCGATGAACAAAACAGGTCCTAAAAACGCTGTAACAGAGGCTGATAGCAGAGATGAAGCGATGATGATGGTGAATTTCAGCTGGGTGAGATTCACTCCGAAAGTCTTGGCGTAATCCTCTCCAAGGCTCATTCCTATCAGTGGTTTTATGGCTTTGAAAGTGATGATTAGACCTAATGAAACAAGGACAGCTAACACTAAGTTTTGTGAAAAACTAACCTGATTATTCCCGCCAAAAGACCATAGAATGTAGCTTTTCAGGGATTCGTTTTCGGCATAAAATTGTAAAATGCTGATAACAGCTCCAGCCAAAGCGGACACCAAAAATCCAAAAATAATGATGTAGGAAGAATCTTTGAAATTTTTAGAAAAAATCAATAGAAAAATCAGCAGGATAACGCTTCCGCAGATAGCAAAAATACTGATTAGACTATGTTGGAGAAATTCAGGAATGATAAAATCTTTTGAGGCTAAAATATAGAAAGCCACGGACAGACTCGCCGCGGAAGAAATTCCCAATACAGAAGGTCCAGCTAATGGATTCTTAAAGTATTCTTGCAGCAGGAATCCGCTCGTAGGAATAGAAATTCCGGCCAGTAGCACGGCCAAAGTTCTATTAGCCCTTATGTTTATGATTTCCTGATGAAAATCTTTTCGATTCCAAAAATCAGAGAGATTTAAGTCGGAAAATCCAGTATTAAGATTGATGACCAATGAAACCAATATCAAGCATAATAATACAGCGCAAAGAATCAAAAAATTTCTAAACATTCTGAAAGGAAAAACTGAAAAATAAGAAATGGCCTCAAGGTAATTTTTACTTTTGAGACCATTGTTTATTTAGATTTTTACAATGTTATTTCAAAGAATTGATTTTCTCTGTAAGAGCTTCTTTGGATGGAAAAGCTCCCATTATTTCTTCTCGTTTTTCTCCTTTTGTAATCAGGGTAAAAGGAATGGCATCACCTCTCCATGTTTCGAAGTTTTTGCTGAAAAAATCTTGGGAAAGGTTTCCAAAATTGAATAAAATTATATTATTCCCTAATCCAGATTTTTCCGCGAAATCAGCAACTTTAGTCCAGTTCTGTGGTTCGTCTAAATTAATGAAGGTGAATTTTACTTTCTCATTTTTCATTTCCTTTATTTTCTCTTGAAAATGAGGCATTTCATCCATACAAGGTCTGCACCAAGTAGCGAAAAAGTTGGTAACATAGAGAGTGTCATTTTTCTTAGGCGCAAAAACCTCAGAAATTTGTTCTTGGCTCATTTCTTTGAGCAGGGTAGAGCTTTGAGGTTCTTGTTTTTCAGTGGTTTCTACGGTTTGGGTTTCTTCTGTTTGGATGTTCGTTTCCTCTTTTTTGTTGCAGCTTACTAAAGCTAAAACTGTTAATGCAGCGATGATTTTTTTCATTCGAAAAATTATTTTATTAAATTATTATTTGTAATAAATCCCTAAAAATCCAAAACTATCAATTTTTAGCATTCTTATTCATAGATTTAGAAAAGAATTAATTAAATTTGCCTTAGACTTCTTGGGCTAAATTTATAGCTTGGCAAAGTTAAATAAAAAAAGAAGTAGCTGCCAAACACAAAAAATTAAATAAAAGTTAAAAAACGCTATACATTGAGGAGGTTAGGCAATATTTTGAAAATATCTATTGTTATGATAGAAATTATGGTGCTGCTCATGCTCTGGGCGAATGTATGGGTTTTTCATTTGACCAATGGAAGAACATTCAGCCAAGTGAGCAAGGTGCCTCCTCGGACATGTGCCCTGGTTTTGGGAACTTCTCCAAAGATGAAATCTGGAAAGGCAAATCCTTATTTCATCTCTAGAATGAAGGCTGCGGCGACTCTGTATCACCATGGGAAAATAAAAAAAATCATCGTAAGTGGAGAGAAAAGCCCTTATTATAACGAACCAGAGGCGATGAAGAGTTATTTGGTGGGTTATGAGGGTGTTCCAGAAAATGTGATAACGGAAGATTTTGAAGGATTTAGTACGCGGGAGAGCATTCTTCGGTGTAAAAATATTTTTAATGAGTCTAATGTGATTATCGTGTCTCAGGGGTATCACAACCTCAGAGCTTTGTTTTTTGCGAGAAATCATGGGATGAATGCTTTGGGATTTGATGCGCGGGATGTCACAAAAAATGAGAGTTTTTACCGAAATCATATGCGGGAAGTTTTGGCGAGAGTTCAGGCGGCAGTGTATTATTTCTTAAAAATTTCATAAATTTGCCCATTACCTAAGAATTAAATCCAAAAAGGAGCTGATTCTTAAATGATAAAAATAATGAAACAGATAAAAAATAACCCTAAAATAATGCGTGCATGGGCGGTGTATGACTGGGCGAACTCGGTTTATTCCCTAGTGATTACATCTACCATTTTTCCTATCTATTATTCTATTCTGACAACGGCTTATGAGAAGAATGAGTTTGTAGAAGAAACAGGAAAATGGATAAAAGTGCCTGTGCGAAATATGATTTCGTTTTTTGGGAAGCAGTATGAACCAGATGCAGTCTATGGATATTCCTTGACATTATCTTTCTTTATAGTGGTTATCCTTACGCCTATTTTGTCTTCTTTGGCCGATATCATCGGGAATAAAAAATCTTTTTTACAGTTTTTCTGTTACCTTGGTGCGACATCTTGTATGGGATTGGCGCTTTTTGTGAATATGAAAACGGTGTATTTAGGTTTGCTTTTTAGTGTTACTGCGAGTATTGGTTTCTGGGGGAGTTTGGTTTTTTATAATTCATTTTTGCCTGATATTGCCACGAAAGATAAACAGGATGCATTGTCCGCGAAGGGCTATGTGTATGGGTATATAGGCTCTGTGGTGCTGGTGGTTATCTGCTTGATATTCATACAGGTAGTAGCGCGAGATGCTAAACAGGCGCTGCTTTACACAAGAGTAAGTTTCTTATTGACAGGGGCTTGGTGGTTTGGTTTTTCGCAATATACATTTAAACATCTGCCGAAATTTGGTGAGGTTAAAGACCAGCTGCCAAAGGATTTGGTATTATTGAATTTTAAAAATATTTTTAAATCTCACGAAGAACATGGAGGATGGTTTCAGGTGGTAAAAGACAATATCAAATTTTATATAGAAATAGTAAAAGAGAGTTTCAAGGAACTTTATAAAATAGGAAAGGAACTCTTTAAAACGCCGAATTTAAAGTATTTCTTGTCAAGTTTCTTTTTTTATAGTGTGGGAATGCAGACAATTTTCCTAATGGCAACATTATTTGGGAAAAGTGAAATAAATTTAGAAGAAGGAAAACTGATAGCAACTCTGTTAATCATTCAAATAGAAGCAATTATCGGAGCGGTTATATTTTCAAGGTTGTCTAAAAGAATAGGAAATAAAAATGTAATCAGTATCACAGTTTTTCTTTGGATAGTTGTATGTGTGTGGGCATATGCACTTAATAAAGCCAATCCTAATGTAGAGTATCATTTCTATGCCGTTGCTGGTTTAGTCGGGCTTGTAATGGGAGGATTACAGGCTATGTCCCGTTCTACTTATAGTAGACTTTTGCCAGAGAATAGTATGGATAATACTACATTTTTTAGTTTTTATGATGTATTAGAAAAAATAGCTATAATGATGGGGACACTCATATTTTCATTTATTATTGATAAATATGATGTGATAAAGAACTTTTTTGCCAAAGTAGATATTATATTGCCGTCAGCAGCAGGAATGCGTTTTGCGGCTTTCTTCATGGGTGTATTTTTCCTATTAGGTTTGATTTTGATAAGATTTGTTAAAATTAAGGTGATGGGGGATAAGGAAGTGTTGTAACAGCCTTAAAATAGAGTTTCTACTTTTTAAAAGAATAAGCCAATGAAAAAAACTTTATCCAAGATAATTAATAAAATATATGATGGGGACAACGATATAGTAGATGTGTTTGAGATGAGATACCTTCCACGATGGGGTGTTTTATTTATAGATGTATGTATTTTGTTGTTTTCATTATTCATTATAGAACAGATAGGTGTCTATTTCACAGGAACAATGGATTTTTATAAAAAATGCTCTCTCATTGTGGGAGTGAATGTGTTTTTTATGATTATTTTCCGTACTTATTCAGGCATTGTCAGGCATTCTACTTTTATAGATCTTTCTAAAATATTTCTATCCATAGTATACACTATATTTGTTTTGGTTATTCTTAATGTAGTGGTGTATTGGAGGATGGATTACAAGCTGTTCAAGACTTCATTATTGCTTGTTTATGCGGGATTTTCATTTGTGCTGCTGTTTATTTACCGACTTTTTGTAAAGGAATTTTTCAATTTTATAAGAGAATATAGAAAGAATTTCCAGAAGAAAAGAATTTTGGTTTTAGGGATAGACGAGGTTTCTGTTTCTTTGGCAAAAATAATAGCGGACAACCCTTCTGTTCCGTATCATTTGGTAGGTTTTATTACAGAGAGAACGGATTCTAAACAGGCAAGTTTACTCAATAGAAAAATCTATACTAAAAATGATATAGATGAATATCAGAAAACGCTCGATATAGACGGCGTTCTTATCAACCGAAACGGGCTGACTAAGGAAGCGATGCAGGAATGGGTAAATTTCTTCTTGGAGAAAGGTATCCAGATGTATAAAGCACCTGTTTTAGAGGAGATAAAAGAAGGAGGAGATTATTTCAAAATACAAAATATTCAGATAGAAGACTTGCTCAATAGAAAGCCTATCAGCATAGAAAATGAGGAAGTCAAAAACAGGCATTATAACAAAAATGTCTTGATAACGGGAGGTGCAGGCTCTATCGGAAGTGAAATCGTAAGGCAGGTAGCAATGTCAGACCCTGCTTTGGTGGTGGTTTTAGACCAAGCAGAAACACCGCTGTATGCCATAGAACTAGAATTAAAGGAAAGTTTTCCGAATGTTAATTTTAAATTTGTTTTAGCGGATATTTCTAATATCAATAGGCTCGAAAGTGTATTTGAAGAATATAAATTTTCTGTGGTTTATCATGCCGCGGCCTATAAACATGTTCCATTGGTGGAGGAAAATCCACATGAGGGAGTTTTGGTGAATATTCAAGGAAGTAAAAACTTGGCTCTTCTTGCAAGTAAATACAAAGTGGATACCTTTGTGATGGTCTCTACGGACAAGGCGGTAAATCCTACCAATGTGATGGGAGCGTCCAAGAGAGCAGCTGAATTGTTCGTTCAAGCGCTTCAAAATCAACCAGGAAACACGACCAAGTTTGTGACCACTCGTTTTGGAAATGTTTTGGGGTCTAATGGTTCAGTTATTCCATATTTCAAAAAACAGATAGAAAAAGGCGGGCCTATCACGATTACCCACCCAGATATTGTGAGATACTTTATGACTATTCCAGAGGCGTGCGAGCTGGTTCTTCAGGCAGGAACTATGGGCGTAGGGGGAGAGATTTTTGTCTTCGATATGGGAGAGCCTGTGAAAATAGTGGATTTGGCAGAGAGAATGATAAGATTGTCTGGTTTTGAGCCAGATATAAACATTAAAATAGTATATACAGGGCTTCGTCCAGGGGAAAAACTTTATGAAGAACTACTCAGTGATGGAACGAAAACACTGCCGACACATCACGAGAAAATAATGATTTCCAAGGATGAAACCATGGAATTTGAAAAAATAAACACATTGACCCAGAAAATATATGATCTTGCCAAAGAGAGTAATAAGATAGAAGTGGTTAGAACTTTGAAGGAAATAGTGAAAGAGTTTAAGAGTAATAATTCCGTTTACCAGCAGTTGGATTAGCCCTAATTCCGAAAAAAAGGATATATTTGCAATAATTATAAATAAGCAATGATGAAAATAAAAATATTTTTAATAATAACAGCACTTTTGGCTTTGACCTCTTGTAAAAATCAAAAAGAAATAGCCTATATGCAGAATATAGAGCAGATAGCAAAAGAGGCATCTCAGAAAAATGTGCAATCCACCATACAGCCTAGCGACCAGCTTTTGATATATGTGACCGCAAAGGATATGAGTATCACGGCGCCCTTCAACCAAGGTGTAGCGACTGATATCAATAAATCACAAGTTAATTATTCTCAACCTAATACTAACCTTCCAGCATCTGGACAGACCTCTGTATCAGGTGTCACTTATACCGTTTATTCAGATGGATTTATAGAATTTCCTGTTTTGGGTAGAATAAGCACTACTGCGAAAACAGTGGAGGCTTTGAAAGATGAGCTGACTAAGAAATTGAGAAAATACATCATAGACCCTACAGTAAGTGTTCGTTATGCTAACTATCGTGTAACGGTGCTTGGGGAAGTAAATAAACCAGGGGAATATCTCATTCCAGATGGAAAAACCACCTTGCTTGCAGCTTTGGGGCTTGCAGGGGATTTGACCATTTATGGAAAAAGGGATAATATTTTAGTAGTAAGAGAGCAGGATGGAGTAAGAACACAGGCCTATATCAACCTTACAGATGCTAATTTCATCAATTCTCCTTATTACCATTTGAAACAAAATGATGTGGTCTATGTAACACCTAATAATGCCAAGAAAAATTCTGCTTCTTTTGGTCCTCAGACTACGATTTACATATCGGTAGCGTCTATCATTGTGACAATTTTGGCATTGATTATTAAAAAATAAACATCAAAAATGAATAATAAAAATTCATCAAAATATCCCAATACAGACAAGCACCAAGTAGATGTATTAGAGCTGATAAAACCATATACACAGAGTTGGAAATGGTTTGTAGTCTCTGCATTACTCGCTTTAGTATTGGCATTGTTATACCTTAGAACAGAAACTTATGTTTATCAGGTGCAGTCTTCTGTATTGGTGAAAGAAGCCAAAAATACATCAAGTTCCAGCACAGAAGCAGATTTGCTTATGGATTTATCAAAGCTGGGAGGAATGAGTTCTAATAGTATAGACAATGAGATAGAAATTTTTAAATCTAAAAAACTGATGAATGCCGTTGTAGAAAGCAAAAATCTACAAGTGGCTATTTATTCTAGCGACAATCTTAAAAGTAAAGAGCTTTATGGGGATACGGCTCCATTTTTTGTAAATGTAGTTAATGAAAAGAAGAATGCAGTATTTCCTCAGGAGAATGTAAAAATAGAGATAAATGGCGATAAGATTACATTGTCTTCCAGCGAGTTGGATAATGAAATTACAGGAAGATTTAACAAGTTAATAAGTCTTCCGTATGCCAATATCATCATTACTAAAAATAAGGATTTTGACTCTGTAAAAGCGGGTACTTTGGGAGAATTGTCCCTTTCTATCTTGTCAAAAGAAGCTCGTGTAGTTCAGCTGCAAAAAATGCTGAATGTGGGTCTGCTTAACAAGGATGCGACGATAGTAGGTCTGTCCATGAACTATCCTAATGTGGATAAAGCCAAAGACATCATCGATAATCTAGTGGTGGCCTACAACCAAGATGCAATCAGTGATAAAAACTCTCAGTCAAAAGAAACGATGAAGTTCATCGAAGGGCGTATTGAGGTGATATCTAGTGAGTTGCAAAGTGTTGAAAATGAGAAGGAAAGGTTTAAGGAAAAAAACCAACTGACAGACATAGGAGTAGAAGCCAAACTTAATTTGGAAACTAGTGCCCAGTCCAGAGCTAAACAGCTTGATATAGATGCCGAAGCACAGATGGTGGATGGTATGATAGGCTATCTCAATAACAAGGGAGCGTATCAAGTGCTGCCATCAGCGGTAGGACTTACAGACCCTACAGCGTCTGCCGGGATAGAATCTTATAATCGTTTGGTTTTAGAAAGAGACAGATTATTAGCATCTGCCACGGAAAATCACCCAGCGGTAGTTAATGTATCTCAGCAGCTTAATGAACTGAAAGGCTCCATTATGCAGAGTTTGCAAAAAACTAAAACGAACTTGAAAATAGCAAGTTCTGAGTTACAAATGGAGCAAAACCGAGCAAATGGGAAAATTTCTAAGTTACCGAACATAGAGAAATTATTCAGAAATATAGAAAGACAACAGCAGATTAAAGAGCAGTTGTATCTATTATTACTACAAAAAAGAGAAGAATCAGCCATTTCATTAGCCATCACAGGTGATAAAGCAAGAGTGATAGATGAGGCGTATTCTTCTGATGTGCCGGTGTCTCCTAAAAAACCTATAATATTGATGGGAGCGCTGCTTTTAGGATTGATAATTCCGTTTGCTTTTATTTACATAAAAGAGCTTTTGAATATCAAGATAAAAACAAAACAAGATGTAGAGAGACTTTCTTCTACGCCTGTTTTAGCGGAGCTGCCGAAAGTGGAAAAAGGCCAGTCCGAGCTTGTGGGAACGAACGATTCTTCCCTGATTGCAGAAGCCTTCCGATTATTGGTTACCAATATGAACTTTATTCTTCCTAAAAAGGATGAAGGAAAGGTAGTCTTTGTGACCTCTACGGTAAATGGCGAAGGGAAAACTTTTACCTCTGTTAATTTAGCTCAGACATTGTCCACGCCTAGAAAGAGAGTGATTTTGATAGGTTCAGATATTAGAAATCCGCAGCTCCAAAGGTATAATAATAAAGCAAGAAAAGGTGTGGCAGGACTTACAGAGTTCCTATATAATGATGAAACTACTATAGAAAGTATCATACATAAATATGCTTCTGATTCATATTTAGATGTGATTTACTCTGGAAGTATTCCGCCAAATCCAGCTGACCTTCTAACCAATGGAAGATATGAACTTCTACTGAGTGATCTGAAAAAGAAATATGACTATATTGTCATAGATACAGCACCATTGATGCTTGTGACAGATACACTATTATTGGCTAATCTAGCAGATGCTACGATCTATATCATGCGTTCTGAATATTCAGAAAAAGCATTGATAGACTTTGCAAATAAGAATATCAGAGAAGGCAAAATCAAAAATGTTGGATTCGTTCTTAATGATGTGGAAAAGAGCAATTTTGGGTATAGAAACAAGTATGGCTATGGCTATTATACCGAAGGAAAAACTTGGTTTGACAGACTTAAAAATAAAATAAAGCATATCATCAGTAGAAGCAGAAGGTGGTAACAAATGACAACTCATGTATCGGCATGCAATAACGATAATAGATAAGTATAAACAGTATTTCCCTGTAATAGTCAAATTATTAGGGTCGGGATTGCTTACTTCATTGGGATTTGTGCTGCTGGCTTCGGGGAAATTTGATTATATATCTAATGAACTGTCTGTCAAGATATTGCTTTTTATTCAGTTTCAAATAATAGGAATTACGATTTCCAAATATGGACTGGATAGTTTGGTTTTTGCAAAGATGATAGGAGATACCAATAGTGTATATGACCCGCTGGAATACATAAAAAAAAAGGGGATTCTATTATCTATTCTGTGTGCAGGTGTTTATGCGATAATGTATGATTATACCTATGCGCTCGTTATTTTTTGCACAATAGTATTTGATGTTTATAGTGTGGTGGCTATTGTCCAGATGAATGTGATGAAACACTATAACTACGCACTTTTTGCTAATATAGCAGCCTATCCTCTTTTTTTTGGAGTTCTTCTTGTCAGTTCGCTTTTCTTTGAATACAGCTATGGGCAAATGATAGCGCTATATGTGGCGTGTATTTTTCTGAGGTTTTTGCTTTCGTGGGTTTTCATTATGAAAAAGAAGAAGGCAGAAAACATGGAACTGATGAAGCTGGAAGTTCCGTTTAGTTTGGGAATTCAGCAGATTTTGAATTTTAGTTTATTTAAAATAGACCAAATCATCATTTCACTTGGAGCTGTTTTAGTGGTCTTTTTTGGAATTGCGAGTCAGGATATTCAGCAAATTTTGTTTTTATCCAAATTCCCAGAGCTGGTTTCAGGAGTTTTGGTTTCGTTGTCATTTTTGTACGCACCGTATTTGATTATAGAAAGCAGGGAAGGGCTGATAGCGGTTTTGAATAAATACAAATGGATTTTGGTGCTTTATGGAGTGGGAATGGCGGTTGCTCTTTGTGTTTATATGCTGATTTGGAATGGCGAAACGGATTTGGATATAGTTTATGCTATTTCTTACCTTATAGTTTCTGTATTGGCTGTTTTTGTGAATATGGTTACATTGGGGTATTTAAAGAAAAACGAAGTAAATATATTGGTTAAAAATCTAGTGATTAGCAGTGGTATAGGAATTGTTTTTTTACTGATGATTCCTTTTTTAGGGATGGGGAGATATATGGTTTGTAGTGTTCCTATACAGATGCTGGTTTTCTTGATTTTAAGATTACAAAATAAAAAATGAAAACGCCATCTATACATAGTGAATTATATAGTCAGACTAACTTACTAGATTTAGTATTAACACTTATTTATGTCTTATTTATATTGAGACAATTTTCTATTTACATTAAAATAAGTCGAAAAATAGGATTTTTTTCCCTTTTGATGGGACTTATGCATTTTTTTGTGACATTTATTTCATATAGTTTTGTGATAAGTGGTTCTGCAGATGCTAAATATTACTATTGGGAATCCACATATATAACAGATTGGGGATTGTCCTATCTTTCTAATGGAACCTCTTTTATTGTCTTTTTGAATTACATGTTGGTTCAGTGGTTTCAGTTGTCATTTTTGGGATGTTTTTTAGTTTTTTCTTTCATTTCTTATTTGGGATGCTTGAAATTATTTAAAATCATTATTAATATTACTCATAAAGACTACAGTGGTTGGTATTTTTTCTTATTACTTATAGGTGTTCATTTTTGGACTGTTTCTCTCGGAAAAGACTCTCTCATGTTCTATGCTATGTGCTGTCTGTGTTACAATATATATTTTGATAAACCCAAGATCCATTACATTTTACCATTGTTATTGGTAGGGTTTATTAGGTTGCATGTCCTTATTTTTGTATTACTAGGAGGAGGTATTAGTTATGTTTTTACTAACAATAAGATAAAAATGCAGACCAAATTTGCTTTTGCGGGGCTTGTTTTTGGGGCTTTGTTGTTCCTTATTCCTTTCTTTTTAAAGGAAATAGCGGTTACCAATATCAGTGATATAGAAGGAAAACTACAAAATTCTATGAATGCTAATTTAGAAGGAGGAGCGGGAGTAGATATGAAAGATAGTAATTTAGTTGTAAAATGGTTTAGCTACATGTTTAGACCTTTTATTTTTGAAGCTCGAGACCCAATGTTTTTAGTCTCGGCGTTGGAAAATTTAGTTTGGTTGTATATCTTTTTCATCATAATCAAAGGTTTGTTTTTTGATAAAATTAAGACAAATTATATCTTGTGGAGTTATATAGGAATCATATTGGCATGTACGCTTCCTTTGGCTTATACACTTGCTAATTTTGGGATTTCGATGAGACAAAAGATTATGATATTCCCATTTTTCTTAATTTTATTTTTTATTGTAAAAAACTGCAGAAAATCATTCTATGAAAATTCTATTTCTGACCAAATACACCAGTAAAGGCGCCAACTCTCGCTATCGTTCTTATAACTACAAAAAATGGTTTGAGAAAGAGGGCGTAGAGGCTTCCTATTCGCCGTTGTTTAATGATTTCTATTTCAGATACCTGCATGGTAATATTCTGATGAAAAACATGGTGGCGCTTTGGTGTATGATAAAGAGAGTTTTTTATCTTTTTTTTCATGTTCAGAAATACGACCATGTGGTCATAGAATACGAGCTTTTCCCAAAACTCCCACTAGGTTTTGAATTGTTCTATTTAAAGAAAATAAAATCTTTCAGCCTTGATTTTGATGATAATATTTCTGCAAATTACGCAGGAACGAGCTTACAGAACAAAATTCCAGAGCTGATGAAATTAGCCAAATTTGTCACCGTGGGAAATCGTTGGTATATTTCTGAATTTCAAGGGAAATTGATTTTTCTTCCAACGGTAATAGATTTAGATAAATATCCTCTTTGTGGGCTTCAAAAAGAAAACGATGCCAAAGAAATAGTCTGGATGGGTTCTCCTTCTACGACGAAACATTTTAAATTGGTGGATAAAGCCCTTGGAAGGCTTTCCGAAAAATATGATTTTACCCTAAAAGTTATCGGCGGAAAAGTAGAGCTGGATAAAAGAATTAAAACTAAATTTGAGGATTGGAACGCTCAAACCGAGAATAAAGACTTGGCCGAGAGTACCATAGGCATCATGCCCTTGGAAAACAGCTATTGGGAAATGGGAAAATGTGGATTCAAACTTATCCAATACATGGCCAGCGGTATCCCTGTGGTAGCATCTCCACTGCCCGCGAATAGGGATATTGTGACCAGTGATGTAGGTTTCACAGCAGAGAGCGAGGATGAATGGTATGAGAAATTATCCATTTTGCTAGAGAATTTTGAACTTCGCCAAAAAATGGGACAAGCAGGAAGAAAAAGAGCCGAAGAGAGCTATTCATACCAAGTTTGGGGCAAAAAATATGTAGAACTATTAAAAAACAATATATAGATTATGTGCGGTATCAATGGGCTGGTGTATAAAAATGCAGAAAACACAGATGTTCAGAACATTATAGGAAAAATGAACCAAAAAATCATTCATCGTGGGCCTGATGAAGATGGTTTTTTCGTGGAACAACTCGAAGACAAAACGATAGCTTTCGCTATGAGAAGGCTTTCTATCCTTGATTTATCCACAGGGAAACAACCGATTTTTACCGAAGATAAAAGTAAAGTTATTGTTTTTAATGGTCAGATTTACAATTCCGAAGAACTGAAAAAAACACTCGTTCAGAAAGGTTTTGCTTTTCATACTTCTTCTCCTGCGGAAGTGGTGCTAAAACTTTATGAATGTTTTGGTTTAGAGTCTTTTAAGATGCTTGATGGTGTGTTTGCTTTTTCTATTTATGATAAAATTTTGGGCAAAATTTTCATCGCTCGAGACTTTTTCGGTGACAAACCACTACATTACCAGCATTCTGAAAAAGGCTTAATCTGGGCATCAGAGCTGAAATCCATTATTTCCGTTTTGGATAAAAAACCAGAAATTGACAACACTGGGCTGAATCTCTATTTTCAGCTGACCTATATCCCTGCGCCTTTTACTATATATAAGGGAATCAGTAAGTTAGAGTCCAATAGTTTCATAGAATATGATGTAAATTCTGATATTCTTAAAATTCATGAAATTCATTCGGAAAAGATTGAAAAACAGCAGGTTAGTTTTGATGAAGCTAAGAAAAATGTTAGAAAATTGGTTGAAGAAAGCGTAAGCTCTCGCAGTGTTTCGGATGTTTCGCTGGGGGCTTTCCTGTCGGGAGGAGTGGACTCTTCTATTATAAGTCTTTGTCTATCAAAGCATTCCGATAGTAAAATAGATACTTTTTCCATTGGTTTTGATAAAAAATCTTTTGATGAAACCGAAAAATCAAGGCTCGTGGCGAATCTTATCGGCAGTAACCACCATGAATTCGTGATTTCCGAGAAGGATTTGACATCCCATTTGGATGAGATTTTGCTGAATTTTGATGAGCCTTTTGCAGATTCATCAGCTCTTCCGAGTTATATAGTTGCTTCTAAAACAGTTGATTATGTGAAGGTTGCCCTTACAGGAGATGGAGGCGATGAGGTTTTCGGAGGGTATAATAAATATTTAATCGGAGGAATTAACCAAAAATATACAAGTCTGGTTCCCAGATTCTTACACCAAAGTGTGCTGAAAGTAGCAAACGCTTTGACCAAACAAAAAGGAGATGAGCGAGGACTAAAATTTAAAGTTAGAAAAGCTTTAAACTCAATAGATTATGATGATTCCTTTTTTTATAACATTATAAAATTAGGTTTCACAGACAAGGAAATGTCTATTTATCTCAATGAAAAAGACAGAGTTAAAAACCCTTTGGCGTATTATCAGCAAAGAATTCCAAATCCTAAAAGTCTCACAGATTTTAGAAATGTAGATAAGCTGATAAGCCTAGAAGGGGATATGATTGTAAAAGTGGATAGAACGAGTATGCTGGCATCTATGGAATGCAGGGCTCCGTTTTTGACCAGAGAGATTTGGAATTACACACTGAGCCTTCCAGATGAGTATCTGCTGAAAGGGAATAACAAGAAAATGATTCTGAAAAAAGCTTTTGAAAACGAGTTTCCAGAGCAGTTTTTGGAAAAGTCTAAAAAAGGCTTCGGAGTTCCTGTTGGAGACTGGCTTAGACAAGGGATGAGAAGTGAGCTTTTGAGCTATATAGATGATAAATTCCTAGAAGAGCAGGATATATTTGATATTCAGAATATTAAGAAAATTGTTCTCAACCACTTGAATTCTGTGGAGGACAATTCCTTTAAAATCTGGACTTTTTACTGTTTCCAAAAGTGGTATAAAAACACATATTTAGCAACCAAATAAGAAATAAAAATATTTTGAAAAAACTCATTCGTATAACCACCGTGCCGATATCTTTTAAAGTGCTTTTAAAAGGGCAGTTGCGGTTTATGGCTTCTAATGGATTTGATGTGAAAGGAGTTTCATCCGAAGGAGAGGAGCTAAGGGAAGTTCGTGAAAATGAAGGGATTGTGATGGAAACCATCAATATGTCCCGTAAAATAACGCCTTTTCAAGACTTGAAATCGCTTTGGGAAATGTGGAATTTTTTGAGAAAAGAAAAACCACAGATAGTCCATACCCATACGCCAAAGGCAGGAATTATAGGAATGCTGGCAGCGAGATTAGCAGGAGTGCCGCATCGTCTGCATACCGTGGCGGGACTCCCTCTGATGGAGGCTACGGGAATTAAAAGAAAAATTTTAAATTTTGTGGAAAAGCTCACATACAGCTCTGCTACAAGGGTTTATCCTAATTCCAAAGGCTTGTATGATTTTATTTTGCAAAATAATTTTACTCAAAGTAATAAACTGAAAATCATCGCCAATGGTTCTTCTAATGGAATAAATACTACATTTTTTAGTCCAGCGCAAGTGTCAGAAATAGAAAAGGTTGCACTTAGAGAGAAATTGAACATTCAGCCTGATGATTTTGTGTTTGTGTTTGTTGGGAGGATTGTCAGTGATAAAGGAATAAACGAACTGATAAAAGCATTTTCCGAGCTTCAGACAGCAGAAAATAATGAATTAACAGGCATAAAACTTCTTTTAGTAGGAGGTTTGGAGAGTGATTTAGACCCTTTAAATCCAGAAACTTTGGCTGAAATAAATCAAAATAAAGATATCATTTCTGCGGGCTTTCAGCAGGATGTTCGTCCATTTTTTGCTATTTCTGATGCATTGGCTTTTCCAAGTTATCGCGAGGGATTTCCCAATGTGGTCATGCAGGCAGGAGCCATGGGACTGCCAAGCATAGTTTCTGATATCAATGGCTGTAATGAAATCATTGTAGAAGGAGAAAATGGGCTGATTATTCCGTCTAAAAATGTAGAAAAATTAAAAGAAAAAATGCTAACTTTGGCAAGAGACAAAAATTTATATATTAAATTGAAAGAAAACAGCCGCAGAATGATAGAAAATAGATATGAGCAGTCTGTGGTTTGGAAAGCTCTTTTGGAGGAGTATGAAGGTTTGTTACAAAGTGTTTAAAGTCAGTTTTTGATATGTATAAAAATTTTATTAAACCTGTCATAGATTTTGTGCTTGCACTTGTAGGATTTTTATTTTTAAGTCCTGTTTTTGTGATGGTTACGATAGGTTTATTTTTTGCAAATGATGGGAAACCGTTCTTTTTTCAGCTTCGTCCAGGGAAGGATGGGAAGATTTTTAAAATCATCAAATTTAAAACCATGACTGACAAAAAGGACGAAAACGGAAATCTCCTGCCAGATGCAGACAGACTTACCAAGATAGGCAGTTTTGTCCGTAAAACTTCTTTGGATGAAATTCCACAGCTGCTGAATGTCATCAAGGGAGATATGTCTCTTGTCGGGCCAAGACCACTTTTGCCGAAGTATTTGGAACTTTATAATGATTTTCAGCGCCGAAGAAATGAGGTAAAACCAGGTATCACGGGATGGGCACAGGTCAATGGGCGTAATAGCATAAGCTGGGAAAAGAAATTTGAATATGATGTTTGGTATGTTGATAATGTTAGTTTTTTATTAGATATTAAAATACTGATAATGACTGTTTTAAAGGTTGTGAAATCAGAAGGAATCAATGAACAGGGACAGGCTACATCAAATGAGTTTAAAGGAAATAACATAGAATAAATAATGGACAAGAGGATAAAACTAAAATTTATATATCATAATATGACAAGAAGTAATAGAGCCTATCAGATGTATAAAAATAAGCCTACTTACTATAATGCTTGTCATATCTATAATGCTAATAAAATAATATATGATTCTCTAAATCAGCTTCTTATAGATGATTTATCAGAAGAACAATTGCAAGAAGTTATCAATTATATATTTCATCTGGAGAAGTGGTTTATTCAGTTTGATAATGAAAAAAATAAAATAAAAGATATAGAAGAAACCTTTATCTTTCAAGCATTTGATGACCATATACCTTTTCCTAAAAACTTTTTAAAAATTTTTAATCTATGAAATATGGATTTGCAGGAGATAGAGAAATCTCAGTCAAAATATTAGAACTATTGATCAGCCTAGATTATCAGCCTAGTTTTTTATTGGTAAGTGAAAACGAAAATGCTACACATACAGATAAACTTATTGAAGTTTCTCAGTTAGATTCTAGTCGTATATTTACTAATAAAGATTTGAAATCAAAAGATTTCATAGAAAAAATCAAAAAATTTGAAGTAGATTATATTTTTGGGATACATTATCCATTTATTATCAGTAAAGAATTGATAAATTTTCCTAAAGTAGGTTTTCTAAATTTACATCCAGCTTATTTACCATATAATAAGGGCTGGCATACGCCTTCTTGGGCTATTTATGAAGGGACAAAATATGGAGCAACTCTACATTTTATGTCAGAAAAACTAGATGAAGGAGATATTATCCACCAAAGAGAGGTAACCATCCTTCCAGAAGATACAGCAAATAGTCTGTATAAGAGAGTGTTGGATTTAGAATATGAAGTATTTAGGGAAGCTGTTCCTCAGTTAGTTTCTTTAGCGCCTAATAGAATTAAACAGACAGAAGAGGGAACAGAACATAAAAAAACAGATTTGGAAAATATTCGTGAAATTTCCTTATCAGAAGAAATAAAAGCAGTAGATTTAATTAACAAACTTAGAGCATTGACTACCAATAACTCTGATGAAGCTGCTTTTTTCGTTGTGGATGGAGTAAAATATAATATTCAGGTAAGAATCATAAAAGAATAAAAATGAGTACAAAAATATGGCTTTCCTCTCCTCATATGGGAGGGAGCGAACTTAAATACATCAATGAAGCATTTGACCAAAACTGGGTAGCGCCTTTGGGGCCAAATGTGAATAATTTTGAAACTGATTTAGAACAATACCTTTCTGAAAATGTGAAAGTTGCGGCGGTTTCGGCAGGAACGGCGGCTTTGCATTTGGCACTTGTTATTTTAGGAGTAAAGGCAGGAGATGAGGTTATTTGCCAAAGTTTTACATTTGCGGCATCGGCGAATCCTATTGTATATCAAGGAGCTACGCCTGTTTTTGTGGATTCCGAGCCTGAAACTTGGAATATGTGTCCTACAGCTTTGGAAACAGCCATTAAAGATAGAATAGCTAAAGGAAAAAAGCCAAAAGCCGTTATAGTGGTACATCTGTATGGAATGCCTGCAAAAATGGATAAAATCATAGAAGTTGCCAGCCGATATGATATCCCAGTGGTAGAAGATGCAGCAGAGGCTCTTGGAAGTTCATACAAAGGGAAAAAGTGCGGAACTTTTGGCGAAATATCTTTTTTAAGTTTTAATGGAAACAAAATAATAACCACTTCTGGAGGAGGAGCGCTGGTATGCAAAACGCAGGGACACAAGGAAAAAGCAGTTTTTCTATCCACTCAGGCGAGAGACAATGCGCCACATTATCAGCATTCGCAGATAGGCTATAACTATAGAATGAGTAATATCTCAGCTGGAATAGGGCGCGGGCAGATGGAAGTTTTGGATTTGAGAATTTCTCAGCGTCGTAAAAATCATGATTTCTATCAAGAAGTTTTTAAGAATATAGATGGAATAGAGCTTTTTACAGAGCCAAATTCAGACTTTTTCTCTAATCACTGGCTTTCTGCCATTACAATCGATGCGCAGAGAACAGGCTTTGACAGAGAGCAACTTCGTCTGAAACTACAAGAAGAAAATATAGAAAGCCGCCCGCTTTGGAAGCCGATGCATCTGCAGCCTGTCTTTGCTGATGCGCCATATTATGGAGGAAATGTAGCTGAAAATTTATTTAATAATGGGCTTTGCCTGCCTTCTGGGTCTAATTTGACAGCTGAAGATTTGGAGAGAATAAAAAATGTAATTGAGAACATGTTATGAAAGTAAAATCAACGCCACTTAAAAACTGCTACATCATAGAACCTACTGTTTTTGAAGATGATAGGGGATATTTTTATGAGAAATTTAATGAACAAAAATTCGAACAGCTGACAGGGATGAACGGGCATTTCGTTCAGGATAATGTTTCCAAATCCTCTTACGGAGTTCTTCGCGGACTGCATTTGCAGAAAGGAGATATGGCTCAGGCCAAACTGGTATCTTGTCAGGAGGGAAGAGTCTGGGATGTTGCAGTAGATTTGCGCGAAGATTCGCCTACTTTTGGGCAGTGGTTCGGATTAGAGCTTAGTGCTGAGAATAAGCTCCAGCTCTACATTCCAAGGGGCTTTGCTCACGGATTTTCGGTGCTGAGCGAGACCGCAGTTTTTACCTACAAATGTGATAATTTCTATAATAAAGAATCCGAAGGCGGTATCATTTGGAATGATGCAGAGCTTGGCATAGATTGGAAACTCCCGCTTTCTGATATTATTTTATCCGAAAAAGATAAGGTGCAAAAAACCTTTAAAGAAAAGAATTTCTAACTAACAAAACGGAATATCATCATAAAAACACAAAGGGGCTTAATGTGTTTAAGTCCCTTATTTTATTATTTAAAATTTGTGTAAACAATTTGTTTTCCTGAAATAAGATTTGTGATTTTGCAAAATAATTAGTTTTGAAGAAAATAAGATTTCTTATTTCGTAAAAATCATTTGTTTTGAGCGAAATAAGATTTAATATTTGCAAAAAAACAAATGATATAGTTCAGACAAAATCCAAGTAACAAAGATTTCACCTCACAGCGTTTAAGTCCTGAGCAATCAGCCAGCCTTCGCTCCAACACGCTTGGAAGTTGAAACCGCCAGTAACCGCATCGATGTTGAGAACCTCACCAGAGATGTAGAAATTGGGTAGTTTTTTGCTTTTCATGGTTTTGAAATCCATCTCCTTCAGATCCACGCCGCCTGCCGTGACGAACTCCTCTTTGAAAGTGCTTTTTCCTGTCACATTCATTCGGCAGCAGCACAGATTTTCTATGATTTTCTGCATTTCTTTGTTGTTGATATTGGCTAATTGTTTGGCTGTGTCAATTCCAGAAACGAATAAAATTCTTTGCCAAAAACGATTGGTAATATCAAAAATCTTAGCCTGACCAATAGATTTTTTCGGTTCTTTTTCTTTGAAATTTTTAAATATTTCCAAAGCATCTTCTGAAGCCGTCCCGATGAAATTAACGATGATTTCGAACTGGTATTTTAGTGCCGCAAGTTCTCTCGCCCCCCATGCCGATAGTTTTAGGATTGCAGGGCCGCTCAGTCCCCAGTGGGTGATGAGCAGAGAGCCAGACTCTTCTAAATTTAATTTTGGGATTTCAATATCTACATACTGAAAACTCGTTCCCATGAGGTCTTTCAGTATTTCATTTTTAATGTTAAATGTAAATAAAGACGGAACGGGCGCGATAATCTGATGCCCAAGTTTTTCTAGTAATTTAAATGCTTTCGGCGAACTTCCTGTGCTGAATACCACATAATCCGCGAAATAATTTTGGTCTGTGGTATGAATTTTATATCCGTTTTCCTGCGGCAGAATCTCGGTAACGGTTTGTTTGGTAAGTATTTTTACATTATTCTTTCTGCATTCATTGACTAGGCAGTCTATGATGCTTTGTGATGAGTTGCTTTCAGGAAAAATTCGGTTGTCATCTTCTATTTTGAGGACTACGCCGTGTTCTTCGTACCAGTTCATGGTGTCCTCAGGCTGGAATTTTGTAAACACGCTGAGGAGTTCTTTGTTTCCACGAGGGTAGAATTGCACGAGTTCTCTCGGGTCAAAACAAGCGTGGGAAACATTACATCTGCCGCCGCCTGAGATTTTTACTTTTTGCAGGACATCAGAATTTTGTTCTAAAATAGTGACATCGTATAGTTTGGTATCAATATTTGCAGCGGTAAAAAATCCAGAAGCGCCTCCTCCGATGATGATTACTTTTTTCATAATTCAAAAGAAAAACCTTCAACATTTTCTTTTTTTAGAGTAATGCTGAAGGCTGTTTTTATAAATAATTTAAATTATTTTTTGTTGTTTTTCTGTTGTTTTTGTTGCTCTTTCTGCTGTTCCTTCTTCTGTTCTTGTGCTTGTTCCATCAGTTCGCGCATTTTTCTTTGGAAACGCCCTTCTTTAGCAGGTTTAGCTTTGTTTTCCTGAATCTGAGCGTGAATTTTCTTTTCATCAATGATAAAGTTTTTGATAACAAGTACAATCACGATGTTCAGAGCATTTGAAACAAAATAGTACCAAGAAAGCCCAGATGCAGCAGAATTCAAGAAGAACATGAATGTAATTGGGAAAATGTACATCAGAGGTCTCATATCTGGCATTCCTTCTTGTCTCGGTGCCTGCATGTTTCCAGAAGTCATGATAGTGTAGATTAAGATAACTACCGTACAAGCCACCGCAAAAATACTCAAATGGTCTATTCCAAGGAAGTTAGATGGAATCTTGATGATATCATCATATGAAGATAAATCCTCTACGAACCAGAAGCTCTTGCCTCGGAAATCGATATAATTCGGGAAGAAACGGAATAACGCATAGAAAATAGGCACCTGCATAAGGGCTGGAATACATCCCGCCAGCTGATTGACTCCCGCATTTCTATACACCGCCAATACTTCCTGTTGTTTTTTCAATGGGTCAGCATCTTTGTATTTTTCGTTTACAGCATCTACTTCAGGTCGGATTACTCTCATCATCGCACTTAGTTTGTGCTGTTTGAACATGATAGGCGATAGGATAAGTTTAACCATGATAGTCAGCACTAAAATAGCCCAACCAGCCGTAAGTCCTAAATGATTTTGAATAAATTCATAAATAGGGATAAAGAACCAAACATTGATAGTCCTGATGAATGACCAGCCGAGTGGCAAGATTCTATCAAAATTTTTATCATAGCTTTCAAGTAAATCCAAATCTAGCGGCATGAAATACCAAGAGAAACTTTCGTTAAATTCTTTATTCCCAGAAAGATTTACTTCAGATTTGTAGTTGAAAGTTTTTAGATAATCGCCTTTGTCCACTGGTTCTTGGCTTCCTGTAGACTGCGTAAATCCGTTTTTAGCCTCGAAAACAGCCGTGAAGAACTGGCTTTTCACACCGATCCAGTCTAGTGTTTCTTCGGTTTCCTCCATTTCTCCGCTTCCATCATAATCATAGCTGGAATAGTTGTCAAATGAATACACAAACTCTGTGTAGCCCTGCTGCTGAGTTCTACCTTTTTCTGTAGCCAAAGCTTGGTAATCCCAAGAAAACTGAGCTTTGTTGTCATTAGTTACTTTAGAAAGTCCTTCTGTTTTTACTTGGAAATCAACTTTGTAGTTTTTTTGTAAAGTATAGATAAACTGAATTGTAGCAGACTCCAGCTGTGCTTGTAGAGTTATTACATTGCCATTTACTGTCGGAGTAAAGTTTAAATCTTTGGTACTTACTAATTTACCAGCTTTGTCTTTAAAAGTAAATCCGTAGTTTGAGTTCTCGTTATTGAATAAATACAGAGGTTTATTTTTGTCTGTTCTGTCATAAGAGTTGTACTGGTTCATTCTTACCGAAGAAATCTGCCCGCCAAGGTTAGAAATTTCTAAAGTAAGCTCGTCATTTTTGAGAGTGGATTTTTCTCCACCATGAGAAGCAATAGTTTTTGTAATTTTTTCTCTTTGCTCAGTTTTTGCTTGTTTTTCAGCCTGTTTCTGCTTGTCATCTTTATTGAAATACTGGAAGAAAAACGATACAGCTAAAATAAATCCAGCAAAGACAACCATATTGATAAACTGGCTTCTTTCAAATCCTCTGTTACTATTCTGCATTTTTTTAGTTTAAAAATTTATTGTCGACAAAGATAAACAAAAATTAGTGAAAAGATTTATTTCATTAGAAAATAAGTTGTGATTTTTATTAGGAATAAAATGATAAATAAACCCTTTTAACTCGTAGGTTAAAAGGGCTATTGATAAATAAAATTATTTTTTATTTTTTGCAGATGCTTTTATAAAAGCAATGAACAAAGGATGTGGAGATGCCACCGTGCTCTTGTATTCTGGATGGTACTGCACACCTACATAGAAAGGATGGTCTTTGAGTTCCACTACTTCTACGAGGTGGGTTTCTGGGTTGAAACCAGAAGGGATAAGTCCCTTTTTCTCGTAATCTTCTATGTAGTCATTGTTAAACTCATATCTATGTCTATGTCTTTCCGAAATCAGTTCTGCATTATAGATTTCAGCGATTTTGGTGTTTGGTTTTAGTTCGCATTTCCAAGCGCCCAGACGCATAGTTCCGCCTTTGTCTATTACATCTTTTTGCTCCTCCATTAGGCTGATAACAGGGTAAGGCGAGTTGTCATCAAACTCCATACTATTCGCCTTTTCAAAACCTAATACATTTCTCGCAAATTCTATCGTGACAATCTGCATTCCGAGGCAAATTCCTAATAATGGGATTTTGTTTTCTCGGGCGTATTTGGCAGCGGTTATTTTCCCTTCTATTCCTCTGTCGCCAAAACCAGGTGCGATGAGAATACCATCTAAATTTTTTAGATAGTCTTTTGTATTTCCGTTTTCTAGGTCACCGCTGTAGATCCATTTTAGCTTCACATCTATTTCCTCTGATGCTCCTGCGTGGATGAAAGCCTCGGCTATGGATTTGTATGAATCTGGCAAAGAAACATATTTACCGACAAGCCCTATTTCTACGGTTTTCTTAGGGTTTTTATATTTTTTAAGGAAATTTTGCCAGTTTTTTAGATTAGGTTCTTTGTCGTAAGGAAGTCCTAATCCTTTAAGAACTACTTGGTCAAAATTCTGCTGATGCAGTTCTATAGGAACGCGGTATATAGTGTCTACATCCTTGCATTCCACTACATTTTCTATGGCTACATTACAGAACTGAGCAAGTTTAGACCTGATGTCTTTGGTGATGGTATGTTCGGTTCTACACACTAAAACATCAGCCTGAACGCCGCTTTCCATCAATGCTTTTACAGAGTGCTGAGAAGGCTTGGTTTTTAATTCACCACTTGAAGCCAGATAAGGCAGCAAAGTAAGGTGAATCACCATAGAGTTTTTCTCTCCCAGCTCCCATTTCAGCTGACGAACAGACTCTATGTAGGGTAAAGACTCTATGTCTCCCACCGTTCCGCCTATTTCAGTGATGATGATATCATAGCCTTCATTAGAAAGGATTTTTATTCTTCTCTTTATCTCATTGGTAATGTGTGGAATTACCTGTACAGTTTTCCCAAGGAAATCACCTTTTCGCTCTTTTTCGATTACGGTTTGGTAGATTCTTCCTGTGGTTACATTATTATTTTGGCTGGTATTGGTATCCAGAAATCTCTCATAGTGTCCCAAGTCAAGGTCTGTTTCTGCGCCGTCTTCGGTCACATAGCATTCGCCGTGTTCGTACGGGTTCAGTGTCCCTGGGTCGATGTTGATATAAGGGTCAAGTTTCTGTATCGTAACTTTAAATCCTCTGGCTTTCAGTAGCATACCTAGAGAAGCGGAAACGATTCCTTTTCCTAATGATGATGTTACACCTCCTGTCACGAAGATGTATTTAGTATTGTTTTTAGACATTCGTTTAGGTTTGTGCAAAGTTAAAATAAAACGCCATATTATGCAAGAAACAAACTATAAAGTAAGTGAAACAAAGTCAAAGTCTTATTTAATAAAGTATTTCTAATTAAATTTTGAAAACATTAAAGTTGTTAAATTTAGTATTTATAAAAAAGTAAAATCCATATCTTTGAGGCCTATTTTTAAAAAATTAAATGAAGAAAAGACTTTTTTCTGTGGTAGGGCCTACGGGAATTGGTAA
>CAUQKV010000013.1:0-46863 GCA_963518845.1 uncultured Flavobacteriaceae bacterium | reverse complement strand
AGAATAAGTTCTTCGCTTCTGTTTCTCGTGTAGATGATGCCTATGGAGACAGAAATCTAATCTGTACCTGTGCTCCTACCGAGTCTTATGCAGAGAACTAAACCAATTACTAATAAAAATTATTATTATCTATGGTATAATTTTTGAGAATTATTAAAAACAAAAAATTTAATTTTTAAAATGAAAAAGTTTTTATCAAAAAGAAGTATTTTAGTGGGTGCGCTTGCATTAGTTTTAGGGTTTATCGTTTCTTCTTGTTCTAGGGATAAAGATGACGATGCCATATACACCGCTAAACTGCAGGTTCAACATCAAAGTAGTAATCCAAGAAATAGCGCTGTAAACGGCTCTGTAACTTATAGAGATGCTAATGGAAACAAGAGAAAAATATATCTGAGAAGTGGAATGTCAGAAAGTATTTCTTTTGAAGTAAATAAAGGATTTAAATCATTTGTAGAAGTAAAAGCTACTGACATTTATGGTAATCTATTTGTGAAATGGACAGTAACTAAAACATACACAGGAGCTAGAGTTCAGAACTGGAGTACGAGTTTCACTTCTTACACAGGACAAGACTTTACGGATTCTTACAAAGAGACTGTAAAATAGTTCTATACATAAGTTTGTAAATTCACTGTAACCAATTCTGTTTTTATACAATCAGGATTGGTTGCAGTAATTATGTAATTTTACATTAATGAAAATGAGTTTTATATAAAATATTTTTGAAAATCATGAACATCCAGCAGTTAGAATACCTCATCGCCGTTGATAAATACAAGCATTTTGGGAAAGCGGCTTTGGCTTGTCATGTCACACAGCCTACACTCAGCGCGATGATTCAGAAATTAGAAGATGAACTTAGTATAAAAATCTTCGACAGAACCACTCATCCTATCCGCACCACCGATGCTGGAGATGAGATTATTTCCTCTGCTAAAGCGGTGTTAGAAAGCATTACAGAACTAAAAAATAAAGCTCATTCGCTCAATAATGTATTGGCTGGGAAAATCAATCTTGGGATTATTCCTACGGTTTCTGGGTTTCTTATTCCAAACGAAATTTTTGATTTTCTAAATCAAAACCAAAAAATAGAAATGAACATCCACGAAATGAATACTGAAAACATCATAAAATCCCTAAAATCTGGTGAAATAGATGCTGGCATCATTTCTACTCCATATCATGAAACAGAAGAGTTTTTCAGTGATTTTCTTTTTAATGAAGAACTGCTGATTTATTCCTCTTATGAAAATAAAGATAAATATTTTATAGGTTCTGAGGATTTTAATTCGGATAAATTTTGGCTTTTGGAAGAAGGAAACTGCTTGAGAAAACAAATGGAATCCATCTGTCATTTAAAGGAAAACTCACTGAAGCCAAAGAATTTAGAATTCTCGGCATCCAGCATCAGTACTCTTATAAAAATGGTGGATAAAACAGGAGGCATCACTGTGCTCCCAGAACTTGCCGTGCAGCAGCTCTCGGAAGAACAGAAGAAAAAAGTTTTCCATTTTAAAAAGCCTTTCCCTTCCAGAGAAATCAGCCTCATCTACTATAAACCTACTTACAAACAAAAAATGCTCAATGAATTTGGCTCTTTTATAAAAGATGCTTTGGCAAAACATCTTAATTACAATAAAAATCCAAAGGACTTCTCTATTATCGCTCCTCAATAAAATTTAATTTTGAAGTTTAATTTTTTTATGTAAATTTGCCTTTTAAAATTAAGAGGAAAAATTTGTGCTGATTGCAACCTCAATAAAAAATGCTAAAACAGAAATTCTCTTTTTAGTTTCTTTATTTTGGTTTCACAGTTTATATAAATTTTAAAATCTATAACCCAAAAATAAAGAAATTTATGGCTTACTTATTTACATCAGAGTCCGTTTCTGAAGGACATCCAGACAAAATCGCAGACCAGATATCCGATGCGCTGATAGACCATTTTTTGGCCTATGATAAGAACTCAAAAGTAGCTTGTGAAACGCTCGTAACCACTGGGCAGGTTGTCCTAGCTGGAGAGGTAAAATCTGAGGCTTACCTTGATGTGCAGACCATCGCTAGGGAAGTCATCAATGATATTGGCTATACCAAAGGCGAATATATGTTCAATGGAGATTCTTGTGGAGTGATTTCTGCTATCCACGAACAGTCGCCAGACATCAACCAAGGCGTGGATAGAATTACTCAAAACTCTGATTTCGAGACTAAAGCAAACGCACAAGGTGCTGGTGACCAAGGAATTATGTTCGGATATGCGACAAACGAAACCGAAAACTACATGCCGCTGGCATTAGACTTGGCTCATTCTATTTTGAGAGAACTTTCTGCATTGAGGAGAGAAAATAAGGAAATCACCTACCTTCGTCCTGATGCAAAATCACAAGTTACGATAGAATATTCTGATAATCACAAACCTGTGAGAATAGACAGCATCGTGGTTTCTACTCAGCATGATGAATTTGACACAGAAGAAAACATGCTGGCAAAAATCAGAAAAGATATCATCGAGATTTTAATTCCAAAAGTTAAAGCGAAACAAAAACCTGAAATTCAAGCGCTTTTCAATGATAATATTACATTCCATATCAATCCTACTGGGAAATTCGTAATCGGTGGCCCACACGGAGATACAGGACTTACAGGAAGAAAAATCATCGTAGATACTTACGGAGGAAAAGGTGCTCACGGAGGTGGAGCGTTCTCTGGAAAAGACCCTTCTAAAGTGGATAGAAGTGCAGCCTATGCCATGAGACACATCGCTAAAAACCTTGTAGCAGCGGGAGTTGCAGATGAAATTTTGGTTCAGATTTCTTATGCCATCGGGGTTGCTAAGCCTTGTGGTTTGTATATCAACACTTATGGAACTTCCAAAGTAAATCTAACTGATGGCGAAATCGCAGAAAAAGTGCAGCAATTATTTGACCTGAGACCTTATGCGATAGAGCAAAACCTAAAACTGAGAAATCCTATCTACCGCGAAACAGCAGCCTATGGACACATGGGAAGAAATTATTATGTAGCGGATAAAACCTTCAATAAAGGAGCTAAAAACGAGCTTACTATCAAAGGTTTAGAGTTTTTCACTTGGGAGAAACTGGATAAAGTAGAAGAAATCAAAAAGGCTTTCGGTCTATAAAATAAAAAACCCACCTAAAAAGTGGGTTTTTATTTTGTTTTTAAAGATAATTAATCTTCCAAATCATCGTATTTCGCCAATTCTTCATCACACCATGCGAATGCTTCTTCTACTACTTTTGTAGCTTCATTTGCAACGGTTTCCTCATCATCTCCTTCCAAATCATCTAGCCATTCTACTTCTTCTTCCTCTACATTTAGGATAAATCTTGGATATTCTGTATGCACTACGAACAAATCCTCTGGAAATTCTGAATTATCTGCCATCAAAAACTTTGGTAATTTCATAACTTTCTAATTTTTAAATTGTTTAACTAAAAATATATATCTTATAAGGTTTTGCAAAGTTAATAAATATAAATGTAGTTTCTCTAAAAAATATTTTTATTTTATTTTTTGTTGAGTAACGACAGATTTTGCTTTAGAAGTATTTTCAAGTGTAAGTAATTCTGTTTTTAATTTTAAATTAATAGTCATATCTATATTCTGACTGGTAAAATAATTATTTTTCATATCAAATAATAAAAAACCTTTTCCATCACCAGATGCAGACAAATCCATGTTTTTAACATTCTTATCACCCATTACAAAATCTATCAACATATCAAAATAGGCTTCCTCTTTTTCTACTTTTAAGAGTTTATATTTTACATTCATTTTCATTTCTATATCGCCCGCATTCGGTATACTTTGTTTATATGGTACAACAACATCAAAACTATCACCTATTTTTAGACCTTCTTTAGGAAAATCCGTATCTATTGCAGAAAATTGTTTAATAGATTCTACCAATATCTTCTTTGTCTCTTCATTGATGTTTCCTTCTACATTCTTAACCTCCATTTTCTTACCATTTACAATATCACCGCTCAATTTAACTCCTTGGATAGGAATTTTTCTGTTCACTTTCTCTCCATTAATTTCTGCTTCAGAAATGTAATCAGTGTATTCTAATACAAATGGAATTTTGTTATCTTGTTTCTTTTGTGTAGAAATGGTGCTTCCCATGTTCATATTCATCTTCATTTTCACCTCATTCATTCCTATTTTATCTATCACTTCTTTGCTTCCCACAAATTTATACCCTCCATCCATATCTGTTTTTAATTTAATTAAATACTTTGAGTTTGGAAGATACTCATACTTAAAGAAATATCTTTTCTCCTGCCCAAAAACAAGTGATGCAGAAGTAATAAATAACAACAAAATAAATTTAAAAGCTTTCATATAAATTATTTTTTATCAATTAGTTTCATAATTTCCAAAGCCACTTTCAGCGCTTCTGTTCCATCTTCCAGACTTACCTCCACGGGCTTATTCTCGGTGATGGAGTTTGCAAAACTTTCCAACTCATCCAAAATAGCATTATTCGGCTGGATATTAGGATATTCAAATATGATTTGACTTCTCTCGCCCTCTGCGTTTTGGATAATCATATCAAAATCTGATGGATTTTCAGGAGCTGGTTTCATACGGATAACCTCTGCTTTTTTCTCTAAGAAATCCACCGAAATATAGGCATCTCTTTGGAAAAATCGGCTCTTTCGCATGGATTTCATTGAAATTCGGCTCGTGGTAAGGTTCGCCACGCATCCATTCTCAAATTCTATTCTTGCATTGGCGATATCAGGCGATTTGTTGACCACACAAACACCGCTTGCATGGATGTTTTTCACAGGAGATTTCACCAAAGAAAGCAAAATATCCAAATCATGTATCATCAAATCCAAAACCACAGAAACATCCGTTCCTCTCGGGTTAAACTCGGCTAAACGGTGGATTTCAATGAATTTTGGTTCGCTGATAAACGGCTTGGTGGCAATAAATGCAGGATTGTAGCGCTCTACATGTCCTACTTGCGCCCTGATTCCCTTTTCATTACAAAGCTGAATAATCTCTTCCGCCTGCTCTAAAGTCTGAGTTACAGGCTTTTCTATGAAAAAATCCAAGCCTCTTTCTATGGCTATTTTAGCATAGTCATGATGATAAAAAGTAGGCGTCACGATGTCCAAAACCTCTATTTTATCCAAGAGTTCATCCAAGTTTTCATAAAATTTATACCCAAATTCTGCTTCCAGCTTTTTGGAATTTTCTATATCTTTATCATGGAAGCCCACCAAATCGTATTTTTCTGATTGGTTGAGCAATTTCAAATGTATTTTTCCGAGATGCCCAGCACCTACTAAACCTGCTTTTAACATTACTTTTTTGTATTTAAAAGAATTTTGCCAAAGATAAGGATTTTTTATTTTTTTCTTTAGTCTATTATGATTCCTAGGATTTTATTTTGATGGAAATATTTTAAAAACAAAATTGATAATATCTACCAAAATATTTGTAACTTTGAAGCAATATTTAATCGAAGATGAGTAATTTAGAAGATAAGAAAAAAGCACTGAGTCTAGTCCTAGAAAAAATGGACAAGACCTATGGAAAAGGAACTGTAATGAAGCTGGGGGACAGCGCAGTAGATGATACAATAGAAGTGATTCCGTCTGGTTCTTTGGGACTGGATATTGCCCTCGGTGTAGGCGGATATCCACGAGGAAGAGTGATAGAGATTTTCGGGCCTGAATCATCAGGGAAAACTACCCTTACACTACACGCCATCGCTGAAGCCCAAAAAGCAGGAGGGATAGCAGCTTTCATAGATGCAGAGCATGCCTTTGACAGAAGTTATGCTGCTAAATTAGGAATTGATTTAGAAAACCTTATTATTTCCCAGCCAGACAATGGAGAGCAAGCCCTTGAAATCGCGGACAACCTCATCCGTTCTGGTGCGATAGACATCGTAGTAATAGACTCTGTGGCGGCTCTTACTCCAAAGGCTGAAATAGACGGCGACATGGGAGATTCCAAAATGGGACTACACGCTAGGCTGATGTCTCAAGCATTAAGAAAACTTACAGGAACTATCAATAAAACCAAATGTACCGTTATTTTCATCAACCAGCTGAGAGAGAAAATAGGTGTGATGTTTGGTAACCCAGAAACCACTACTGGTGGAAACGCCCTTAAATTCTACGCTTCTGTGAGAATAGACATCAGAAAAGCCAGCACACCGATAAAGGTAGGCGATGAAGCCGTAGGAAGCCGAGTAAAAGTAAAAGTGGTGAAAAATAAAGTAGCGCCTCCTTTCAGACAGGCGGAATTTGACATTATGTACGGTGAGGGAGTTTCTAAAATTGGAGAAATATTAGACCTTGGTGTAGACTATGATGTGATTAAGAAAAGCGGCTCATGGTTCAGCTATGGAGATACTAAACTAGGACAAGGTAGAGATGCTGTGAAAGAACTTCTGAAAGACAATCCAGAACTTACCGAAGAACTTGGCCAGAAAATAACTGAAGCGATTAAAAATAAAGAGTAATAAATCTTTTCATAATTATATTTAATTTTAATGGAAACGCCCTGATGAAAATTTTCATCAGGGCGTTTTTGGATTATAGGATGTATCCTTTTTATTCTTCCATTCGGCTGAGTTCTTCGTAGTTTTGTTTCAGTTTTTGTAGTAGGTTTCCATAAACGAGATGATAAATAAATCTTAGGAATAAAATAAAAAGGAAAATAATCATTAAAAAAGGAATAAACATCACAAATGCAAAAAGATACAATTCTTCTAATTCTTTTCCCTCCAAAGTATTATATTCTATATAAAATGTCAATATCATACTGATGAAAAAAAACACCACTATTTCTCCTAAAAATATTCTAATATACCATTGGATACATTTTTTCATCAGCAGGATTTTTTCCATCAGTTTTTTAGGGTTTTCTTCTCTTTTTATTTTAAAATTTAAATATAAAAGCGAACCGATAAAAACAAATGGAGAAAGAATAGAAATTATATCCATAACACTCAAAATCCCATCAACAAAAGGAATGTCTTGGTATTTATCTTCGGATGAAGAAGAAGGCATTAAATACCCAATTAAAAACCAAAATCCCAGTTCCAATAAAGCAATGATAAACACCCATTTTGCGATGGAAACAGACCTTTTTTTGGTCATTGCGAAAAGTTCTTTTTCTGTATAATTTTTGAAATCATCAGATTTATTTTCTTTCCAATCTTTTTTTAGCAATTCTAATTCATCCATAGCCTTATTTTTTGATGAGGGTTTTTAGTTTTTCTTTTGCACGGTTCATTTTCACACGGGCGTTTCCTTCCGTTATGCCCAGTATTTCGGAAATTTCTCGGTAGGGCTTGTCATCCAGATACATCATAATGAGGGCTTTTTCCACATCGGACAGCTGGTGTATAGCATCATACATCACCTGTATCTGTGCGGTCTGGTCATCGTTTTCTTCCGCTATTTTTATCTCGGGAAGAATCTCCATAGAGTCCGCAGGGACATCTCTTTTTCGCTTTCGGAATAGTGCTAGTGCGGTATTCAGCCCGATGCGGTAAGCCCAAGTGGAAAATTTGGCTTCTCCACGGAAATTAGGATAGGCTTTCCAAAGCTGAATTACAATCTCCTGAAAAAGGTCTTCGTGGTCGCTGGGATTGTCCATGTAGATTTTACAAATCTTATGGATTACCCTCTGGTTTTCATTCAGTTGCTTGATAAACTCCTGCTGCTGTTCGGCTTTCATAAAATGCTTTTTAAAAGTTTATCAAAGAAAAACCAGCCCAAAATAAATCCTTTCTCTTGGTAATCATCTCCGCTAAATCTTTTTTATTTTGACTTGTTTTCATTTGTTTTGATTTTGATTATTTAAACTCTAACTTTTTTAAAATGCATTTTATACCCACATTAGTGCTGGAAATATTTTTTTCGTTACAAAAAATCATTGCCAAAGTTACAAAACCCTAACAATGAATACTTTATTTTTAATTAAAAAAGAATACAACTCCCCTGTTCCAGCAAGAAATAAAAATCCCCAAGATATAATCTTAGGGAATATTTTTTTAGTTTTGTCTTACATAAAACATGATTACTTTATCATCAACTCCATCTCCATCATAATCATATACTTCAGGTATTAAATGAAGATTTGTAGCATCTAATAACAATACTTCTTCTTGTTCTACACTTCCATCACTATATGTGAACTTTAGAATTTTAGTCGCAGAATTATAATCATATCTACTCTCCTCATCTCCATCCTGTGTACACTGCCCACCTACTTTAATAAATTCTTTATCAATGTGTTTTCCATCCACTCTAAATTCTAAGGTGTTTTGACTTCCACATTCATCAGGAACCCTTGTGTTTAATGTAGAACCATCTGTTCCACTGATGATTTCGGTTCTTACATATTTCCATGTCCCTACGATAGGAGAAACTGGCTCTGGTGTAATCTCATCTGTACCATTGTTTCTGCTGCACGCTGTTAAACTCACTACTGCTACAACAGCCAATAAAAGTTTTTTCATAATTATATAAATTTAAAATTCTTGGCAAAGATAACATTTAACCCTATAAAAACAAACCCGCCGAAAGGAATTTCACCTTTCAGCGGGCTGTGGTTTTCATGGCTTATTTCACTGGGTTTTGAACAATATTAGGATTGTTACTCACCTCGCTCTGCGGAATTTGGAAACGGTATTGTTTGTAGTCCGTAGAATAACTACGATTAAACTTCCCAAAAGTATGGTTAGAACCTGGATAATCTCTCACCAAATCCACCCCAAGGCGTTTCATATCAAACCAAGCGTAGCCTTCGCCCCAGAGTTCTATTCTCTTTTGCAGGATGATTTCATCTATGAGGCTCTGCCCAGAATTAGTGGAATGTGTATATCCTGTATCTCTCACAGATGTAATATCATAGAGCACCTGTCTCGCCTGAGCTGTCTGCCCAAGTCTTGCCAAAGCCTCCGCTTCTATATAGTAAAGCGAAGCCGCTCTGATGTAGATATAATCCCCTTCAAAGAAAGTCAAATCCTTGAACTTTCTGCTCACATACGGCGGATGCTTTTTGGTCTTTCCATTAAAAGTATAAGTGGATTCTGTAGCCCCATTGAACACTTGTTTTCTGTAATCAGTGCTTGGGATTTTATCGTATAATCTTTTATCTATGATTTTATAAATTCCTGCTGCTCCCGCATAGCCTTCATTCATGCTGTCATACATAGAGAAGAACGAAGCGTAGTGGTTACCGATGTTTTTGGTTTGTAAAGAATTATCAAATCCCCAGATAATCTCTGGATTGGTTTTTAGAGAAAATCCTGCTCCTGTATAGTCCGCCTGAGACATCAGTGTTTTGCCTGTTCGGGCTTCATTAGCATAGGCTGCCGCTCTGGTATAATCTCCAGTTTCAAGGTAAATATCCGCCGCGATGGCTTTTGCTGCCCTTTGGTCTATCTGTGCGATGTTTTGCTGAGTGAAACCATTCAGCGCTGTGATGGCGTTTTCTATATCGCTGGTTATTTGGTTATAAACTTCTGCCACAGTGGCTCTTGCTCTCGGTGTTTCTGGGCTGGATGCCGTAGTTACCAGCGGCACTCCCAGTTCATTCTGATGACCAACATAAGTAAGCGCATAGAACCTCACCAAATTAAAATAACTATACGCACGAAGTGCCAAAAGCTGACCATAGATGTGTCGGTTTTCATTATTTACACCTATGGCTTCTATCTTCTCTATCAAACGATTGATATCAAAGATTTTAGAATAAAATGTATTCCAAACGATTTCGTTGGTAAAGTTGTCGCTTTGTCTCGCTTCATAGTTGTAATATCTCCCAAGGTGCTGCTGTTTTGCCTGAATAAGGTCATTGGAAAGTAAATCAACTCCTGCTTTTATGGACATTATCCCAAAATCCGTGTGAGTGGTAGTTCCACCCGAACCATTATTTCTAAAGCTAAGATAAATCCCTTTAAGATAATTATTTAAAGAAGCCGCATCATCAGGAATCTGCTCCTCTGAAATCAGTTTCGCGGATTCAGTTTCTAATTCTCTATTGCAGCTTAAAAGTGATAGAGCAACGAATGCTCCTGCTAATATTTTATTTATTTTCATAACTTTTTTAAAGATTAAAATTTAAGATTAAGACCTAATGAAACACTTGACAACAGATTATATCCATATGTCTCCGAAACTCCAGAAATAGACAGCCTTGGGTCGTAGCCTCTTCTCTTTGAAAGTAAGAAAAGGTTGTTCCCTGTTACATAAATATTGGCATCTCGGATTCCGTAGTTTTCAAGGAACTTCTGCGGTATGCCCACACTCAGCGTCAAATCTTGAAGACTTAAATAATCTGATTTCACTAAGAATAGTGTAGAACTAGCATTTTGGTTAGAATTAGAAATATCTATTCTTGGCAGAGATGCTGTAGGATTTTCTGGCGTCCATGTGTTATGAACATCTCTATGATAGTTAGACGCATAGTTGTCTGAATGCAGGAGCGATCTGTAGTTTTGGTCATAGCCCCAGCCGCCCAGCTGATACGCAAAATTAGCAGATAGAGTAATGTTTTTAAATCTTATCTGAGTTCCAAAACCACCATAAACCTTTGGTATAGCAGATTTTCCTGTTTGGTAAAGTGTTGCTTCATCGTAGCTGTTCGTAACTTGTTTAACTGCTTTTCCTTTCGCATCCACGCCATCTTTATACCAAAGCGCATCTCCATTCAGAGGGTCCACCCCTGCAAACTCTTTCAGATAGTAAGCATAGCGGTCGCTGCCTTCTTTTAGGAGGAATAGCTCATCTGCTACTATACCATTTTCTCTTTGTGCATCAGGGAGTTTGGTGATTTTATTTTTGTAATGAGTAAGGTTGGCGTAGAGATTCCAAGTGAAATTCTCTGTTTTAATTACATCTCCGTTGATGCTTACCTGAACCCCTCTGTTTCTCATGTTTCCAATGTTTTCTAACCTAGGATAATATCCCACATTAGAGAAAGGAAGTGCCGCACGATAAATCATATCGGAAACTTTTCTCTCAAAATATTCAGCATTGATAGACAGTCTTCTATTGAACAAAGCCGTTTCAAAACCAGCATTTAGGTTTTGGGAATTTTCCCATCTCAGCTTATTATTTCCAAGATATTCCGTAGTAACCACAGGCGTATCATCCCCGAAGTTACTTACTTTATATAAGTTTTTGTAGGCGTAGTAGATTCTGTCCGTAGTGCCTGGGAAGTAGAAAATATCATTCCCCTGCTGTCCGTAGGAAGCCTTCACTTTTAGGGCATTCACAGTCTCTGAATCCTTTAAGAAATCTTCTTTCGAAATGTCCCATGCTGCCCCCAGTCCATAGAAAGTTCCCCATCTGCTTTCTTTAGAAAATACTGACGAACCATCTCTCCTAAGGCTGGCATTGAAGAAATATTTGTTTTTATAATTATACAAAACTCGGGAGAAAAACCCTTCCACAGCGTAGTCGTACTGGTTTCCTGGGATTTCGTTCATTTTCAGAACATTATCAAAAACAGCAAGTCCTTCCAAGAACAATTTTTCTTTTCTCGCCCCGAAATAATCGCTTTTCTCTTGGTTCAGCTCATGCCCTAGAAGAACGCTGATATTGTGCGCACCGAGTTGTTTATTGTAAGATAATAACTGCTGGTGGTTGAAGGCGTATTTCAGAGTATTGGATTTTGCAAGTCGCCCGCCCACAGTAGCCGTAGTCCCTCCCAAAGGATTTCCATAAACAAGCTCTTGTGAGTTGATAATCACACCACCGAAATTATAAGTAAAATCAAAATCTTTCAAGAATTTATACTGCACAAATAGATTGGTATTCACCGTGTTATTGGTCACTTTATTCAAATCATATTGGCGGTTTCCCACAGGATTTTCAAAAACGGCGTAAGACCTTCTCGCCCCATTTGGCCCTTTTCCATCACCGTAGTCATAGACAGCCCTTCCTTTGATATCATACACTCTGTTATAATCATTATCCCTCAAATACACTGGGTAAAAAGGCGCGATATTCCTAGAAAACTGGAACGAGTTAGCAAAACTTCCTCCATCGCCCAGATTCTGTTCGCTGTTGCTGTAATTTAAATTAACTCCAAATTTCAATTTTTCA
The DNA here is from genome assembly GCA_963518845.1 of uncultured Flavobacteriaceae bacterium. Classification (GTDB taxonomy): domain Bacteria; phylum Bacteroidota; class Bacteroidia; order Flavobacteriales; family Weeksellaceae; genus JABCPE02. The sequence continues at coordinate 34,750 of CAUQKV010000013.1, read as the reverse complement.
TTAAGAGCATATTCCAAATTAGACCTTAAACTCAATCTTTTAAATCCAGAACCGATGAGGTAACTGCGGTCATTAAGGTAGCCAAGTGAAGTATAAGCCTTTAATTTATCGGTATTTGCTGTGAAGCTGAGGTTCGCTTCTTGGCGGAGATTAGGACGGAATAATAGTTTTTGCCAATTGTCCTGATAAAGCAGTTTAGCATTTTGGTTAAAACTTCCATCCTGATTGATAAGCTGGTTAAACGGAAGATTGTAGGCGTTATATCCCAGTGTAGCATTCATTTTATTTATCGCCTCTGTATAGGCTTGAGCATCAGTCTTTCCACTTGCTTTTTCTCCTACACGAACTCTATTGAAATAGGCCAAATAATACTCGGCAGGGCTGGTGATAATGTCATATTCTGGAGTCGCACGGAAGTTAATCCCTGTTTTAATATCAAAATCTACATGAATCCCCTTTCTCGTTCCTTTTTTAGTAGTGATGATGATTACCCCGTTTGCTCCTCGTGAGCCATACAAAGCATTTGACGAAGCATCTTCCAAGAAGGACAAACTCTCTATATCCGAAGAAGGAATAGAATTGAGCGATCCAGGATAAGGTATCCCATCCAAAACAATTAGCGGCTCACTAGAAGCGTTGATAGAGCCTATCCCTCTCATTCGTATACTCGGGCTGCTCCCTGGCTGTCCATTTCCCACAATCTGAACCCCCGCTACACGCCCTGCAAGTCCCTGCAAGACATTTCCGTTCTGTAATGCAGAGATATCCTTGGGTTTTAGTTCTTGGATAGAACCTGTGATTTCTTCTTTTTTCTGTTTTCCAAAGGCTACTATCACGACTTCACCGATGGAATTTTCCTTGATAGAATCCTTCTTCTTTTCCTGAGCACTGAATGTCCCCACGAAGGAGAACAACGCAAACAAAGTGCTTAATCTAACTACTTTTCTTTTCATTATATATAATATTGTTAATTTTTTACTTAAAATTTGGTTTAAACATAAAAAAAGAGCCTCGGCGTATTTACCGAAGCTCTGGGATAATTATGAAGAAAACTTAAAAACTCCATTCATCACAAAAACTGCGGTCTTTCACAAAGCCACACATCATCATCATTCCCATCATTTGGGAAACTAGATTTTCGTTTTTATGATTCAGATTTATTAACATTTTAATTTTTAATTTAGATTTAGTTTAAACATAAAAAAGAGCTTCGGTTTTTGTCCGAAGCCCTTGTGATAATTTTGTATAATTTATATAAAATTTTTCTATTCGCATTTTACAATCACAAAAACTGCGGCTTTCTAAAAACCCACATCATCATATCCATACACATGGTAATGGTATGTTTAGATGTTCTTGTATGATTGTATTGGTTAAACATTATTCTTTCCTTTTTTGTTCAAATATTTTGCGAAGATATAAAAACTTTTTTAACCTACAAATTTTTTATTGATTTTTTTTACTTCTATTTGGAAAACTTGATGCATCTATGATGGAAACACAAGATTTTATATACTATTAACAAAAAATCCTTTCCAAAATTTAGAAAGGATTTTTCATTAATTCATATTTAGTTTACTTTTTGCCATGTCTGGTTTCTACCAAATGCAGAAAATCCTATATAACCACGAACTATCAAGTTATTTCCTTCTTTTTTAATCGTACATTTGTATGATTTTCCGTTTTTAGGATCTGTTATCGTTCCTTCGCTGTATTCATCACCGTCTTTAGACAGCCCACGGATAACCTCCATTCCTAAAATAGGCTTTCCTTTTCTGTCGTCTTTACAAGAAGAACAGTTAGGATCAGCTGGTTTTATCAGTAGTTCTACTACTTTCGCATAGTATTTACCATCAGATTTTTTAAAAATTTCTACGATGGATTTTGGTTTTTTAGTTTCGTCATCTATCGTTCTCCATTTCCCTTCTATCTGGGCAAAAGCCATGGAACTGCACAATAATGCAAAGGCTAAAATTGAATTTTTCATGATTAAATCTATAAAATATTTATGGCGCAAATATAGAAATAAAAATTAAACAGCAAAAACAAATTTCAATCAAACCTTTTATTAGTAATATTTTATAAGAAATTCAAAATTTAAACAATTGTTTAAAAACTTTTAAATTTAATTCAGTTTTTTCCTAATAACTCTGTGCATATAGTCCTGATACCAAGCCTTACTGAGGAGTTTTCCTCGTTCAACCTCGGCATTGTTTATTTTACCAAGAAGATTATTTTTAAGTTCAAGGTCTGTAATTTCATAAACTCCCGTAATATCCTTACCATCAAAACGATAGATATAATTTCCTATCATAAACTGCTCTTGTATCGCATCAGAATTGACGACGATGTATTCTTCATTTTTATCCGAAACAAGGCTTCTTCCCCAGCTTCGCAAAGGCTTATTATAACCAATGATATCCGCAAGCGTAGGATAAATATCTATCTGCTGGGCGTAAGTCATATTTTTACCTTTCAAATCATATTTCGGATTTGGAGAATAGAAGATAATGGGAACTGCGTATCCATTCATCGCTTTGGCGTATTCAGGATAGTAGATTTTGTTCGTATGGTCTCCCGTGATGACAAAAATAGTATTCTCATACCAAGGCTGTTTCCGTGCCGTTTCAAAATACTTTTTCAAGGCGTAGTCTGTATATTGTATCGGTTCATGCATTTCCACAAAACCTTTTTTAAATTTCCCTTCGTATTGTGCAGGAATTTTAAATGGATGATGCGAAGATGCCGTAAAAACCGTTGTCATAAATGGTTTATTAGACTTTCCTACATTTTTAGCAAAATATTGCAGAAAAGGCTCATCCCAAATCGCCCAAATCCCATCAAAATCCTTATCATTATTATACTCAGTTTTTCCAAAATAATCCTTGAAACCGAGGATATTCGCAAATCCCTGAAAGCCCATAGAACCATTCGGCGCACCGTGATAAAAAGAAGTTTCGTAGCCCAATTCATTCGCCACAGAAACGATGGATTGTATCTTTTGATTAGAATAAGGCGAACTCGTAAAAGCATCCTTTAAGCTCGGAATTCCAGCCAAAACACTGCTCATTCCATGGATAGACTGCCTTCCGTTAGCAAATGTATTAGGAAAAATCAGACTCTCCTTTGACAAACTGTCCAAAAACGGCGTATAAGAAACATAATCTTTTATATTTTTTTCTTCGTTAAACGCTCCTATATATTCCCTTCCGAGGCTTTCTACTATAAGAATCACGATGTTAGGTCTTGGCTGCGGAACTTCCCTTTGGTAAGTTTTATAGGGTTTTACATTTTCTGCGATGTATTTTTCATCCACAAAATGCACTTCCTTAAAGCCATTTGTATTGATGGTTCTAAAAAACGAAAAAGTACTGTTTAGAACGATGTTTGCATGAGCAGGCTTGTCCGTATGGCGGTTAGCATCCACCAAATTGATAGGACGGGTACTGTGTTTAAAATCTCCACGAATTCCGCCAACTATAAGCACCGCTGCCAGACAAAGACTTACCACAGAACCTCCAAAATACAAAATTTTCTTTTCAATCTTTATTTCTTTGACTTTCAATCTTTTATAAAGAAAAATCCAAAGACCCATCAACACAACGAAACAAAGAAAAACCCAAAAATTCTGTCCTAAAGAAACTAGAAAAACCTTACCTATATTCTGCTCATTTTCAACGACATTTATCACTGCAGAGGTCAGCCTCGACTGGCTAAATCTATAATAAACAATATCTCCAAAATTCATCGCATAGGCGATTCCATTCAGAATAAAATAAAGCCAAAACAAAAACTTTTGATATCCTCCTTTAGTATTGATAGTCAAAGGAATAAGACTAAAAAAAATAAAAACGATATTGACATAAAGTATCGCCGTGGTATCAAATGCAGTGCCGTAGTAGGCCAGCTTAAAATACTGAGAAACACTATCTATTTCCAGCAAATCCCGATTAAAAAACCAAAATAAAAACCTCGCTGTCTGATAAAAAACAAAAACGAGAAATATACGATATATCAAGACTTTTACTTCCTGCAAACGGAGTTCTTTCATACTTTTTCTAACTTAATAGCACAAAGGTAAGTTTTTTAGCCGAGGATAATGAAAATGAAATCCAAAAATTCGGCTTTTATCCAATAAAATTTTATATTTGCTCTATGAATTTTTTAAGAAACAATTTAGCGAATTTCTTCACTCTCGGAAATTTATTTTCTGGATGTGTAGGAGCAGTTCATTTATTAAATGGTGACTACCAGACCACCGCGATATGTATCCTAATATCAGCCGTTTTAGATTTTTTTGATGGCTTTGTGGCTCGTGCTTTAAAGTCAAATTCTGAACTTGGCGTACAGTTGGATTCCCTTGCGGATATGGTGACTTTTGGTGTGCTGCCAGGGCTTACGATGTTCGTTATGCTGGAGCCTTTTGGGAATCAGCTTTTTGGAATTGATTTACCTTTCAAAGTGCAGTATTTAGGGCTTTTCATCACGCTTTTGTCTTGTATGAGACTGGCAATTTTTAACATTGATGATGAGCAGACTTACTATTTCAAAGGGCTAAATACACCGAGTAATACTTTCCTGATTTTTGGACTTTATTTTGCTTTTAAAGAAAATCAAAGTTTTTCATTTTTAATGGAAAACGAGGGACTTCTTTTGGTGCTTACCGCTCTGAGTTCTTGGCTTTTGGTAAGTCCGATTAAAATGATTGCCATGAAATTCAAGTCCAAAAAACTTGAAGACAATTACCCTAAATTAGCCCTAATCATCGGTGTTATTCCTATTTTAATATTTTTCGGATGGACAGGCATTCCGCTATCCATCATCTATTACATGCTGGTTTCCATTGTTTTCCAAAATCAGTTGAAATAAATTTAATTTTCAAACCTTAAATATTGTGAATTTAAAATTACATAAACCACTGTGTATCTTTGATTTAGAAACCACAGGAACCAATATCGGCAAAGACAGGATTGTAGAAATCTGCATCCTGAAAGTCAATCCAGATGCATCCAGAGAAAGCAAAACTTGGCTCATCAACCCAGAAATGCCCATTCCAGCGGAAGCATCGGCAGTGCATGGAATTTATGACAAAGATGTGGAAGGCGCGCCTACCTTTAAAGAAGCAGCTCCTAAAATCATGGAAATGCTTTCTGGAGCGGATTTGGGAGGATTCAACTCTAATAGATTTGATGTTCCTCTATTAGCCGAAGAACTTCTAAGAGCTGGGATAGATTTTGATTTATCTAAATTCAAACTCATTGATGCTCAGGTCATTTTCCACAAAATGGAACCTAGAAACCTTACTGCCGCATACAAATTCTACTGCGGAAAAGATTTAGAAGGCGCCCACTCTGCAGAAGCAGACACCTTGGCCACTTTTGAAGTTATAGATGCACAGGTAGGCAAATACGAAGAACTTCCAAAGGATATAAATGGGCTGAGTGAATTTTCATTCCATAATAAATTCGCGGATTTGGCTGGATTTATCGCCTTTAATGAAAACAAAGAAGAAATTTTCACTTTCGGAAAATACAAAGGACAGCCCGTGAAAGAAGTTTTCCAGAAAGATATCGGCTATTTCGGCTGGATTCAAAATGCTGATTTCCCGCTTTACACCAAAAAAATCCTGACAGCCATCCAGTTAAGAAGCAAATTTTAGTTAAAATAAGTGAAAAATGGTTTTATAAAGAAATTTTTCTTATCTTTAAGAACTAAAACTTATGATTATGACAAATATTATTTTACCTGTGGATTTTGGTAAGACCACAGATGTGCTTTTAGGTGCTGCAATAAAATTTGCAAAAGAAGTAAACGGAAGACTTTGCCTTATTCATGTTGCTCCTATGGATTTAGGATTGGCTGTGGGTGATATCGGTATGCAGTATTTTCCAGAAATAGAACAAAGCGAAATTCGTGAGGAACTTTTGGAACTCAACCGATTGGAACAGCAGGTTGTGGCTCAAGGAGTAGACTGCGAACATCTTCTGAAACAAGGAATCCCAAAAGATATTATTCTAGCATATGCAGAGCAGAAAAATGCGGGTTATATAGTGATGGGTTCCCATGGAAGAAGTGGAATGTATGATGTATTCATCGGAAGTTTGACAAAAGAGCTTACCAAACTATCTCCTATTCCTGTTTTGGTGGTGCCTTGTCATGAAAAATAAAAAATATATTTTTAATCTAAATCCTTATCAATCGCGATAAGGATTTTTTTATTTAAAAAATTGTACTTTTGGAGTTTATTTTCAAAGTTAAAATAATGCTGAATATACAAGAAATACGGGAGCAATTTCCTATTCTTACCCAAAAGGTAAATGACAAACCTTTGGTATATCTGGATAATGCTGCCAGTTCACAAAAACCTCTGATGGTCATTAAAAAATGGGAGGAATATTATCAAACTATCAATGCTAATGTGCATCGTGGAATTCACACTTTGAGCCAGTTAGCAACCGAAGAAATGGAACTTTCTCGGCAAAAAATCCAGAAATTCATCAACGCAAAACACAGCCACGAAATCATTTTCACTCGTGGAACCACCGAGAGTATCAACCTAATCTCCTACTCCATCACTCCACTGATAAAAGCAGGAGATGAAATCATTATTTCTCATCTGGAACACCACTCAAACATCGTTCCTTGGCAGATGCTTTGTGAGAGAACAGGTGCCGTTTTGAAGGTTATACCGATGGATGAAAACGGAATTCTGCAATTGGATTTTTTAGACAAAAACCTATCCGAAAAAACCAAAATAGTCGCTGTAAATCAGGTTTCTAACGCGCTAGGAATCATCAACCCAATAAACGAAATCATTGCAAAAACCAGAGCCAGCTCTCCTGCCTACATCGTTATCGATGGCGCCCAGTCAGTTCCTCATTTTAAAATAGATGTTCAGGAATTGGATTGTGATTTTTTTGTTTTTTCTGGACACAAAATGTATGCTCCCATGGGAACAGGAATTCTCTATGGAAAGGAAAATGTTTTGGATAAACTCAGTCCTTTTCACGGCGGCGGCGAAATGATAAAAACCTGCACCTTTGAGAAAACCACCTATGCCGATCTGCCCTTTCGGTTCGAAGCGGGAACGCCCAATGTTGGCGGAAATATCGCTCTGGGAACAGCCACAGATTTCATAGAAAACATAGGACATTCTTCTATCAAAGAGCATGAAACGGCACTTTTAGATTATGCTCAAAAAAAATTAAAAGAAATAGACGGTCTAAAAATCTATGGCGAAAAAGCTCCGCGAACAGGCGTAATTTCCTTTAATCTAAATGGAAATTTCATCGCTTCTGATGTAGGAATGATTTTAGATAAATTGGGAATTGCCGTGCGCACGGGACACCACTGCACACAACCGATTATGAATTTTTTCGGGATTTCTGGGACTATCCGCGCTAGTTTTGCTGTTTACAATACTTTTGAAGAAATAGATTCCCTAATCGAAGGAATGAAAAAAGCACAAAAAATGCTGATGTAAAATTTTCATTATGCTGTCAAATTGTCCTAATATCATTACTGGCAATATTTTTGACAATTATTAGAAGAAAAAATCTAAGAAAATGGAAGAAAATAAAGATACACAAGAGAGAAAGAACACCTCTAATCCTGAGGATATGCAAAATACTGAAAATCAAAACACAGAAAAAACTGAGAATTTGACAGAAGAAATGTCGTTAGAGGAACAATTGGCACACCAAAAAGACCTCTACATCAGACTTTTTGCTGAGTTTGAAAACTACAAAAAAAGGACTCTAAAAGAGAAAACAGAATTTGCACAATATGCCAATCAAAACATTATGATTTCTATGTTGGCTATTTTAGATGATTTCGAAAGAGCTCTAAAAGAATTAGCAAAATCTGAAGAAACCAAAGAACAGCTGAAGGGAGTAGAACTTATTTACAATAAATTTAAAAACGCTCTGATAGAGAAAGGTTTAAAGGTAATAGAAGTGAAGGCTGGAGATGATTTTAATGTAGATTTCCATGAGGCTATCACACAGATTCCTGCGCCATCAGAAGAGCTGAAAGGCAAGATAGTGGATGTGATAGAGACTGGATATCAGCTGTATGACAGAGTTATTCGTTTCGCGAAAGTAGTTATAGGAAATTAATTCAAAAATAACTAAAAATCAATAAATTAGATAATTAAATTTATGTCTAAAAGAGATTATTACGAGGTATTAGGAGTTTCCAAATCAGCCAGCGCTGATGAAATCAAAAAAGCCTACCGAAAATTAGCCATAAAATACCACCCAGATAAAAACCCTGGCGACAAGGAAGCAGAAGAGAAATTCAAGGAAGCCGCTGAGGCCTATGAAGTGCTGAGTGATGCCGACAAAAAGGCAAGATACGACCAGTTTGGGCACGCAGGTGTAGGAGGAGCTGCAGATGGCGGCTATGGCGGAGGAGGCATGAATATGGATGATATTTTTGCTCAGTTTGGTGATATTTTCGGAGGAGGATTTGGTGGTTTTGGAGGCTTCGGAGGAGGAAGAGGTCATCAGCAGGTAAGAGGTTCTAACCTTCGTATCCGAATAAAACTAAACTTGGAGGAAATGCTTAATGGAACACAGAAAACCATTAAGGTAAAAAGAATGAAATTGGCTGATGGAGTGACCTCCAAGACCTGCCCTACTTGTAACGGTAGCGGTGCTCAGGTGAAGATAGTAAACACTGTTTTTGGACAGATGCAGTCCCAGACTACTTGTTCCGCTTGTCAGGGATTAGGAAAAATCGCTGATAAAATCCCTGCTGGTGCAGATGCGCACGGACTAATCCGTGAGGAAGAGGAAGTAAGTATCAACATTCCTGCTGGTGCAAGAGAAGGCCTACAGCTCAATGTACGAGGAAAAGGTAATGATGCGCCTCTTGGTGGAGCGGCAGGAGACCTTTTGGTAGTTATAGAAGAGGAAGAAGATGCAAACATCAAACGAGAAGGAGACAACCTTCATCAAGAACTTTATATTTCATTTGCTGAAGCTGCTTTGGGCTGTTCTAAAGAAATCCCAACAGTAAACGGAAAAGTGAAAATAAAAATAGATGCGGGAACTCAGTCTGGAAAAATCCTCCGTCTTGCTGGAAAAGGACTTCCAAGCCTAGACAGCTACCACAAGGGAGATATGTTTGTCCATGTAAATGTATGGACACCTCAAAAACTAACTGAGGAACAGCGCAAATTCTTTGAAAGTCAGCTCAATTCTGGAGAAATGAAAGCCGAGCCTACTGGAAAAGAGAAAAGTTTCTTTGACAGAGTGAGAGATATGTTTAACTGAATAATATCTCTGTTCAAATAGAAAAAACCTTGCCTTTAATAGGCAAGGTTTTATTTTTTATTTCAAAAATCCGAAGTTTATTTTTCGTCCTCATCATCAAAATATTCAAAAAGAAAATCATTATAAGGGAAACGAGAAATATGAATTTTGTGCACCTCATCATAAATCAGTTTTTTCATCTCTGGAAAATTCTCTTTAGTAATCGCAGATATGAAAACCGTTGGATGCTTAGACTTCGCCATCCATGTGCGCTTCCATTCATCAAGAGAAATATTTTTCTTCGTAGATGGTGTCAGGTCATCTTCATCCTTTTTTTCATAAGAAAAATCATCTATTTTATTGAAAATCATTACCATCGGTTTCTGATGAGCATTAATTTCCTGTAAAATTTGATTTACAGAACTGATGTGGTCTTCAAAACTTTCGTGAGAAACATCCACCACATGCAGCAGCAAATCCGCTTCACGAACCTCATCAAGAGTAGATTTAAAAGACTCCACCAGTTGCGTAGGCAGTTTTCGGATAAAACCAACCGTATCCGTGAGAAGGAAAGGTAAATTCCCAATAACCACCTTCCTCACCGTGGTATCCAAAGTAGCAAAAAGCTTATTTTCCGCAAAAACTTCTGATTTAGAAAGAGCATTCATCAGCGTGGATTTTCCCACATTGGTATAGCCCACCAAGGCAACCCTTACCATCTTTCCGCGATTGTTTCTCTGCGTAGCCATCTGTTTATCGATGGTTTTTAATTTTTCCTTTAAAAGTGAAATCCTATCACGGATAATACGCCTATCCGTTTCTATCTCGGTCTCCCCAGGTCCTCTCATCCCGATTCCTCCCCGCTGTCTCTCTAGGTGGGTCCACATCCTTGTAAGCCTTGGTAAAAGATACTCATACTGAGCGAGTTCCACCTGAGTCCTTGCATAAGAAGTCTGAGCCCTTTGAGCAAAAATATCAAGAATAAGGTTTGTTCGGTCAAGAATTTTAACTTCTAACTCTCTCTCCAAGTTTTTCAGCTGCGAAGGAGAAAGTTCATCATCAAAAATAACCGTTCCTATTTCATTTTCTTCCAAAAAAAGTTTGATTTCCTCTGCTTTTCCCTTCCCTACGAAAGTTCTGGAATCAGGCTGAGAAAGTTTTTGTGTAAATCTTTTTTTCACCGTAGCCCCAGCTGTATAAGCCAAAAACTCCAGCTCATCCATATATTCGGTGAGTTTTTCCTCATCTTGGTCTTTTGTTATCAGGCCTACCAAAACGGCATTTTCGTAAATATGTTCCTTTTTTTCTAACATAGAGCAAAGGTAATAAATTAAACATCTTATACAAAACACAAAAAAAGGATTCAAAATTTTATTCTGAATCCTTTTCTATTATAATATTAAATTTTACTTAACAAATCATCTGTAATCTCCATATTATGGTAAACATTCTGCACATCATCATCTTCCTCAAAGCGCTCCAGCATTTTCATATTTGCTTTGAACTGCTCTTCATTTACTTCTTTTGTCATGTTTGGAATTCTCTGTAATTCAGCGCTTTTCGCTTCTATTCCCATTTCATCCAACTTATGAGACAATGCCCCAAAATCCTCAAAAGCAGTAGTAATCATTACTTCTTCCTCATCTTGGTCTATTTCCTCTGCTCCTCCATCTATCATTTCCATTTCAAACTCATCCCAATCTATGATGATTTTAGTTTTTTCTATTGTGAAAATTCCTTTTCTATCAAAAATAAAAGCTAACTCTCCATTCTTCCCTAAATTCCCTTCAAATTTATTAAAGATAGCTCTTACATTCGCTACTGTTCGGGTCGTATTATTCGTGGTACACTCCACAAAAAACGCAACTCCTCCCTGTCCATAGCCTTCATATGTTACCTCTTCATAGTTTTCTGCATCTGCTCCACTCGCTTTTTTTATTGCTCTTTCTACATTGTCTTTCGGCATGTTAGCCCCCTTTGCATTCTGTATACAACGGCGCAGAGCTGGGTTAGAATCTGGATCTGGCCCTCCTGCTTTTACTGCCAAAGCGATGTCTTTTCCTATTTTAGAGAATGTTTTGGCCATTTTATCCCAACGAGCCAATTTAGATGCTTTTCTATATTCAAATGCGCGTCCCATAAATATTGATTTTTTTCAGAACACAAAAATAACAATTAATTTCCAAAATGAATAAAAAATACCCCTAGAAATCTAGGAGTATTTTTTATTAAGAAATTTTATTATTTCTTTTTACCTACTGGTTTTTTACCAGTTCCTTTTTTAGCTGGTTTTTTAACAAGCTTTTTGCTAACTACAGGAAGATCTGATTTTTTCAATGCTTCCCATGCTTCACCATTAATAGCTTCTACTACTACTTTTCTATCAGCTTCTCTTTCTTCATTTGATGCTGTTGCAGGAACTACTGCATCTCTTGATCCTACACCTGTAGATTTCAACTGAGAATCAGCTACACCTCTTTCTTCAAGAGCTCTAACTACTGCTGCAGCTCTTTCTCTAGAAAGTTTCAAGTTGTAAGCATCATTACCTTTTTTATCAGTATGACCTGTAATCAAGAATGTACCTCCGTTAGAAGATTTGATTACTTCAGCAGCTTGATCTAATTTAGAGTAAGAAGACTTGCTGATTACAGCCTTACCGAAATCAAATGTAATACCTTTCAATGCACCTGTTGCTTCAAGAGCAAATACATCAGCTGGCTTAGGACATCCGTTGTATTCTGGTAATCCTGGAACTTCTGGACAAGCATCATCTTTGTCAAGAACTCCATCATTATCTGTATCTTTCCATGGGCATCCTTTGTTTTCAGCTGGACCAGCTACTTCTGGACACTCATCATCTTTGTCAAGAACACCGTCACCATCTGTATCTGGCCAAGGACATCCTTGGTTTTCAACTGGACCAGCTACTTCTGGACAGTTATCTTCTGAATCTTGAACTCCGTCACCGTCTGTATCAGGACATCCATTGAACTGAGCAAGACCGAATACATCTGGACAAGCATCATCTTTATCTTTGATACCATCTTTATCTCTATCTGTATTTCCGAATCTAAAGTTCAATGTAGCTGAAGATTGCCAGAAGTCAGAGATAGTAGTTTTCTCGAATGGAGTTACTACATAGTCTTGTTGAACACCGATACCGAAGTTTTTAGTAATCCAGAAGTTCATACCAAGACCTCCGTTTGCAGCGAAGTGGTCAGCTTTCATGAATCCACCTTCTTTGTTGTATGCTCTTTCAGAGTTGCTGTAGTCGTGTCTTAGATAGTTAGCACCAACTCTCACATATGGGTCAAACCAAGAGTTTTCATTCCAAAGACCGTTGAATTTAAATTGAAGACCAAGACCTGTCATCAAGAAAAATTCTTTATCCATAATTTGTCCTTCAACTCCGCTTAAATTTGGACGAATTCTTTTGTTGTCCACATTCCCCACTGATGTCTGCCAGTCTACAACGAAATACTTGTTTAAGTTTCTCGCAACTGTCAATTTAGACAATGGTGGAGTAATTGTGTAATTATTAAGAGTAAATGCCGCACGAAGATTTTTTATTGATTCACCAAATTCTCCATTAATCGCAGCATGGTTTACTCCATGAGCCCCTACTCCTATCAACCACTTATTCTCAGTTGTTTGAGCAGACACAGAAGTAGCTACTGTAAGAGCTAAAGCTGTGATTCCTAATTTTAGATTTTTCATAGAATGATTAATATAATTTAAATTTTTATAATTAAATTTTGGATATTGGAGACAAAAATAACAAAAAAAAACAATATTGCCAAAAAAATTTAAAAATTCTTCTTGATTCTATCTAAATTTCTCTTGTTTTCTCTTTCTTTTATTGTCTCTCTTTTATCGAATAATTTCTTTCCTCGCGCCAGTGCAATCCTGAGTTTTGCCTTGCCTTTTTCATTGATATAGAGCTTTAGCGGAACTATCGTATTTCCTACATCCTTCACCTTTTTACCCAGTTTTTCAAGCTCTTGGGAATGCAGTAAAAGTTTTCGTTCTCTTTTTACTTTATGATTATAGAAAGTCCCAAATTTATACTCTTCTATACTCATATTGATTACAAAAAGTTCTTCATTTATAAACTCACAAAAACTTTCTGTTATAGAAGCTTTAGAAAGACGGATGGATTTTATTTCAGTTCCTGTAAGCACTATCCCAGCCTCGTATTCTTCCAAGATTTCATATTCAAATCTGGCTCTTTTATTAAGAATATTTATATTTTTAGTTTTACTCATAATTTTAGAGTTTTTTAGATTAGAGGAATATTATGCGCTTTGCATTTTTCTCTCATTTCTTCTGGCCATATACTTGCCTGAATTTCACCGATATGCGCTTTTTGCAGTAAAAACATACACAAACGAGACTGCCCTATACCGCCTCCTATCGTAAGAGGCAACTCGTTGTTCAACAACCTTTTATGAAAATAAAGTTCTTTCCTGTCTTCTTTATCTTCTATTTGAAGTTGTTTTTCTAATGAATTTTTATCCACACGAATTCCCATTGATGAAATTTCAAACGGCACATTGAGCAAGGGATTCCAAAGGAGAATATCTCCATTCAGCCCTAAAAATCCATCTTCATTAGCCGTCACCCAGTCGTCATAGTCTGGCGCTCTATAATCGTGATTTTCTCCATTGCTAAGTTTGCCGCCTATACCTATTATAAATACAGCTTTATATTCTTTCGCGATTTCTCTTTCTCTTTCTTTTGGAGACAGGTTAGGATATTTTTGTAAAAGTTCTTCCGAATGTATAAAATGTATTTCTCTCGGAAGCATAGGCTTCAGCTCTGGAAAAGCCTCATTCACTAAATATTCTGTTCTTAAAAACGATGCATAAATTCTTTTAACCACAGATTTTAGGAATGCCACCGTTCTATCTTTTTCAGAAATAGCCATTTCCCAGTCCCACTGGTCTACATATAGTGAGTGCATATTCCCAAGCTCCTCATCTGCACGAATGGCGTTCATATCTGTATATATGCCGTATCCTTCTTCTACATTATAATCCGCAAGCATCACCCTTTTCCACTTTGCTAATGAATGTACGACCTCTGCACGAGCTTCATCCATATCTTTTATAGGGAAATTCACAGCTCTCTCCTTTCCGCTCAGATCATCATTTAGTCCCATCCCTCTCAAAACAAAAAGCGGCGCCGTCACTCTACGCAGCCTAAGCTCTGCTGACAAATTGGCTTGAAAAAAATCTTTTATCTTTTGTATCCCTAATTCTGTCTGCTGTAAATTCAAAATAGACTTATAGTTTGGGGGATTTATCAAATAACTCATTTTTACTGCTAATTTTTTTGTATTTTTGCGACAAATTTACAGAAATAATGCTAACAGTATCTAATTTATCACTACAATTTGGGAAAAGAGTACTTTTTGATGAGGTAAATATCATGTTTACCAAAGGGAACTGCTACGGAATCATCGGAGCAAATGGAGCTGGAAAATCTACTTTCCTAAAAATATTGACAGGAAAACAAGAGCCTACCACAGGGCATGTAACACTGGAACCAGGTAAGAGAATGTCTGTTTTGGAGCAGGACCACTTTGCTTATGACCAGTTTACGGTTTTGGAAACGGTTCTTCGTGGAAATAAAAAATTATTCGAAATCAAAGAAGAAATGGATGCTCTCTACGCAAAACCAGACTTCTCTGATGAAGATGGAATAAAGGCTGGCGAACTCGGAGTAATCTACGATGAAATGGGAGGCTGGAATGCCGAAGCTGATGCACAGACCATGCTGTCCAATGTAGGAATAAAAGAAGATATGCACTACCAAATGATGTCCGAACTAGAAAACAAGGACAAAGTAAAAGTGCTATTGGCTCAGGCTTTATTCGGAAATCCAGATGTTTTGATTCTCGATGAGCCTACCAACGACCTTGATATTGACACTATTTCTTGGCTCGAAGATTTCCTTGCTGATTATGAAAACACAGTGATTGTGGTATCTCACGACCGTCACTTCTTGGATGCTGTCTGCACCCACATTGGTGACTTAGACTATTCTAAACTAAACCTTTATACAGGGAACTATTCTTTCTGGTATCAGGCTTCTCAGCTGGCAACAAGACAAAGACAACAAGCCAACAAAAAAGCTGAAGAGAAGAAAAAAGAATTGCAGGACTTCATCGCGAGATTTAGTTCCAATGTAGCGAAAGCAAAACAAGCTACAGCAAGAAAGAAAATGATAGACAAACTGAACATCGAAGAAATCAAACCTTCTTCCAGAAGATATCCTGCCATCATTTTTGAAATGGAAAGAGAAGCAGGAGACCAAATTTTAGAGATAAAAGGTTTAGAAATCGTAAAAGATGGAGAAACGCTGCTTTCTGGTGGTGACCTTAACCTTAAAAAAGGAGATAAAGTAGCTGTAATTTCTAAAAACTCCCTAGCCGTTACCGAGTTTTTCCAAGTGATTTCTGGAAGCACAGCTCCTGCAAAAGGCGAATATAAATGGGGAGTAACTACTAACCAAAGCTACATGCCGCTGGACAACACGGAATATTTCCAAGAAAAAGATCTAAATCTAGTAGATTGGCTAAGACAATTTACCAAAAATGACGAAGAAAGACACGAAGAATTTGTCAGAGGATTTTTAGGAAGAATGCTTTTCTCTGGTGATGAAGCGCTTAAGTCTTCTACCGTGCTTTCTGGAGGGGAAAAAATGCGATGCATGTTCAGCCGAATGATGCTCCAAAAAGCCAATGTTCTTCTAATGGACGAACCTACCAACCACTTGGATTTGGAGAGTATCACGGCACTTAACAACTCTCTGATGAACTTCAAAGGAAATATCTTGATTTCTTCTCATGACCACGAATTGCTACAAACAGTGTGTAACCGTGTGATAGAAATCACGCCAAAAGGAATCATCGACAGAGAAATGACTTACGATGAATACCTAGAAGACAAAAAAGTGAAAGAGCTGAAAGAACAGATGTACAGTTAATTAACTATTTTATTTCACTATATTTTCAAAGCCACTTTTTTGAAGTGGCTTTTTATATGAAAAGTAGATTTTTTTACTTAAATTTACTTGATTTTCAAAATCATTTATTACTTTTGTACCTTGGATTTATGTAAAGTATAATCAATAAAAATAGAAATTTATGAAAAAATCATTATTAACATCAGCTTTAGCAGCTGTATTAGTAGTATCTTGCGGAACACAGAACGCAAGAGTAAGTGAATTAGAAGCACAAAAAGAGGCTTTAGAATTAAAAACAAAACTTACTAAATTAAAAATCGATTACGAAAAAGAAAAGGCATCAACTGATGATTTGAGAAATAAAGCTGCTGCTGTAAATTCAAAAGCAGAAACGGCTACTACAGATTTCAGCACATCAGACGCAAAAGCTACCGCTAAAGATGCAAAACAAACAATGAAGGTTCTAAAAGAAACTGAGAAAATAAACAGAGATTTGGCATCTAGTGAGAAAAAACTTCGTAAAATAGAGAAGGAAATGGCTAAAGTACAAAGCCGTTTAGACAAGCTGAACCAGCAAGTGAAAATCGTAGACAAAAACACTGCTGAAGCTGAAAACAACTAAATATAAAGTCCTCAATATGAGGACTTTTTTAATTTATGAAATTTGATTTTGTTTTCTATTTTTAATGACAATAAAAAACACTACAAAGAAAAACAGAAAATACAAATACCAAGCATTTTTCAGCATTTCTAAATAATTTACTTTATTCTCGCTGAGTTTTATTAAAATCAAAACCTGCGCTCCATAAGGGAGAATTCCCTGAACGATACAAGAAAAAATATCCAATACAGATGCCGAAAACTTAGGGCTAAGATTGTATTTTTCGGTGATATTCTTTGCAACTTTTCCTGAAAGAACTATCGCAATCGTGTTATTCGCAATCGCCGCATCGATGAGACTTACCAAAAATCCCATTCCGAAATAAGCCGATTTTTGCCCGCGTATCATTTGTTTTACTTTATTTAGCAAGAATGTGATTCCTCCCATGTTTTCTACAATTCCCGCCAGTCCGCCAGTCAGTAAAGCCAAAAGAAAAATTTCATTCATATCCGAAAAACCTTCGTAGATTTTATTCGCAAAATCCAGCCAAGAAAGGCTTCCTGTCGAAATGCCGATGATTCCGCTGAGAAGAACTCCCACAAGCAGCACAAGAAAAACATTCACTCCCAAAACCGAAAGTACAATGACCAATAAATATGGGACAATGAGCCAAATGGAAGGACTTCCAGAAGCTTGGTTTTCTAAAACCGAGGAAGAATTTCCACCCAAAAAGATGAAAATCACCGCCGCAATCACCGCCGCAGGAAAGGCAATCATAATATTGGTTCGGAATTTATCTTTCATCTGACAGTCAAGACTCTGCGTAGCCGCAATGGTCGTATCCGAAATAAAAGAAAGATTATCCCCAAACATAGCGCCACAGAGCAGACTCGCCGCCACTACATTGATATCCGTTTGTGTATTTTCAGCAAACCCCATGACTATGGGCGTGAGAGCCACTATTGTCCCCACAGAAGTCCCTGCCGAAACGGATAAAAACGATGCCATCAGGAACACGCCCAAAGGAATATACTGCGCAGAAAAATACTGCGACCCGAAGAAAACCACCGCATCTATGCTCCCTGTGGCCTTGGACACAGCCGAAAAAGCTCCCGCAAGAAGATAGATAATACACATGGTGATGATGCTTTCCTCGCCACAGCCTTTCATGAAGAATTTTAGTTTTTCCTGAAAACCAGCTTTTGGGAGTAAAAATGCAGAAATCACTCCGCAGAGTGCCGCCACAGAAGCTGGAAAAGCATAGAAATCATCAAGAATGATTCCGCTTCCCAAAAATATAATCACAAACACCAAGAACGGAAGCAGTGCAACACCAGATTGAGTATCTTTCATTATTTTTCGTTAAATTTTAGCGAATTTAAAATAATTTTCTCTAACTGTAAAACTATTTTCTCTTTTGTGAAGTTTTCAAAAGAATTTTCAGAAATATTCGTAGAATTAGAAAAAATCTGCTCTATATTTTCGTTTTCTTTAATGATAAAAGGACAGCGAGATAAATATCCCACAGGAAACACCGCAGGTTTCATAAATCTGACCGCATCACCGATATTTCCTGACATTTTCGTCTCTCCATAAATCTCCTCTACTCCGAAAAAAGAAGTTTTCATTTTCAAAGGACACCAGAGGAAATCCGCCTTTTCCAGATAGTTTTCAAAAATATTTTTAGGAATTCTCTCTCGGAAATATTCTATTTTTACATTCTGTGGTAGCTGTTTTTCAGATTCCTGTATCTTCGCGAGTTCCTCCTCGCCTGCCTTTCCAAGGAAAATGATTCTATACGGAATATCTTTTTTAAATCCTTTCAGCTGCTCCATTATTTTGGAATAATCTCTCCGTTTTTGGGAAACTTCTCCAGGGACTACGATGAGCTTTTCCTCTGATTTCTCAGCAGTTTTCGGCTTTTCTCCAAAGAAAACAGGCAGAAAATGCGTTTCCCTTTTTGATTGCTCTATATCCAAGGTTTTTTCTAAATTTTCATCAAGAACCCAGAGAAATTTTGCGTTTTTATAAACTTCCGATTTGGACAAAAGCCCTTCTTTTAGAAGCAGTTTCATTCTAAAAGTAAAATCTTTCTCCACGATATTTTTCAGCAAAACCTTCCGTGGAGCTTCTATAAAATTAAGATTATGACAGATAATCGCCGCAGGAAAATATTCTGTAATTCGTTTAAAAATATGAAAATAGCGGTGCGCCGTTCCTATTATCACCAAATCATACGACTTCCCTTTCAGCTTTTCTAAAAGATTTTCAGGCTCGGTTTCTATAATGTTTTCTATTTCAGAAGAATTTAGCCTACCCAAGATTTTTTTTGAAAAATAAAAATCCACAGAAAATTTCTCTGAATTTTTGGTTAATTCCGCAAAATTTTCTGCAATCTCGGCATGAGTATCTATTTCTATATAGGCAATTTGTTTTTTCACAAAGTTTTCAGAATTTTTTTAAAATTTCTCTCCATCGCAGGTTTCTTATGTATTTTATTTCCTCACGGGAGAGTTTTCTATCTTGTTTTTGGCTCAGAAAAGTTCTCATCGTGATAAAAAATTCCGAAAAACTTCTATTCTTAAAGGAAGACTTAGCCGAAGAGATGAATGCCAGAGGAAAATCCAGCCCGATGTTATAGAAATATTCACCAAGCTTTTTTGCTCTTGCGTTTTTGTATTTATACGCCGTAGGGCGCAGATGCTTTACCCAAAGGGATTTATTCGTAATCACCTGATATCCATGCATCTGGCAGAGCATCACATCGATATTATCCCAGCCCAAAACTTCCCGAATGCCTCCCATCTGTAAAAAACATTCCTTACGATATGATTTTATCGGGCCTCGCACATGATTTTTAGAGGAAATATTCTCAAAAACCCAGTTTTCATCTTTTTTGATATAAACCAAACCCGAAACCATTCCTGCTTTTGGATTTTCTTCATAAATCCTATTGATTTCCTCCAAATAATTCTCAGGAAAGATAATATCAGCATCAAATTTACAGATTACATCAAAATCATCTAAATTCTGCGAAGAAAGACCTTTGTAAAATGTAGAAACCACCTTTGCACCAGGCGAATGGGCAGATTTTTCTAAATTAATGAGCTGAAACTGCTTCTTATCTACAAATCCCTCTACCATTTCCCTCGTTCTATCCGTAGAGCCGTCATTCACGATGACACAAGTAAAATCCTGAAACCCTTGTGATTTCAGAGAATTTAGCGTGAGGAGAATATTTTCTTCCTCGTTATGCGTGGGAATGATGATTAAAAATTTCATGAAAAAAATTCATACAAAAAGACTGCTCCCAAGAGTTTCCTTATAGAACAGCCTTTATTCTTGATTTTTAGTCCAATTGATATTTTACATAAACAGTTGTAGAGAATTTTATCTTCTGAAAATCAAGTTTTCTTAAAAATTCTTCTGAAGCCGATTCTTTCTTGTAATCCATTTCCTGAAGGGCAATATTTCTAACTGTTACATATTCATAATCTTCTATTCCTCCATAATTTGTATCAGAAATGTATAATGCCTTCCCTGCTTTTTGGTTAAGTGGTTTTACAAGTTTATCGGCAGTTATTCTTGATCTTTTTACCGCTTCTGACTTTAATTCTAATAAAAGTTCCTTAGATTTAGAATATTCTACTTTTTCTACTTCTGTATTAGAAATCCCTACTTCCTCCAAACTGATAAGGACATTTCCCAAAGTGTAAGCATCTCTTACAAGAAGAGAATATTTTTTAGTCTTTAGAATACTCTGTCCTTTTAAAAAATATTTTTTAAAATCACTAGAATAGCCCAAAACTGACAAATCCTTGTCTGTATTTATTTTTAATTTCTTTAAAATCGTTTCTAACTGCTTCTCCTGCTCCTCTACCGACTTTTTGTTTTTAGAATCGGCTTCGTTCAGGGTAATAGAAACATAAATCCTATCAGGAACCACCAGCGTGTCTACTGAGGCTGCTACCTCAATGTAGGGCTGGTCTAAAAAATTTTTCTGTGCAGAAAATAAATTCCACACGAAAAACATCACAAAAATTAAAAAACTCTTTTTCATAATCTATTTTATTTTTTCAAAAATATAAAATTTTAAAGTTAATCCAAACCTCATCTTTCCTAATGTGCCTCCAGCCAGTTGTTCCCTACGCCTACTTCCACTATTAAAGGAACTTTTGTCTTCATTGCGGATTCCATTTTCTCTTTTATCAGGGCTTTTATCGGTTCTATTTCTTCCTCTGGCACCTCGAACAAGAGCTCATCATGAACCTGCAAGAGCATTTTTGTTTTAAAACCGCCCTCGGACAGGGCTCTGTCTATGTCTATCATCGCTACTTTTATGATATCGGCTGCACTCCCTTGGATAGGCGCATTTACGGCGTTTCTCTCGGCGTGTCCTCTCACCACGAAATTATTAGAATTAATGTCTTTCAAATGCCTTTTTCTCCCTAAAATAGTCTCCACAAAGCCGTTTTTTCGTGCTTTTTCCACCTGTTCAGTCATGAAGATTTTTAGTTTCGGATAGTTTTCGTAGTAGGAATCTATCATCTGTTTCGCCTCCGTTCGCGAAAGTCCTGTCTGCTCTGCCAATGCAAAAGCTCCCTGCCCATAGATAATCCCGAAATTCACGGTTTTAGCTTGGCTTCGTTGGGTTTTATCTACTTGGTCAAGTGGGATTTTGAACAATTTAGAAGCCGTAGAAGCGTGGATATCTTCGCCATTTTGGAAGGCTTTTATCATATTATCCTCACCAGAAAGTTCGGCTATCAGCCTCAGCTCTATCTGCGAATAATCGGCTGAAATGATTTTCTTGCCTTCCTCCGCCACGAAAGCTCCACGAATCTGCTGTCCTCTGGCTGTTCTGATAGGGATATTCTGCAAGTTAGGATTTAGGCTGGAGAGCCTTCCCGTGGCCGCCGTAGTCTGCGAAAAAGTGGTATGCACCCTATTATCCTTTGGTTCTATTTCAGATGGAAGCGCATCTACATAGGTAGATTTCAGTTTTTGGTAAGTTCGGTATTTCAGAATGTGCTGAATAATCTCGTGTTTATAAGCAAGTTTCTGCAAAACCTCCTCCGATGTGGAATACTGCCCTGTTTTGGTCTTTTTCGCCTTTGGGTCTAATTTTAATTTTTCAAAAAGAATTTCGCCTAACTGCTTGGGAGAGTTCATATTAAACTCCTCGCCAGAAAGTTCAAAAATCTTCTGTTCCAGCTCCTTGAGGTCGTTTTCTAAATCCACACTTTCCCTAGAAAGCCAGTCTGTATCAAGCGAAATACCTGCCAGCTCCATCTTTGCGAGGATTTTCATCAGCGGCATTTCTACTTTATGAAATAGTTCTTCTAGATTTTCCCTTTTCAGCTGTGGAGAGAAAACCTCATAAAGCTGGAAAGTAACATCTGCATCCTCCGCCGCATAATTGGTCTGAGTTTCAAGGCTGACTTCTCTCAGTGTTTTTTGGTTTTTGCCTTTTTTGCCAATCAAACTTTCTATGGAAATAGGCTGATATTTTAGGTAAATTTCTGATAAATAGTTCATTCCGTGCCTTCCGTCTGGATTCAGAAGATAATGAGCAATCATCGTATCAAAAAGCTCTCCTCTAATCTCCACTTCGTACTGGGCAAGGATTTTATAATCAAATTTAAAATTGTGCGCTATCTTCAGAATCTCCTCGCTTTCAAAAAACGGCTTGAAAATATCCAGCACCGCGAGTGCTTCCTCTCTATTTTCGGGAACGGGAACATAATACGCCAAGCCTTTTCGGTAAGAAAAACTCATCCCGATAAGTTCCGCCTCAAATTCATTGAGCGAAGTCGTTTCCGTATCAAAACAAACTGCCTTTTGTCCCAATAAATTTTGCACCAATATTCTCTGAGCCTTCTCATTATCAATGAATTGATAAAGATGATCCGTGTTTTCTATCCCTGCATAAGAAGAAAACAGAGATGCCTCCTGCGAATCCTCATAGTTAGCAAAAAGATCCAGCTGAACAGCCTCCTGACCAGAATTTTTTACCTTCGGTGTTGCTTTTTCTGTTTCCAATGCTTGGTTTCCCGCCTCTGAATGGAAAATTCTATACAGATTTTCGTACAATCGTTTGAATTCTATATCATCAAATATCTCTTTCAGCTTCGGAAAATCGGGCTTTTCTAAATGATATTTCTCGTGTTCAAACTCCACTGGAACATCCGTAAGAATGGTCGCCAGTTTCTTTGACAAAAGCCCTCTCTTTGCCGAATTTTCTACCTTTTCGCGGAGTTTTCCTGTGAGTTTGTCGGTATTCGCCAAGAGATTTTCCATAGAACCAAATTCTTGGAGGAATTTCTTCGCAGTCTTCTCTCCTACTCCTTCCAGCCCAGGGATATTATCCACTGCATCGCCCATCATTCCAAGGAAATCTATCACTTGTTTAGGGTCTTGTATTTCGTATTTTTCTAAAACTTCTGGAATTCCTAAAATCTCCACGCCGCCGCCTTTGGTAGCGGGTTTGTAAATTTTAATATTCTCGGTAACGAGCTGCACAAAATCCTTATCAGGCGTGACCATAAAAACCTGATAGCCCTGTTTTTCTGCCTTCACAGCGATAGTTCCTATCACATCATCCGCCTCATAGCCCTCCATTCCCAAAATAGGAATGTGCATCGCCTCCAAAATCTGATGGATATACGGCACAGCAATTTTTATCGCTTCAGGAGTTTCGGCTCTATTGGCTTTATATTCAGAAAAATCTTCGGTGCGAACATTGGCTTTACCGACATCAAAAACCACAGCCAAATGCGGCGGGTTTTCTCGTTTTATGAGTTCAATAAGTGAGTTAGTAAAACCAAATATCGCCGAGGTATCCAGCCCTTTGCTGGACAGCCTTGGGTTTTTAATAAAGGCATAATATCCTCTGAAAATCATTGCATAAGCATCTATCAGATAGAGCCTTTTGTCTTCGTTCGTAGTCATGGAACAAAGATAAAACAAATTGAGAATATTCGGTCTTTTTTTCGTAATTTTGGATTTCGTTTAAAATTTTTAAAATTATGAGAAAGAAAATTCTACTTGTTTTAATTAGGCTTAGTTTTTTGTGCTGGAATTTATACATTTTATGAGCATATCGCGGGAGGAAGATGCAATCCCAAAGGCACATGCACCGCTTGTAAAAACTGCTCTGGATGCAAACACTGCCACAAAGAAGGCGGAACTTGCAGTGTATGCAGGAGATAAATTTCGGAGGGAAAAATTAAAGGCTTAAAATAATTTAAGCCCTTTTTTATCTTAATTAAGATTTATTTTATTTAAAAGTCATCTGCATCACTTCCAAATCAAATTCAGCAGCAGCAGTGAGAATATGGTCAAAAATATCCGCCTGTATCTGCTCGTAATCTGCCATTCCAGATTTATTAGCGAAACAGTAGATTTCCAGCGGCATTCCCTCTGGGCTGATTTCCATCTGGCGCACCAAGAGCAAATCGTTTTGAGAAATATTTGGATTATTTTTCAGATAGTTCAGCGTGTATGTTCTAAAAACACCGATGTTGGTAAGCTGTTTTCCATTGATTACCCGCTGTCCATTAGGGATTTTTTCTCGTTCTTTTTTTATCTCAGTATATCTTCGTTCTAGATATTCGGAAATTAGGTTGATATCTCTGAGCCTTTCATAAAACTCATCATCTATAAACTTGAACGACTTGATATTGAAATAGATAGACCTTTTTATTCTCTTCTGATTTCCATCGTACATCACCTGAATGTTTTTAATTTCGGTGCTAAGCAGGTCATAGGTCGGAATCGTAGAAACAGTCTTATCAAAATTTTTAATCTTAGTGGTCAAAAGATTGATTTCCTGAACATTACCTTCGATGTCATATTTTTTAATTCCTACCCAGTCACCCACTTTTAGGTTTTTAGAAATAGAAACATGAAGTCCTGTAATGAGTCCTAGAATGGTATCTCTAAATATCAATAAAATCAATGCTGTAAAAGCTCCGATATAGCCTAAAATAGCAGTAACGGTAACGCCCATGAGTTTCGCAGTGACAATCAGCACAATACATAGATAGCCCAATAATTTGAGAATACCATATATCGCACGAAACATGGTAACACGATACTGATTACTTTTGAAAATGTAGTATTTTTCTATGGATTTCAGGACTTTATCGACTAGTTTTATCAGAACATAAGTTCCAAAAACACCGATGACAAAATCTAAGAGCTCATAACTTTTAGGATGCCGCCAGAAAACTTCCTGTATGAAAAAATCTGCAAAAACCCATGGTATAAAATGCACAAAAGAAACATGCACTTCGGTTTCTAGTATTGCCTTTACCCATGCATTATCATATTTACTTGATATGAATTTCAGCGCCCAGTCTACTATTTTTCTGATGACAAAATCCACCAAAAAAATTATTATGACAAAAAATATAGACTTTAGTGCTATTTGTGTAAAAAGTATAGTTCCATCAGGAAAATTATCCCTCACGAAGAAATGGATGTCTTCACTGATTTGCTTTATTAAATCCATGAATTAAAAAAATATAGAAGCAAATTTAAATTTTTATATTCATTCCACAAAAGAATATAATGACTACGCCTTATAAATGGAAGATTATCCGTAGTATTGTTTTTTAAACAGCCACATTGCCAATGAAGTAGGCAGGGCTAATTTTATGGCTTTTTTCTTGGTTTCTTTTGAGAATTCAGATGAAAAATAATCCATAATCCCTAAAGAAGACAAAGTCTGATAATTACGGTGGCTTTCTTTCCAAAGTTCCTCATTCTGCTGGGCTTTCCAATTCATCTGGAGTGTCAGCGTTTCGTAATCTACGAGATATTTTAGGATTAAATTTCTCCTCTCGCCTTTTTGTTTTCTCAGTTCTTGGTCTATGTGCTGACCGATGGTGAACCAATTGTCAAAATTTCGTTTTGTTCTGTTATGAATCACTGATTTTGCATGTAGAAAATAAGTGTATGTTATTTCTTTATGCAGGGCTATTTTATTCATTTTCAAAACTAAATGAAAAGTCCAAAGCTCATCTTGAGCAAAAAGTCCCTTCACAAAATACAATTTATTTTGGCGTAAATAATCTACTATGAACAGCTTATTCACTGCATAAGTCACCATATTTCCCTTAGAAAATTCACGCAAAATATTATCATTCCCTTCGATTACATCCTTATCCGAATTTATTTTTATCGCTATGGATTTATTGCCTGTTTCCAGCTCTTCGCACTCCAGCTGGGATATAGTCATCTCAGCTTGTGTTCTTTCGGCTATTTCTACAAGGGTTTCTATACAATCTGGTGTAATGACATCATCACTATCCAAGAAAAAAAGATATTTTCCCTGCGCAGTGTCTATTCCCTTGTTTCTCACGACAGAAAGCCCAGAATTCTCCTCCAAATGGTATATTTTCCAATTTTGGAGATGGTGTTTTTGGATGAAATCCTCTGCTATCTGTACGGAATTATCAGGAGTTTTGTCATCTATCAAAGTGACTTCTAAATTTTTATATGTCTGATTAACAACGGATAACAGGCATTTCTCTAAAAACTCCTCACATTTAAAAAGCGGAATAGATATGGTAACTAACGGCAACATTTTCTCTTGTTTTCTTTCACACAAAAGTAATTATTTTTATCATAAAAGTTATATCTTTGTCTGATAAATAGAGCAAAAATGCATTTTCTATCCAAAATTATTTTAAAATTACTTAAAAAAAGCAGCTTAAAAAAGTTGAGCAGCAGTCCTAACAGCGCTATAGGAGGAAATATAAAAATTGGTGATTTTTGTAATTTTTCTTTTTATCCCAATGCTAAAAAAATAAGCATCGGCAATGGTTTTAGCATAAGAAACTATTGTAATATTTTGGTGAGTAATGATGCGGAACTCCACATTGGCAACAATGTTTTTATGAATAACTATTGCTCTATCAACTGTTTAGAAAAAATAGAAATAGGAGAAAATACGCTTTTTGGTGAAGGAGTGAAACTATACGACCACAACCACCAGTATAGCGCCTCGCCAGAGTTTAGAGTGGAACATCAGAAATTCAACTCTGCTCCTATCAAAATAGGGAAAAACTGCTGGCTCGGGAGTAATGTAATCGTGCTGAAAGGAGTGACCATCGGTGATAATGTAATCATCGGGGCGGGTTGTGTTATCCACAAAGACATCCCTGCTAACTCTATGATAATCAACAAACAAGAACACATTGTAAAAAACCTTTGATAATGATACCTGTAACTAAACCTTTCCTCCCTCCAAAAGAGGAATATCTAAAATATATAGATGGAATCTGGAACCGCCAATGGCTTACCAACATGGGACCTCTGGCGAGTCAGCTAGAAATGGAACTGAAAGAATTCCTTGATGTCCAGCATTTATTATTTGTAACCAATGGAACTGTAGCTATCCAAATGGCTATCAAGGCTTTGGATATAACAGGAGAGATTATAACCACACCGTTTTCGTTTGTGGCGACCACAAGTTCTATTGTTTGGGAAGGTTGTACGCCGGTATTTGTGGATATTTGCCCTGATTCTCTATGCATAGATGCAGACAAAATAGAAGATGCCATCACAGAGAAAACCCAAGCTATCTTGGCTACGCATGTCTATGGAAACCCTTGTGATGTGGTTAAAATAGAGCAGATTGCTAAAAAACATAATTTAAAAGTAATCTACGATGCTGCCCATGCTTTTGGAGTAAAAGTAAATGGAAAATCTGTTTTTGAATATGGTGATATTTCCACTTGCTCCCTGCATTCCACAAAACTCTATCACTCTGTAGAAGGCGGACTGATTATTACCCAAAATCCTGATTTGCTAAAAAAACTGGCGTCTATTCGTAATTTTGGAATTGCTGGATTTGATTCGTTTTCAGAATTGGGAATTAATGGTAAAAACTCTGAGTTTCACGCCGCTATGGGATTAGCAAACCTAAAACACACCGAAGCAATCCACTACCAACGCAAAAAACTATCTGAATGCTACGATAAAAATCTAAAAAACCTAAAAGCACGAAAAGTAGCATGGCATAGGGATGCTACCCAAAACTATGCCTACTATCCTGTGGTTTTGGAATCGGAGGAGCTTTTATTAAAAATCAAAGCGGAGCTAGACCTTAATGAAATCTTTACCCGAAGATATTTTTATCCGAGTTTGGCATCTTCTCTGCCATACCTCCCAAAGGTGGAATTCCCTATCACAGAGGATATTTCGAGAAAAGTGCTTTGTCTTCCACTATATTTTGATTTGACAGAAGAAGAAATTAATTATATTTGTCGTTTGATGCTAAGAGTACAAAATAATTAAAATTGAATAAAAAAATGTGTTTTTATTGATTTTACCACTTTGAATTCAAAAACGCTTATTCCATTAATCCTAAAAAATATAACTATCAATAAATACTACAAATGCAGCAAAAAATATTAGCTAGTGTAATTGTTCCTACTTATAACCAAAGTGAATACTTGGAACTGACTCTACTGAACATCATTAATCAAAAAACAAATTTTCATTACGAAATAATCATTTCTAATGATGCTTCAACAGACAACTCAGACGGCGTAATACAAGACATTATAAAATCTAAGGTTAATAATGAAAATATCTCAATAAAATATTTCAACCATGAGAAAAATCTTGGTATGATTAAAAATTGGATGTTTTGTATTGAACAATGTGAAGGAAAATACATTGCCATTTGCGAAGGTGATGACTACTGGATAGATGAAAACAAACTACAAAAGCAAGTAGATTTTTTAGAACAGAATCATGATTATGGGCTTGTTTTTACAAATTCTAAACGGATAATTAATAATACTATTTATGAAAACATCATTAATGTTGATCCCAATGATTCTAAATACAAATATTTATTACCCGAAAATGTAATCTCTACACTTACTACTTTATTTAGAAATGATAAGGAGATTATGGAAGAATATTTCCATCTTCTAAACACCAAAGACTGGACTATTGGGGATTATCTCTTATGGTTCTTATTTAACAAAAAATACAAGATACATTTCTTAAAAGATTACACTACTGTTTATAGAATCACGCCCAATACTGCTTCACGCCCTAATGACATTGTTAAAAAATATCTTTATACTAAAAGTATCTATGAAATTCGGAAATACAACATTGATAAAGACTATGATTCTTCAAACATTGACGATGATTTTATATTAACATCCATGTGTTTCCTACTTCAGAATTATAATAAATTGGCTGATTTTAAAAATGAAATTATAAATAATACCAAACGCCATAAATTCAGAAATTCAAAAAAAGAAATTTTTAGACAGTTATTTTTATTATCAATTCATTCTTCCATTTTAAGAAACCTACTCAATAAAATCATAAAATAGTAAAGTTTGCATAAAATCTTACAGGAGGATTAGATATTCCTTTATTCATATAATTTACTAACTTATCATTCATTCTTTTATGAAATTTTCAATCCTAATTGCTCACTACAATAATTTTGAATATTTTAAAGATTGTTATCAAAGCATAATTTCTCAAACTTACAAAAACTTTGAAGTCATTATACTTGATGACTGTTCCTCTGATGATTCTTACGAAAAAGTCAAAAATTTAGTGAAAGATGACCATAGATTCAAAATTTTTAAAAATGATGAAAACAATGGTGTTGGCTATACAAAAGGAAAACTAATCGAACTGGCTTCTGGTGATATATGTGGTTTTCTTGACCCTGATGATGCGATCACACCTGATGCTATTGAGGAATCTATCAAATGCTATGATGATCCAAAAATAGTGGCTACTTATTCTAAAATGTATTTTTGTAATTCAGAACTAGTTCCTCAAACAATAGCTAAAATAAATCGTAAAGTAAAGAATAACGATCCTCTTTTTTTAAACATTTTCTTTGAGGTTAATCATTTTTTTACTTTTAAACGAAATGTTTATAATAATACTTCCAAAATTAATGATAAAATCAGACTTGCTGAAGATCAAGATTTGTATCTCAAACTTTATGAACAAGGGTGTTTTAAATTTATAAACAAACCTCTATATCTATACAGAAAACATGAAAAAGGTATTTCACAAAGTATAAATAAATCAAAAATTGCAGAAAAGAATAAACAATGGGATTTAGTTTTAAGAAATACTTTATCAAGAAGGGGAATAAAAATCATTTATGGAAAAAAGGTAGAGGAAATAGATGATTTACCACATTTTATTTTTGAAAAGCAAAATACCCTACTAAAAAAATTATTAAGATACTTACAATGACAGACATCCTCATAAAATCCTTTAACCGAGCTTTTTATCTTGACAGATGTCTTAAAAGCATTAAGACCTATGTAACTGGTAATTATAAAGTTACCATTCTAGATGATGGAACACCACAGAAATATTTGGATAAAATACAAGAACTCCATCCTGAAGTCACCATTCTAAAATCTGAAAATTACAAGGATAAAGAACAAGCCATAAAAGATAATCTGGAACAAGGAAAAGAAATCAATGGTTTCCAAATCCCAACCAAATTATGGAGGAATGCTGCTCAAGAGGCTTCAGAGTATTTCATCATGACAGAAGATGATGTTTGGTTTACCGAAAATGTGGATATAGACCAATTAAGAGAAAACGCCCAAAAGTATAACATCAGCCTTTTAAAATTAGGTTGGTTAGGCAACACCAAAGAATTGCAGTGGGTAGGCAAAGAGTCTATCAATGACACATTAGACAGCATTTATCCAAAAGATTTATTACTATCTAATCCGCTCATTATGGATTGGTTTTTCTACAATAAGTTTAAATTTTTCTCATTATTATTTAAACTAAAAATGGTTGATAACGAAACTAAATTGAAATATTGGGCGTTAAATTCCATTCTTATGGGTTTTTGGAAAAAGGAATACTGGCTCTATGTTTGGAAAGATTCTTTTGGTAAAGTAGATGAAAAACAACAAATTAGAAACGCATCTGTATACTACCGAAAACATAGAAACAATCGCAATTTCATCGCTCACCTAAAAAAAGAAAGCATGAAAACCACATTCCAGTCCTCCGCCACCAATTCCTACCATTCGTATGGATTTGATTTTGATGTGAATCTGTTCAATCACCTTATCAATGAGGCTTGGCTTGCGGGCGAGTTTGATGTTTTAGAAAACTTCCCAAAAGACTTTTCTACCGAGTATTTTGAAACTTTTATCAAAGAAAAAATCAATATCCAAGAATTCAGAAAATGGGTAGAATGTTTTAAAAATCAATACAGAAATCTAGGATGTGAAATAGAATAAAGAGACTTTTTAGAGTCTCTTTATTATTTTAATTTTATTCAAAAAATAGTTTCTTCAAATCTCTATACTTCCACCATTGTTTTTTCATGGTCGGACGCTCCACAAATATAAAAAATACAGCAGATATCAGAAGGGTGATAATAGATATGATGATAAATCTTGTAAAAAGATTGTAAATCGGATCACCAAAAAACACTTTCCCTTTGAAAAACATCCCAAAAAACACATATATTATTTTATGATGCAGCATATAAATCGTGTAGCACATCCCTCCAATAATATACACTGGGCGAAACTCCATTAGTTTTTTCCAAAAAATAGAAAACGGCGTAAGAAACAACAAAATAAATATATACAACCACTGAAATTCCAGCCAAACATTTCCTTGCCAAAATATCAAAAATGCAATAACACACAGAATATCAAAAATATATGAAGGTTTTATCTTATCTGAATATTCAAGGGATAAATCTGCCACTAAAAAACCAATGATAAAGAAATGCAAATAATTCAGAATGTTATGAAATCCTGTATTAATCCCTAAAAGTGGCCATAAGACAATAATTCCAAGCATCAAAGCCCTTCTTACCCATTTAGGAAGTTTGAAAATTCCCAGCGAAAGAAGCGGCGCTAATATGTAAAACTGAACTTCTATTTCAAGCGTCCATAAAACAATATTAATCAATGGATAGCGCTCCTCAGAAAAAACAATATTATGCACATAAAACAGCGATGCCAAAAAGTTTGGGAATAATTCCTGAATACTCTTAGTTCCTAAAACTGTTGAAATAAATAAAAACAATACTAAATGTATGATATAAGGCGGTTCCAGCCGAGTAAGCCTTCTCAAAAAATAATCCTTAATAGAGACTTCCCTACCGCCATATACATATTGTTTTAAAAAAGGAAGCGATAATATAAATCCACTAATTCCAAAAAATAGAAAAACTCCCGTATGTCCTATCCCATTCCCAAAAAAAGGATAAATATAACTATGTTCCTTTATCTCAGGAAAGTTTACCTCATGATTAGCCAAAAAATGACAAATAAAAACACTTACAATAGCGATAAATCTCAGTCCATCAATATATTTTATAATATTCCCTGACGAAGTAACCCTTTCTAATAAATGTGTATTCATAATGTTATAGTTTTTTTATATTTTATCCTTTTCTTCTTATAATTCTACTATCGTTGCTCCCCAAGAAAGCCCAACACCGAAACCGACCAGCATTACCTTATCTCCTCTTTTAACTTTTCCTGTTTCTAATGCATCTTTTAGAGCAATCGGAATGGTAGAAGAAACTGTATTCCCATATTTCTCTAAATTGATATAGAATTTTTCCTCTGGAATATCCAAAATTTCCCGCTGCCTTCTAAGAATATGCGCATTGGCTTGGTGAAAAATATAATAATCCACATCATTTTTAGTTAAATTATTCTTCTCTAAAATTTCCTTCACCAGCGCGGGAATTTTCTCTATCGTAAATATAAATATATTTTGTCCATTCATATACAGACAGTTACCAGCCTCATCTTCCTTGTTTATGCGATTTCTACCACCGCCATTTCTCACAATGAGATTATCATATCCACTGCCATCTGTCCCTAAAATGAATTGGAAATTCTCTTTGGTTTCATCCTTTTGTATCAAAGTGGCTGCTGCCCCATCCCCAAAAATAGTTCGGTTAGATTTATCTGATTTTCTAAGATATTTAGTGTAAGTTTCGGCGGTTACTAATAGAATATTTTGGGCTACACCTGTTGCGATAAGCCCTTTTGCTATGCTAAGACCATAGACAAAACCAGAGCACCCAAGATTAAAATCCAAAGCCCCTATGTTCTTTCTCAAGCCCAATTTGTCCTGCAAGATACAAGCCGTAGTAGGAAGATGATAATCAGGGCTTTGCGTACAAAACAAGATAAAATCTATCTCGTTTTTATCTATTTTTTTTAATAGTTTCTCAGAAGCTTTCACCGCCAGCTCCAGCACTGTTTCCTCTGCTGATGCTGTATATCGCTGTTTTACACCGACTTTATTAAAAATTTTCTCTGGGCTCCACTCTGGAAACTCCTTTTGTAAATCTTCGTTTGTTACTTTTTTTTCTGGAAAATATGTTTCTATTTCAGAAATTCTAAACATCTTTAGTCTACTTTTATACCATTCACATATATTTGATATCCCACCTCTACATTGGGTTCAAGTGTCTTAGAAACAGAGCAGTATTTCGCAAAGGATAGGTCTGCTGCTTTTCTTGCCTTTTCAGGATTTACATCTCCATCTACATAGAATTTTACCATTATATTTCTAAATGGTTTCGCCTCCCCTTCTACTACTCTCTCGCCTTCTACCTCTGCCGAAAACTTGGTAATCTGCTGTTTCTGTTTTTTCAGAATGCTGACTACATCTATTCCGCTGCAGCCCGCCACAGACATCAGCAGAGCCTCCATAGGGCTCACTCCGTTATTTTTGTCTTCGCCTATATTATTGAGCAAGATTTTCTGACCATTTTCATTCGCACATTCGAAAAGAAAATTGTCATTTATTCTGTTTAAAGTGATTTTCATCGGTCTTTATTTCCATTTAATGTTACAACCAAGGCTCGGTCTCTGCAGTTCTTCCTGCGGCTGACCTGCCAAAAGATTTTCAAAAGCAATGACTAAATCCTCGCCCGTAATCTCCTTATTATTCCCAGGTCTGGAATCATCCATTTGACCACGATAAATCAAATCCAGTTTGTCATCAAAGAAATAAAAATCTGGCGTACATGCCGCATCATAGGCCTTTGCCACAGCTTGACTCTCATCATACAAATACGGAAAAGTGAAACCTTTTTCCTCCGCAAAATCCACCATCAGCTCTGGCGAATCTGCTGGATAATTTATCACATCATTAGAATTTATCGCGATAAACTCTATTCCTTTCCCTTTATAATCTTCATAAAGTTCAGCCAGTTTTTCTATTACATGAATCACAAACGGACAGTGGTTACACATGAAAATAACCAAAGTTCCTTTGCTTCCCTTTAAATCTTCTAAACTCTGTAACTCGTTGTTTTTTGCAGGATTAGACAACTCAAAAAACGGAGCTTTTGTTCCTAATGCCAGCATATTTGAAGGTGTATTTGCCATAATTTTTCTTTATTTTTAAATTAAATCTAATATTTCAGTGATTACATCATACCCTCTATTTTTCGCATAATAGACTTGTAAATCATTGTAAAACTGAGTTTTAGGGTAGTTTTCTGGGTCTGCTTTGTATTTTTTCAATAGTTCTGTTCCATAGGCTGGTCTCGGCCCCCAGTGCGCTATCACTCCATCGTTTTCATCTAAAATAACCACGATAGGAATAGAACGAGTTCCGTTGGTTAGGAATTGGTCTATCAAATCTGGATTTTCATCACGATAGACGATTCTCACTTCATTTTTCCCTTTGAAAAACAGAGAAACCGCTGGCACTGTCTGCCCTGCATCTCCACACCAACCTTCAGAAACAATCAAAATTTTTCCTTTAAAATTCTTATTTTCAAGGGTTTTCGCCTGCTCCTCATCGGGTTTATAGACCTTCATCATTCTGCTCATTCTCTGCACCCCCAGTTTATAATATTCCAGCATTTCTTTTTCTGCTGGAGTTAGTTTTTCTTCGT
>CAUQKV010000012.1:0-47736 GCA_963518845.1 uncultured Flavobacteriaceae bacterium | reverse complement strand
CTAGTTTTAGAGTGATACTTATATAGGGCTGTAATAATTCCATCATAATACTTTATTTTTAATAATTATGTCGCGAAATTACAAATATAATCTAATCTCAACAATATTTTTTAGGAAAATACAACATTGGTACTGCGCTTTTCTTATTTTAAATAATGTTTATTAAGAATATCGTACAAATTAACATAATTCTTATTCTTATTAGATGTTAAGTTCTATTTTATGGATAATGTAAAATATAAATACAGAAAAAATCAGTCCTTCTGGGGGCTGATTTTTTTTATGATTTCTTTTGATTTTTTTATGATTTTTTTAATTTTGCACCTTCATTTCTTTAACAAGGGCAAAACAAAAGTCGTTCTAGGCTTGCGAAACTCTTATATGTTTAATAAAAAAATTATAAATAAAATGAAAACAAGTAGATTTATTCCTGCTGTGGTGGTATCCGCGGGGTTGTTATTCAACTCTTGTATCCGCGAAGAAGCGCTCAATATGGAAGCAGACATTGAAGGTGTAACAATAGCTAATGCGGAAAGTTTGTTACAGACAGAACCAGTGGTAGATGGTAATAACATTACTTTCAGAATGAAAACATTTTCTGGAAGTTATAAATTCGCTCCAGAATTTAAGCTATCGGATGGAGCAACTATCTCTCCAGCGAGTGGGACAGAGCTGGATTTCACGCAGCCACAGACTTATACAGTAACTTCTCAAGATGGAGCGTGGAGCAGACAATATGTGGTTTCTTTCATCACTGATGAAAATGCCTTTATTACTAGTTATTCTTTTGAAAATATGGAAGAAGATGCAACTAATAAGTATCACAAATTCTATGAACTTATTAATGGGCAGAAACTATATAACTGGAGTAGTGGTAATGATGGTTTTACTTTAGTTAATTCAGGTGGAAAAGCTGATACATACCCTACTTTCCAAATTACTGATGGATATAGTGGTAATGCTGTAAGAATGATTACAAGAAGTACAGGTTTTCTTGGATCTATGTTTGGTTCACCTATAGCGGCTGGAAGTTTTTTCTTGGGATATTTTAAATTTGCATATCCTGCCATTAAATCTACAAGATTTGGTATTCCATATAATTATAATAAAGCTCCCAAAGCAATTACAGGATATTTCAAATATGCTGCAGGAACTAGGCTTACTAAAAAGGATAGAAGCAGCACATTAACTAAGGATACTTGGAATGCTTATGCCATCTTATTTGAAAAATCTGATGTAGATAACTATTTATTAGGAGACCACAACTTTGCTGATGCGAGAATCGTAAGCATCGCTAAACTAAAAGATGCGGACAGAAAAGAAACAAGCGAATGGACAAGATTTGAAATTCCTTTTGAACTTGTAAACGGAAAATCCTTTGACCCTACCAAAGAATATATGTATACCATAGTATTTACAGCTAGTATAGAAGGAGATAAATTTAATGGTGCGGTAGGAAGTACATTGGATATTGATGAGGTAAAAATCATTACAGAATAAATAATTTAAACAAGAAATAATCTAATGAAAAAGATATTTTTAGCTGTTTTGGCTGCTTTTGGTATTAGTTCTTTTAGCTTTGCCCAAGAAAATGAGAATGGAAACTTTTTCACAAGGGATATGGAATATCAGGTAAAGGCTAATTTCAGCATAGGAGGAAGCACTCCGCTAGGTATCCCAAGGGAAATTAGAAAAATTACTCATTATAATCCTACTTTGGTTCTTGGATTAGAGGCGGATGCTACTAAATGGGTATCTGATAATAAGAAATGGGGTATCCGAGTGGGAATCCGTACCGAAGGTAAGGGAATGAAAACAGAAGCGGTTGTGAAAGGCTACTTTACAGAGGTAATTCAGGGCGATGAAAAGATAAAAGGATATTACACAGGGACAGTAGAAACTGATATTAAAAATACTTATGTAACCATGCCTGTATCAGTGGTTTACAAGGTTTCTCCGAGATGGAAACTTTATGGAGGTCTGTATGCCAGCATTTTAGTTGATAAAAACTTTAGCGGTTATGTTTCTGATGGATACCTTCGCCAAGATACACCGATTGGGACAAAAGTTGTCTTTGAAAACGGAACAAAAGCAAACTATAATTTTTCTAATGATTTGAGATTATTCCAATGGGGAGGGCAGTTAGGAGCAGAATGGCATCTGAACAAGCATTTCATTCTATTCCCAGAGCTGAACTACGGAATCAATGGAATATTTAAATCCGATTTCAATTCTATCAGTTTTGCGTTGCATAACATTTACTTGAACTTAGGATTTGGATACAAATTTTAAGATTAAATAATCAAGAATTTTTTAGAGCAGTTGGAAAATATTTTCTAACTGCTTTTTATTTCATTATTTTTGCAAATAAAATCAAATTTGTATTACGCCCAAATCATACTTCCGCTCAATCTTTTAGGGACTTTCACTTATAAAGTTCCCGATGATTTGGTGGATTTTATAGAGGTGGGCAAGAGGGTGCTGGTTCCTTTCGGTGGCAAAAAGATTTATACAGGAATTGTTTCCGAAATTCATCAGAATGCTCCAGAAACCTTTAAGACAAAGGATATCATCAGTGTTTTGGATAATGTTCCTATCGTTCCACAGGAGCAGCTGGATTTTTGGAGCTGGATGTCCGAATATTATCTCTGTAACATCGGCGAAATCTATCGTTTCGCTTTTCCATCTTCACTGAAATTAGAAAGTGAAACATACATAAAACTCAATACCGACCAGCAGGTGAATTTGGAGGATTTGGAGGCGAATGAAATCTATCTTATCCAAGCCTTGGAGGTTAAAAAAGTGCTGAATTTACAGGAAATAGAAGCCTTTATTCCCAAAAAAGAAATCATCAAAACCATCAATTCTCTTATAGACCAAAGGCTCATCATCATTGACGAAAAAATTACCGAAAAATACAAGATAAAAGAAACTTCTTATCTAAAAATAAACGATGAGGTTTTGCAGGGAGAAAATCTTGCAAACACGCTTTCCCTATTGGATAGGGCTAAAAAACAGAAGGAACTTTTTCTTTTAATTTTATCTGAACAAAAAAAGGTTGAAAATCAGCTAGTTAAAAAATCTGATATTTTTGAAAAAGGAAATTTTGGTTCATCTCATCTAAAGCCGCTTTTGGATAAAAAAATCGTAGAAGAATATTTTTTAGAAGTTGATAGAATCCAGCGATACAGCGGAGAATTGGAGGAAATAGAAAAACTCACTCCACACCAGCAGGAAGCCAAAAATCAGATAGACCAAGCCTTTACGGAGGGCAAAAATGTGCTTCTCCACGGCGTTACCTCCTCTGGGAAAACGCATGTTTATTTGGAAAAAATAGAAGACTGCATCAGAAGTGGGAAAAATGTTCTTTTCCTCGTTCCGGAAATCGCTCTCAATCAGCAGATTACCCAGCGATTGGAGAAAAAATATGGAAAAACCTTAGGGTTTTATAACAGCAAACTGAGTGATTTTGAGAAAGTAGAAGTTTGGCGAAAAATAAAAAACAACGAAATCAAAATCCTGATAGGAACCAGAAATTCGCTTTTCCTTCCTTTTCAGAATTTGGGTCTGATCATCGTAGATGAGGAGCACGACAGCGCCTACAAACAGAAAGATGCTTTTTTCTTTTTCAATGCGAAAGATGCAGCTTTGGTTTTGGCTAAATTTTATCAGTCGAATGTGATTTTGGGTTCTGCAACTCCTTCATTAGAAACATATTACAACGCTCAAAAAGACAAACTGCGTTATATTTATCTCGGAGAAAGATTTGGCGGCACGGCGCTTCCTATTTATGAATTGATAGATTTCAAATCAGCCATGGACATGAAAAGTGTGGTAGGAAATTTCTCTCAAAGAATGATAAGGGAAATCAGGCATCAGCTTGATAATCAGAAACAAACCATCGTTCTGCACAACAGGCGCGGCTATGCCAATGTGTCAGAATGCAAGAGCTGTGGGCATGTTACCTACTGCGGAAACTGTGATGTGGTGATGACTTATCACAAAACCGAAGACCAGCTAAAATGCCACTACTGCGGTCAAAGGGCTTCTAAGCCTAAATTTTGCCCTAAATGTCATTCGGAAAATATCAGTATTCGCGGGATAGGAATCGAGCAGATAGAGGAGGAGTTGAACAAAATTCTTCCCAATAGCAGGATAGACCGAATGGATGTGGACTCTATGCGGAAGAAATTTGCCTACGAAAAACTTTATGAAAAAATAGAAAATGGTGAAACGGACATCATCGTCGGTACACAAATGGTTTCCAAAGGTTTAGATTTTCCTAATATTGAGCTGATTGCCATTCCGAGGGCGGACTCACTGCTTCATATACAGGATTTTAGGATAGAGGAAAGGGCCTACCAGCTCATTACCCAAGTGGCAGGAAGAGCAGGACGGAGTTCTGGAAATGGAAAAGTTCTGATACAGACTTACGAGCCACAAAAGCCTATTTTTCAGTTGATTAAAGAAAATAATCCCGATAAAATTTATGAACATTTTTTGGGAGAAAGGAAGAAATTTCATTATCCGCCGTTTGTGAAACTTATCTTTATAGAGCTGAAACACAGGCGAGAAGATAAGCTGAAAAGAGCTGCTAAATTCCTCGGTTATATTCTGCGGAAATATCTCCCAGGGGAATGTGTTTTAGGGCCAGAAGCCGCTTCTATCGGTAAGATAAATAATCTGTATCAGTTTCAGGTTCTGCTAAAATTGCCTCGTTCCAAAAAATATAATGACTACAAAAAATTAGTAGCTATATCACTAAAAGAATTCGATGAAATAGCCGCTTACAAGAGTATTAAGCTAAAAACCTATGTTGATTTTTAAGGAAAATTAACAAAATTTATAATGAAATATTCTTTAATTTGAACAATAATTATTAACTTTACTTGTTTTTAATATTGACAAAAGGTCAATTAAACATCAAAAAAATAAATGCAATGAAAAAGTTTGTAAAAATAACGACAGTTTCTACGATGCTGCTTCCACTGGGAGTTTGTGCGCAGAATAATCCACTTTTACCACCTGTATCAGGAGAGAGTATTGTGATAGAAACTCCACCTCCAACTCCTTTGACACCAGAGGAACAGTTGAATAGCAATATAGCCTCTATGTTTAATGACCCAGTGATGCGAAATGCGCAGTGGGGATTCGTAGTTTATGACCCGAAAAAGAAAAAAATTATCAATTCATATAACGAAAACGCATCATTGATTCCTGCTTCCACTACGAAGTTATTGACTACAGATGCAGCGATGTCCTTGTTTGGTAAAGATTATCAATGGGTTACACAGTTAGAGCATTCTGGTTCTATAGATGAGCAGGGAATTCTAAACGGAAACCTATACATAGTAGGAAGTGGAGACCCTTCATTAGGAACGGGTAGGGCAGGAGCTGCTACTTATGGGGCTTTGGTGAGTGATTTCGTAAGGTCTGTAAAAGATTTAGGAATAAAACGAGTAAAAGGAGATATTGTTCTAAAAACAGCCGTTTTTAAGAGTAATAAAACCGTAGTTCTCCCAGCAAATATCGTGTGGAAAGGAAGTAGAGGATATTTTGTGCCGATGGGAAGTACCAATGATACAGACCCAAGACAAGAGAGACTTTTGGGAAGAAAAAATCCTGAGGATCAGAAATTTGTATACTTATCGCCATTTACCCAAGAAATGGTTTATACAGAGAATTTTGGGGGAATTGCTCTTTCAACAAAATTACCAGATACTCCAGCGTATTTGGGTAACAACTTGAAGGCAAGTCTTGCTAAAAATGGAATTATTACAGAAGGAAGAGTAGTAAACCAGTCTGAGCCAGAGCAAAATCTTTCTGAAGAAAGAAAAAAAATAATGGCATATCAGTCTCCAAAATTGGAGGATATGGTCTATTTCATCAACCAGACTAGTAACAACCACATGTCAGAAGCATTGCTGAAGACTACAGGTTTCTATAAATATGGAGATTTTTCTCTAGATACAGGAAGAACGATGATGAATAAACATCTTTCCAAGAAAATGTTTGATTTTCAAGGGTTTAATTATGCCGATGGAAGCGGGCTTTCTCGTTCTAATGTAGTGACGCCTATTTCTCAGGTTAAGTTTTTATCCTCTTTGATGGATGACAAGCATTTTGATTCTTATTTTAAATCTTTGCCTATCGGCGGACAGTCAGGTACTCTAAAATCAATGTTTAGAAATTCAGATTCCTTTGGACAGGTTTTTGCTAAAACAGGAACACTCAACAGGGTAAAAACATTGGCAGGATATATCAAAACTAAAAGCGGAAAACTTTTGACTTTTTCCCTTTTGATAAATAATTACAGTGGAAGTGTGGGGCAGGTAAAACAGAAGATGGAAAAAATCTTGGCTCCAATCATTGATTTCTAAAAAAAGAAAAATCCCTAATTCAAATCTGAATTAGGGATTTTTTTAGTTGATTTTTATTTCAGAACTGCGATTGCACTTTCGTAATCAGGTTCTTGTTTGATTTCTGGAACTTGCTCTGTGTAAATGATTTTTCCGTTTTCATCTACGATGATTACAGCTCGGCTGCATAGTCCTTTTAGAGGGCCGTCAGTTATTAATAATTGATAATCATCTGAAAAACTTCCTCTGAAATCAGATAGGTTGATAACATTTTCTAAACCTTCTGAGGCGCAAAATCTATTAAGTGCAAAGGGTAAATCCTTTGAAATGTTGATAACTACTGTATTGTTTAGAGATGAAGCTTTTTGGTTGAATTTTCTTGCTGAAGCTGCACATACTCCTGTGTCTATGCTTGGGAATATGTTGAGAACCACTATTTTACCACTAAAATCCGATAAAGATTTTTCAGATAAATCAGCAGCTACGAGTGTGAAATTTTTTGCGCTTTCGCCTACTTTTGGAAGCTCACCTATTGTATTGATGGGATTTCCTCCTAATGATATTTTTGCCATTTTTAAAAATTTTAGTTCGCTACAAAGATAGAAAAATAACTTATTTTATCAGCTCATTCCAGATTATTTCGGCTTGTTTTTCATAGCCAGGTTTTAGGAAATGAACACCGTCAGCATTAGCTTCTTTTCGCTGTAGAGCCTTTTGGAAATATCCTGTTCCGCCCATTTTGGTATGCAGATCAAGGAATGAAGTTTTGTTTTCAGCGGCTACTTCTTTTATCCAAGAAGAAATTTCTTTCGCTTTTGCGGATTTTATTTTATTATCCGTTGGAGAAATTAGAAGAATAGGGAAGTTGGGATTTTCCGCTCTCCAAGTGTTGATAAGCTTTTTAGCATTGTCTTTGAATTCCTGTTTTGTGATGTTGCTCAGGGATTCGTTGGTTCCCAGCGCGACAATCAGGACATCGATATTCAGAGATTTTAATTGTTTAGTTTGCAGAGAATATGTCAAGAAATCAGCATAAGTAGCACCATTTACACCTACCGTGTTGAAAACTACGCCGTTTTTAGCCGTGGATTTCAGAAACTGAAAACCATACAGAATGTTTCCTTTTTTTCCATTCATATTGATGATGAATTCCTGAGTAGGATTTTTAAACTTAAAGTTGGTGCTATTTTCCGCGAATTGCCCTTTTCCTATGGGAGTGAGGTTTTCCTCAAACTGCTTGTCATAGAGGATTTCTACATTTTCGACTTTTATGGTTTGTCCAGCTTTTGCATTTCGGACATTGTTGCCATTTAGTTGAACTAGTCGGGTAGTGACTACATTAAATTTAGCCGCAATTTCAGGGAAAGTATCACCATTTTGAACTTGATAATTCAAAATAGTTTTCTTCGGTTTTATAAAGTTTTTTAAATTTTGAGAAGTTTTAAAAATAGTAAAATCTTCGCCTGTCATGGCATTATCATTAAAGATTTTCACTTCATCAAAGCTGTCTTTTGGGTCATTAAAATTGATTTCAATGAAAGAGTTTCCGCTGTTTCCCATCACGAAACCCAAAGCTCCCATTTGTGGGTAAATATCCTGCTCATAGACCAGACGGTAAGTCTGCC
This sequence comes from uncultured Flavobacteriaceae bacterium, assembly GCA_963518845.1. Classification (GTDB taxonomy): domain Bacteria; phylum Bacteroidota; class Bacteroidia; order Flavobacteriales; family Weeksellaceae; genus JABCPE02. The sequence continues at coordinate 39,752 of CAUQKV010000012.1, read as the reverse complement.
AAGCCTGATTGGAATAAGCCGTGAAATCAACCGCTCCGTTTGAGTTTGCCAAAGGATATGGGAAAACCGTTCCTCGCCCTGCGTTGCCATATTTATTTTGGAATTTTTTTCTTAAATATTCTGAAATATGCCCTGACTGAATGTGAGAATCTCCGATGAAAAGGACATTCGTAACGGATTCATTTTTATTGAGTTTATCAAAGAAAGGTGCCAGATTTTCTGCGTTTTCAATTTTCTGTGCTGATGCAAACACCGATAAACCGAGACTTATCAACAAAATTTTTCTTATCATATTTTTATATTTTGGACAAATTTACTTTTTTTATCATGATAACAAAAAAAGTAACTTAATTTAAGTTACTTTTTTGTCCAATCGGTTACAGCTCTCTTTCTACATCCTTGTCGCCTCTTCCAGAGAGATTTACAAGCACCAGTTGATTTTTATTTTTAAATAATTTTATAGCGAGAGCCACCGCGTGGGAAGATTCTATTGCAGGAATAATTCCCTCCAAGCGAGACAAAAGCTGAAAAGCTTCTATGGCTTCCTTGTCCGTTATAGAGAAATATTCTGCTCTTTTGGTGTCTTTCAGGAAGGCGTGCTGAGGGCTTATCCCTGGGTAATCCAATCCCGCCGCGATGGACTCTGATGCGATAGGTTCATTGTTTTCATTAGCCAAGCAGTAGGAGAAAGTCCCTTGGAAAACCATCGGCTTACCATAGTTAAGCGTAGCCGCAGTATGGGAAATTTTGTCCTCTCCACCGCCCTCGGCACCGTATATTTTTACAGATTCATCATTTAAAAACCCTGAAAACAGTCCGATAGCATTAGAACCACCACCGACACAAGCGACAATGCTGTCAGGAAGGCGATTTTCCTTTTGTAAAATCTGCTGTTTTGCCTCATTTCCGATTACACTTTGGAAATATCCCACGATTTTAGGGTAAGGGTGCGGGCCTACATGAGAACCGAGCAGATAGTAAGACTCTGGATTTTCTATATAATATCCCAAAGCGCTATCCACTGCATCTTTCAGGGTTTTTGTACCTGAATCACATGAAACGACTTCCGCTCCTAAAAGTCTCATTCTCTTTACATTCAGGAGTTGTCTTTCAATGTCTATTGCACCCATGAAGATTTTACAAGGAATGTTTAATAAAGCACAAGCCGTAGCTGTAGCCACACCATGCTGCCCAGCTCCTGTTTCTGCGATTACTTCTTTCGCGCCCATTTTCTTCGCTAAAAGAATCTGCCCAATGGCATTATTTATTTTATGAGAACCTGTGTGGTTTAGGTCTTCTCTTTTGAGGTAAATTTTAGAACCTACATAATCACTGAGATTTTTCGCGAAATAAAGAGAAGATGGTCTTCCCACGAAATCTTTTAAAATTTGAATAAACTCATTTTTAAAATCATCAGTTTTAGTAATTTCATCAAAGAAATTGCTCAGTTTTTCTAATTGTCCCGCTAAAACAGGAGGCACGAAAGCTCCGCCATACTCACCATAATTACCATTGTAAGAAAGCATTTCTGCTATTGGTTCTACATTGATTACTTCTTTTTGCCCTTGGGCATTGTTTGTTGTTGTCATATTTTTATTATTTAAAATTATTATTCAATTTTATAAAAAACAAAAAGCCGTTAGGAAGTTCTCCTAACGGCTTTTGTATATTTTGATAAAAATAAAATCTTCTTTCTTTACAAATATAAAAAGTCGAGCTGAACACCCTCGTTTCTGAGACTGCCAACTTGCCACCATATATTATTTGTAAAGTTTATCATTTTATTTATTTTAATCACAAAGGATAATACCAGAGTTATTATTAAATTCTATCACACCTCCATTGATAGGAAAAGTGTAGCAGTTGTTTCGCTGTGGTTCTGTTGTGAAAAACTTAGCGTAGTTCTGATTTTCTATTTTAGAAGTAATCAGTTTTACTTTCCCTGTTCTTAGAGAAGATACCACTGGGGCGTGGTCATTCAAAATATGAAATTCGCCCAATTCTCCAGGAAGTAGTATAGATTCCACTTCTCCTTCAAATACCACAAGCTCTGGTGTTAATATTTTAATGTTCATATTTATATCAGATTTGAAATTTGAAGTTTGAAATTTGAAATTGAATTTTCATCAACCTCAAATTTCAAATTCCAAATCGTTGAATAATTTATGCGTTTTCAGCAAGCATTTTTTCTCCTGCTTCTATAGCCTCCTCGATAGTTCCTTTAAGGTTGAAACAAGCTTCAGGCAAGTGGTCTAATTCACCATCGATGATCATATTAAATCCTTTGATAGTATCTTTGATATCCACTAATGCACCTGGAATACCTGTAAACTGCTCTGCTACATGGAATGGCTGAGAAAGGAATCTCTGAACTTTTCTTGCACGGTAAACTACCAATTTATCTTCTTCAGAAAGTTCTTCCATACCTAAGATAGCGATGATATCTTGAAGTGCTTTATATCTTTGTAGAATTTCTTTTACTCTTTGTGCGCAGTTATAGTGCTCTTCACCGATGATTTCTGGAGCCAAGATTCTAGAAGTAGAGTCTAGTGGATCCACTGCTGGGTAAATACCTAATGATGCGATCTTTCTTGAAAGTACCGTAGTAGCATCAAGGTGAGCAAAGGTAGTCGCTGGAGCAGGGTCTGTCAAGTCATCCGCAGGTACATATACCGCCTGTACAGATGTAATAGATCCATTTTTAGTAGAGGTAATTCTCTCCTGCATCGCACCCATCTCAGATGCCAATGTCGGCTGGTAACCTACCGCAGATGGCATACGCCCAAGAAGTGCAGACACCTCAGAACCTGCCTGCGTAAAACGGAAGATGTTATCCACGAAGAAAAGTACATCTCTACCTTGTCCAGTTTCACCACCATCACGGAAGTATTCAGCTAGAGTAAGTCCAGAAAGTGCTACTCTTGCTCTCGCTCCTGGTGGCTCATTCATCTGACCGAATACAAATGCTGCTTTAGAATCTTTCATTTGTTCTAAATCAACTTTGCTCAGATCCCAACCTCCATTTTCCATAGAGTGCATGAAATCTTCACCATATTTAATAATACCAGATTCCAACATCTCTCTCATCAAGTCGTTTCCTTCTCTGGTTCTTTCTCCTACACCTGCAAACACAGAAAGACCTCCGTGTCCTTTAGCGATATTGTTAATCAATTCCTGAATCAATACGGTTTTACCTACACCCGCACCTCCAAACAATCCGATTTTTCCTCCCTTAGCATAAGGCTCGATAAGGTCAATAACTTTGATACCTGTAAAAAGAACTTCTGCAGAAGTAGAAAGTTGCTCGAATTTAGGAGCTTCTCTGTGAATTGGTAAACCATTCTCTTTAGAAAGAGCAGTAATACCGTCAATAGTATCACCCACCACATTGAATAATCTACCATTAATACCATCTCCTACTGGCATTGTAATTTGCTTACCTGTAGCAACTACTTCTTGACCTCTCTGAAGCCCATCTGTAGCGTCCATAGCAATACATCTTACCATGTCTTCGCCAATATGTTGTTCAACCTCAAGAACGAGTTTCTCTCCATTATTTTTAACTACTTCAAGGGCGTCATAGATTTTTGGTAATTCTTCAACCTCTTGAAATACAACATCAATTACTGGACCGATGATTTGTGAAATCTTTCCTTTAATATGGTTTGCCATTTCTAAAATTTTTCTTGTTTGCAAATATAGTGAAAGTTTATAAAATAACATTGTTAAAAAAGAAGATTTTTATCATATTTGCGACAAATTTTTATCAATTGAAAATTATAAGAGATTTATCTGCTTACAAAAGCCCTGATTTTACTGCTGTTTCCATAGGAATGTTTGATGGCGTACATCTTGGTCATCAGTCCGTTATCAGCCTTTTGAAAGAGAAAGCGAAGGAAAAAAATCTAAAAACGGCCTTGTTGTCTTTTTGGCCGCATCCGAGAAAAATTTTAAATCCAGAATTGGAAATCCACCAGCTGAATACTTTGGAAGAAAAAGAAACTCTTTTGGAAAAAGCAGGTGTGGAACTGCTTCTTTTGCAGGAATTTAGCGAGGATTTTAGAAATATGGATGCAGATGATTTTGTGAAAGAAATTTTGGTAAAAAAACTTCAAGCCAAATATATTGTAATAGGGCATGACCACAGCTTTGGAAAAGGGAAAAAAGGAAATTTTGAACTACTCCAAAAAATGGGAAATGAATTAGGTTTTGAAGTGGAACAATTAGAAGAAATAAGTGTTGAAAATCAATATATTAGCTCCACCAAAATAAGACAGGCGCTTTTGGAAAGCAGGATAAAGGATGCCAATAAGATGCTGGGATATTCTTATAATCTGTCTGGTGAAGTTATTCATGGTAAAAAATTAGGACGAAAAATAGGCTTCCCTACGGCAAATCTAAAAGTAGATTCTACGAAACTTCTTCCTAAAAAAGGCGCTTATATAGTGGAAGTGTGGCTTGATAATAAATTTTATAAAGGAATGCTCAGCATTGGGACGAATCCGACAGTCGGCGGAGAAAAACTCTCGGTGGAAGTGTATATTTTGGATTTTGATAAAGATATTTATGGTAAAAAATTGACTGTGAATTTCAGGGATTTTCTCCATAAAGAGATAAAATTTGACAATCTTGACCAGCTTATACAAAAGCTGAATAAGGACAAAAAAATAACTGAAAATTATAATTTCTAAAAGAAAAAGCCGAAGGAAAACTTCGGCTCTTATATTTTTAATTAAAAATCCATTGTAAATGGTTCTTCTTCTTTGCTTTGAATTCCCAAAGCTTCATAAATATATTTAAAAGTAGACAGAAGAACAGGCTTTCCGCTGATAATAGCCACATCATGCTCAAAGTGGGCAGAAGGTTTATTATCCAAAGTCGTTACAGTCCAGCCGTCATCATGGAATTTTACTTTTTCTGTTCCTAAATTTATCATCGGTTCTATCGCTAGGACAATGCCGTCTTTTAGGACTTTTCCAGAACCTTTTCTTCCGTAATTCGGTACTTGTGGGTCTTCATGCATTTCCCTTCCTAATCCATGTCCAACTAACTCACGCACAACGCCATAGCCTTCTTTCTCGCAGTAGGTCTGGATAGCATTAGAAATATCTCCTACACGCTTCCCGCGGATACATTGTTCGATGCCTTTGTATAAAGATTCTTTGGTGATTTTAAGGAGTTTTTTGGTTTCTTTCGCGACTTCTCCTACTTCAAAAGAATAGGCGTGGTCACCGTAAAAACCATTCATATAAACGCCACAATCCACAGACAGAACAGTTCCTTCTTCTATTGGCTTGTCATTGGGAATACCGTGCACCACCTCCGAATTTGGAGAGATACAAAGTGAATTAGGGAAACCATACATGCCTAAAAAAGCAGGTTTTCCGCCATGATCCATAATGAAATCATGCGCCAATTTGTCCAAATAAAGAGAAGTAATCCCAGGTTTGATTTCCTTTGCCAGCATGCCTAAAGTCTTGGAAACCAGCTGAGCACTTTCCCTCATCAAACGGAGTTCGTTTATTGTTTTTAACTGAATCATTTTTAATTTTTTACCAGAACCAACCTTTTTTTCTTTCTTTTTTCAATTTTGAATAAGCCTGAACCTCGCCATTTGAAATCCCAAATTCTATTTTTTGAGTGATGATTTCATAAACCTCGCCCCAGCCTGGGAAACCGCCAAGATTTCTATCATCTATAAAAACATCGGCATCTATTTTTCTTGACTGTGTATCTCCATCGAAAACTTCCCCTTCATAGCTTGAATTTACAGAATAAAACTCTATTCCATTTTTTTTGCAGAATTCCACAGCTTCCTCCAAAGCCTCTCCACTTCGGTAAGTCCAGAGAATAAGCCTATATCCGTTCGCCTGAAGCTGTCTCAGCGTTTCAAATGCAAAAGGCTGAGCCCTCCCAATGCTAGGATAGGCGTCTTCCACGATGGTTCCATCAAAATCTATTGCTAATTTTTTGTTATTTAGTTTCATATTAACTTTATTTTATTCCCAAAGAATAAGTTCTTCTTCTTTTATGATTTGTCGGATGATAATCTTGCCAAAGAGCCTGAATACTTGCGTTTTCCTCTAATTCTGGATTGGTTTCCAAAAACTTTACACCTTTCTTTTTAAAAGTTTCATAGATTTCTTTAAAAATAATCGCTGTTACGCCTCGTTTTTGGTATTGAGGATGAATCCCAATCAGATAGAAATTCGCTCTGTCATTTTTCTTTCCAGCGTTAAGCAGATGCCACCACCCGAAAGGAAAAAGTTTTCCTTTAGCCTTTTGTAAAGCCTTGGAATAAGAAGGCATAGTAATGGCAAAAGAAATCAAACTACCGTATTTGTCTTTGATGCAGACAATGTAGTCTTTATCTATGAATTTAAAATATTTTTCTTTATAATGTTTAATCTGTTCCTGAGTAATCGGTGTATAGGTGGAAAGATGCTTGTAAGTGTCATCTAGGAGCTTAAACATTGGTTCTACCAATGGGAGAATGTCTTTTTTTGATTTGAATTTTACGAGTTCTAGTTCGTATTTTTCAGCGATGAGTTTACTGAATTTTTCCACCTTATCAGGCAGGGTATCAGGGAAATTGATTTCAAATTCCACCCATTCTTTTTCTTTCACTAAGCCCAGCTGCTCCATATGTTTAGGATAATAATCAAAATTATAAATCCCAATCATCGTTGCCAATTTGTCAAAACCTTTGGTAAGCATTCCTGCTTTGTCCAAATTTGTAAAACCCATTGGACCTTCTATTTTAGAAATACCTTTGGATTTAGCATATTCTATCGCTGTGTCTATTAGTGTTTTAGAAACTTCTATGTCATCTATAAAATCCAACCAGCCAAATCTTACCTTTCGGATGCCGAGTTCTTTTTCTTCCTTGTGGTTTATCATTACAGCTATCCTTCCTACAATGTTTTTACCCCTATAAGCCAGAAACTGAGCCGCTTCAGAATATTGTAAGGCAGGATTTTCTTCTTTTACCCAAATACTTTTTTCTTCATTGATGAGTGGCGGTACATAGTAGGGATTTCCCTTATACAGCTCCATTGGAAACTTTATAAAAAGCTCCAAATCAGATGAATTAAGTACTTGTTTTACTTTTATATCAGACATTCTCTTTTTTAAATATTCTGCAAAAATAAGATTATTTATTTTTCTATAACGAATAAGAACCAAAAATTATGACAAAATGTGCTTTGGCATAGTTTTTATATTAAAATAAATTCAGTAAAATTATAGTATAGAGATGATTTATTTAATTTTAGGTGCAATCTTTTTGGCGAGTATGTTTGTTCAAAATAAACTAAAGTCAAAATTTGCTCATTATTCAAATGTAAGATTACAAAACGGAATGTCTGGGAAAGAAATCGCTGAAAAAATGCTGGCGGACAATGGTATCCACGATGTGAAGGTAATCTCCGTAGCAGGACAGCTCACAGACCACTATAACCCAATGGATAAAACAGTAAACCTCTCTGATGTGGTTTATAACGAAAGAAATGCAGCTGCTGCGGCCGTAGCAGCTCATGAATGCGGACATGCTGTACAGCATGCTGTGGGATATTCCATGCTTCAGCTTCGTTCCAGATTAGTTCCTATCGTGAATGTTAGTTCGCACTTGGTTCAGTTTGTGATGATGGCTGGTGTTGCCATGGTGGCAGCTCAGATGGCATTGGGACAAACAGTTTTGCTGATAGGAGTTTTGCTATTTGCGATGACTACGCTGTTTGCATTCGTAACTCTTCCTGTGGAATATGATGCCAGCAATCGTGCATTGGCATGGCTGAAACAGACAGGAACTGTAACTCCGCAAGAAATGGAAGGTGCAGAAGACAGCCTAAAATGGGCAGCGAGAACATATTTAGTAGCAGCATTAGGCTCTTTGGCTCAGCTTTTATATTACGCTTCTATGCTTTTAGGAGGAAGTAGAAGAGAGGAATAATTTTTAGATAAATTTAAATGTAACTTGATACATCTCGGATAAAATATCTGAGATGTTTTCTTTTTGTGAAGTTTTGATAAATGCTCTGATAGAGCATGTTTCCTGCGTATCAAAATTTACAACTCGTGCATCAAATTTATTCAGCAATGAGAAAATCACATTCTGCTGAGAAAAATTGAATTGGATTTCTATTTCAGTTTCTAATTCTTTCGTGATGATTTTTGCTTCTTCTAGAGTTGCTTTCGCGCTTTCTTTGTAGGTTTTTACGAGTCCTCCTACGCCTAATTTTGTTCCCCCGAAATATCTTACAATAATCAATAAAACATTAGTAACATCGTGCGCAAGCAGTTGATTATAAATAGGCAGTCCTGCACTTCCCGAAGGCTCTCCATCATCATTGATACGGTAATTTTCCCCATTCAGCCCCAGCCGAAAAGCATAGCAGTGGTGGGTAGCTTTTGGGTGTAACTCCTTGATTTTGTTTAGTTTTTCTTTATAATCATTTTCAGAAAGAATAGGGTAGGCAAAACCGATAAATTTGCTTCCTTTTTCCTTAACTAAAACATTTTCAATGGGTTTCTCTATGGTTTGATATTCGTATTTCATTAACTGATTTTGAAAATGATAGAGCGTATTGTCTCGCAATTTACTGATTTTATTTGGTTTTGGGCTAAAAACAGGCGCTTTGGTTCCATTTATTAAACTTAAATTATTGGCTTTAATGACAAAAGCTTCGTCCCAAATTCCAGCATCGATAAACTGCTGTAAAGTAAAACTTCCTCCTTCCACAATTACCGATTGTATCTGCTCTTCCCACAATTTTTCCAGAAGATTTTTTATCAAATTTTCTCTTTCTATTTTGATGAATTTTATGTTTTTTTTCTCTTCGTTTTTGATTGAATTAAAAACCAAAGTAGGCGCTTCATCATTATAAATATTGAAATTTTGCGGAACTTCTAATTCTAAATCAATCAAAATTCTCACAGGATTTTTTCCAAAAACTTCCCTCGTGGTAAGGCTGGGATTGTCATTTAGCGCTGTGTTTTTTCCAACTAAAATAGCGTGTTCATCGGCTCTTAACTGGTGTACCCATTGTTTGGCTAATGAATTGCTGACCGCTGATGGTTTAAAGTCTTTATCCAAAAATCCATCCTCTGATTCAGCCCATTTTAGGATGATATAAGGTCTTTTCTTTTGATGAAAAGTGAAAAATCTTTTGTTAAGTTCCCTGCATTCATTTTTTAAAATTCCTGAAACTACCACCATTCCAGAATCTTCTAAGATTTTTTTTCCTTTTCCATCTACTTTTTCGTGAGAGTCCAGAGTTCCTATTACAACTTTTTGGAATCCAATTTCTTTCAGTTTTAGAGCGCAAGGCGGTGTTTTCCCGAAATGAGCGCAAGGCTCCAAAGAAACATAAATGGTGGAGTCTTTCAGTAAAGTTTTATCTTGAACAGAGTCGATTGCATTGATTTCTGCATGAGGCATTCCTGCTTTTTGGTGGTATCCTTCGCCTATTATTTTCCCATTATGGATGATGACAGCGCCTACCATAGGGTTTGGGTAGGTCTTTCCAATAGCTTTTTTGGCGAGTTCTACACATCGCCTCATGTAGATTTTATCTTGCATTTTTAGGTTTTGTCTAAAACTTAATATTCTCCCAAAATTGGAAGAATATTAAGAATATGTTAAAAAAAATTATTTGCCAATAATAAGCTTGTGAAGGCTCTGTTTTAGGCTTTCTATCAGAGCCTTTTTCTCGTCTATTTTATCATAAGTATCTTTTAACAGAGGATTTTCTCGCGAAGGGTTATTAAAGAAATTGATATTGTTCTCTAATTTCACCACTTCCGCCTCTAAATCAGCTATTTGGCTCTTGATTTTTCTTGCTTTGTCAGTAAGCTGAGCTTCTGTAAGATTTTCTTCTTTCAGGTCAAATACATTGATTTTGTTTAACTTAAGTTTTTCTTTCAGAACTTTATTAAACTCATTGTTAATGCTCATTTTGTTTCTTGGAACTTTACCGATGCTGTCCCAAGAGCTCTTGATTTGCTCTATTTTTTCTACGCTTCCTTCCTCGTCATTTATTTGCTTTAATTCTTCAAGTAAAGCTTTCTTCTGATGGTAATTTTGTTTCCAATCATCCGTTGTAGAAGCGTTTTTCTCACGGAAATTATTGAAAAATGTATTACAAGCATCACGGAAATCATTCCAAACCTTATTTGCTTGATTTTTAGGAACATGTCCTATGTTTTTCCAGTCTTCTTGTAATTTTTTAAATAGAGGCACGGCAGTGTCCCAATCTTCAGAATGCATGTTGTCCTGTGCGATGGAAATCAGTTTTTGCTTTTCCTCTAAATTGACATGCTGTGAGTTTTTTAGATTTTTATAAAAATCATTTTTCTTAGCATTAAAGGCTCTAAGCGCAGTTTTGAACTCCGTCCAGTTTTGGTTGGATAATTTTTTAGGAACATTGCCCAGTTTCAAAAATTCACTGCGAAGCTGTTCCACTTGTTTTATCGTTTGTTGCCAATAGTTGTGAGTAATAGCCTCTTTCGAAGAAGCGAAATCTTTCAGTTTTGCGATGATTTCATTTTTCTTTTCCAAAGCCTTTTGCTGTTCCACTTCTATTTGAGCCAAAAGTTCCGATTTTCTCTCATGGATTTTATTAGAAATTTCTTTGAAAACTTCCCAAGTGCTGTCACGAAACTCTTCCGCCACAGGCTCGGCTTCTTCTTTCCAAAGTCTGTGTAGATATTGCAGCTCATTGAGGGCTTTTTGGACAGAAACTTCGTTTATCAACTCTTCTGCACGAGCGATGATGCTTTTTCTTTTTTCTAAATTGTGCGCGTATTCCTGCTCGCGGTATTCTTTATTTAAATCCAGCATTTGGTAAAACTGATTCAAATGATGGAAATAATTGTGATTCAGGTTCTTAAATTCAGATTTTGCAACTGCACCAGCATTTGCCCATTCTTCTTTGATTTCTCTGATTGCACGGAATAGGTTGGTATTAGGCTCAGTATTGATGTAGAGATTTTTGAGTTTTTCTATGATTTGGTTTCTCTTTTCCAAATTTTCTTGGTGCTCTTTTTCTTGATTTTTGTTAAAGACATCCAGTTTTTCCTTGAAAATATTTACCAAAGCAGAGTATTTAGACTGCTCTGGATGTTCGTAAGAGAAATCTTCCATATCATTCCCTTCCTCTACGAAATCGTGTTTTTTATCCGCGATTTCATCTTGAATAAGGTGATAAGCCTTGTCTTTTAACTGATTGAATTTTTTAGCATGAGCTCCCGCATCTGGCTTATTTATGATGCTTTCCATTTCAGACAAAAGTTCTTTCACAGAGAGCGTTTCCAGAGCCGCCTGCTCATTTTCTTCTATTTCTTCGTAAGAATTGATATCTAAAAATTCTTCGTTTTTGTTTTCCATTTCTGTACTCATTACAATCAGTTTTTTGTTTAATACTAAGCTCAAATTTTGAGGATTAAAAAATGCCTTAACATTTCAAGGCACTAAATTAAAGGTTTTTTACTTAAAATTCCAAATTTCCCACGCTTTTTCTGCTTGTTGTTCCAGCATAAGAAGTCCGTTCATCGTTTCGGCTCCCATTTCATGAGCTTTTCTAAGGAACTGAGTCTGAGGAGGATTGTAGATTAAATCTATGACCACATGTTGAGAAGAAATCCCACTGAAAGGAAAGGGAAGGCTCTGCTCCACATTTGGGAAAGTGCCTACTGGCGTGCATTGGATGATGATTTTATGCTCTTTTACGACTTCCTCCGAAAGGTTTTCAAAATTAAGTTCTGTTTTCCTTGAAACTATTTGATAATCAATATTATATTTATCAAAAATATATTTCACCGCCTTTGCAGCTCCTCCGTTTCCTAAAATCAGCGCCTTTTCTGATAGGATTTTTGGGTAATTCAATAAAGATTTTTCAAAGCCAAAAACATCTGTATTGTACCCTGTTTTTTTTCCATTTTTGATTAAAATACAATTGACTGCGCCTATTTTTTCGGCTTCATCACTCAGTTCATCTAAAAAAGGAATCACCTGTTCTTTGTAGGGAATGGTGACATTCAACCCTCTGAGATTGTCTATGCTGAATATTTTTTCTGCTTCCTCAACTTGCTGAATATCAAATAAATCATAAGAATAATCTGGTAGAGATAACTGATTGAATTTTTGTTCAAAATATTTTTTTGAAAACGAATAGGAAATATTCTTTCCGATAAGCCCAAATTTCATCATTTTTATTGGCTTTAAATCTAATTAGATGACAAATGATGTCTATTCACTTTGGAGAAAATCCAAGAAACCATCAGTCCGAAGAAAAACGCTGATGATATGACAATCAGGTAGTTATATAAAGTTATTTTCACAGGGAAAGGTAAATCCAGACCTACCGATGCCTTGAAAAAGCCTGTCTGTATCTGCAAAATACAAACTAAAGTTCCTAGTATCAGCCCAAAGAAAACGCCTAAACAAACAATCAGTGCGCCTGTATAGAAATAGGTTTTTCTAAGTTGTGAAAATGTAAAACCTAATGAAATCAGTGATTTAGCTTGTTGTTTTTTGTCTAGTTGCAAGATGATAATTGCGCCTGCAAGGTTGAATGTCGTGATGAAAATTACCAAAATAAAAATTAAATAAATAATTAATTTTTCGGTGTTTATCATCTTCCAGAACGCTTCGTTTTCCTCCATCTGAGTATTGATGTAGATGCTGTCATCGGCCAAATTTTTCAGCAGAGTTCTTTTTACTGCATCTGCTTGTTCGGGATTATTTAGCTTTATAGCGATTTGATAAGCCGAATTTTTAGGGAGATTGAGCAGTCTTTGAGTAAGTTCTATTGGAGCGATGATATAGTTGTTAAGCTGTTCATTTTCAGTGAAAATACCTGTTACGAATATAGGCTCTTTGTTGAAAATATCTTCTTCTTTATTGATGAGTCCTTCTCCTGCTTTTGGAATGAAAATGGTGGCTGTCGTATTGTCATCATCTCCGCCAATGGGAATGCCAAGCCTGTTGTTTAGGAGCCCTTCTACGATGACCTCATTTTGGTACTGAAAGGAAGGATACTCTCCATATATGATGGATTTTTGGATGGGATTTATTTGGGTATAAACAGAATCAACACCTTTTAAATAAGCAATTTCTCCATTTTCATTATAATTGAGATAAACTTTTTCCTCTATTACTTTTGAAAATGCTTTTATTTCAGGCTCTTTTTCTAATACAGAAATGATTTCTTCGGGATTTTTTAGTAGTTTTCCTTCTTTGCTTTTTATCGTTAAATCCGCATGGATATTGTTAATCAGCTCTTTATTAAGCTCCTCCAATCCAGAAAAAATAGAAATCACTATAAACATCGCCATTACTGCAATAGTCATAGCTGTAGCGGCCAATCCCGTGATAAAGGACACAGCTTGGCTGCCTTTTTTGGAAACTATGTATCGAAGGGCGATGTAGAAAGGAGTGTTCATTTTTACAGAATAGGGTTGTCTCCTAGACCTTTTAGTTCGCGTTCTAGTTTTTCTACATCATCCAAAGAAGTATCTAGATAAAAATTGAGCTGCGGGATGGCTCTCACTTGTTTTGCCATTTTTTGCCCAATGAAATTCCTGTAATATGATTTGTTTTCTTCAATTTCTTTCATCACGGCATCTCTGAAATCCTGAGGAAAAATACTTAGATAAACTTTGGCTATTCCTAGGTCAGCAGTGACTTTTACATCAGATACACTTACCAATAGGCTTTGTTTGCTGTCTGATGCTTGTTTTCTAAAAAGTTCTGCTAGGTCTTCTTGTATGATTTGTGCTACTTTTCTTTGTCTATTACTTTCCATATCCTGCAAAGATAATATTTATTTAATCTATTGGATGTAATTTATGAAAAAAAACTTGCTTTTAATAAATAAATTTTTACTTTTGTGCAAATTAAAAAATGCATTTATGAGTTTTATTAAAGAATTTAAAGAATTTGCCATTAAAGGAAATGTGGTAGATATGGCAGTAGGGGTGATTATTGGAGGAGCTTTTGGTAAGATAGTGAGCTCTTTTATAGAAGATGTTATCACGCCTCTTCTTCTTACTCCAGCTTTAGAAGCTGCTAATTTGAAAAATATTGAAGAATTGACTCTTTTTGGAGGAGTTAAGTATGGAATGTTCCTTTCAGCGGTAATCAATTTTGTTATCATTGCTTTTATCTTATTCATGATGATAAAGGGAATTAATAAACTTAAAAACGAAAAACCAGCTGATGAGCCAGCAGCTCCTACACAAGAGGAATTATTGGCTGAAATTAGAGATTTATTGAAAAATAAATAAACAAATTTTCATTCATAAAAGTTTAAAATTCACAAAAAAATCCTCTCAAATTTGAGAGGATTTTTTTATTTCTTTAGTTTTATGGATAGGTTCTTTATCATATCTTCGGACATTTCTTCTATTCCAAATTTATAGTTCAGTCCCCAGTCTCTTTTAGCTACGCTGTCATCTATGCTTTTTGGCCAGCTTTCTGCTATTTTTTGTCTAAAATCAGGTTTATAAGAAATTTCAAAATCAGGAATTATTTTTTTGATTTCCTCTGCTAATTCTTCTGGCGTGAAGGACATTCCACCCAAGTTATAAGATGTTCTTACGGAAATATTTTCGCTAGGTGCTTCCATTAGTTTTATTGTTGCATCTATGGCGTCTTCCATGTATAGCATAGGCATGGCGGTTCCTTTTTGGATGAAACTTGTGTATTTTCCTTTTTCTATTGCTTCGTAGAAAATTTCTACAGCATAGTCTGTGGTTCCTCCACCAGCAGGAGTCTGCCAAGATATCAGCCCTGGGTATCGGATACTTCTGATATCTACATTGTGTTTTTGGTGATAATATTCACAGAGTTTTTCGCCTGCTACTTTGGTTACTCCATAGATGGTAGATGGGTTGAGTGCGACTTCTTGTTCTACATTATAAGGAGAAATTCCTCTTCCAAAAACAGCGATAGAACTTGGCCAAAATATCTTTTTGATTAGTCCATTTTTTGCCATTTCGCATAGATGAAGTAGCGGGTCTAAATTTACATTCCAAGCCAAAAGAGGCTGCTTTTCGGAAGTTCCTGATAGGAGGGAAGCTAGGTGATAGACAGTAGTGATATTATATTCTTTGATGATTTTTTCTAATTCTTGGTGGTCAGTAACATCTAGTTTTATGTATTTTCCAGCGCTGTCTAATCCTTCTTTTATATAAAGGTCAGAAGCTATTATGTTTTCCTTTCCATATACGCTGGCAAGTTTTGTTACTAATTCACTTCCTATTTGTCCATTGGCTCCGGTGATGAGAATTTTCTCCGTATGTTCTTCCATTTTTATTCGTATTTTTCTGCAACGAAATTAAGAAAAATTAAAAAAATAGGAAAGTAAAAAACAAAAAACCTTTAACTGGAAAGTTAAAGGTTTTAAACACCAAATCACAAAATATTAATATGAAAAAAATTACTATTTTCTATTTATAAAAGTGACCTGGCTGGGATTCGAACCCAGGACCCATACATTAAAAGTGTATTGCTCTACCAGCTGAGCTACCAGGTCTACAATATGAATGAACAAATATCTTATTGGTGTCTGCGACTGGATTCGAACCAGCACATCCTTAGGATACCACCCCCTCAAGATGGCGTGTCTACCAATTTCACCACGCAGACTTATTGTCTTTTTAGTGACCTGGCTGGGATTCGAACCCAGGACCCATACATTAAAAGTGTATTGCTCTACCAGCTGAGCTACCAGGTCTCTATCATTACTGATGTCAGTAATTTTTGAGTGGTGCAAAGATAGGTATTTTTTTTTATTATCAAAATTTTTTATCAAATTTGTTGAAAATTTTTATCATGATAATTACACTTATGGGGTATATGGGGAGTGGTAAGTCTATCGTTTCCAATGAATTAAGCTCTAAATTATGCTTTAAAAATATTGACTTAGATAATGAAATTTCTAGTGAAATAGGGTTGTCTATTTCTGAAATTTTCCAAAAAAAAGGAGAATTATTCTTTAGAAAAAAGGAAAAAGAGATTTTGGAAAGGGTTTTGGAGTCCCAAGAAGATGTAGTTTTGAGTCTGGGAGGAGGAACACCATGTTATTATAATAATATAGATCTTATAAATGAAAGATCAGTGAGCGTTTATTTGGTAGCTAATGTCAATGCCTTGGTGAAAAATCTTCTGTATGAAAGAGAAAAAAGACCTCTGATAGCGGGAATAAAAGAAGAGGAGTTACCTAATTTCATAGGGCAGCATCTCATGGAAAGGAATCATTACTACTCTAAAGCAAAGGTGACGGTAATGGTGAATGACTGGGATCTTGATAGGATTGTTAGTGATATTTTGACTGAGATAGAAAAATTGGGCTATGAAATCAGAAATAAAAACTGATCAAAATATCAAGTATATAGCCATAATAAAAACCGAAGCCAATAATTATAGATTTAATATAATATTGGCTTTCGGCGTAGTATAATCATTTATCGTTTATCCTCTATTCCAAATTTTCCCCAAAGACTAGGTTCTATATCTAGTTTTACTCTTTTTTTCATTTGAGAATAGAGTTTATCTAATTCTTTTAATTTAGAGTTTATATCCTCTGTTTTTTTCTTAGATTCTGCTTTTAATCCTTCATTTTCGCTATTCAAAGTTTCTATTTTTTCCCTTAAAGTTTCTAAATTAAGAATAGTATCATCTGTAATACCAGCAGGAAGATTAGATTTTATTTTTTTTAATCCATCTATTAGAACTTTAGCATTTGTTATTTTTTGAGAATATGTTTTTGTAGCCATATTTATTATTTTATGTTTATATATAAAGTATTTTTTAGTATATATTATTAACTCCAGTAAGTTTTAGTTTTATCAGCTTTATATATATACTTATTTTCTAACATTCTATCTACTTTATATGTAGTATTTTCTATTTCGCTTAAATTTTCATATCTAATAGCGACAATATTATTATCTATTGTATTGTAATTAGATAATTTTTCTTCTAATTCATTGTAATTTTTATTAAATATAGATAAATTTATATCATTTATAGATTTATTTTTCTTTATTTTATATTCTTTATTATTATATTGGAAAATTTCAATATAAATAGATTTTTGATTTTCAATTTTTATGATATTTTTATTATTAGAATCAAAATTAAAATATTTTTTACTTATAATTTTATTTTCATTTTCATTTTTTGCATCATTATTATTTTCTTGTGAATAAAAAAATGAAACTGTAAAAACAGATAATATTGAAATTGTCTTTTTCATAGTGTTTTGAATTTTGAGTTTAATTTTATTTTGCAAATATAAATAAAAAAATAATATAAATATAACTTTTTTAAAATATTTTTAATCTTTTTAAAATAATAAGGAATATTTATACTATTTAAGTATTCTAATTTAAAATATATATATAATTTTAATCTATAATGATATTATTTTATTATATTTGTATATAGATATTTAAAAAAAATATCTCCCCAAATCATTTGGGAAGATACCTTTATTATTTTATAAGATTATTTTTAGATAATCTTATATATATTTTGATTAAAAATTAAATCATTTTATAAAATTTTTATATTATTTAGTTCAAATCATAAAATAGCTTCTCTTATTTTGGTTAATTTAGCTAAAAGATTATCTAATTTATCAAGTTGAAGCATATTTGCTCCATCGGATTTAGCTTCAGAAGGATTAGGATGTGTTTCTATGAATATTCCATCAGCTCCTACAGCAATTCCTGCTTTTGCAATAGTTTCTATAAGTTCTGGTCTGCCACCAGTAACTCCACTTTCTTGATTGGGTTGTTGTAATGAGTGTGTGATATCAAGAATTACAGGAGCATATTGTTTCATAATAGGAATTCCACGATAATCTACTATTAGGTCAGTATACCCGAAAGAATTTCCTCGTTCTATGATGGCTGTTTTATCATTTCCAGAGTCTTTTACTTTCTGTACGGCGAATTTCATCGCTTCTGGTGATAGAAACTGTCCTTTTTTTAGAGTCACGACCTTGTTGGTTTTAGCGGCAGCTACCAAGAGATCCGTCTGTCTAACCAGAAAGGCAGGGATTTGTAATACATCTACGAACTGGGCTGCCAGCTCGGCGTGTGCATTTTCGTGGATGTCTGTGGTGGTAGGAATGTTGAAGGTTTCACCTACTTTTTTCAGGATTTGAAGCGCCTTTTCATCGCCTATTCCTGTGAAAGAATCCACACGAGAGCGGTTGGCTTTTTTGAAACTCCCTTTGAAAATGTAGGGAATCTT
The DNA here is from genome assembly GCA_963518845.1 of uncultured Flavobacteriaceae bacterium. Lineage (GTDB taxonomy): Bacteria > Bacteroidota > Bacteroidia > Flavobacteriales > Weeksellaceae > JABCPE02. Next base: position 21,487 of record CAUQKV010000012.1, on the reverse strand, counting down.
ATATTTATCAGTGATTTTGATAACGGTTTCGGCTATTCTCATGGCCATATCTTCGCTTTCTATGGCGCATGGACCAGCTATTAGAAAGAAATTTTTAGAATCTTTGTGGCTGATGTTTGATAAATGCTGTATCATATATATGTATTTAAATTTTCACAAATATAGGTTTAATTTTAATAAATATTCAATAGAAAAAGCGAGTTGTAAGACTCGCTTTTGTGGGTTTTATTCGGTTACACTTATGACTTTTTGGGTTATTTTTTGAGTTTTTTCCTTTTCATAAGTAGAATCAAAAGGTTTCATAATAGGGAAAAGGAACTGATAAAATGGCGTGATATTCTGCACTTCCTCAGATTTTTCAAAAGCCTTTTCTTTTCCCATCATCTCTAATTTTTTAATGAAATTATCAAATCTTTTGTCAATAACCGAAATGGAATTAACCAAATATTGATATCCTTTGTCTTTTTTACCAGCGATTTCGTAGCCATTTACTACCGCCTGAACCACCATAGAGTAGAGCATAGGCTGGGTAACCATCTGTCTTCTAAGGAGATTTTGCTCTCGTTTGCTGAGGCTTAGATAATAGTCATATTCGCTAAAAATATCTTTTTTCATCTGTTCAGCCAATTTAAGACCCTTTTGCTCTTCTCCAGCTGCTATGTATCCAAAAATAATAGCACTCACGGAGCGAGGGTCATTATATTTCTCCACAGGAATTTCTCTAGAAGCTAAATCTAAAATTTCCAAAGCTTTTGCTTTTTGTCCTTTTAAAGCTAATGCTTCTGCAGCTCTTCCTGCTGATGTTCTGTAGTTCATAATGTTGGAAGTTGCTGTTTCATCATAGTGGACTTTTAGGTCTTTGAAGTTCCCCCAACGGAAATTTTTAACAACTTTGTAGAGTTCATCTGCATCTACACGCCCTAAATCTCCATCTTCTCTTTCTGGTGTTTTGATAGGGACAAGACGATAGTTAAACCCATCAAATTGTAAATAATCATTTAGGTAAAATATATTTTTGGAGTCATAAATACCTCCAGAAGAGAAACTTATAGGTCTTTTCCAATCAAAATTCGCTAAAATATCCATCATCATAAGTTCATTTTTGTACATGGTAGAACCTTCGTAGTTAATGATGATTTCATTTTCTGCAAGTGAAGCATCCTGAGCTTTTATAATTCCCGATTTTACAGCATTTTCTTTGTTTACAGGCAATACGAATTTACTTACAGGCAGGAAGTTGAACTTGTGATATTGCTCTTCTCCGAATAACATTTTTAGAATCATATCCTTATCCTCTGATTTTGAACGGAGGAATTGGATAGCTTCTTTTAATGTCATACTTTCTTGGGTTAGATATTTTCTTAAAGAAGCCAATTCTATCGCTGGAACTCCCTGTTCTTCAAGATTTTCAAAGATGCTTGCCCAGCTGTTTTTACTCATTAGATAGATTTGATCATTCATTCCATCTCGGTATTCGGCGTGAGATAGCGACGAAGGAACAGGCATCGCATTATAAGTTCTTCTTTTCACTTGGTCTATGTTCCAAGGTGTCGCCAAAAGCGTATGGTTGATTACCTTCACATCATCTCTAAATCTTTCTGTCTCTTGGATAGCCCAAGTAGGGTAGGTGTCATTGTCTCCATAGACAAATAAAATTCCATTTTTAGGGAGGGATTTCAGCGAAGAATAGGCATAATCATATGCTGTGTATCTACCACTTCTGTCATGTGGAGTATAGTTTTGGAAGCCCATCATTAGAGGAATTCCTAGTAGAATGCTCCCTGTAGCTATATTATAAGAATTCTTTTTTATTTTATTTTGAGAAAAACTGAAAATACCCGCTACTCCCAGACCTATCCATATCGCAAAAACATAGAACGAGCCGACCATAGCGTAGTCTCTTTCCCTTGGTTCAAATGGTTTTACGCCTGTGTAGAAGATAATTCCCACACTCATCAGGATAAATATAGAAAGTAAGGCGTACAATCTTCCGAAATCTTTCAATGATTGATAAGCAAAACCAATGATTCCAAGAAGGAAAGGAAGGAAGAAAAAGTATACGGTGCTTTCGTTTTTGAATTTTGATGGAAGGTTGTCTTGGTTGCCCAGCATCATATTGTCAATAGCAGAAATTCCACTAATCCAGTTTCCGTTCGTGTTTTCCATGTGTCCTTCCAGGTCGTTTTGTCTCCCTACGAAATTCCACATCAGATAACGAGCGAAATAATATCCATTCTGGAAATCAATGAAATAATGCAGGTTTTGCGCCAAAGTAGGCTTTTTGATTTTGATTAAATCATAACTTTTTACATCAAGATAATCTTTTGCAGTGATGTTTCCATCTTCATATTTAGCTTTTAATTCATCAAAAGCTTTTTTTGCATGAGGATTGTCCACTATATTTTCATTGGAATAATTAAACTCAAAATCAGGTGCGCCATACATGGATACATAGTTGTTCATTACAGTTCTGTCAGAGTTGTACATTCTCGGTAAGAAGCTTACATGTTCCTTGTTGTACACATAGCTGGTGCGTTCGTCTACTTTGTCATATTTTCCTGTTTTTTCATTTTTTTCGTAGACATCGCCTGTTTTTATTGTTTTGTAACCACCGTCTTCGTTTCTTTCTATTCCATGTGCATCTAGATGAGCGGTGTAGTTTTGTCCATATATAGTAGGCCAGTCGCCATACTGCTCACGGTTGTAGTAATCCAGCATACCGATGGCAGTATCAGGATTGTTCAGATTCATAGGAGGATTGGCATTGGCTCTGATAGGAATCATCATCCAGCACGAAAACCCAATAATCATATAAACTACTGATAATGCGATGGTTTGGTATAAATGGTTTTTGGTTTTTCTAGTATATCGAATGATATAATAACAAAAAGCAACCAAAATAATAAACGCAATGATAGTCCCTGAATGGAACGGTAGTCCGATACTATTCACAAAGAAAATTTCACTCTTTCCAAAAAGCCTCATGACAATAGGGAAAATCCCTTTAAAAACAAATGCTAAAACTCCAAGTGTGATAAAATTAGCAATGATAAAGTTTTTCCAAGTGAATTTGTAATTTCTAGCATAATAGATGAAACACACTGCAGGAACTGCCAGCATTACCATCATATGGACACCCACAGAAAGCCCTACGATAAAGAAAATCAGGATGATCCATCTCTGGCTGTCGCTGTCATGGTATTCGTTTTCCCATTTTGTAATCAGCCAGACTATAAGTGCGATGAACATAGACGCCATAGAATACACCTCGCCCTCCACTGCAGAATACCAAAAAGTATCCGAAAAAGTAAACGCCAGTGAGCCTATAACTCCCGAAAACAGTACGGAAATCATTTCTGCTGAGCTGAGCTCTTCCATTTCTTTATTTAAAATTCTGCGGACTAAATGTGTAATGGTCCAAAAAAGAAATAAAATCGTAAATGCACTGAATAGCGCAGACATAGCGTTGATAATCAGTGAGTAATAGGTCTCATTCCCAAAGCTCAAAATAGCCGCCACAGCGCCCACCAGCTGGAACAATGCTGCTCCTGGTGCGTGGGTAACTTCCAGTTTTACAGCGGATGAGATATATTCGCCCGTATCCCAAAAGCTGAATTTATGCTCTATAGTAGATAGATAGGTCACCAAAGCAATCCCAAAAACTGCCCAGCCTAATATGTTATTCCATTTTTTAAATGTCCAATTTTTCATTAATAAAAATAATTTGTCGCGAAATTAAGATTTTTTGATAAAAGAAATCCAATTTTTAGCCTAAAATTATGATTTTTTTAAATATTTATCTGATGAGGAAAAATTCTTTTTTAGAATTATTTTAAATAAAAATTTGGTTTGTGTATTTAAAAATATTAGTTTTGCCTAACATTTATTTCTAATTAAATCTAATTATATTATGAAAAATTATAAACTTTTTCCATTGTCAGCCCTGTTTTTCATGGGTTTGATGAATGCGCAAGATGTAAAGCAAGACTCCCTTCACAAGGATAAAAATGTAGATGAAGTGATTATCACAGGAACGCTCAAACCGATAAGCAAGTCTAAAAGTCCCGTTCCAGTGGAGATTTATACCAAGAAATTTTTTGAAAAAAATCCGACTTCTAACCTTTTAGAATCGATTTCTATGGTTAATGGGATTCGTTCGCAGATTAACTGTTCGGTTTGTAATACGGGAGACATCCATATCAATGGGCTGGAAGGGCCTTACTCGCTGATTCTCATCGATGGAATGCCGATAGTGAGTTCCCTTTCCACGGTCTACGGTCTGAGTGGAATCCCGAATTCTATGATAGAGCGAATAGAAATCGTGAAAGGTCCTGCATCCTCTGTATATGGGACAGAAGCGATGGGAGGAACTATCAATATCATCACTAAAAACGCTTTGACCGCACCGAAGTTTGCTTCGGATTTTAGCACGACTTCTTGGGGCGAGCAGAATATGGATTTGGCTACGAAATTCAATATTGGTAAGAAAGCAGCGTCTATCTTGAGCGTGAATTATTTTAATTTTACGAATAGAATTGACAAGAATAATGATGGCTTCATGGATACCACGCTTCAAGACCGAGTTTCTGTGTTTAACAAGTGGAATTTTAAGCGAAAAGACAATAGAATGGCTTCCTTTATGGCAAGATACCTTTATGAAGACCGATTGGGAGGGCAGCTCCAGTGGCAGAAACAGCATAGAGGCGGCGATGAAGTCTATGGCGAAAGTATCTATACCAACCGCTTTGAGGCGATAGGGCTTTATCAGCTTCCTACGGTGGAGCAGTTGTTTTTACAGCTTTCGTTTAATTATCATAATCAGGACTCTAGATACGGAACAGAAGCCTTTGATGCGACACAGCGCACGAGTTTTGGGCAGTTTTATTGGAATAAAAATTTCGGAAAGCATGACTTGATAGCAGGAGCTACTTTGCGCCATAACTACTACGATGACAGTACGATAGGAACGCAAAACACAGACGGAACGAATAACCCGACCAGCGACTGGCTTCCAGGGCTTTTCGTACAAGACCAATGGACTTTTAATGACAAACACTCACTTTTGCTGGGGTACAGATTAGACCACAGTAAAAATCATGGATTTATTCATTCTCCGAGGCTGGCTTATAAGCTGAGCCCAAGCCCTGCGACCAGCATTAGAGCGAGTTTTGGGACTGGTTTCCGTGTGGTGAATGTCTTTACCGAAGACCATAAATCGCTTACCAATGCCAGAGAAACGGTCATCAGAGATATTAAACCAGAAAAATCCATCAACGGGAATATTAATTTTACTCAAAAAATAACCGCAGGAAACGGCTATATTGATATAGATGCTACGGCTTTTTATTCCTATTTTACGAATAAAATAGTAGCTGATACAGAGACAGATAGCGATAAAATCATTTATGATAACCTGAAAGGACATGCGATAAGCCAAGGAATTTCATTGGGAGCGAATATAAAATTTGGTATTCCGCTGAGCTTAAATATAGGGGCAACCTATATGGATGTTTTTGAAAAGTATGAAGAAGGGGGCGAAACGCACAAAAAATACGAGCAGCTCGCACCTAAATGGTCTGGAACTTATGCGCTCAGCTATGAGTTTAGTAGAAAATTTGGGGTAGATTTTACGGGCGAAGTTTATGGGCCGATGCGCCTTATCACCGTTCCGAAGGATTTTCGACCAGAATACTCGCCATGGTATAGTTTGGCGAATATTCAGCTGAGAACTAAGTTTGACAATGGATTGGAAATTTATGGCGGTGTGAAAAATTTGTTTAATTTCACTCCAAAAGACCCTATTCTAAGACCTTTTGACCCGTTTGATAAAGATACAGGAACCAATAATCCGAACGGATATGAGTTTGAACCATCCTACGGATACGCTCCGATGCAGAAAATAAGAGGTTTCCTAGGAATAAGATACACGATAAAATAAAATATATGAAACTAAAATTCGCTTTTTTAGCGGTTGTGTTGTCCTGTTTTTCTTATGCTCAGATACTGAATAGTTTTGAGGAAGTGGAAAAATTGAGAAAAGAAAATCCTAAACCTGTGGTTGTTTTATTCACCACCGAATGGTGCGGAGTGTGCAGAGTGCAGAAGAAAAATTTATCAAAACTTCCTCAGAGCACATGGGACAGCGTTTATTTTATAAGCATCAACCCTGAAAAATACCAAAAAGACATAGAGTTTTTTGGGAAGAAATATACTTTCGTGTCCAATGGGACTTCGGGACTGCATAAAATAGCCTACGAGCTGGCTGGCGGTAGAGTTCCTGCCTATCCGTTCTGGGTTTTTGCTGATGAAAACGGAAAAATGCTGACCCATGAGGGACTACTGAAAGAAAAAGAACTGAATTCAATTTTTTCTAATCATAATCACTAAGTGCGAGAGTAAGGCGATTTTGCCTTACTTTCGTTTTTTTATTTGTTTTTAGATTTTTTCAGAAAATACTTTTGCAGGATTTGGTTCAAAGGATATATTTTGAAAATAAGATTTCCGATGAATATCACCACCAAAACCAAAGCAGGTTTGTAAATCAAATTCACGAAACTAGACTGAAAATTAGGAAAAACCGAAGCTAAAACAATCGCAGAACCACAGATCATAACTGCCCACATCATTTTGATGGATAATGGGAAAACCCTGAAATGGCGGTAGTTGAACACGATTTTTATTAAATTGAACGAGGTCAAAGAAACAGCGTAGGAAATGGCAATTCCCAAAATTCCTAAATCGGTATATTTTAGAAAAAAAGCATTTAGAGTGATGGTTACCACGGCTAGAATAAGCATAAACAGGGTGTTATACTTATAAAATTTGGACATGGAAATGATATGGCTGTTGAATCCCGTAGCCAAATCAAACAGCATAGTCATGCCGATAATCCATAAAATAGGTTCTGCTGTCCGAAGGAGTTCTCCATTTTTCATAAAGTCCGTAAGGAAAGGAAATCCCACCACGATACACGAAAAAAAGACCAATCCTAAAAAAAATAAACTGAGGGAAGTTTTTTTGTGAAAGCGGTCAAGATCCTGCAAGGTATTTTCTGTAAGATGTTTGTTAATCATCGGTGCAGAGATGTTGTAAAGCCCCATCTGAGGGATATTTATGAGGGTGACAATGGAGTAAATATTGCTGTAAAGTCCATTTTGTTCAAAACCGATATATTCCCCAATCATCACATTGGCGATTTTCAAAGCTAAAAAACTGCCTATATTTCCCAAAAATCCGAAAAAACTATAAGATAAAATCTGAACCCAAAGCCCGTTTTGTCGGAAATAATCTGTGCTGAAATCAAAATGAAATTTCTCTAACCTGTTGTTATACAGGAAATAACCCAGCATTGCCATAAAGAAAACAGAAATAAAGAAAATAAGCGCCAGATTTTCAGGAACTTTTACGAAGAAAAATAAGCAAAAAGCACTGATGTTGGCGAGTTTAGGAAACAGATTTTCAAAAATGTTCGGAATGGCGATGCGTTTATAGTTGGAAATATATTTATTCAAAACAGTAGAAATGGACAGAAACAAAATCAAAGGAAAAATCAGATGTTTTGCCTGCCAGTTTTCACTTTGTTTCAGAGAAGGAAAAATATTGAAAATCAGGATGTAAAGAATCCCAAAAATAAAAAAGTTGATAAAAATCCCTACAAGGGACAGGGAGAGCATATTCTGGTGTTTTCCATCTTTTTGGGTCTGTGCAAAAAATTTGACATTAGAAAAAGAAATCCCAAAAACTACGATGGGAACGAACATCTCCGCCGTTGGGAAAATAAATCTCAACTTGCCATAAAATTCCAAATCATTCGGGAAAATAAAGAAATTTGCCAGCGTTCCCAGCAAAAATCCCAGATATCCTACAATGGAATATTTTAGCCCTTGTCGGAGTATTATGCTCATTATTTGTTGTTTATGAAAATTATATTTTTGATGAATTTACTAGAATCTTCGGCAAAGATAGCATTTTGAGAATTTAGAATATCCTCAGTCAAAGGTTCTAAAGAAAAACTCTCTCGATGCAGATAATGCGCCGAATATCCGTATTTTTCTATATTAGAAATTACTTCCCAAATCGGCTCGGAGTGGTACTTTTGCTCTGTTTTTACCATTAGAACAGGTTTGAATTTTTCTATGGTTTCTTTCGCGCCTTCCAGCACGGAGAGTTCTTGTCCTACCGTGTCTATCTTTATGAAATCCAGCCTTTCCAGTTCTTTTCTTTCCGATTCCCTTTGTTGGCACCAGCTGTCAAGGGTGATGCATTCTGTTTTTTGTGTGGCTATTTTTGTGTCCTCATCTTCTGTAATGTTGTCCAGCAGGGTGCTTTCCTCGTGGATTTTTTCTTTGTTGAGGACAGGAATTGTCAGTTCAGCCTTCTTATTTTCATTGGATAAGGCTTTTTGATAAAAATTGATTTTAGGAAAAAGATTTTTGAGTCTTTTACAAAGGATTTTATTCGGCTCAAAAACATGAATGTTTTCAGGAAAAAGAATGTAATCCAGCCAGTAGACATAATCTCCCCAGCCCGCCCCGATGTCTATGAAAACAGCTTTCTGCGGCAGGAAATCTTTCAGCCAGAGCAGTTCTGGTTCTGCATTTCTCTCAAAAATATTTTCCCTATTGAGACGGATGAGTTTTTTATAAAAACGACTTTTATAAATAGTAGGAGAAACGAACCAAAAATTCTGTGCAAGAGCATAGTAGGGATTAATCATGCTGTAAATTTTTCCAAACCACAAAACTACGATATTTACACAGATTTTAGATGAAAAATCTCCACAAAAAAATCAGAGATAAATTTTATCTTTCATAAAGGTGTATTGATTTTTGATTTTCAGACAAAAAGAAAGGTAGAATTTATTACCTTTGCACAAATTATTTAAGAATAAGATGAGCAGAGATAGAAAAAGTTTTTCGGGAAGAAGGGATAACAGAGAAGAGAGCAGAGGAAGCCAAAATAGAAATAAATTTGAGAAAAGGGACAGACCATCTGCTCCCAAAAAGTTTTATAAAAAACCTGATGAGCAGGAAGATAAGGCTAAATCCTTTATTCTGAAAAGAAAATTGGACAAAATCAGCAAACAGGTTGAAAAAGATACAATTAGGCTTAATAAATACATCGCTAATTCTGGAATATGCAGCAGGAGAGAGGCTGATGAACTGATTACACAAGGACTAGTGGAGGTCAATGGGAAGGTGGTTACAGAAATGGGATACCAAGTTCAGAAAACAGACAGAGTGGTTTTCGATGGACAGAGTATAACTCCAGAAAAGCCTGTGTATGTGCTTCTTAACAAACCGAAAGGATATATTTCTACGACAAAAGATGAGAAAGCGAGAAAGACCGTGATGGATTTGGTAGCGAATGCCTCGCCGTATCGTTTATTCCCAGTGGGTAGGCTGGATAGACAGACCACAGGGCTTATTCTTTTGACAAATGATGGGCATTTGACTAAAAAACTGACCCACCCGTCTTTTGGAGTGAAAAAAATCTATCATGTTACTTTGGATAGAAAACTAAGCGTGGAGGATCTGCGCACGATAGCAGATGGAGTTCGTCTGGAAGAGGGAGTAGCAGAGGTGGACAGCATCTCATACATCGAAGGAAAACCTAAAAATGAAGTAGGAATAGAAATCCACATCGGTTGGAATAGAGTCGTAAGGAGAATTTTCAAGAAAATGGGCTATGAAGTGGAGGCTTTGGACAGAGTGATTTTTGCTGGGCTTACCAAGAAAAATATCAAACGAGGACACTGGCGAATTCTCACCGAAATGGAAGTGAATAACCTAAAAATGTTATAAAAAAATAGAAGTGATAAATACTCTCTCTGTGTTTATCACTTTTTAATTTAAAATACTGAATTTAGAATGGTTTTAGTAACGGGAGCAACAGGGATTTTAGGAAGAGTATTGGTTTTAGAACTCCTTAAAAAAGGCAAAAAAGTGAGAGCTGCCAAGCGAAAAAGCAGCAATATAGAAGAAGTCAAAAAATCTTGGCTCTTTTATACGGCGGATGCTGAACGGCTGTTTGAGCAGATAGAGTGGGTGGATGTAGATTTGTGGGATTTGGATTCGCTGAGAGCGGCTTTGGATGGTGTGGAGGAGGTCTATCACGCCTCTGCAAAGGTGAGTTTTCACCCAAAAGATGCCCAAGAAATGCTCAGAACCAATGTGGAAGGCACTAAAAATATGCTCTATATAGCCGAAGAAAAACAGGTGAAAAAGTTTCTTTTTGTGAGTTCTATTGCAGTTTTGGATGAGTTGAATGAAAATGGGATCATTGATGAAAATTCGCAGTTTAACCCAAAAGAAGAGCATTCTGGATATGCACAGTCAAAATATCTTGCAGAAATGGAGGTCTGGCGAAGCTCCGCAGAAGGGATGAATACCATTATCATCAACCCTGGTGTCATCATTGGAACAGGAAATTGGGGAAACAGCAGTGGAGAGCTTTTTACCACTTTTGAGAAAAATCCATTTACTTTTTCAGGGGGGACGGCCTATGTGGATGTTCGCGATGTGGCTAAAATAGCAGTGGAACTGATGGATAAAAACAAATTCGGCGAGCGGTATATTATCCTTTCTGAAAACCGAAAATATCAGGATTTATCTGATATAGTAAGGCTAAAATTAGGGAAATCCAAAACGAAAATCCTTCCAAAGTCCATTCTGAATTTTGCGTATTGGCTGAATGTGCTTTTGGGGTGGCTTATCCCAAGTTTAAAGAGAGTTACCAAGAGCAATATAGAGGCGGTTACGAGTTTTACGCCGATTTCTAATGAGAAAATAAAACGAGAGCTGAATTATAATTTTATTCCTATCAATGAAAGTATTGATTTTCATTTGGAAAATTATAAAAACCGAAAATTGTAAATCGTTATAAATCAATGGAATGACTAATATAGAACTGGTACAAGAATGGTATAAAAATCAGTGTAATGGCGATTGGGAGCATGAATATGGAGTAAAAATAGAAACTCTGGATAATCCTGGCTGGATTGTTAGTATAGATTTAGTGGATACTTTTCTGCAAGGGTTTGAATATCAGTATTCTAAAAAAGGCGAAGAGGACTGGATAGAGCTGGTGTCTGATGGTGAAGTTTTTAGGGGAGCGGGAGATTTTCTGAAACTTGATGAGATTTTAGATAAATTTATCAATGAATTTGCATTGCCCAATATTAAAAATGCAAAGCAGATTTACGAAATATACGAGGAAATATCTTTATCCATAGGGGTTAGTGTGTATAGACAGCTTAATGCTATGCCTATTAGTTTGACAGAATTTGAGATAGTAGAAATTCCAGAATTTGATTTTAAAGAGCTGAAAGTGGTGGATATAGAAGATTTTCAGAAAATGACCTTTCAAGAAGGCGAAATAGACAGCAGATACAAGGTGGGCGACAGCGTGTCCTGCGACCTAAAAACGCTCTATGACGGAATAAATCTTGTTATAAAAAATTAAAATCAATACCAAAGTAACAAGTTCTGTTCATTTAAAATTTTGTTTTGTTTGTTATAATAGTTTATTTTTGTCCAAAATAAAATTTTGTTTCAGAAAATAATCATATTTCCTTTTGTGATGCTGGTTCGCTTTTATCAGCTCGCCATTTCGCCGTGGCTGGGGAGCAACTGCCGTTATCAGCCCACATGTTCTCAGTATATGCTGGAAGCCCTGAAAACACACGGTCTTCTGAAAGGATTATTTTTAGGAACAAAGAGAATTTTGAGCTGTCATCCATGGGGAGGCAGCGGCTATGACCCAGTTCCACCTAAAAAAAGAAAGTAAATTTAAAATGAAAGATAAAATAAGATTTTTTATTCTGTTTGCATTATTGCCGTTTCAGTTGTTCTTTTCGCAAGAATACAAAAATGGTTTTTCCAACGGAAGTATAGTAACTAAAAAGGGAAGCACTCCCGTAAAAATATTTGTAAGCCCTGATATGAAGCAGGTTTATGATGCTCTTGGCTCAGAGAATGCAGATGTTTTGGTTATTCTTAATAAATACAATACAGAGCCGTCTGGTCAGAAAGAATATAAGTATCTGACTCGATATTATGAGGAGTTTAAAAATAAAGGCTATTTTATTCTTAATGAGAATTTTATGCCTGTTGGTGAGGAAGGAATGTCCGCAGAATCCCTCAAAAACTACAAATATATTTTGAAGTCCAATCAGCTGACAAAGCTGGATTCACAGATGAGTAAAATGGTATGGCTAAATACCGAGTTTAGCATTTGGAATCCTAATGAAGGCATAGATATTTTTGGTTTTAAACTGAGATATTACGGACTGATGTATGTTTTTGCTTTTGGATTTGGAATTTTGATAATGAGACAAATATTCAAAATAGATAAAGTAGATGAAAAATTCATAGATCCGCTCTTTACATGGACATTGCTGGGGACTATTTTTGGGGCGAGAATAGGACATGTGGTTTTTTACGAACCAGAATTATTTGAAAATGATTTTTGGGGCGTTTTTCTGCCTATTAAAACGAAACCAGAAATTGTATTTACGGGTTTTTCTGGGCTGGCGAGCCATGGGGCTACTATTGCGTTGATTTTTACTACTTTATATTATAGTTTTAGAATTATTAAGAAAAATCCTTTTTGGGTTTATGACAGATTAGCGATTGCTATTGCTTTAGGAGGAGCTTTTGTCCGAGTGGGGAATTTTATAAACTCTGAAATTATCGGAAAACCAGTAAGCGAGACCTCTCCATTTGCTGTCCTTTTTCCTGAGCAGAGTTTGTCATATGGAGCCATAGTTCCGAGATATCCTACTCAGCTTTTTGAGGCTTTTGGGTATGTTTGTTTATTTATTTTATTGGCTGTTTTGTACAAATTTACTCGTAAAAAATATCAGCAGGGATGGCTGTTTGGGCTGTTTTTTGTGATACTTTGGAGTATTCGTTTCTTTGTAGAATTCTTGAAAGAACCGCAGGGAAATGAGGTTATCACATTTGCAGGGCTCAATACTGGGCAGGTTCTGAGTATTCCATTTATGCTGGCAGGTGTGGCGATTATGATTTATTCCAAGAAAAATAAAATAGAACCAGCTGAATAAGGTTGATTTATAAGGTTTTTGCTTTATAATCAATTTTTGAAAAAGAAGAAAAATGATTTTAAACTCAAAAATTTACGGACAGGAAATTCAGGAAACTCCTCTGTTGGTTTTTCATGGATTGTTCGGAATATCAGATAATTGGGGGACTTTCGGAAGGGAATTTGGTCAGTGGATGCCCTGCCATTTGGTGGATTTGCGTAATCACGGAAAAAGTTTTCACTCGGATGAAATGTCTCATCAGATAATGGCGGAGGATATTTTAAACTATATCAATCATTACCAATTAGATAAGGTTAATCTTTTGGGGCATTCTCTTGGCGGTAAGGCAGTAATGCAGTTTGCGATTTCTTATCCAGAGAGGGTGAATAAACTTATCGTGGCAGATATAGCGCCAAGGGCTTACAGACCGCATCATCAGACTGCTTTTGAAGCCTTGCAAAGTGTGGATTTTTCTACTGTTTCTGCTCGTAAAGATGTGGAACTTCAGTTGGAAAAATACATTACGGACAGAGCCATGCTTTTATTCCTTCTCAAAAATCTTTATTGGGAACAAGAAAACAAACTGAACTGGAGATTTAACCTAAAAACTCTTTCCGAGAAATATGCTGATTTGGTCGGAAATATCGAAACGAAAGGAGTTTTCGGAGGGAAAACTTTATTCCTTGCTGGCGAAAAATCTAACTACATCCTTCCAGAAGATGAAATCCTAATTTGTGAAAAATTCCCTGACAGCCAGATTGTTAAGATTAAAAATGCAGGGCATTGGCTCCAAGTAGATAATTCGCAAGATTTTAACAATTCTGTTAAAGATTTTTTAATAAAAGGCTAATCATAACATAGATCAATTTTCATGTAAATAAAAAGTTTTATATTTACAAAAATTTAAAATTTTAAGATTTTAAGATTATGTCAAGCATTAAAACTATAAATCCTGCCACAGGCGAGGTATTAAAAGAATATCCAGAGATGACATCTGGTGAGGTTTCAGAAATTATCGCACAAGCAGATAAAACCTTTAAAGAATGGCGTAAAAAGCCTTTTTCAGAAAGAGCAAAAGTTCTCTATAACGCTGCAAGAATCATGCGTGAGCGCAAAGAAGAGTTGGGTAAATTATGCTCTATCGAGATGGGAAAACTTCACAGAGAAGGTATCGCAGAGGTGGAACTTTGTGCTGGGATTTTTGAATATTATGCAGAAAATGGCGAAAAACTATTGGCAGATAAGCCTTTGGAAACACCGCATGGAAAGGCGTTCTTGTCTTATGAGCCGATAGGTGTGATTCTGAGCGTTCAGCCTTGGAATTTCCCTTTTTATCAGACTACTCGTTCTGCTGCGCCTAACCTTATCGTAGGAAATACCATAGTGCTGAAACACGCCTCTAATGTGCCGCAGGCAGGAGAAATGATGGAGAAAATTCTTTTAGAAGCAGGTGCGCCTAAGGGTGTTTATACTAATATTTTTGTCCCTGGTTCTAAAGTGTCAGAACTATTGGACGACCCAAGAGTAAAAGGAGCAGCCCTTACAGGAAGCGAACCAGCAGGAGCGAGTTTCGCATCTGCAGCAGGGAAAAATGTGAAAAAATCAATCTTGGAACTTGGTGGAAGTGATGCTTTCATCGTAATGCCAGATGCTGATTTAGACAAAGCTGTAGAAACTGCCGTGAATGGCAGACTATGGAATGCAGGGCAGGTGTGCGTTTCTCCAAAGAGAGTTATCGTTCCAGAAAGCCTTTATCCAGCGTTCCTTGAAAAAGCTACACAGCTGTTTGGAAATGCTAAAGTGGGAGATCCTCTTGATCCAGAAACTCAGTTGGCACCTTTGAGTAGTGTGAAGGCGAGAGAAGATGTTTTATCTCAAGTAGAAAAAGCCGTAGCACAAGGAGCAAAACTAGTGGTAGGAGGTAAAAAAATAGAAGGTCCAGGAGCATTTATGCAGCCTACTATTTTGACAGATATCAAGAAAGGAATGGACGCTTATTCAGATGAAATATTTGGGCCAGTACTGATGATTTATTCTGTGAAAAATATGGACGAAGCCGTAGATTTGGCTAATGATACTAAATACGGTCTTGGTGGAACGGTTTTCGGAACGGATGTAGAGGAAGCAGTGAAAATCGCAAGAAGAATAGATACAGGAATGGTCTATATCAATCATGTAACAGGGATTTCGCCAGAACTTCCATTCGGAGGAACGAAAAACTCTGGATATGGTAGAGAGCAGTCCATAGAGGGAATATATGAGTTCGTTAATTCTAAACTAATCAGGGTAACTACTCCTGATGCAGCTTATTAAAATATTATGCAAAATTTAAAAGGAAAAACAGCCCTCGTAACAGGTGGAGGGCGAGGATTAGGTAAAGCCGTAGCTTTGGCTCTGGCGGCAGAAGGTGTAAATGTAGCCATTACGGGTAGAAATGAAAACAATCTAAAATCCGTAGTTGCTGAGATAGAGAGCAAAGGTGTGAAATCATCTTATTCAGTTTTTGATGTAACTGATAAAAAGCAAGTTTTTGCTTCGTTAGAAAAATTACAAAATGATTTCGGGAAGTTTGATATTCTTATCAATAATGCTGGAATAGCGGCTTTCGGAGGAATTTTAGAAATGGATGATGAGCAGTGGGAAGACATCGTGAAGACCAATCTTTTTGGGCCTTACTATGTAGTGAAAGCTGTGGTGCCAGGGATGGTGGAGAAAAAATCAGGCGATGTGGTGAATATTTCTTCAACAGCAGGGCTGAAAGGAAATGCGCTTACTTCGGCATATTCTGCATCTAAATTTGGATTGATAGGAATGTCAGAATCTATGATGTTTGAACTTCGTAAGCAGAACATTCGTGTGACTACCCTTACACCAAGTACGATTTCAACAGATATGGCCAAAACAGACCTGAAAATCACGGATGGAAACCCTGAAAAGGTGCTTCAGCCAGAGGATTTCGCAGAGTTGGTGGTAGATTTATTGAAACTAAACAAGAGAGCAATGCTGGCTTCGGCGGCTCTTTGGTCTACAAATCCATAAAAATTACTTTTTTTAACCATATTAAAAGAGACTTTGGCTTATCTTTGCCAAAGTCTTTTTATTTAAATAACAGCATGAAAATATTGGTGTTTGATAACTATGATAGTTTCACTTACAATTTGGTTCAGATGGTGGAGCAGATTGTAGGGAAGGAGTTTGTATATGTTTTTAAAAATGATGAAATTTCACTGGAAGAAGTAGAAAAATATGATAAAATTATCCTTTCTCCAGGACCAGGCGTGCCTAGTGAAGCAGGAATTTTGCTGGATGTGATAAAGGAATACGCACCAAAGAAACCTATTTTAGGCGTTTGCCTTGGTTTACAGGCGATTGCAGAGGCGTTTGGTGGAAAGCTGATTAACTTGAATAATGTTTATCACGGAGTTGGGATTTCTACGACGATTATAGAAGATAACATTAAGTTATTCAATGACTTACCTTCTGAAATCATTACAGGAAGATACCACTCTTGGGCGGTGGATTCTCATGATTTCCCTGAAGAGTTACAAATCACGGCTGTAGATGAACAGGGCATCATCATGGCATTACAGCATAGAAAATACGATGTCCATGCAGTGCAGTTTCACCCAGAAAGTGTATTGACACCTTGTGGGGAGAAGATTTTGGAGAATTTTTTAAAGGATTAAAAATTTTTTAAGCCATCATTATAAGGCTTAGGGCCATAATAGCCATACCAAAAATCAAACCATAAATGGAAAGATGATGTTCTCCAAATGCATGGGTAGCAGGTAATAGCTCATCAAGAGATATAAAAACCATAATTCCAGCTACTATGGCAAATATCTGTCCCATCAAAGCAGGAGTAATAAATGGCATTAAAACAAGATATGCAGCAATAGCTCCGATAGGTTCTGCTAGACCAGAGAACAAGGACATCAGAAATGCTTTTTTCTTGTTTTTAGTTACTTGGTAGATGGGGACAGCTACTGCTATGCCTTCGGGAATGTTATGGATGGCTACAGCAGTTGCAATGGCTATACCTAATGTGGGATTTTCAACTCCTGCAATGAGGGTGGCTATCCCCTCAGGAAAGTTATGAATAGCGATTGCAAATGATGTCAAAATCCCCATCCGCATTAGCTTAGAACCTTTTTTTATCGGTTTTTCCATATTTTCTAAGTGTTGAATTTCATGAGGATTTTCAAATGAGGGAATTAAACGGTCTATAATGCCAATGAATAAAATTCCACCAAAGAAACATAACCACATGGTTAGCAACCCTTTTGTCTTTCCCATCTCTTCGGTAAGGATTTCTCTGGATTGAACTAAAAATTCTGCAAAGGATACCAAAATCATCACTCCAGCGGAAAGTCCCAAGGAAAAAGATAATAATTTTTTGTTTGTCTGCTGAGTGAAAAAGACAATCAGCCCCCCAATTCCAGTGGATAATCCTGCAAATAAAGTCAATAAAAATGCGATAAAAATATGCTGTTCCAAAATACTAAATATTTATATCACAAATCTAAAAAATAAAGGCAAGAATAACTAACACTAAGGTAAATATTTTAAAAATTCCCAAAATTTTCTGTTTTTCAGGTAGTTGAGAGAATTTTCGTTGCGGTAGGCCTCTTGTTCAAAACTGATTTTTTCATACGCCATTTCTCCATTTTTCAGTCTGATATACCAATATAAAAACTCCACAAGATACCAAAGGTAAAATAGAATAATTCCCATTTCCAGCTGCTGCCGAAGGTGTATTTTTTCGTGGTTGATAAGGGGGTGGTTATTTTTCAGCCTTTTATCTTTTAAAATAATAAAGGGAAAAATAGCAATTCCTAAAATTTTTGTATTTTTGAGCAAAGTTTGGCACACTATTATCATTTAACAAAAATAAAATAAATTTTGTATAACACTAAAAAAAATAAAGATATGAACAGAATAAAGTATTTATTTCTATTAGTAGGGATGGGGATTCTGATAGCATCTTGCAGCCCATTTAGAGTAGTGTCAGATTATGACCCGAAAGCTAACTTTTCTGAGTACAAGACTTATTCTGTGAACTTGGAAGAGCTGAAACTGAACGATATAGACCAAAGCAGAGTGACGGATGAATTACAGAAACAGTTGGCAGAGAAGGGATTATCACAGAGTAATGATGCAGCAGATTTGGTGATTCAGGTCAAAGCAAATCACAAGCTGGTAAGAGATACCTATGTGACGCCTAATGTGTATTTGGGAGGCTGGGGCAGCTGGCTCGGCTGGGGAATGGGTCTAGGAAGGACTTATACTAATGAATACAACCAAGGAGGACTTGTTTTTAACTTTATGGATGCAAAGACAGGGAAGCTCGTTTGGCAGGGAAAAGGAAGTGGAATCAATGTAGATTCGCCAAAGTCAAAACAAAAGCAAATCCCAGAAATCATCGCTGAAATATTGAAAAATTATCCACCGAAGAAATAATAACAATCATTTTTAAAACGAGAGAGACTGTCCTACGGGATGGTCTTTTTTAGTGATAAAATTCATCTTTCTATTCTGGTGGAAAATGTGTACATTCGCAAGAAAAAATTATGCGAAAAATTTTATTTACATTCTTGATTTTCTGCGGTGTTTTCACTGCTTTTTCACAATCACGAGATTTATTTGCTTTAGCCAAAGGAAATTATCTTGGACTCAATGCACTATTTGACCAAGATGAAAATCTCTACGGATATGTGGCGATCTACGGCTATGGCAAGTCTGGTGATAAAACGAAAAAATTTGAGTATGTCTTTTTGGATAAAAACCTAAATCCAGTTGCCAATAAAGAGTTTGAAGGAGATATCACAGCGGCAAACTATTTCGGGGCAATTGATTTTAGAGGAAATCTGGTTCTTTATCCAAGAGCGGATTATGATGCAGTAAAGGGAAGAGACTTCTTCTATCCGCGCACAATGGAGGTGAATCTAAAGGATAACACCATCAAACAAAAAGTATATTACGAATATGAGAATAATGCTTTCAAAGAAGTAACAGAGCCAGAAAATGTACGAAACCAAAGAAAAGAAGAAAGAAAAGAGCGAAGAGAAAAAGGATTTCTTTATGTATCTAGTGTTTATGAAATAAAAGAAGGTGGTTTCATCGTTATGGAATATGATGACTACGAAACTTACGGCAAAAATCATAGCTTAAAAAGATATGATGACAATAAAAAACTGCTTTGGGAATACAAATACAATACGGATGGAACTGAAAGAAAGTATGAAGCCATCAGAATCATTGAAAAAGATGATAAACACATCTATACCATTCTAAAAGTAAAGAACAAGAAGGAATTTTCTTATTTCTTTCAAGTGCTGGACATGAAGACAGGAAGTGTAAAAGCCAAAACACCGATTACAGGTTTGAATGAACAGACTATGGATGAAATTACTTCTCTATATTCTAGTGGAAGATTGGTGGATAATGATAAAACATTTGATGATAAAATAATCATCTCTGGAAGGCTTTATGAAAAGGAAAAAGCGCTATTGTCTGTGGGATTGACAAGGCTTGTTTTAGATAAACGAACCTTTGGAGTAGATGTTAAAAACATTTATTTCATAGACTTTAAGCCATTTATACAAAAAATCAATAAATTCAGCCATGTCGGAATGGGATATTATCTTTTGGAAAGAGACTTTTTCTTCCTAAAAGACGGCAGTGTAGGGATTTTATTTGAAAAATGGAGGCCTGAGGGAGCTTATTCTGTTTCAGCGACAAAAGATATGGTGTATGCCTTTACAGATAAGGATTTTAAGCTGAAAGAAGTGAGAGTTTTTGAAAAAGATAAAACCAAATGGAGCATAAATGCTGACTATCTTTTCTCTCAATATCTAAACGGCGGCAAAGATGTGGCGTTTTTCTTCAGAGACTTTAAAAAAGATAAAGAAACGAAGGAAAAGAACTGGAATTTGTACATCAATACGCTTATCGATGGTAAATTCAATCAAGAAAATGTAAAAATTTCCGAGAAAGACAACTATTTTGTAGTGCCTTACATTGGGAAAGAAGGCTATATTCTCCTCCGTGAATACAATGAGAAAGAAAAATTCAATAAAATCCGTTTGGAGAGATTAAATTTTTAACAAAAAAAGGGGCTTCTAAGAAGCTCCTTTTTTATTATAGTAGTCTGCGATATTCTTGATTTCTGCTAAATTTAGATTCCACATAAAACTCAAAAACTGCTGATAGCTTTCGCTCTGTTCTTTGGGTTCTATTCTGTCCAGATAGCGGTTTAGGTTGTAATTTTTTCGTGCAGTGTAGATTTGCTCAAACAATTTCCCAAGCCATTCGTGATAGTAGTTTTCCTCCTCTTTGTCTTGTAAAAACTGCATAGCGGCGTAGATTCCTCGTCCGTATTGTTCGGAATGCCATAGGTTGGGCAGGACTTCCATTCGGGCTGTATTTTTGAGTTTAGTAAATTCTTCATCGCCTTTTTTTGCCTCTTTTTTGTTTTTAAGTTCAGCAAATTGTTTCGTGATAAATTCCATCCTTTGGGCTAATTCAGGGTGCGTGGAGAGAGAATCTTTGTTTAATTTTACCTTGTAATGGTCATAGTTATAGTTCCCAAAATCTTCCCTTGTCATCCAGCTGTCTTTGAAGGGCTGGTTGGGCAGGTTGTAGAGTTTTTTGTAAGTTTCTATTTTTAGTTCTCGCGGCGAAATCGTGTCATATTTGCTGAGGTTGCTCAGAGTGTTGTAGAATTCGGTGTTTTCGTAGTCAGAATTTCGGAAAAGAACATATCCCAACGAGTCGGCTTCTACTTCTCTTTTTCGTTTGATTTCGCGCTTTTTGTAGAGATTATCTTTTACAATATCAAAGGCTTTTTTCGATTTATTTACCGATACTTTTTTCAGATTTTCCATTATGGAGCGGCTGTCTTTGTCCTCATTGATTTCATTGACCAAAGATTTCAGCGTGTGGTCTAGTAAGTAATGGGCAAGTTCGTGGCTGAGGACGCTTGCTACTTGCGCTTCATTGTCCAGTACATTAAAAAGTCCCATATTTACCACGAAAGTCCCATCAGCAAGGCAATAGGCGTTCGGAGTGTTGTTTTTAGCAACCAAAATGTTCAGATTGTCTGGAATTTGTGGATTTTTCTTTTTTAGGTTTAATAGGATTTTTTCCAGCTTAATTTTAAAATTAGAATTAAAGGAATAGTCCTTGTCTTTAATCTCTTTCTCAAAATCTTTGTAAAACTCTCGGTAGAATTTTTCTAGTTCTCTTCCCGTTTTTCCTGTGTATCTGGATTTTAGGGACTTTATCAGGGTTTCGTTTTTGGTTTTCAGCTGGTTTAGAAATTCTTTTCTCTGTGCATAGTCTGCCGTGTCTATTGGTTTATATTGTGCGAAAGAGTGCATAAACACAAAGAAAAAAACAAAATGTAGTAGTTTAAATTTCATTTCATTATATTTTAATGGA
>CAUQKV010000011.1:0-49846 GCA_963518845.1 uncultured Flavobacteriaceae bacterium | reverse complement strand
TTTTGTTATCAGTAACAATTTTATATACCAATGCTACAGGTGCATCAATCACATCAGTTGTCTTTGAAATGAGAAATTGTTTCATGTTACATCGCATCTATGCTGAAAGTAAGGGATTCCAGCACTTTTAGAATAGCTTCTACGGTATCCATAGAGGTAAGGCATGGGACTCCGTTTTCTACTGACATACGGCGAATTTGGAAGCCGTCCCGCTCAGATTGTTTTCCTTTGGTGGTGGTATTTACCACATACTGCACTTTTCCTTTGTGGATGAGGTCTATCAGGTTTACATCTTCTTCGCCTATTTTGTAGCCTATTTTGGTTTTTACGCCATGTTGTTCAAAGAATTTCGCTGTTCCTTCCGTAGCCCATATTCTAAAACCTATATCGCTAAATCTTTTCGCAAGTCCCACGGCTTCGGCTTTGTCTTTGTCAGAAACCGTGAAGAGAATCGCTCCATGGGTAGGAACTTTTCTTCCTGCGCCGATAAGTCCTTTGTATAGGGCTTTTTCTAGGGTTTGGTCTTTACCCATCACTTCTCCTGTGGATTTCATTTCAGGGCCGAGGGAAATATCCACTTTGGACAATTTACTAAAACTAAAAACAGGAACTTTCACATAGACGCCTTGTTTATTAGGAATAAGTCCGTTTTGATAGCCCAAATCTTTCAATTTTGCTCCGAGAATAGCTTTTGTGGCTAATTTTGCCATCGGAACTCCAGTGATTTTGGACAAAAACGGAACAGTTCTAGATGAACGAGGATTGACCTCTATGACAAATACCTCTCCATCAGAAATCACATATTGAATGTTCATTAAGCCAATGATATTCAGTCCTTTGGCAAGTCTTTGTGTGTAGTCAGAGAGAGTGTCCATCTGCTTTTGTGTCAGATTTTGAGGAGGATACACCGCGATAGAATCTCCCGAATGCACGCCCGCCCGTTCGATATGTTCCATGATTCCAGGGATTATGGTGGTTTCGCCATCAGAAATAGCATCTACTTCCACTTCTTTCCCTGTCAAATATCGGTCAATCAGCACGGGATGTTCAGGGCTTGCCTCCACTGCATTTTCCATGTAATGAGCGAGTTCTTCCTCTGTATAAACGATTTCCATAGCCCTTCCTCCCAAAACATAGCTTGGGCGGACAAGTACAGGATAGCCGATTTCATTGGCAATTTTTATGGCCTCTTCTTTTGAAGTGGAAGTTTTTCCTTTCGGCTGAGGAATGCTCAAATCTTGTAGTGCTTTCTCGAATTTGTCTCGGTTTTCGGCTCTGTCCAGATCTTCTAACGAAGTTCCTAAAATCCTTACTCCGTGGGAAGCCAGTTTATCAGCCAAGTTGATAGCTGTCTGTCCGCCGAACTGCACCACCACGCCTTTTGGTTTTTCTAGTTCGATGATGTTCATCACATCTTCCTCGGTCAGCGGCTCGAAATATAATTTATCCGAAATGGAGAAATCCGTAGAAACGGTTTCAGGATTATTATTGATGATAATTGCCTCACAGCCCATTTCCTTAATCGCCCATACAGAATGCACCGTTGCGTAGTCAAACTCCACACCCTGCCCGATACGGATAGGCCCTGAACCCAGCACGATGATTTTTTCCTTGTCACTGGCGATGGATTCGTTTTCTTCCTCGTAAGTTCCGTAGAAATAAGGCGTTTCGGACTCAAACTCGGCTGCACAGGTATCCACCATTTTATAGACAGGCATGATGCCGTTTTCTTTTCTAAAATTAAAAACTTCCCTCTGCGCACAGTTCCAAAGGTGAGCCAGATTAAGGTCAGAAAACCCTAATTTTTTAGCTTTGATTAAAATATCTTTGTTAAATGGATTGTTTTTTATTTCAACCTCAAAATCAATGAGTTTCTTGATTTTCCAAATGAAGAATTTATCTATTTTGCTCCATTCCACTATTTTCTCCCAGTCGTAGCCTCTGCGCAGTGCTTCTCCAATGATGAAAAGCCTCTCGTCATCGCAGATTTTTATTCTTCTTTCTATTTCTTCATCGGTTAGGGCAAGGGCTTGTTTTTCCTTTAATCCCAAATGCTGAATGCCCGTTTCCAGTGAACGGATGGCTTTTTGGAGAGATTCTTCAAAGTTTCTTCCGATGGCCATGATTTCGCCTGTGGCTTTCATCTGTGTGGATAATCTTCTGTCCGCCGTTTCGAATTTATCAAACGGAAAACGAGGGAATTTGGTAACTACATAATCCAAAGCAGGTTCGAAACAAGCATAAGTTTTGCCCGTTACAGGATTTATGATTTCATCTAAAGTCAGTCCCACAGCGATTTTAGCCGCGATTTTAGCAATAGGGTAGCCCGTAGCTTTACTCGCCAAAGCTGATGAACGGGATACTCTCGGATTAACTTCAATTACATAATAATTAAACGAATGTGGATCTAGAGCCAGCTGTACATTACATCCGCCTTCTATTCCTAAAGCACGGATGATTTTCAGCGAAGTGTTTCGCAACATCTGATATTCCCTGTCAGAAAGGGTCTGCGAGGGAGCAACCACTATAGAATCGCCAGTGTGTACGCCCACAGGGTCTATGTTTTCCATGTTGCAGACCACTATGGCATTGTCGTTAGAATCTCGCATTACTTCGTATTCTATCTCTTTGAATCCTGCGATAGATTTTTCTATAAGGCACTGATTTACAGGGCTGTGTTTTAGCCCAAGTTCTACAATTTCGGTGAGTTCCTGCTCATTAGAAGCGATACCACCGCCTGTTCCTCCAAGGGTAAAGGCAGGACGCACAATCACAGGATAGCCGATTCTGTCAGCAAAATTCAGGGCGCTTTCTAATGTATTCACAATGTCCGATTCTGGCACAGGCTCGCCCAGCTCGTTCATCAGTTCTCGGAATAAATCTCGGTCTTCGGCGCGATTGATAGCAGAGAGTTTAGTCCCTAAAACTTCCACTTTACATTCATCTAAAATCCCTGATTTTTTTAGTTCTATCGCCATATTCAGCCCTGTTTGTCCTCCCAAAGTAGGCAAAAGAGCATCTGGGCGTTCCTTTCGGATAATCTGGCTCACGAACTCCAAAGAAATCGGTTCTATATAGACCTTATCGGCGATTTCTGCATCGGTCATGATGGTGGCAGGATTTGAGTTGATGAGGATGACTCTGTATCCTACCTCTTTTAGGGATAGACAGGCCTGTGTCCCTGCGTAGTCAAATTCCGCTGCCTGCCCTATGATGATAGGGCCGGAGCCTATGACCAATATAGTTTTGATGTCTGTTCGTTTCATATTTGTTATTAGTTAAAAATTAGCGTATTCTTCTTTTTAAATTTTTAGATTCTCCTTCGCATTCGGCGTGAAAGAGTGTTGTTTTTAAAGGTTTGAAATCTTGTAGAGGAGAGCGTTTAAGAGGGATTTTTTTGTATTTACCATTCTTCTTCTCATCGAGTTGGCGCTCGTTTTGTGAGTAAGAGAATTCTTTTGGGAATAGTATTTCATCGATGAGCTCTATTCTAAAGTTTTCATTTAAATAGAAATTTCGTGTGGGGGCTTGTTCTAGAAATTCAAGGTCATCTTTGGAGAATGTCTCTTGTTTTCTTAATACCTCTCCTTCAATATTTTCAATACCTTTTGCTCCAATTGGAAATCGGAAAATCCCAGAGTTTTTATCATCTGCCGGCATATAGTCTATTATAAAATCATTATAACCATCCGTTTGAAATGAAAACAGGTCAGTGTATTTTACCTTGCTTTGTTCAGAGCGTCTTAATTCGTGAGTATTTAAGTCAGCCAAGATGAATTCTTTCGGAAGCTTTTTGCCTTTATAAATATCAACACCGCTAAAACAATTGGGAGAAGGATTGAAAAACGCTTGCATCTTGTCTAAAGAACCGCCAATATAAACACTATCTGAAATATCCTCTTTGTCGGTAGTACTGTATTTAATTTGATAGCCTGTTTTTATGCTGGGATTTTTTCGCCCAAAAACAGAAAATGGAAGTTCTGGGCGATAAGGGGTAAGCTCTACAAATTTATTATATTTTTTTTCATTATAGGTGAATATTTCACCTTCCATAAGCTCCCAAGTACCAGTAATGAAAGTCCCAAAGCTTATGATTAAAAAAGTTTTATCTTCTTTGAGACAAAAATTAGCTCCATTATCATGCCTATAACATCCTATAAAATCTGGTATCTTTTTCTGTGAAAATGCTTTACCGAATAGTAAAATTAATATTAATAATATATTTTTCATGGTATTTTAGATTTTTATTCCCCTGAATAGATTTTTCTTTTGCTGTTTTTATATCCATCTTTACATTCTGCATGGAATAGGCTGGTTTTCAAAGGCTTGAATTTCTTAAAAGGTAAAATTTTAAGTGGAATTTTTTTGTATTTATTCTTCATCATTTTTTCTGCATCTTCATCGTAAAGTTCGTAATAATCTTTACTATCATTTTTGTTTTTATAGTATTTTTTGCATTCTATTTCTATGATTTCAAACTCTGTATCTGGAATTATATCTCCATTTTTTGTTTTCAGCCGATAATTATCATTTAAATAAGGGTTTTTAGTGGAGATTTCATTAAAAAATTTAATGTCTTCTTCTACAAAATCTTCTTCTTTGGATTTTTCTATTGGGTTGCCATCTTCATCTTCAACCCCATTTGCTCCAAGTAGGAAATGATAAACCATTGAATTATTCTGGTCAGCTGGTGTGTGTGCTATCAGAAAATCATTGTATTCTTCTGTAAGGAAAGAAAATAGATTGGTATATTTTCCCTTTTCTAAATAGACATTTTCGTTTAAATCGGCTAAAATAAACTCTTTGGGTAAATCATTGTTTTTATAAATATATTCGGATTTGAAACAATTGGGTGAAGGATTGAAAAACGCCTGCATTTTGTCCAAAGAACCCCCAATATAAACTTCATCCGAAATCATCCACTCCGCACCATATTCGATTTGATAGCCTATTTTTATTTCTGGATTTTTTCTTCCAAAAATAGAAAATGGAAACTCTGGACGATAGGGTGTAAGTACCACAAATTTTTGTGATTTTTTCCCTTTATCAGTGTGAATTTTAATTTCTTTAACATCCCAAGTCCCTGTGATGAGGGTGGCATAAGCTACAATTAAAAAAGTTTTGTCTTCCTTAATGTAGAAAATACCACCTCTTTCTCTATAAAATCCTACAAAATCTGGTTTTTTTGTCTGTGCAAAAGTTTTACTAAACAATAAAATACATAATGCTAAAAATAATTTTTTCATATAATTTTAGTTTTTTGATTATTTAAAAATAAAATATAAGTAAAAAGTAGTTTGTATAATTTATATTAGCACTCTTTTTTAAAATCTTCCATCATTTGGATGAAGTCATCAAAAAGATAATTGGCATCTTCTGGGCCTGGGCTTGCCTCTGGGTGGTATTGGACAGAGAAACAAGGGTATTTCTTGTGGCGGACTCCTTCATTCGTGTGGTCATTCAGCGCGATGTGGGTTTCCTCTAAATCAGTGTCTTTCAGGCTGTTTTGGTCAATAGCATAGCCGTGGTTTTGGGAAGTGATAGAGACTTTATTGGTTCTTAAATCCAAAACAGGATGATTGCCTCCTCTGTGCCCAAATTTTAGTTTAAAAGTCTTCGCGCCGCATGCCAGCCCTATCACCTGATGTCCCATGCAAATCCCAAAAATAGGGACTTTGCCAAGGAGTTTTCTCACGGTTTCGTGTGCGTGAGGGATGTCCTGCGGGTCGCCAGGGCCGTTGGAGAGCATGACACCATCTGGAGCCATTAGAAGGATTTCTTCGGCTGAGGTATCGTGGGAAACTACCGTGATATCACAATTTCTTTGGGATAATTCACGGATGATGCCAAGTTTTGCGCCGAAATCCATCAGCACCACTTTAAAGCCTCTGCCAGGGTTGGCGTAGGGAGTTTTGGTGGAAACCTGTTCTATTTGATTATTAGGTAAAATGGTGACTTTTAGTTCATTGATGATGTTTTGTTCATCCGCATCAGCATTGACGATTTTACCTTTCGTTACGCCTTTGCTTCTGAGAATTCGGGTTAGTTTTCGGGTGTCAATTCCTGAAATCCCTGAAAGATTTTTCTTCTTAAAGAGTTCATTCAGAGTGAGTTGAGAACGGAAGTTGGAAGGCATATCGCAGAGTTCTTTGATAATCAGTCCTTTGATGGCTGGTTCTATGCTTTCGTAATCATCACGATTGATTCCATAATTCCCGATGAGCGGGTAGGTCATGCAGACGATTTGCCCACAAAAGGAAGGGTCGGAGATAAGTTCCTGATAGCCAGTCATTCCTGTGCTGAAAACCACCTCGCCGCTGGTCTCTGTATCCGCTCCAAAGCCTTCTCCGTAGAAAACTTCTCCTGATTCTAATATGAGTTTTTTGTTCATTTTTATTAGTTGAATAAGTTTATTGTAAATATCTTTTAGCACTTTCTACAAAAAATATTGTTCTGCAATTTGGGCATTGTAAAATATATTCATAGTAGTAAATTTGATTTTCCTTTATTTTCTTTTGTGTGGGTGTTTTTTTTACCACAGGTGTGCTACATTTTCTACACAAATCTCCTTCTTTATCAATTTTTATTTTTCTATCTTCTCTTATTTCCTGACTACATTCTTCTTCAAAAACTTCATCTATTTTGAACTCTATATTTTTTTGTGTTTCTAACTGAGATAAAGTGTAGCATTTTTTTATATATTCATTATTACAATATTCGAATTTAACAATATGCTCCTTTGTAAGATCTAATAATTGTTTCCATAAATCTTGATTAGCAATTCTTCTTTTATTTGATATCCAGTTATTTTTAACCCAGTTACTAATCCAGTCTTTTTCAAAAGGATCAATAATATAATGATAAGATATATAAACAGTTATGTCTGCTGTTTTTTTTAATTTTTGGAATCCAGAGATAATCCCCATTAGTTCTAAACGATTGTTTGTGCTTTTTCTGAAACTTTCAGAAAAGGATTTTTCTATATCATTATATTTCATAATTATAGTGTAGGCAGCTTTTGCAGTGACTTTGTCAATAAAGCTTCTACAATATAGACTTACTTTTGGGAGGTTATTTTTAGATTGTTCCATGATATAAACTGTTAAATTTCTTTTATGATTTGGTTAAAAATTAGTTTATTATAAAGTTCCTGATAAAATCAAAACTATTTATTGTTAAAGCGATTGGTATTTGATAGCAATTTCCTGTATTGTCTTTTTCTTCATGATGGACATTAAAACTTTCTTTATGTTCATTGATTGTATTTATTGATATAAAATAAGGCGCGTCTCCTATGACATTACTTCCTTTTCTCCTATAAATGGCTAGTACAACTGGCGTGTTTGTGAGTTTTTGCATATTCAGATGTTTTTCTACATCCTCACATCTGAAATTGAAAGTTTCTTTTCCTTTTTTTCCATAAAAACTTCTACACTTTACATCGATTTCGATATTTCCAAAGTTTCTTATCAGAAAATCGCCCCTTTTTATATTTATAAATTCTTGTGTAACTAAATATTGCTGAAAACTTTCTTTGTCCTGATAAAGTTCTTCCAGCATCAGGCCATTAGCTTTAGCTTGAGTTTTAAATAATTCTTGAGCCTTTAGTCCTGCTCTAAAATAATCTTTGCAATAGTTCTTATATATTTCTGAATCTCCAACACGAATAGGAGTCCAATGTTCTTCTCCTTGGTATATAATAGTATCACTTTTGATATCCTCTCTATACATTAATTCATTTTGATTTTCAATGAATTGATGCTCTATTTTTTCTCCTTTTATGTTAATGATATGAAATCCCATATTTTTAATAAACTTTTTCTCCGTTTACAAAAGTCGCTACTGGCCAGCCTGTGCATTCCCAGCCGTCAAAAGGCGTGTTTCTTCCTTTGGAAACGAAGGTGTTTTTGTCTACTTTTTGAGTTTTTTCAAGGTCGATGAAAGTCAGGTCGGCATGGTAGCCAACTTCTATTTTTCCTACTTTATCAAGGTTAAAAACCTCGGCTGGTTTTATGGTCATCCAGTCGATGAGCTGTTTCAGAGACCATTTTCCAGTTTTTACAAATCTGGTGTGCAGGACAGGGAAAGCGGTCTCAAATCCCACAATTCCAAAAGGCGAATCATACATTCCTCGGCTTTTTTCGTCCTCGGTGTGTGGAGCGTGGTCGGTCGCAATGCAGTCGATGATGCCTTCTTCCAGCCCTTTGATTAGAGCCAATTGGTCTTCTTTGGCGCGGAGTGGCGGATTCATTTTGTAATTGGTATCTGCATTAGGAATATCATCTTCGGTTAAAACCAAATGATGCGGCGAAACTTCGGCGGTTACATGGATTCCAGCCTTTTTTCCATCGGCGATGACTCTCACAGATTCTTTTGTGGAAACATGGCAGACATGATAATGTGCACCAGCAGCTTCGGCTAATAAAATATCACGAGCGATATGCACTGATTCACAAACACTTGGGATGCCTTTTAATCCTAATTCTTTGGCTTTTTTTCCATCGTGGATACAGCCTCCTAAAATAAGCGAATTGTCTTCGCAGTGGGCTACGATGGGTAGATTTACTTTGGTGGATTCCTGCATGGCTTCATACATTACGCCAGCTTCCTGAATTCCTACGCCGTCATCAGTAAATCCTACGGCTCCTTTTTCTTTTAAAACTTGAAAATCAGTTAGTTTTGCGCCTTTGGAGTCTTCCGTAATAGCTCCATAAGGTCTTATTTTTATGACAGCGGATTTTTGGATTCTTTTTAATAAATCATCGAAACGCTCGGCTCTATCGGGAACGGGATTGGTGTTTGGCATCGGGCAGATAGTGGTATATCCGCCTTTTGCGGCTGCCATGGAGCCTGTTGCGATGGTCTCTTTGTGTTCGCCGCCAGGCTCACGGAGATGGACATGCACATCGATAAACCCAGGGCTGATGAATTTCCCTTCGGTGTCTATGATTTCGGCGTTTGGATTCTCTATGTTTTCAGAAATTTTGGTGATAAGACCATTTTCTATCTGAATGTCTTTTTGGACTAAACTCCCTTGTTGGTCAAGGATTTTTCCGTTTTTAATGATTTTCATATTATTTATTTTATTTCTTTGAATGTAAAGCCTTTTTGTTCCAAAGTATTTTTTAAAATAGCCATTCGTGCAAAAACTCCGTTTTCCATTTGTTTAAAAATTCGGGAGCGGGAGCATTCCACCAAGTCGGAGTCTATTTCCACATTTCTATTTACAGGTGCGGGATGCATGATGATGGCGCTGGGCTTCATTTTCTTTTCTCGCTCTTTGGTAAGCCCATATTTTCTCAGGTATTCTTCTGGAGAATATTTTGTTTTTTGGTGATGTCTTTCGTGCTGTATTCTTAGGAGCATGAGGACATCGATTTCTGGAATGAGTTCATCTATTTCTCGGTAAGTTCCGTTCATTAGACTGCCTTCGTCAAACCATTCTCTAGGGCCAGAAAAATAGACTTTTGCGCCTAATTTTCTCAGAATATCACAAGCAGAATTGGCAACGCGACTGTGTTTCACATCTCCTGCAATGGCGATTTTTAGGTCTTTGAAAGAACCAAACTCTTGTTTTATGGTCATCAAGTCCAGCATGGTCTGGCTCGGGTGGTTTCCTGTGCCGTCTCCAGCGTTGATAATAGGGATTTTGATGTTTTTCAGCTCATCGTAATATTGGTTTTGTCCGTGGCGAATTACCAAAAGATTTAGCCCGATGCTTTCTAATGTTTTCGCGGTGTCGTAGAGGCTTTCGCCTTTGTTTACAGAGCTTTGCGAAGTGTCAAAAGGAATAATAGAAAGTCCAAGTTTTCTTTCCGCCATTTCAAAGCTTATTTTGGTGCGGGTGCTGTCTTCGAAGAAAAGATTGGAAACGAAAATTTCATCTTGAGCCGTGAATTTTTTACCATCTGCCATTTCCAAAGCTTGGTCTAAAATCAGCTCGATTTTCTTTGGACTAAAATGAGATATTGCCAGCATAGTTAATTGAGTTTTTAAACATAAAAAAAACGAAGCCAATCGAGCCTCGTTTTAATAAATAAAATATCTTTCTGAGCAGAAATCTGCTCTCAACAAACTTTCTAAAAATTCTTGCTTTTTCATTCTTACAAAGGTAAGAAAAAAAATAGAACCAAAAGCGAAATAAAAATATATTTTGCTTTTTTTGGAAAAAATAATATCTTTAAAATCAAAAAAGAAATGAAAAAGCTAGTATTTATTATTTTTATTTCAATAAACCTATTTGCTCAAGATAAAAAGGCGTATTTAAAGGAAAATAGGTTTGATATGCTGGCTTCAGACTTTCGTTTTCCTAAGACGGATTTTGAGGTTATAGGATTTGGTGCATATCACGGAAGTGCGAAAACATATGAAGTTGAAAAATTGATTATCAATGATTTAAAGCAACAAGGTGTTTTGGATTATTATTTTCCTGAAACAAATTTTAGCCAAGCTTTTTATTTTCAAAAATATTTAGAAAATGGCGATGAAAAGTTATTGAAAGATTTAGTTTTGGCTTTCCAAAGTATTGTAAATCAGGAAGGAACTATAGAAACCTTTAATCATTGGAAAAATTTACGAGAACTAAATAAAAAATATCCACAAAATCCAGTTCAAATTCTTGGTTGTGATGTGATAAATGAATATAAATTCCCAATAAAACAT
The DNA here is from genome assembly GCA_963518845.1 of uncultured Flavobacteriaceae bacterium. Classification (GTDB taxonomy): domain Bacteria; phylum Bacteroidota; class Bacteroidia; order Flavobacteriales; family Weeksellaceae; genus JABCPE02. The sequence goes on along the minus strand of CAUQKV010000011.1, from coordinate 39,184 downwards.
ATTTTATACCTTACAGAAAATATCCAAAATTGGGAAGAAAGAAGATATTTAGAAAAAATTTTTCTTGATGAAAATATTGATTTTGGTATTGATAACGAGAGTTTGGAAAAACAATTAAAATCATTTATTAAAAGTTATCAGAAAAATAAAGAGATTTTTGAAGATAAAATTAAAAATATAGATGACTTTCATTTTATTCTCAAAAATATTGAGTATAATTTTAATGATAAAAGAGATAGAGAGCAGATAATTTTTGATAATTATATTTATTTGAAAGAAAAATATCAGTTAGGAAACAAAAAACAATTTTTTAAATATGGATTTTTTCATATTCAAAAGGCAAGAGAAGGAGATTACCCATCTTTTTTTACAAGATTGATTGAACAGAATATTTATGAAAAAAATAAGGTGTTTAGTGTAATGGGATATCTCACAAGAAGTAAAGTTCTTTGGAATAAAATTTATGATAAACAGGGTAGTTATAAGACTTATACAATAGAAAAGGGATATGGAATTGGTGATTATTGGAAAGAGTATTTCAGAGGAATTGGAAAACTAAAGAAAATGAAACTTTCTGATATTACGCTTTTTAGGCTTAATGCTGAAAATTCGCCATATCACAAAGGTGTAGATTTGATGGAAGTTAAACAATTTCTTAAAAAGAGTAATAAAGCTGAACTTAAAGGAAAAAATACAACGGATTTTATTGACTTTGTGGTTTTAATTAGCCATTCAGAAAATCAAATTCCGATAGAAGAAATATTCAAAAAATAGATGATTTTCAGTCTTAGTTTAATTAATTTTTTTTAAATTGCCGCCTTAAAATGTGCATTATAGAATTTAACTTTATTTAATAATTCTCCTAAATGAGTAAGTATCTGATAGACAGTCTTCCAGACTATTTTAAGCAATATGAAAAATCAGTAAACGACCCTGAAAAATTTTGGGAACAGATAGCAGATAAAAATTTTATCTGGAACAAAAAATGGGATAGTGTGCTGGAATATGATGTACATAACGCTAAAATAGAATGGTTTAAGAATGCAAAACTCAATATTACAGAGAACTGTATCGACCGCCATTTAGCGGAAAATCCTGATAAAACAGCAATCATCTGGGAGCCAAACAGCCCTGATGAGGAAGCAGTAAAGCTATCTTACAAAGAACTTCATGAAAGAGTAGGGAAAATGGCTGCTGTTCTTCGTAGCCAAGGAGTGAAAAAGGGCGACAGAGTCTGCATTTACCTTCCGATGGTGGTAGAATTACCGATAGCTATGCTGGCTTGTGCGAGGGTTGGCGCTGTCCATGTGGTGGTTTTTGCTGGGTTTTCTTCAGCGGCACTTGCTTCTAGAATCAATGACTGCGAATGTAAACTAGTCATCTGCTCTGATGGAAGCTACAGAGGGAGTAAAAAAATAGAGCTTAAAGGTATCGTAGATGAAGCATTAGAAAACTGCCCGAGTGTAGAAAAAGTGCTGACTGTAAAACGAACAGGATGCCAAGTTACCATGAAAGAAGGGAGAGATTTTTGGCTTCAAGAGCTTTTGGATAAAGCTGAAGTAGATAACTCTTTTGAAATAATGGATGCAGAAGATCCTTTGTTTATCCTTTATACATCAGGTTCTACAGGAAAACCAAAAGGAATGCTTCATACTTGTGGTGGCTATATGGTCTACACAGGTTATACTTTTAAAAATGTATTTAATTATAGAGAAAATGATGTGTTCTGGTGTACTGCCGATATAGGCTGGATTACAGGACATTCTTATGCAGTGTATGGAGCGCTGGTAAATGGCGCTACGACTGTGATTTTCGAAGGGATTCCTACCTATCCAAATCCAGACAGATTCTGGCAAACTATTGCGAAACATAAGATTACTCATTTCTACACGGCGCCTACAGCTATTCGTTCTTTGGAGAAGGAGAGCGCAGAATGGGTGGAAAAACATGATTTGAGTTCGCTCAGAGTAATTGGAACAGTGGGAGAGCCTATTAATGATGAGGCTTGGCGCTGGTATAATGACAATGTCGGTAAAAAAAGATGCCCAATAGTGGACACTTGGTGGCAGACCGAAACAGGAGGGATTCTAATTTCTCCGCTGGCGTTCATTACTCCTACAAAGCCTATGTATGCTACACTTCCACTGCCAGGGGTTCAGCCTGTGCTGATGGATGAACAGAAAAACGAAATTTCTGGTAATCAGGTGGAAGGAAATCTTTGCATCAAATTACCTTGGCCGTCTATCGCAAGGACGATATGGGGCGACCACGAGAGATATCGCGAAACTTATTTCTCGGCTTTCCCAGGGAAGTTTTTCACGGGAGATGCAGCTCTGAGAGATGAGGTAGGATATTACAGAATTACAGGGCGAGTGGATGATGTCATCATCGTATCAGGGCATAATCTAGGTACTGCGCCGATAGAAGATGCGGTGAACGAGCACCAATCCGTAGCTGAAAGTGCAATAGTAGGCTATCCGCACGAGATAAAAGGAAATGCTCTCTATGGGTATGTGATTTTAAAGGATGCCAGCGAGGATAGAAACAGAGATAGAGTCCGCAGGGAGATAAATCAGTTGATTTCTGACCAAGTGGGGCCTATCGCGAAGCTGGATAAAATTCAGTTTGTTTCTGCACTGCCGAAAACCCGTTCAGGTAAGATTGTAAGGCGTATCCTGAGAAAAATAGCCGAAGGCAAGGATAATGATTTCGGGGACACTTCTACACTTATCAATCCTGAGATTATAGATGAAATCATAAAAGAAAGAATATAAATAACGAAGAGTCGTGCCAAAAGGCAGGGCTCTTTTATTTTTGTAAATTTGTGCAGATAAAAAGATTATTAAATCATGGGAGATATAATATTTACCTGTTTGGTATCAATAATTTGTCTTGCACTAATACTCATGTTGTATAAATTTAGCAAAGGGATTTTTTACAAAAATATAGTTGTTTATTTTCTATATAATGGTGTTTTGTATTACAAATTGTTTTTTCATTCTAAATGGGGAGCAAGTTTATTATGGCTATTTTATCTGTTGGTTTTTAGCGTGGTTCACATATTGATACTGGGGTTTTATTTAGTAAAAAGAGGAAAAGGATAAAAAAATAGGAGGTTTCTTAAGATTAAATCAAACTTGATAAATAACAACCTTGATAAAGGTGTTTCAATCCATATAAAAACAGCTTTCAATCGCATAAAACCGACTTTATTAGCTTTTTCAATACTTTTTTCAATACTTTTTTTATTACTTTTGCCAATGTAGTTTTTATCCAAAAAGATTATGAAAAAGGAATTTCCCGTTTTGACTACTGAAAGGCTCATTCTCAGCCGTCCTGTGGAGGGCGATATGCAGCACATTATTCATTATCTGGATTCCGATAAGGTTTATTCAGAAAACACCGCAAACATACCCTATCCCTACAAGGAGGCGGATGCCGAGTTTTTAATCCACGAGGTAGTGGACAAAGGTTTTGAGAACGAAACGGATTTTGTTTTTGCTATCCGAAATAAAGAAAACGGCTTGATAATGGGGCTTATAGGAATTCATCATTGGGATAAAGCCAATCAAAAGGCGGAAATCGGCTACTGGTTGGGGAAAGAATTTTGGAACAAAGGTTATGTGACGGAAGCCATGACGGAGGTGCTGGCTTTTGGCTTTAAAGTTCTAAATCTAAATAAAATGTTTGCAGTTTTCTTTCTGCACAATCCTGCTTCAGGGCGAGTGATGGAGAAAAGTGGAATGAAGCAAGAGGCTGTCCTCAGACAGGAAATCTATAAAAACGGAAAATTCTTGGATTTCGTTCGGTATTCCATTTTAAAGGAAGATTTTAAAAAGTAAAATATAATTAGAAATAAAAAATAGTATGCTTTCGCCATTATTACTTTTGTATATTGTTATTGGATATTTTGGGCTTTTGATGCTGATTTCTTGGCTTACCAGCAGGGGGAGTAACAATGATAGTTTCTTCATAGGAAACCGCTCTGGAAACTGGAAATTGGTAGCTTTCGGGATGATAGGTTCTACGCTTTCTGGGGTTACTTTTGTGAGTGTGCCAGGAACGGTAGGGACAGATGGTTTCCAGTATTTGCAGATTACTTTTGGTTATATCATCGGTTATATCGTGGTGGCGTACATTCTGCTGCCGATTTATTACAAAATGCACCTCACTTCCATTTATACTTATCTCCAAGAGCGAATGGGTGAAAGTACCTATAAATCAGGGGCAATTATTTTCATCGTTTCTAAACTGGTGGGCGCTACGGCAAGGGTTTATTTAGCGGTAAATATTTTGCAGGTGATGATTTTGGACAGCTTGGGCGTTCCGTTTTGGCTTACGACTTTGTTCACTCTTTTGATGATTATCCTTTACACTTACAAAGGCGGTGTGAAAACCATCATTTGGACAGATACTATCCAGACCACGGCAATGCTTTTGGGGCTGGTAGCTACAGTAATTTATATCCTTCATCATATGAATATCAGCTTCTCCGAAAGTCTCTCGATGATGAGCGAAAGGGGCTACCTTCGTGTTTTTGATACGAATGTGATGAATGGAAGTTTCTTCGTGAAGCAGATTTTGGCGGGGGCGTTCATTACCATTGCGATGACAGGTATAGACCAAGATATGATGCAGAAAAACATCTCCGTTTCTAACCTGAAAGACAGCCAAAAAAATATGCTGGTGCTGACTTTCATCTTATTGGGGATGATTACTCTGTTCCTTTATATGGGCGGAATGCTTCATTTGTTCGCAGAGCAGAAAAACATCACTGCGGTGAAGGACAGGCTGTTTCCTACGGCAGCTTTGGAATATATGTCTCCGCTGATAGGGGTTACTTTCATTATTGGGCTTATTTCAGCCTTTTGTTCGAGTGCTGATGGGGCGATGACGGCGCTTACTTCTTCTATTTGTATTGATATTTTTGGAATTAAAGATAAGGACTGGGCTCACGCCAAAAAAGAAACTTTCAGAAAGAAAGTGCATATTTTGGTGACGATTTCTTTCCTCATTATGGTGATGGTTTTCAAGTGGATAGATGATGCCTCTATGATTGGGCTTATCCTGAAATTGGCAGGTTTCACTTATGGGCCGCTGCTTGGTTTGTTTGCTTTTGGGATTTTTACTAAATATAAAGTGAAAGACCATTTGGTGCCGTATATCTGCGTTATCGCTCCTACACTTTCTTTCTTGATAGACAAATACCAATCAGATATTTTCGGTGAATTTAAAATTGGTCTAGAGCTTCTGATTATCAATGGGTTGCTTACCTTTATTGGGCTGTGGCTCATCCGAAAGAAATAAAAAAATAAAAGTTCTACTTTTCGGGTAGAACTTTTTTATTTTGAATGAAATTTTATCAAAGAACTATTTATGCTTTGCCATAAATTCTTCTGCTTTTTCCACCATTTCTACACTTCCACAGAAAAAAGGAACTCTCTGGTGTAGTGAAGTAGGTTCTATTTCTAGGATTCTTTGGAAGCCATTTGTAGCCTTTGCTCCAGCTTGTTCAGCTAAGAAAGCCATAGGATTACACTCGTAAAGCAGTCTAAGTTTTCCATTTGGTGCGTGTGCATAGGAAGGGTAGATGTAGATACCACCTTTTATCATATTTCTATGAAAATCAGCTACTAACGAGCCTATGTATCTGGATGTATAAGGTCTGTTTCCTTCCTCTTCTTGGCAATATTTGATGTATTCTTTTACTCCTTGTGGGAATTTAGCGTAGTTTCCTTCATTGACAGAATAGATTTTACCTGTTTTAGGGTAAGTCATATTAGGATGAGATAGGAAATAAGTCCCTACTGATGGGTCTAGCGTAAAGCCATTTACTCCGTTTCCTGTCGTATAAACCAGCATCGTGGATGAACCATAAATAACATATCCTGCCGCTACCTGATTTACACCTTTTTGTAGGAAATCTTCTATTTTTACGGGAGTTCCTGCTGGAGTTACCCTTCTGTATATAGAGAAAATAGTTCCCACAGATACATTGACATCTACATTAGATGAGCCGTCTAGTGGGTCTATCAGTACCACATAGTTGTTCATATGGGCGTTGTTCTCGTTTCCTTTTATCTCTATGAAATCTTCATTTTCTTCTGATGCGATACCACACACGATTTCTCTGTGAGAAAGGGCATCTATGAAAATATCATTGGCAAAAACATCCAGTTTCATCTGTTCCTCGCCTTGTACATTTTCGTTGCCAGCTTTACCAAGAATATCTGCGATTCCAGCCTTGTTTACTTCTCTGTTTACGATTTTAGAGGCTATTTTTATGGAGCTTAATAATCTGGAAAGTTCTCCACTTGAAAACTTGAAATCATCCTGTTTATCAATGATAAATTCTCCCAAAGATTGTAAAGTTTGGTCTGTCATAACTTGTTTAATTTAAAAGATTTACAAAAATCGTAAATTTATACCGAAAAATATACTTTTTTATATCAATCTTATTTAATACTTTTGTAGGTTTGAGTGGAAGACTATAAATTAAAAAAATCTCGATGAAGATATTCAAATTTGGAGGAGCTTCTGTGAAAGATGCTGATAGTGTGAAAAATGTGCTCAGAGTGCTTAGTATACAAGGCTTTGAGAGGTGTCTGATAGTCGTTTCGGCTATGGGAAAGACTACTAATGCATTAGAAAGAGTGGTAGAATTTTATTTCAATAAAAGTGATTATCAGCAGGAAATAGCTAAAATAAAGGAAGAACATATCCAAATTGCAAAAGGGCTTTTTGATGAAAATCACCATGTTTTCAGCGAAATCAAATTGTTTTTTGATGATATAGAATCTTTCCTTAGAAGGAATAAATCTCCTAATTACAATTTTGTTTATGACCAAGTTGTAACCTGTGGAGAGATGATTTCATCAAAAATATTGAGTGTGTATCTTTCTGATAATGAGATAGGTAACCAGTGGTTGGATGCTCGGGATTTTATAAAAACCGATACCAACTACCGTGAAGGAGTGGTAAACTGGGAAGATACAGAGAAGAATATTTCTCAATTAGATAAAGCTAAAACCTATGTGACTCAAGGGTTTATAGGTTCAGATGAAAATAATTTCACGGTTTCTCTGGGGCGTGAGGGGTCTGATTACTCCGCTGCGATATTTGCCTATTGTTTGGATGCCAAGGATATGACAATCTGGAAAGATGTCCCTGGTGTGATGACTGGCGACCCAAGGAAGTTTGAAAATGTGGAACTTCTTTCTAATATTTCCTACGAAGAAGCTATAGAAATGGCGTATTATGGGGCATCAGTGATTCACCCTAAAACCCTGCAGCCACTGAAACAGAAGAGTATTCCGTTTTTTGTGAAGTCGTTCATCAACCCAGAAAAAGCGGGAACGAAAATAGGAATATCAACCGAAAATCAGCTTTTGGAAAGTTATATTCTAAAAGAAAATCAGGTTCTTATGCGTATCGCGACGCGAGATTTTTCGTTCATAGCGGAAGACCACATTAGTTTTATTTTCAGAGAGTTAGCAAAAAGAAATATCAAAGTTTCTCTGATGCAGAATTCGGCGATATCTCTGGCACTTTGTTTGGAAGATAAATTTAATAATGTAGATGAATTGGAGGCTGAGCTGGAGCAGGATTTTAATACTGAGATAGTTAAAAATGTGTCTCTTTTCACGATAAGAAATGCAAGATTAGAAAATTTGGATAAGCTGTACGAAGGTAAAAATGTTCTTTTGGAGCAGATTACTAAAACTACAGTACAAATGATAATAAATGGATAAAAGATATGAGTCTTATTTCTAAGAAAGATTTGATGACAGCTTCTGGACTCGATAAATTCGGGATTTTCGCAAGTCCTGCGGTTTCGGCTGTTATGAAATTTGCAAAGATAAATAAAGTGAATGCTCTTTATGATAAAGTTAAAAATTATGAAGGGCAGGACTTTTTCAATAAATTGCTAGAGGAGCTGAATGTCAAATATTTAGCTTTTCAAGAAGATTTGGCTAAAATTCCAAAAACAGGGCCTTTTATATTGGTGGCAAATCATCCGTTGGGAGCATTGGATGGCGTGATAATGTGTAAAATTTTATCAGAAATCCGCCCTGATTTTAAGGTGATGGGAAATTTCCTTTTGACAAAGATAGAACCGATGGCTCCGTATGTGATTTCTGTAAATCCATTTGAGGGAAGAAAAGAAGCATACAGCAGCATGTCTGGGATGAGAGAGGCGCTGCGACATCTGAATGAGGGACACTGTCTTGGAATTTTTCCTGCGGGAGAGGTTTCTAATAAGAATAATGAGTTTCATGAAATTTTGGATAAAGAATGGGAAAATCCAGCTTTGAAATTGATAAAAAAAGCGAATGTTCCTGTGGTTCCGATGTATTTTCATGCGAAGAACAGCAAGTTTTTTTATTCAGCTTCCAAAATTCATCCAGATTTGCAGACGCTTTTGCTTCCTTCTGAAATGGTGAACAAAAGGGAAAAGCCTATAAAAATAAGAATAGGAAGACCTGTAAGCCCTAAAGTGTTATCAGATTATGAAACTACCAAAGAGCTGGAAAACTTTTTGAGAAGAAAAGTCTATATGATGAAGTCTTATTTTGAAGACCGAAAATCTGTAGCAGAATTCTTGAAGGTGAAAAATTTAAATGTTACTCCTAAAAAAGAGGAAGTAGTAGAAAACATCATAGACGAGACGCCTTTGGAGGATATTTTACAAGATATAGAAAACCTTAAGAAAAAGGAAGGGAAAGTATTGTTTTCAAATAACAATTATGATGTGTTTTTCACAACATTTGACGAAATTCCTTCCATGATGCGCGAAATTGGTCGTCAGAGAGAATTGACCTTCAGAGCCGTAGGAGAGGGGACAAATCTTCCTTTTGACTTGGATGAGTATGATAAACACTATCATCATCTTATTCTTTGGGATAATGCTGATCAAAAAATCGTAGGAGCTTATAGAATGGCGCTGGGAGCAGAAGTGATGAAAAAGCACGGAATAAAAGGGTTTTATACCAATTCGTTATTTGATTTTGATCAGGAATTGCATCCGTTTTTCAATAAAGTTATAGAAATGGGGCGTGCTTATATTTCTATGGAATATCAGCAGAAGCCTTTGCCGCTGTTCCTTTTGTGGAGAGGAATTGTCCATGTTTGTCTGAGAAATCCACACCATAAATTCTTGATGGGAGGAGTGAGTATTAGTAGTAGATTTTCGGATTTTTCTAAATCATTGATGATAGAATTTATGCGTTCTAATTATTTTGATCCAGCAGTAGCGCAGCATGTTCATCCTAAAAATGACTACAAGGTGCATCTGAGTGAGCGAGATAAAAATCTTTTCTTTGAAGATTTGGATAATGATTTGAACAAATTTGATAAATTGATAGATGATTTCGAGCCAGAAATGCGTATGCCTGTGCTGATAAAAAAATATATTAAGCAAAATGCAAAGGTTGTTGCATTCAATGTAGATCCTAATTTCAATGATGCTATAGATGGCCTTATGTATATCAGAATAAGAGACTTACCTGAGGATACCATTAAGCCTGTTTTGGAGGAAATAAGTGATCAGCTAAAAGAATTTGAAGAAAAAAATAAAAATAATTAAAATAAAATTTGTTTTTATAAAAAAAAGGTGTATCTTTGCATCGCTTTAATCAATAACAGAGAAGCAAATAAGAATGGTTTCTTAGCTCAGTTGGTAGAGCAACGGACTGAAAATCCGTGTGTCCCTGGTTCGATTCCTGGAGAAACCACATAAGACTTCTGAATTTCAGAAGTCTTTTTGTTTTATATGATATTTAAATATGTAATTTTGTGACAATAGAAATAAATCACATATGGAAAAAAACTACATAACGGAGAAAAAAGGCAGAGTAAATGTATTAGATGTGCTTAGGGTAGTAGCTATAGTTATGGTTATTTTATCTCATTATTATCTTAACTATCCAGATGTAGGAAGAAAGGTTGCGTGGGGAGCATTGGGGGTGCAGTTATTTTTCATTATTTCTGGTTTTGTGATTTATGCTTCGCTAGAAAATACTAAAAATTATAGAGATTTTATAGTTAAAAGGTTTCTTCGTTTGTCTCCAGCAATGCTTATTTGTTCTACGATAATTTTTGTTTTTTTTAGGTTTTTCTATACAGGAGAAGGATATGGAATTTCCAAAGTATTTGTTAATTATTTAATAGCAAATACATTTATAGATCCTACATTTATAAATGTATTTTTTGGTAGAGTTAGATATTATCATATAGATGGAGCTTTTTGGAGTCTTTGGGCGGAAGTCTGTTTTTATTCATTGATAGGATTTTTATATTTTATAAATAAGGAAAAATTTATAAAATATTATGTAATTATTTGTGCTCTAATAATTCCTATTTATATGTTATTCTATACTTCTACAGGGCAGGGTGTATTGCAGACAACATTTTCATTAACGCCAGAGCAGGCGTATTTATTTAAGATTTATGGGAGGGCCCTTGTGTTTTTTGATAATAGTTTCTGGTTTTTGATAGGGATTTTTATATATCTTTTGAATAAAGACAAGACCAAGAAAAAATATATTTACTATATTATTTTTTTGTTTTTAATTAACATAGTGAAAGATAAATTTTATTTTCCACTGATTATATTTTCAATGATTGCCTTTGCTTTTTTTATGGTGTTTGTCTATGCTCCTCAAAAGGTAGAATTTATAGCACAACCATTACTCTGTAAGATAGGGGTAGCATCATATTCTATGTATCTGATACACTATTATTTAGGTATGGTTGCGGTTAAATACCTAAAAGAAAATGTAGCGGACAGTTATATATGGCCTTTTCTTGTGATGATAGTCGTTATTCTTTTTGGATTGTTTAGTTACAACTATTTGGAAAAACCCTTAGGTAAACTTTATAAGAAAGTTTTTAAGGTCTGATAATTTTGAATTTAAATTTCAAAAATTTTACTTTCTTCTGTGATGTTTTTTACTACATTTTCAGTGCGTTCTTTGTGAGTATCTGTGATGAAAATCTGTCCAAAATGCTCTTTGTTTACTAGTTTTACTAGCTGATGGACTCTGGAATCATCTAGTTTGTCAAAAATATCATCAAGGAGTAAAATAGGGGTTTTTCCAGTGAGTTTTTTTAGTAAATTCATCTGGGATAGTTTTAGGGCGATTAAAAACGATTTTTGCTGCCCTTGTGAGCCTATTTTTTTTATTAGTTGTCCATTCATTTCGAATAGCAAGTCATCTTTGTGAATGCCTTTGGAAGTGTAAGTCAGAATTCTGTCTTTTTTTAAATTTTCTGCAAGTAAAATTCTGAAATCTTGCTCTAAATCAGACTGATATGAGATGAGAACTTCCTCTTTTTGATTAGAAATTATTGCATAATATTCCTGTAAAATAGGAATGATTTCATGAATAAATTTTTTTCTTTTTTCAAAAATAATTTGTCCAAATTTCAGCAAAGGTTCATCATAGATTTCTAGGCTGTCTGAATCGAAAGTCCGTGATTTTTGGAAATTTTTGAGAAGAGCATTTCTCTGCTGAAGTGTTTTTTGATAATGAATAAGGCTGAAAAGATATTCGCGGTCAGTCTGAGAAATCATGGCATCCATAAATTTTCTTCTGCTTTCTGAGCTGTCCGAAATGAGATTTTGGTCATATGGAGAAATCATGACAGAGGGCAGATATCCTATGTGGTCAGCTATTTTGGAGTAGTTTTTATCATTTTTTTTGATGGTTTTTCTGCTCTCTTTATTTTGGATTATTCTGACGATGTCTTCTTTATTTTCATTGGAAATAAGCGCTTCTATCGAGAAAAAATCTTCATTTTCGGTAATGTTATTTAAGTCAGAATTTCCTAAAAAACTTTTCCCAACAGAGAGATAATGCAGAGCATCCAGAATGTTGGTTTTTCCAACGCCATTATCTCCCACCAGACAGTTGATTTGAGGAGAAAATTCTATGAATCGTGATGAATGATTTTTGAAATTCTGAAGAGTTAAATTCTTAATAAACATAAAACCAAATTAGCCTCCAAAGGTAAGAAATAAACATAAAAGGAAATGAGATTTCTTATATTTTTCTTGATATTTTAGCGTAAAAATACTACATTTGCGTATGTTTAGTTGGTAGTTATTGGTTCACAGCAGTTTATTGGTTTTTTTCTAAAAAGTTTGTCATAATATAAAACTGCTTACCAATAACTTACAACAAACGATTTTGAGAATACTGCTAATCAAAGAATAAAAATTATAGCGAATAAATTACTTTTACTCTAATTTTAATTAAGAAATTTCATCAAAAACTAAAACTGAAAAATAATATCATATTATTTCAATATTTTACTTACCTTGCCATAATTTTGTGGCAAGGTTTTTTTTGAAAAAATAAAATTTTGGCAAGAATTTTGTCATTTTTCCAACATTTAAATGTAATTCTATGAAAGTAAAAACAGTAATAATTACTTCGGTGGCAGCGGCAGCTGTGGGAGTGGCGGCAGTGCAGTCCTGCACAGCGATAGCTACATCAGCTATAGGAGTAGCAGTGATCAAAAGAGTTTTATTGGGTGGAGTTTCCAAAGGGATGAGTCTTTAAGGATAAAAATGCATTTCTTCAGAGCCCATTGATTGACAGTGCTATGCCATCTGGTTTGAAAAAAATGAACAGTGTTTTGGGAAAAATTTCTCCAGATTTGGTTAAAAAAGAAAAAGAATACATAGCAGAAACGGCCTCTTTTACAGCTACGATAGCAGAGCCTATTTTGGTAGATGCGGTGAACAGCCTTACTAGTGATGATGTGTCTCGTATCATGCAGGGAGAAGCTGGAACAGCAACCCAGATTTTGAGAGAAAAGACTTATAATAAGTTGGTTTCTGCATTTACACCGAAAGTAGATGAAAAACTGAATGAATTTGGGATAGTGAGAGCTATCAATAATGTAACGAGTGCAAACTCTATGCTGGGCTCACTCCTTGGTAATGAGGGCGGTGGTACGACCAGCAATTCTCTCAGTCAGTACGCTACAGAACAGATGGTGACAGGGCTTTTCTACATCATTCAGGATTATGAAAAGGAAAACAGCCAGCAGTTTTTAGGAAAATAAAAATTAAAAGCACGATTTATTCGTGCTTTTCTCGTTTTTAATAAGAAAAAGTGTAATTTTACCCAGGGAAATTATAAACTTTATTTTTAAAATGAAAAAAATATTATTGATAGCTTCTTTGCTCCCTGCTGTGATGGCTTTTTCCCAGCAGTATGGAGGAATGTGGATGCCTACGGAACTAAACGAGGCTGAAATGAAAAAATTAGGAATGAAAATCTCTGCCAAAGATATTTTTAATCCAAATAAACCAAGTATCAAAGATGCTGTGGCTCAGTTCAATGGAGGATGTACCAGCGAGGTGATATCACCAAAGGGACTACTTCTGACCAATCACCACTGTGGATATAATAACATCCAAAGCCACTCATCAGTAGGGAATGACCTTTTGACTAATGGTTTTTGGGCTAAAAATATGAGCGAAGAGCTTCCGAATCCAGGCGCTACAGCGGATTTTATCGTTGATATTAAGGAAGTTACAGACCAAGTTCTAAAAGGAACCAAAGGGCTTACAGATAGAGAAGCAGAGGCAGTTATCGCTAAAAATATAGCAGAAGTAACCAAGCAGTTCAAAATAGAACCTTACCAAAAAGTTACCATAAAACCGATGTTTGCAGGGAATAAATACTATGCCTACATCATAGAAACATATAAAGATGTGCGATTGGTAGGCGCTCCGCCGCAATCCATCGGTAAGTTTGGTTCTGATACGGACAACTGGGTTTGGCCTCGTCATACGGGAGATTTTGCTTTGTTTAGAATTTATGCAGACAAGAATAACAAACCTGCCGAATACAGCAAGGATAATGTGCCTTACACACCGAAACATTTCCTGCCGATTTCTATCAAAGATATCAAGGAAAATGATTTTACTTTTGTGTTTGGTTTCCCTGGTAGAACCAATGAATATCTTCCATCTATAGCGGTGGAAAAAATCATCAATGATACCAATCCAGCTAAAATAGCAGTGAGAGATGTAGCCCTGAAAACATTAGACGAAAAAATGCGTGTAGATGATGCTACAAGGATAAAATACGCGTCTAAATACGCTTCCGTGGCTAATTATTGGAAAAAATGGATAGGCGAAACTACAGGACTGAAAAAGTCTAACGCTGTTCAGAAGAAGAAAGACTATGAAGCCTTTTTAGCGAAGAAAAATCCTGAAATTTCTAAAATGATTTCAGAATTTGAACATTTGTATAACGCTCAGGCTCCATTTGCCCTTAGTGATGCTTTCTTTACGGAACTCCTTAGAAATGCTGAAACGCTGAATCTTGCAAATAGATTTTTGGCATTTATGGAACATTATGAGCAGGGAAAAACCACACCAGCAGGCATCAAGAAGTTTTCATCTGCACTGGCAGGATTTTATAAAAACTATGATGGTGAGATAGATGCAAAGGTGACGGCTAAACTTTTGGCTCTTTATGCAGAGAAAGTTCCAGCGGCGTACCTGCCATCTGGTTTTGATAAGTATAAAAATGTAAATCAAAATTTAGAATTGGTAGAGAATTGGTCTAAAAACTCCGTTCTGACAGGTAGAAAAAACCTTAATGGACTTAATATTTCTTCCAATACAGAGAAAGTTCTGGACAATCCAGCAGAGCTTATCAAAGCATTGAAAAACGATCCGATAATCAGTTTGTATAAAGAAATCAGAGACACATATCTTCAAAAAGTAGAGCCGAAATACACTCAGTATCAGGCTGAAATAGATGCTCTACAGAAGAGATACATGGCAGCTCAGATGAATACAGACAAAGAGAGAAAATTCTTCCCAGATGCAAACTCTACTCTAAGGGTGACCTATGGTAAGGTGAAAGGCTCTGAACCAGCTGATGCTGTTAGATATCATTATCAGACTACATTAGATGGCGTGATGGAAAAATATATTCCAAACGACTACGAGTTCGATGTGCCTAAAAAACTGATAGACCTCTACAACAGAAAAGACTATGGAATTTATAAAAACCAAGATGGTAAAGTTCCGTTAGCTTTCACGGCGACAAACCACACTACGGGAGGAAACTCAGGAAGTCCAGCGCTGGATGCTCGTGGGAATTTAATCGGGCTTAATTTTGACCGCCAGTGGGAAGGAACGATGAGTGATATCAACTACGACCCTCGTTTCAGCCGAAATATCATGGTGGATGCTAAATACATTCTTTTCATCATTGATAAATTTGCTGATTCTAAATGGCTTATCGATGAAATGAAAATCGTGAAATAATTTAATCATATAAATAAGGCTTCCCAAAATGGGAAGCCTTAAAAATTAACAAATATGAAACAAAATTTATCCAATAAAAAAGGCAAGCTACCTACATCACACCGCTACAACTGATTACCTTTGCTGCGTTCCCACCCTGGAGGATTTTCAGGAGCTGGTTGTGTAGGACTTGCCGTGGCAAATATAGTGAATTATTTATTAATTCCAAGAATGGAAATTTTAAAAATCGGAGAAAACATGTAACTATTTGATTTTTAGTGATTAAATAATTTACTCTTGAAGTTATTTTCTTTTTGTGTAAATTTGTGGATTGTATTTGATTTTTAGAAATGAATTTATCTATAGTTATCCCTTTGTTGAATGAGGAGGAATCCCTGAAAGAGCTTTTTTCTAGGATTGATAAGGTGTGTGCGGCGAACCAGCTTTCTTATGAAATTTGGTTTGTAGATGATGGTAGTACAGATAAATCTTGGGAAATTATAGAGGGATTTTGCAGGGAAAATGATCATATCCATGGAATAAAGTTTTCCAGAAATTATGGTAAATCACAGGCACTGCATGCGGCATTTGAGAAAGTGTCTGGAGATGTGGTGATTACAATGGATGCTGATTTACAGGATTTTCCAGAGGAAATTCCAGAGCTGTACGATATGGTAGTCAATGGAAACTACGATATCGTGTCTGGCTGGAAAAAGAAAAGATTTGATAATGTGATGACCAAAAACCTGCCATCTAAGCTTTTCAATGCGGCAGCGAGAAAGGTTTCTGGAGTGTATCTGCACGATTTCAACTGCGGTCTGAAAGCCTACAAAAAACAAGTCGTAAAATCCATAGATGTCTATGGAGATATGCACCGATATATTCCTGTTTTGGCAGCGAATGCCGGTTTTAAGCGCATTACAGAGAAAGAAGTGAAGCATCAGGCAAGACCTTACGGAAGTTCTAAATTTGGGACAGAACGCTTTATCCGTGGCTTTTTGGATTTGGTTACACTTTGGTTTATCAGCCGTTTTGGCGGGCGTCCGATGCATTTTTTCGGAGCGGTCGGTACTTTGATGTTTATCATCGGTTTCCTTTCTGCATTTTGGCTTGGAGTTTCCAAACTGATAGCAGTCTATGTCCACAAACAATACGGACATCTAATTGCTGATAATCCGTGGTTTTTCATCTCGCTGACGATGATGATTTTGGGAACTTTGCTTTTTATAGGAGGATTTCTCGGAGAGATGATTATCAGAACCAATAGAGAACACAAAAATTACAATATAGAAGAACAAATTTAAGATGAACAGCATATCATTTGGGAAAACCACTATAACGAGTTATCCAGAATATTTCGAGATTGCAGATAACAAGAAAACGAATAAACAGCTTTATTTATCGGCATCTTTGGTATTTATTGCTATCTATTTGTTTGACTTGTATCAGAATGATTTTGACTTTGGTAAGGTTTCTCATTTTAAGACCATTTCGGCGGTGCTCTGGCTGGTGATTTTTGCTCTTCAATTTTGGCTAATTAACACCGAAAGTAAGATTGAAAAATCTAAAATCAAGGAAGTAGTGGTGCGAAAAAACCGATGGGCTTCCATAGTGATTCATTACGGAAACAAAAAGCGTAAAATAGATGGTTTTAGCCAAGAAGAAGCGGAACAAATTATAAAATTTTTGATGAATAATAGATGAAAAACCTCCTCTACATAGTAGCTGTTTTGGTGCTGATTTCTTGTGGGAAAATTCAGCCCGAAGGCAATGAAATAAAAACGCAAGAGGTGAAAATAGAGGAATTTAGCGCTTTGCATTTGGATGGAAATTTCAAAGTGTCCTATATACAAAGCACTGAAAATAAACTGACAGTGGAGACTTATCCTAATATTTTTGAAAATTTAAAAATCAAAGTTAAGGATAAAGAATTGACTATCAGTGAGAAAATAAAAACCGAAGGAGTGGAAGTGTATAACATCATTTTGTATTCTTCTGGGAAAATTTCTAAAATGAAAATGCAGAATTCGGCAGAATTTAATATTTCCAGCCAAATGATGATGGATGATTTTAGCCTGAAAATGGAAGACAAAACGAAATTTGCAGGAGCGATTTTATCCAATAAAGCTGAGATAAATCTCTATGATAATGCTCGGCTGGAGATGTTTGGGAAAACGCTGGAAGCAGAAGTGGTAATGAGGGATTCTGCTGTGATGGTGTCGCCGTATTGGTTTGTAAATAACTTGAAAATTAAGGCTGAAGATGATGCTTTGGCGGAAATTTCGGTTGAAGAAAAATTAGAAGGAAAACTAGAAAATAACGCAAAACTAAGCTATACGGGCAATCCTGTAAAGAAAGTTTTGGAGGAGGATAAGGCATTAATAATAAAAAAATAAACTATAAAAGTTAAAAGTATGACAACAATAGAAAAAGCAAGGCTTTGGCTATCAGAGTCTTTTGATGAAGAAACAAGAACTAAAGTTCAGCAGTTGATAGATGAAAATGGAGCAGAACTGGAAGATTCTTTTTATAAAGAGTTAGAATTTGGGACAGGGGGAATGCGTGGAGTGATGGGCGTGGGAACCAATAGGCTCAATAAATATACCCTTGGGCAGGCTACCCAAGGACTTGCAAACTACCTGCACCAGCAGTTTAAAGGCGAAACTATCAAAGTAGCTATCGCCTACGATGTGAGAAATAATTCCAAAGAATTTGGGAAAATAGTAGCAGATGTGCTTACGGCTAATGGAATCCATGTTTTACTTTTCAAGGAACACCGCCCTACGCCAGAGCTTTCTTTCACGGTGAGAAATAAAAAATGTAATGCTGGAATAGTACTTACAGCATCACACAACCCGCCTGAATACAATGGCTACAAGGTTTATTGGAATGATGGCGCACAGATTGTCCCACCGAATGATGAGGCGATTATCAAAGAGGTGTATTCCGTTAGATTTGAGGATATTAAATTTAATGGAAATGATGATTTGATAGAATGGATAGGCGAGGAGCAGGATGATGTTTATATAGATGCTTGTATGCAAAACTCTCTTTATCAGAATGTTGGGAGAGATAATTTGAACATCGTTTTCACTTCTATCCATGGGACAACTTACACTACAATTCCAAAAGCCCTTAAAAAAGCTGGGTTTGCAAAGGTGGATTTGGTGAGAGAGCAGATGATTCCAAGTGGAAATTTCCCAACTGTGGAAAGCCCTAATCCAGAAGAACCAGCGGCTCTTACGATGGCTACAGACTTGGCAGAAATTACCAATGCAGATATTGTTATCGGATGTGACCCAGATGGGGACAGACTCGGTATTGCGGTGAGAAACCTTGAAGGGAAAATCCAGCTGCTTAATGGAAATCAGACCAATACGATTTTGACTTATTACATCCTTGACCAATGGAAAAAAGCAGGAAAAATCACTAGAAGTGAGTTCATCGGTTCTACTATCGTGACTTCGGATATTTTCTTTGATATTGCTAAAAAATACGGAATAGAGTGCAAGGCGGGACTTACAGGCTTCAAATGGATTGGAAAAATGATTCGCGAAGCCGAAGGAAAACAGAAATTCGTCTGTGGAGGAGAGGAGAGTTTTGGCTTTATGACAGGAGATTTCGTGAGAGATAAGGACTCGTGTGGTTCTATCCTTCTTGCCTGCGAAATAGCAGCATGGTGCAAAGCTCAGGGCAGCAGTATTTTCCAGTATATGATAGAGATTTATAAGGATTTGGGGCTTTATCAAGAGGCGCTGGTCAATGTAGTGAGAAAAGGAAGAGAGGGAGCAGAGGAAATCAAAAAAATGATGTCAGACTTCCGTAATAATCCCGTGAAAGCATTGGCAGGTTCCAAAGTGGTTCTTGTGAAAGATTTTCAGGAGCAGACTGCATGGGATTTAGTGAAAGCTGAAAAAGCAGAAATGACCGATATTCCTAAGTCTAATGTACTGATATACTACACGGAAGACGGCACGAAAGTAGCCATCCGCCCATCAGGAACGGAGCCGAAAATTAAGTTCTATTTCTCTGTGAAAAGTAACATTTCATCTGAGAGCGAATATGCTGGTCAAGTTGATAAATTAAATCATAAAATAGAGCAAATCAAGAAAGATTTGAGTTTATAATTATTACTCCCTGTCGTGTATGATGGGGAGTAAAATTTTTGAATAAGGTTTTGTTTTTGGTCAGTTTGTAAAGTTTTTTTACTTTTAACCGCTTAAATTTTTTATAATGAAGAAGCTGGGAATTTTATGTTTTTTTATTCTTTGTATCTGGGTATCAGCTCAGAACAATGAAGAAGTCTATTTTGGAAGTTATACTTTTGATAAAAAAGTAGCCCAAAAAGTAATGGTATCAGATGCAAAAGTAAGGGAACAACCTAGCTATAAGTCTAATAAAATAGACAGCCTGCAGATAGGCGATGCTGTTAATATTACTAACATTACTACTCATACGCATTCTGCGGGGCTTCGTGAAGCACCTTGGTATGAAATCAGCTATAAGAAAAATAATCAGCTGAAAAAAGGCTATATCTGGGGTGGAAATCTTGCTTTGGGGCATCAGAAAAAGAATGGCATAGAGTTTCTTTTTGGGGCTGTGGGAACGGTCAGTAGGGATGGAGGCGCTTATAAACAGGTGAAAATGGAGGTTCTGGCGCTTGAAAATAATAAAGTCATAGACAGGCACAATTTCCTTGTTGATAATCTGCATTTTACAAGTATGGAGATACTAAACAACAAGGGACTTTCAGGAATAAAATCCGTGATAAGGGTAGAAAACTCAGGCGAGGCGTGTGGAATCCCTACCAGTACACAGTATCTGCTGTGGAATGGGAAGAAGTTTTTTCCATTGGATTTGTTGATGAATGTAGGGGATGCAGGTGTTTTTTATCATAGTGAAGAATATATTTTCCCGAGTGATAAAGGAGGCGTGAAATCTAAAATCATCATGAAAATGGAAGAAGCAGAATTCGATGAAGATGACAATGAAAAAGAAACTCCAATAAATCAAAAAACAGATGAAAAAACATTTATTTGGGATGGAAAAACCTTATCTCAAATATTGAAATTAAAGTAAAAAATGAAAAAAAATAAAATAATAGCCGTTATCCCTGCACGGTACGAAGCGAGCCGTTTTCCAGGGAAGCTCATGCAGCTTTTGGGCGAGAAAACTGTCATTGCCACTACTTACCAAAATGTGGTGGAAACAGGCTTGTTTGATGAGGTTTTCGTGGCTACGGATTCAGAAATTATTTTTAATGAAATAAAAAACGCAGGGGGAAAAGCCCTGATGACAGGTCAGCACGAAACTGGCAGCGACCGTATCGCAGAGGCTGTGCAGAACATAGACTGCGATATAGTGGTGAATGTCCAAGGCGATGAACCTTTCCTAAAAACTGAACCACTAAAACAGCTGATTTCGGTTTTTGAGGCTGATGACAAGAAGGAAATTTCTCTGGCATCACTCAAAATTCATTTGACAGAAAAACAAGAAATAGAAAGCTCGAATAATGTAAAAGTAATTACGGATAAAGATGGTTTTGCCCTGTATTTCAGCCGTTCTGTGATTCCTTATCCAAGAGAAGAGAAGGGCGTAAAATATTTTAAACATATCGGCGTTTATGCTTTTAGACGAGAGGCTTTGCTTAGCTTTGCAAAACTTCCGATGAAACCTTTGGAAATTGCTGAAAAAATAGAATGTCTCCGCTATCTGGAATACGGCATGAAAATCAAGATGATAGAGACCAATTTCGTAGGCGTGGGGATAGATGTTCCAGAGGATTTGGAAAAGGCAAGAGAAATTTTAAGAAACCAATAAACCATAAAAAGAATAACATGAGAAAAATATTTCTGATAACCTTGGTATTTTTAGCGCAAATATTTTCTGCCCAGACTGCGGCTCAGATTATTGAGAAAAATATCCAAAACACAGGAGGTTTAGTCCAGTGGAAACTCCTAAATACTATCCTGCTTCAGGGAAAAGTGGTTTTGGGAGTGAATGAGGAATACCCTGTGAAAATCTACCAAGCCAGACCGAATCTTACCAAAACCATCGTAGTAAATGGGAAAAAAGAGCAGGTCATAGAGGGCTATGACGGAAAAAAGGGCTACGCTATGAACTACGCCGTAAATAAACTCCAAGAATACCCAAATTATAAGCCAGAGAGCTTCGATACGGATTTTATCAATTATGAACAAAAGGGCTTCACAGCGGAGCTTTTGGGAGTAGAAAAACTCGGAGACAAGGAAGTTTTCAAAGTAGAACTTACCAAGAATGTGAATAAAACCATTTACTATTTTGACAAGCTGTCTTATCTACTTTTAAAGGAGGAAAAAAGGGGAGAGACCATCACTTATTCTGATTACAAAAAAGTAGGAAATCTGCTGATGCCATTTAGAATAGAGGCTTCCTCGCCGAAAAAGGATTCGGACTATGTGATGATTTTTAGTAAAATAGAACTAAACAAAGCCTTTAAAGACGATACTTTTAAATTTTAAATAAAATAAAAATCTCGAAAAATAAAAATCCCTTCTGTGAGAGAAGGGATTTTCTTTTATTTGTTTATTTTCCTCCGAAAGGCATTCCGCCGCCCATTCCTGGGAGTCCGCCGCCTTTGCTCATCATCGCCATCAGCTGTTTGCCTTGTGGGCTTTGCAGGAGTTTCATAGTCTTGCCAAGCTGCTCGAACTGCTTCATCAGAGCGGTTACTTCTTCTACTTTTCTTCCGCTTCCTTTTGCTATTCTTTGTCTTCTCGGCATGGTGATGAT
The DNA here is from genome assembly GCA_963518845.1 of uncultured Flavobacteriaceae bacterium. Lineage (GTDB taxonomy): Bacteria > Bacteroidota > Bacteroidia > Flavobacteriales > Weeksellaceae > JABCPE02. The sequence goes on along the minus strand of CAUQKV010000011.1, from coordinate 17,133 downwards.
GCTCGGTCTTCTTCTTTCTTCTGGCGTCATGGACTGTATCATCGCCTCTATATGTTTGAAGGTATCGTCATTGATATCCACATTTTGGGCTACTTTTCCCATTCCTGGTATCATACCCATGAGGTCTTTCATGCCTCCCATTTTCTTCATCATCTGGAGTTGTTTTAGAAAGTCATCAAAACCAAGTTCGTTTTTCTGAATTTTTTTGTTGAGTTTCTTTGCTTCCTCTTCATCGAACTGCTCTTGGGCTCTTTCTACCAAGGAAACCACATCTCCCATTCCTAGGATTCTGTCTGCCATTCTGTCTGGATAGAAGATATCTAGGGCGTCCATTTTCTCGCCTGTGGAGATGAATTTTATCGGTTTATTAACCACGGAACGAATCGTAAGCGCCGCTCCGCCTCGGGTATCACCATCTAATTTGGTAAGAACTACTCCGTTGTAGTTCAGCACCTCGTTGAAGGCGTTGGCTGTATTTACGGCATCCTGCCCTGTCATGGAATCCACTACGAAGAGCGTTTCAGAAGGTTTGATGGTCTGATGCACACTGCGGATTTCGTTCATCATTTCTTCATCGATAGCCAAACGCCCAGCGGTGTCTATAATCACTACATCGTGTTTGTTTTGTTTAGCGAAATCGATGGCGTTTTGTGAAATCTGAACAGGATTTTTGTTTTCTAGTTCTTTATAAACAGGTACGCCTATCTGCTCTCCGAGAACGCCCAGCTGGTCGATAGCCGCAGGTCTGTAGACATCACAGGCTACTAGTAGAGGGTTTTTATTCTTTTTCTTTTTGAGGAAGTTGGCCAGTTTTCCAGAGAAAGTGGTTTTCCCTGAACCCTGAAGCCCAGCGATGAGGATAATGCTCGGTTTGTCTGCCAGATTGATACCTTCCTGCGTGCCGCCCATGAGCTCCACCAGCTCATCATGAACGATTTTGGTCATCAGCTGCCCAGGAGTGAGCGAGGTGAGGACATTCTGCCCGATGGCTTTGTCCTGCACTCTTTTGGTGAGGTCTTTGGCTACTTTGTAGTTTACATCGGCATCCACCAAGGCACGGCGGATTTCTTTAACCGTTTCTGCTACATTGATTTCTGTGATTTTCCCTCTTCCAGAGAGATTGTGCAGTGCTTTATCTAATTTGTCTTGTAAACTCTGAAACATAGTATTTCTTTAATAATGAACTGCAAAAATAATAAAATAAATAAACTAAAAGTGTTTTTTATATTCCAAAAAAATCTTACCTTTGCGTAGTATTTCTTTAGGTAAAGAGTAAAAACTGATAAAAATCACAAAAAAGAATGAAAAATAATTTGCATACATCAAAAAATAGTGTAAACACACACACACACACACACACAGATTTATTAACCAACAGAATAATATGTTTTCACAGAGGCATAGACTACCCCTATAGGTAGTCTATGCCTCTTTTTCACATCAATATATATAACAGAATAAATAACAATTAAATTTAATATTATGAACAAAATATTATTTATGTCATTACTGCTGTCTGGAATAGCAGCCAATGCACAAACTACAAACGGAATGGTAGGCATCAATACCAACCAGCCTAAAGCTACACTACACATAGAGGCTGGAGCAAGTGAGAATAAAGGACTTATTATTCCACGAATTACCCCAGCAGAGATGAAAACCATGAGCAGCCAGCCTCACTTTGGGCAGGATCAGAATGCCATTATTACCTATCTAAAACAAGACCTGCCCGTAGCAGACCGTACAGGTAAGTTGGTAAATGTAGCAGAAGCAGGCTATTACTTCTATAACCATACTGCTGCTAAATGGCAGAAGTTTGGCGGTGGAGCAGAGCAGGATCTTAGAATGGTGGGAAATTATAACCATGTTACCCAAGACGGAGGGATAGGTAATAATGGTACCAGCTTAGGAAATGGCTCTCAGAATATAGGAATAGGGGCGAACTATCAATGGTTTACTAATGCTAGTAGTCTTACAGGAAATAGGAATATAGCTATGGGGGCAGAGAACTACAGTATTCGTAATGGTACTATGTCAGGGTCAAATAATACAGCAATAGGAAGTCTTTTGTTCACTATGAGTAAAGGCGGAAGTATGCAGGGAGAATCCAATGTAGCTGTGGGGGCTGGTATATACACAACTAACAAATTAAATGCTAAGTTTACAGGGAAATACAATGTTTCTTTGGGGGGTGGCTCATTTCAACTTTCGGATGGAGACTTTTTAGGATATAACAATATAGGTGTCGGCGTAAATGTATACCAACTTCGTAATGATTTGTCAGGGTATAGAAATATTGCTTTGGGGGTAGGTTCATTTTATGCGCTAAATGGTAGTCTTTCGGGAAGCGACAACATAAGTATTGGAAATACTCTATATACTATGCAGAGCGGGGATATGTCCGCGAGCAATAATATCGCTATGGGAAATAGTATATATATTCTCAATAAAGGCACAGGAGCTGTATTTTCAGGAGTTCAGAATACAAGCATTGGGCAGAATATATTTAATCTAATGAACGGTGACTTTATAGGAGCCTCCAATATAGGTATGGGGCACTCTCAATATATTCTAGGTTCTGGGAATATGGCAGGGGCTATTAATATAGCCATTGGGCAGGGGTCCTATTATGTAGTAAATGGAGACATCACAAACACCGCTAGAAACAACATTGCCTTAGGGAGTAAAATCTATCGTTTGAGTAGTTCCAGCACCTCTACATTTTCAGGGGCTAATAATATAGGAATAGGAGATACTTTATATGACTTGCCTGCAGGAAATCTTACAGGGACTAGAAACATAGGCATGGGGAATGGTGTGTTCAGGCTCTCTACAACAGGAGATTTCTCAGGAAATGATAACATAGGAATAGGAACTAATGCTATGCAGGCTTATGGTGGTATTGCCGGAAATTATAATATCGCATTAGGGAATCAAAATATGTCCACCGGTGGAAAGATCGCGGGTACAGATAATATCGCTATTGGATTTTCTGTTCTTCGGCCTAGTGGTAATAATGATATCGGTAGTTATAATATAGGAATAGGAAACTGGGCATTGAATGACGGTATGGGAAGAGGTAATGCCAATATCCAGATAGGAAACTCGAATGTAGGTACCCCTGTGGCAGGACAGCTAAATAATGTAGTAGCTATAGGAAACCAAATGAATACTCTTAGCACTTCCAATACCGATAGCAATACCATTCTATTAGGGGTAAGTGGATCGAATACTCCTAAAATAGGTGTAGGAACTTACAAACCACAGGCTAAAATGCATGTAAAAGGAAGTATCATAGTAGGTAATGATACTAATACATGTAATTCTAATACAGAGGGAGCCATCCGCTATGACAAACCTTCTAAAAAATTCCAAGGTTGTGACGGGACTAATTGGGTAAACTTGAATTAAGAGAACAGAGTTTTAGAAGAATAGAGATATTTTTTATACTTATTGTTTATATTAAAAAATACTTTTCTTAATAAAATCACAAATTGGACTCAAATAAGTGAGTTTAGAATAGTAGTTAACTATTTTATTTCACTTTTCAAAAAATAAAAAAGACCTTACAAATCTGTAAGGTCTTTTGTTTAGACAAGGTCTAATATCCGAAAATTTCTTCGAGGCTTACCTCTACGAATTCTCCCATTTTGCTGATAGCCGCCATATCAAGGTTTTCTTTCTTCCCTATGATAGCCGTATTGTAGCTTATCGGCTTTATCTTTTGGTTGTAGAAATTGGTCAGCTTCGCCAGATCTAGATTTTGGATTTCAGCATAGACATCTTTACGAATATCGTGGTTAAAGCCTAATTTCTGCGTTGCCAGATAGTTGAAATAGATATTCTGTTTAGTCAGTCTCTGTGATGCTATCTGCTTGAGCGAAGAGTTTTTAGCATTGTCAAACTGTGCTGGTATCTGTGGAAGATTTGCCATCAGTCCGTTCATCGCTTCTACGGCTTGTCCCAGTTTGTTCGCTTGTGTTCCTATGTAGTTTATCACATAGTCGTGCTTTCCTTTTTCGCCAGAGCGGGAATAGTTCACATATGCAGAATAAGCTAAAGAACGAGCTTCACGGATTTCCTGAAATACGATAGATGAAAGCCCAGAACCGAAATACTCATTGAAAACGCTGGATTTCCCAAAGTCTTTCAGGTCTACGGTTTCGCCTCTTCCCACTTTGCTCATTTCCACCTGCACCATATCATAGTTGGTGAAATATACTTTCCCGTCTGTACTAGGCTCAGCATAGATTTTAGCCGCAGGAAGGTCGTATTTCGCATTAGATTTTTTGATAATCGGGCTTAGGTTTTTCTTGAATTTCTCCAAATCTTTTCCGTAGAAAAATACTTCGTATGGCGCATTTACTATGTTTTTCGCCATAGATACGAATTCCACTGCTTTCGCCGAAAGAAGGCGTTCCTTGCTCACCACATCTCTGAATCTGGAGTTCTTGCCGTATCTCGCATAGCTGGTAAGAGCCGCCATGATGTTTTTCTTATCTTTTTTGGCTACTTCACGAGATTCTAAAATAGTGTTTACCACCGTTTTATAGATGTTTTCATCAGCTTTCAGATTTCTAAGCCAGTGGTCAAACAGCTCAGCACCTTTCGCTAAATTCTCTTCCAAACCAGACAAAGTAATATTGATACGGTCTTTGTCCACACGAATATTGTGATTGACACCAAGTTTAAAGAATTCTTTTTTCAGTTCCTCTGGGCTGTATTTGTCCGTTCCTAAATAATCGAACAAAGTAAACGCCACGGAAAGTTCCTTGTTATTATCCGTTCCGAATGGGAAAATATAGTTCATCTGAGCCAGATTATTGTTCTTGTTTTGAATAAAACTCAGCTTCACGCCATTGATGTTGTCGGTTTTTATTTCTTTTTGATAATCTACGAAAACAGGCTTTATTTCCTCTACTTTCTCGTTCAGTATAGATCTTAGGAACGGAGACTGTGCCTCTCTGTTTAGCTCTATCGGTGTGATTCCAGGGTTTTCCACACGGACAAGTTTGTCATTATCGCCTTTTTCTTTGTAAACAATCACATAATTATCCTTAAAGACATCATTAGCAAATTTCACAACATCCACTTTTGTGATTTTTTCATACTCCTGAATGTCTTCCAGCTCCTGCTCCCAGCTTCTCTCGTAGATGTAAGCATCATATAATGATGAAGCTAACCCATCAGCTGTTTCCCAGCTTTTTAGACGGTCTTTTTTCATATTCTTGATGATGGCATTCAGCATCCAGTCTGGGAATTCTCCTTTTTTAACCAAATTTACCTGTTCCAAAAGAAGGTTTTTCGCCTCATCAAGGGACTGATTTTCCTTTGGTATAGCAGAAATAGCCAAATATCCATACTGCTTAAGAGAAACTCCATGTGCTACTGAGTGAAGCACTTTTTGTTTTTGGTTTAGATTTAAATCCAAAAGCCCTGCATCATTGTTTTTTGTGCTGAGAATCTGCGCTACCAGCTCAGTCATTCTCGCTTCTTTTGTTCCATAGCTGCCTGCTGTTCTCCATGCTATTTGTAATCGTGGTGAAGAAGGGCTTTTTACCACTCTTTTCACGATTTTGTCCATTGGTTTTTCTACGATTTGTGATTTTTTCGGTAATGCTTTAGGTTTAAAGTTCCCGAAATATTTCTGAGCCAAAAGAATTGTTTTATCAAAATCCAAATCTCCCACTAGCACTAGCGCATAGTTATTCGGCACATAGTATTCATTGAAATACTTGTGAATAGCCACCATAGAAGGGTTTTTCAAATGCTCTGACTTCCCGATAGTGGTCTGCTGTCCATTTGGGTGCGTAGGGAATAGGGCATCCATAAGCTCGTAGTTCACTAGTCGCCAGTCGTTGTCCTGTCCTCGGTTAAACTCCTCATAAACCGCTTCCAGCTCGGTGTGGAACAGCCTTAGAACCAGTTCAGAGAATCGCTCTTGCTCTACTTTGAACCATTTTTCCAGCTCGTTGCTTGGGATATTGTTTTTATAAACCGTTTCATCCAGCCAAGTGTGGGCGTTAGTCCCAGTAGCTCCAAGGGAAGAAATCGCCTTGTCATATTCATTGGCAATGGCATATTTAGATGCTTCTTTAGAGATGGCATCTATCTTTTTGTAGATTTCTTTTTTCTTTTCAGCGTTTTTTTCTGCCTTGTGCTGTTCGTATAGGTCAGAAATTTGTTTTATGTATTTTTTTTCTTTTGCCCAGTCCTGTGTTCCTATTTTAGAAGTTCCTTTGAACATCATATGCTCCAAATAGTGAGCCAGTCCCGTGTTGTCAGCAGGGTCGTTATTACTTCCCGTTCTTACAGGGATATAGGTCTGGATTCTTGGCGCATCAGAATTTTTTGCTAAATAAACTTTTAGTCCGTTTTTCAGAGTATAGACTCTCACTCCATTTTCATCATTAGAAACCGTAACATACGAGAAACCATTTCTGTCCGTATGTTTTATCTCCTCATAGTTTTGCGCTTGAATAGTATTCATCATCAATGCTAATGCTAATGTGGTTAAAACTTTTTTCATGAAATTAAATTTAAATGGAAACAAAGGTAACCAAAAAATATTAAATCTATAAACAAAGCCTGCGCCTTATTTTATATTTTAAAAAAAGAAAGTTTCGTATATTAGTCGCTTAAAATATTAAAGACATTGAGCGCATTTCTTACCATTTTAGGTTTTAATTCTGCCATACCTACTGTCACTTCCTCGCCTACGGCACAGGTTTTAGAGATGGCAGAACGGCATTTTCTGATAGACTGTGGCGAAGGAACACAGGTGCAGCTGAGAAAAGCCAAAGCCAAGTTTTCTAAGATCAATCATATTTTTATTTCTCATCTCCACGGCGACCATTGTTTCGGGCTTCCTGGGCTTATTTCGTCCTTTCAGCTGCTCGGCAGAGAAACTCCGCTGCATATTTACGGGCCTGCGGGCATTCAGGAGCTGATAGAAACCGTGCTGAGGCTTACCGAAACCAACAAAGGATTTGAACTGGTTTTCCACGAATTAAAGGGAAAAGAATCCGTGCTTGTCTTTGAAGACAGCAAGGTGGAAGTTTATACCATTCCGCTCAGCCACAGGATTTACTGCAATGGCTATCTTTTCAGAGAAAAACCAAAGGAACGCCACCTGAACATGAATGAAATCGCCAAATATCCAGAAATAGAAGTCTGTGATTATTACAACATCAAACGAGGGAAAGATTTTGTCCTAAGTGATGGCTATATCCTTAAAAATGAAACACTTACCACACCACCTGATGCATCTGTTTCTTATGCTTTTTGTAGTGATACCCGCTATTTGGAGTCGGTAATTCCCATTATCGAAGGAGTAGATTTGCTCTATCACGAGGCTACTTTTTTAGATGATTTGAAGGAATTAGCCAAACATACAGGGCATTCCACCGCGATAGAGGCGGCAATCATAGCAGAAAAAGCCAAAGTGAAAAAGTTGATTTTAGGGCATTTTTCTAATCGATATACGGATTATTCAGTGTTTTTAGAAGAAGCCAAAGTTGTATTCAAAAATACCTTCCTTCCCAAAGCCTTAGAACGCGTAGAAATAAATTGAGATTAACTAAAATAATGAGCCAAAAAATACTTTTATTTTTATCCTTGCTGATGAATATTGTGGTGTTTTCGCAGGAAACAGACACATTACAGACCGCACAAGAAAATCCAGATACATCTATTTTCAAAGGAGGCTTTTCTGAACCCATAGACCGCATGTGGGAGCTGAGAGAACCTTATAAACGCGGAACTTTTAGTCTGAAGGCACATAGACCCAATTATATCATTCTTTCCAGATATTCAAGCCTTCCTAATAGACAGCCTGTGAGCCTGAATACCAACCGAGAAGTTCCAGAATATAAAAACTATCAAAACATAGAAGCAAAATTTCAGGTCAGTCTGAAAGCCAAGGTGTTACAGGGTGCTTTTTGGAATAAGGGCGACCTTTGGGTAGGTTTTACCCAGCAGTCTTTTTGGCAAGTTTATAATGGGAAAATGTCCCGTCCCTTCCGCGAGACAAATTACGAACCAGAGCTGATGTTCATCTATCCGCTGAACCTATCCGCTGGGAAATTTAGAATTAAAATGGCAGGAATATCCGTAAATCACCAGTCCAACGGAAAGGAGGAGCTGCTCTCACGAAGCTGGAACAGACTTATTCTCATGACTGCTTTTGAGTGGGGAGATTTTGCCATCACCAATAAATTATGGCAGAGATTTACCGAAAAAGGGGATGATGATGATAATCCCAGCATAGAGGAATATGTGGGAAGAACCGAATTTACCATCGGTTACACCAGAAAAAAGCATATTTTTTCTTTGGTTTTGCGTAATAATCTGAGCATCAAGCATAATAGAGGTTTTGCGGAGTTTTCTTGGATTTATCCTATCAAAGGAACTCTTAAGATGATGTTTCAGGCATCTCACGGCTATGGAGATTCTCTGATTGATTATAATCACAAACAGACCATAATCGGTTTAGGAGCTGTTTTTTTTCCGATGTAACTTGTATATAATGAATGATTTAAAATCTTTTTTGGACGAAAAAGCTGAGCAGTATAATCATCCTGATTTCGTGCAGGGCGATCCTATTCAGATGCTGCATCGTTTTGAGCTGAAACAGGATATAGAGATTATAGGGTTTTTAACGGCAACTATCGCTTGGGGAAACCGAAAATCCATCATCAAAAGTGCAGAAAAAATGCTTATGATGATGGGCAATTCGCCGTATGATTTTGTGATGAATTTCAAGGAAAAAGATTTTGAAAAAATGGAGAATAAGGCCGTTCACAGGACATTTTCTTTGGAGGATTTTCAGTTTTTTCTGTCCGCTCTGCGAAGGATTTATACCAAGAACGAAAGTTTAGAAAATTTGTTTTTATTAAAAGAAGGCGAGACCAATTTTTATCATACTTTGGAGCGTTTTAGAAATACTTTTTTTGAGAATGATTTTCAGCACCGAAGCCAGAAACACATTAGTTCCACTTATAAAAATTCCGCTGCGAAAAGGCTGATGATGTATCTTCGCTGGATGGTGCGGAAGGATAACAAGGGCGTAGATTTGGGAATTTGGGAAAATATTGGTCAGGAATATTTGTCCGTTCCGCTGGATGTTCATGTGGGAAATATTTCGCGGAAACTGGGGCTGATACAGAGAACACAGAACGACTGGAAAACGGTGGAAGAACTTGACTTTCAGCTGAGAAAAATGGATGAAAAAGACCCTGCAAAGTATGATTTTGCGTTGTTTGGTCTGGGAGTTTTTGAGAATTTTTAGAAATAAGTAAAATTTAATTTTTTATAGTGTTTAGTAAAGAAGAATCGCAGCGGATGCGGCAGGAATTTTGGACATCTTTTGGGAAGTCATTTCCTACAAAATGGACATTGTATAATACTAAAATAAAGGGTTTTAGTTTCAAATTTTATTTTGACACCAAAAAAGCAATGGTTTTGGTGGAGATAGATGGGAGTTTAGACCATAGAGTGAGGTATTTTGATAAGATGCAGTCTATGGAGGGTATCTTTGGGGAATATTGGGAAGATGCAGTTTATTCCGATTCTTTCGAACTTGAAAATGGAAAGGAGGTATCCTGTGTATTTGTCGAAAAACAGGGAGTCTGCATTCACAATAGGAATACATGGCAGGAAACGATGGAGTTTCTCTCCGAAAAAATGCAGAAACTTGAAGAATTTTGGCAGGAATATCAGGATTTTTTCAAAGAGGAGTAGATTTATGATTTATCTCATTTTAATTTTTTTGAAACTAATCTAATAAAAGTTATACTTTTGGGCTATGGAAACAAGAAATTATTTAGATTCGACTTACCTCAAAACTCCTGCTCAGTCAGGACTTTCTGAGGAAGAGACATTGAAAAAGGTATATGATTTGGCTCAGGAAGCGGCGGATAATGGGCTGTTTGCGGTGATGATTCGCCCGCAGTATGTGAAACAGATTAAGCAGTTTTTGAGTGAAAAAAATCCTGCTGTGAAAGTGGGAACGGTAATAGGTTTTCACGAAGGGACAGCACCTGTGTACGAAAAACTGAAAGAAGCACAGCAGGCGATAGATGATGGAGCAGATGAGCTGGATTTTGTAATCAACTATGAGGCCTTTAAAAAAGGAAGTCTGGAAGCCCTTAAGTTTGAATTTCTACGATGCACAGAACTTTGTATGAAAAACAACAAAGTAGCAAAATGGATTATAGAAATAGCGGCTTTAACCGATGAGCAGATAGCATCTATTACTAAAAATATCGTAAAATGGGCGACTATCAGTTTTACGAAGGAACAGCTTTCTAATATTTTCATCAAATCTTCTACTGGTTTCTATGAAACTCAAGATGGAAAACCAAATGGCGCGACTAAAGAAGGTATAAAAATCATGCTGGACAATGCAGATGTCCTGCCAGTAAAGGCTGCAGGCGGAATAAGAACCAAAGAAGAAGCCGAAGAAATGATAAAAATGGGAGTGAAACGAATAGGAACATCCTCCGCATTGGCATTGATAGGAAAGGGACAGAGCAGATCTGGATACTAAAAACTAAAAATAAAAAAGTCAGGATTTTGTTCTGACTTTCTTTTTTTATAAAGATTTAAATTGTTCCAAAGTTCTGATATCATTCTCAAAGAACATACGAATATCTGACATTTGGTAAAGAAGCATTACAATTCGCTCTATTCCCATACCAAAAGCATATCCGCTGTATTTATCAGGGTCTATGTTCACATTTTTGAGAACGGCAGGGTCTACCATACCACAGCCCATGATTTCCAGCCAGCCTGTTCCTTTCGTGATTCTGTAATCCGTTTCGGAATTAAGCCCCCAGTATACATCCACCTCTGCACTTGGCTCTGTGAAAGGGAAATAAGAAGGACGCATTCTGATTTTTGACTTTCCGAAAAGTTCCGTAGTGAAAAACTGAATGGTTTGTTTCAAGTCCGCAAAACTCACATTTTCATCGATATAAAGTCCCTCTATCTGATGGAAAATACAATGAGAACGAGATGAAACAGCTTCATTTCTGAAAACTCGCCCAGGCGAAAGAATACGGATAGGCGGTTCATTTTGTTCCATGTATCTGATTTGAACAGAAGAAGTGTGGGTTCTTAGCAAAACATCAGGATTCGTCTCGATGAAAAAAGTATCCTGCATATCTCTTGCTGGGTGATATTCAGGGAGATTCAGCGCGGTAAAGTTATGCCAATCATCTTCTATCTCTGGCCCGTCAGCCACTGCAAAACCGATAGATTTAAAAATATCTGTAATTCTATTTTTTACCAAATTAATAGGGTGTCTAGACCCTAATTCTAAAGGGAATCCAGGTCTGGTAAGGTCTTCCTTTTCGGTAGCTACATTCTGTGAAGAACTGCTCTGTGTCAGCTCTTCTAGTTTAGCAGAGATGCTTTGTTTCAGTAAGTTTATTTTCTGACCATATTCTTTTTTTTGGTCATTGGATACAGATTTGAACTGTTCAAATAAATCATTCAAAATCCCTTTTTTTCCATTGAATTTGATTCTGAATTGTTCAATTTCTTCCTTTTTCTGAGAATGAAATTTTTGGACTTCATTTAAAAGTTCATCTATTTTTGTTAGCATTTTCTGTTTTTTATTTAGGTCGACAAAAGTACAATTTTTTTAGTTTTTAAACAAAATAAAAACCTGTCTAATAATATAGACAGGCTAACATATAAAATTAAAAAAATGAAAAAATTATTTTTTATTGAAAGCTTTTATAGCAACTTGTAGAGTGAATTCATTTTTTATAATGCCATCTTTTATTGGCAGCTGGAATTTCACTCCGAATTCCGTTCTATCTATATCCGTAGGCTCAGTGTATATGCTGACTTGCTCAGCATCAACTTTTACATTGGCATTAAAACTCACAGCCTTTGTAATTCCTTTGATGGTCATATTTCCTTCAATAATGGAGTTGTAATCTCCATGTTCTGAGGGAGTTACTTTTGTGATTTCAAATGTAGCCGTAGGAAACTGCTCTACATCAAAGAAATCAGAGTTTTTGAGGTGATTGTCAAGCTTTGTAGCAAGTTCTTTATCCTCTATATCTGTAGATGTGATGGATTTGGTATCAATTACCAATTTCCCAGAAACCAATTTTCCATCCTTTACATTGATATCTCCTTCTGAAAAATCTATCGTCCCAAAGTGGCTGGTGTTTTCAGATTTAAAGATTTTGTAACCTTTCCAGTCAATATTACTTTGTTCTTTGTTTATTGTAAAGGTTTGGGAATCAGCTACTGATTCCTCTTTTACAGGTTCGTTTTTCACGGTTTCTTTTTCATTTTTACAAGAAATAGTGATTCCCACCAAGGCGATGCATAGAAAGTAAACTAAATATTTTTTCATTTTATGCTTTCTTCACAAATTCAGATTTTAGTCCCATTGCCCCAAAACCATCTATTTTGCAGTCGATATTGTGGTCGCTGTCAAAATTCAAACGGATATTTTTTACTTTTGTTCCTGCTTTTATAGGTTTAGGAGCACCTTTCACAGGAAGGTCTTTTACGATTACCACAGTGTCGCCATTTTGGAGTTCGTTTCCATTGGCATCTAGAATTTTATCACCGCTATTGGCAGATTCTTCTGCTGGGTTCCATTCGTGAAAGCACTGAGAACACGCCATCAAATCACCATTTTCATAAGTAAATTCAGAACCACAAGCAGGGCAGATAATAGTATCACTCATTATATTTATTCGTTTAAAAATTTGGTTGCAAAGATAAAAAATATAACTACGCTAAACAATCACAAACATAATTATTGTACAAAAAAGTAAGCTGTCTGAGACAACTTACTTATTTTCTTTATACCTTTTATCAGGTGTTCCGTCTTTTTTTAGCTTTTTATTGGCTTTGTATCTTCTGTCTGGCGTTCCATCTTTTTTTAGTTTTTGTGAAGAGTGAGTAGTGGAACTTTTTTGTTTGGAATGGTGTTTCTTTTTGGTTTCTTTCTTTACTCCTTGACTATGAGGAGTTTTGTGCTGTGCTGTTCCCAAAGTGAAACTAAACACCAAAAGCAGCAATGTAACTAAGTTTTTCATAATAAAGTAATTTATTGTAATTAAAGTTTTTCAAATCTAAAACTATGCCATGAACTAAAAATTCACATTGCATTTTTCATCATTGTTTTCTTGTGTTTTGCCGTGGCGTGTCGGGTGTCCTTTTTCATCCAGAGCTACCATGACTATTTTATCAATGGTGATGATGGTTTGGCAGGTCATGGTATTTCTCACTTTACAAGACAAAGTCAGTGAGCTGTTCCCGAATTTTATAGCTTGGATGCCTATCTCGATAATATCTCCTTGTTTAGCCGAACTCACGAAGTTGATTTCAGACATAGATTTGGTAACTACTCTCGGGTTTTCCAGCTGCATGATGGCGTACAGCGCGGCCTCTTCATCTATCCATTCTAAAAGTCTTCCTCCAAAAAGTGAGTGATTTGGGTTCAAATCCTCTGGCTTTACCCATTTTCTTGTATGATAATTCATTTTTTTTAATTTAATTTTTCTAAAATTTTTTCTAAATCAGCCTTTAAATCCTCTTCATTTCCATTATTAAAAACCACAAAATCAGCTCGTTTTTGTTTTTCGGATTCGGGCATTTGTTTTTCTATTATTTTTTTTATTTCGCTTTCGGTTTTTTCATCTCTCTGCATCACTCTTTTTATTCTGATATTTTCATCAGCGGTGATGAGTAGGGACTTGTAGCATTCTTTATCCAAATTCAGTTCAAATAAAAGAGCCGTTTCCTTGAAAGCTATTTTTTTCTGCTGGGCGGCTTTCCATTTCTCGAAATCCTCTTTTACAGCGGGATGTATGATGGAGTTGAGCGCTTGTCTTTTTTCATCATTATTGAAAATCTGCTCTGCTACCCATTTTCTGTTGTAGTTTCCCTCTGCATCATACGCCTCGCTTCCTAAAAGTTCTATAATGTTCTTTTTCAGGGTTTTATCATCATTTATGATTTCTTTTGCTCTGATGTCAGAATAATAAACAGGAAACCCCAATTTCTCCAAAAACTTCGCCGCAGTGGTCTTTCCAGAGCCTATGCCGCCAGTAAGTCCTATGATTTTCGTTTTTTGGCTCATTTTTTAGTTTTAATGATAATTATGAAGTAAAATTCATTAAAATTTCCAATCTAATAGTTGTTTTATAGTGATATTGTTCCGTTTTGCAAAGTTTCTCAATGAAGCTTCAGAATTTGTGCCATTTTCAAAAATTCTTTTTGGAATGATAATTCTATCGGAGGTTTTTAGTTTAATGAAATAATAATCTGCTATTTCCTCTATGAAATCTACATTGGCGAGGTTGATTTCTAATTTTGTCTGGTTAGATAAAATTGTAATTAGTTCATTATCAGAAACAACGCTAAATTCCATTCCTATTTTTTCTTTGAAAAGACGCTTGACATTCTTTTTATACGCCCTCTTAAAAACGCTTCTGTATCCATAGAAATAATAAAAAACACAATACAATATTCCTGTGACAGAAAAAGTAATGAAAAACAGAGAATGAAATCTAAAATATATCCAAACAGAACCTAAAGAAAACATTAAAATCAATAGAAATAATGTTCTTCTTTTAGCATCTCTTAAAGTCAAATTTTGACTTGCTGCAAATAAACAAAATTGCAGATAATCCTCTTCTGTAAGCTGATAATTGAGTTTCATTTTTCCTAATATCCAAAAACATCATTAAAGCTGAAAGTCTCATCGATTCGGACTCCTTTTTCAGTCATTTTAAGTGAAGCAAGTTCATTCACTGCATCATGCTCGAAAAACAGCAGATATTCATTGTCCACGCATTGTTTTAGGAATTTTTCTTTTTCCTCCAAAGTTACCAGCGGACGGACATCATAACTTGGAACATAGATAAGTGGAACATGCCCTGCCGTAGGCACTAAATCCGCCGCGTAGATGATGGTTTTGTCTTGGTATTTTAGTACAGGAAGCATCTGTTTTTCCGTGTGTCCATCTACGAAAATCACATCCATTTTCAGGTCAGGAGCAAAGCCGTAATTCCCAGTTTTAGGCAGGTCTAAAAATCTGAGCTGACCACTTTCTTCTAGTGGGAAAATATTTTCTTTCAGGAAACTTGGTTTTTCGCGAGGATTGGGATTTGTTGCCCATTCCCAGTGGTTTTTATTAGTCCAAAATTCAGCATTTTTGAAGGCTGGCTGGTATCCTGTACGGCTGTCATTCCACTCCACAGCACCGCCACAGTGGTCAAAATGCAGGTGGGTAAGAAACACATCCGTAATGTCTTCTCTCACAAAGCCATATTTAGCCAGAGCTTTATCCAAACCATCATCCCCAAAAAGAGAATAATGCCCGAAAAATTTTTCATCCTGCTTGTTCCCCAGTCCGCAGTCCACCAAAATCAGTTTCTTTCCGTCCTCTATCAGCAGGGAGCGAGTCCCCAGCTCGACCAAGTTTTTTTCATCAGCAGGATTGGTTTTTTGCCAAATGGATTTTGGAACTACGCCGAACATAGCCCCGCCATCCAATTTAAATTTTCCGCATTGAATAGGATATAGTTTCATAATATTAGCTGTTTTTTTGAGGAAAAATCAGGTATTTTTAGTGCGTAAAAGCGCTTTACTTTGCCTCGGTCAGTAAGTTCCATTGCACAAAGAACTTTCTTTTTCTTTGTGTCATAGCTTCTACCTTGTTTTCCTTCCTCTTTTCCTCCTATGGTAAATTCATCAACCTGCACTCTATCATTCATTTTGTGCGATTCACTGGATTTCATAGCTTCACGGACTTTTTGCATAAAATAATGTGCAGTCTGACGACTAATTTCATAACGACGAGCAACTTGTGAGGCTGATAACCCTTTAGTTGTAGTTGTCATTTCAAAACATATAAAAAATGCTTTACGTAACCCAAATTTTAGTCTATGAAATAGTGTTCCAGCTGTAGGACTTTCTGTATCTCCACAGATATTACAAGTGCGTGAAAAATCTTTTCTGACTTGGTATTTTTTATGACCACATTTGCGACAGCAATATCCATCTTCCCACTTTAAAGAAGCTAGATATTCTTCGCAATCTAAGTCTGTTTTAAAGCGTTCAGTAAACTCTAAGAGGTTTTGTCCCTTAAATAATTCCATAACACATTAATTTTCAGAGTGCAAATATATGAAATTATTTTGACACCTCAATTCTTTTTTTATCATCTTTCTGAGGAAAAAAAGTTTTTGATTTTGGAATTCTATCACTATATGGACGATCTAAATGTTCAGCTTTTTCATATAAAATCTCTCCTGTATTACTATCTATATAGATACATTTTATAGGGAATCCCATAACACGTTCACCATTATCATTTACTGCAAAAATAACTATATAGAGATATTTTTTAATATTATCATCATATCTTCTTTCAACTCTATAATTAAGAAAATTATCAGTGGATAAAATTCTTAAATTGACACCATATTCCATTTTAATTAATTCACAAAGACTATCTACTGAAAAAGAATAATTTTTATCATAATTTACTTTTTCTATTAAATTCCCATTTTCATCATATTCAATAGATTCTCCTATTGGGAAGTTATAAAAGGTTTTTACAGAACGATGTAGTAGCTCATTTTTATGATAATATTTATATAACTTAAAAGAAGAACCTATTGTCTGTATTTCCTCTGTATATTCTCCCTTATAAAAAAGAACTCTAACCCAATAAGTTTCTTTCTTATAGTATTTATCTGTTGCACTAGAAATTTTCTCTACAAGTTCCCAATTTTTATATTTATTTTTATCAAAATACTCCACAATATTTTTATTTATTGTGTCAATTTGTGCTTTACAATAAGATATTATAAAACAAAATATAATTACGAATACTATCTTTCTCATCTTGCATTCCTTTTTATGATTTTCCTTTGCCAATGCCAAGTACTTCGTCTTATTCTATTATAGCTCATTATATTATCTGTTGCATTAATAGGGGCATCATTGCCATTTGTAAAAATAAATTTGAGGTGTCTATTTAGCTACATACTAATTGACTTTGGGAAACGGGAGAACGTTCTACAATTCTTTTCATTAATTTGAGCTTTTATTCTGTCTTAATTTCCTTACAACCCATACCAAAAATAG
>CAUQKV010000010.1:0-64505 GCA_963518845.1 uncultured Flavobacteriaceae bacterium | reverse complement strand
ACCAGCCCTCTTTTCCATTCACAACAGTATAAATCTCCAAACGATTTTTAGTCGTATTGTAGATCATCGTTCCGAGCTTTACCTCAGTAAATGTTTTTCTTTCTTTCGTTGTAAAATTAGGAAAAGACACCCCTTGTGAATATCCTTCTGGCATCTCATCTAGAGGTTTTTCTCTGATATCAAGTGTTGCTTCTGGAGAGTCTGTATTTATTCCTACTCTACCCTGTTGTCCGTAGGAAATGATTGATAAAAAAAGTAATAAAGAATAGATTTTTTGCATACATTTTATTTTTTCGAAACTGGCGGCAAATTTACGAAATAATAATATTCCATCAATAAAAAATAATCAATCATGATGATTGATTATTTTTATAAATATTTTCCAAAAAGTTTGTTCACTACTTCTTTTTGATAACCATCCTCTCCTATCCAGTTTTCTACAAAACCAAAATCTCCTTTTCTTACATTTCTGATTTCTGCAGGTTTTAAAATGCCTATTTGCTCCAAAATTTCCATAAGGACATCTATTTCATTTTTGCTTGAAAGTTTCTTCCATTGTTCAAAACTTCTTATTCTCTTTTCCAATTTTCTTGGAGTATCTTTGGGTAAGCTTTCATCTATTGCCTGTAAAATCAATTTAAAAAGATAAATATCTTCTTCCGTAGGCTCTCCTATTTCAGACATAATTTTCAAAAACTCACGCATATCAAATGTACAATACAGCAATTCACCATGTCTAACACCTCCCCATTTAATGCGTTCAAAATTGAGAACATTCAAATCTTCATTATGATATTCTTCATCAGCAATATGTATATTTCCATAGCCCCCATCATCTATACATTTTTTACAATATTCATAAAAAATCTCTCTTGGTTCTCCATTTCCACAGAATATTCCTCCTGAAATTTTTATTGCTTCAAATGAATGAACTGGTATATCTTTCAGATAAAAATAACTAGCAAAAGCAGACCTCAGATAAAGCCTTCTTGTAGAAAGACTACATAAAAAAGCTTTTGCCAAAATATCTATATTTACCTTTTCAAAGAACTCTGCTATGATGTCCATACACTCATCATGAGTAATACTAAATGCATCAAACATCAATCCTTTTTCCTTGGCATAATCAAATTCTTCCTGTGTTAGATAGCCTAGTTTTATTTTTTCTTCGATACTATCTCCCTCTGTCCATCCATTTTTCCAAAAGGTTTTGTTTAAAATTCTAAGCGCCTTCTTGTCCATGTATCTTGTATTATTTTTATTCTAAACCACAGCATACTGCTTCCCAGAAAGGGCTTTGATGTAGCCTAATAATTCTAAATCCAATAAAATAGGCAGCAGTTTGAAAGGCGGCATTTCTAGTTTTAGACTGAGGTCATCTAGCGAAATAGGAGAATTTTCTGCAATGAGCTGATAGGCAGGTTTTAGCCTTTCTTCCACCTCTATTTCTTTTGGTTCAAATAGCTGTGGCTGTTTCACAGATGGATAATTATCGCCCAGCTCATCCAAAACATCTTGGAACGAAGCCAAAATTTTTGCTTTATTCTGGGCAATTATCATATTACATCCCTGACTGTATTTGTCCCCGAAACGCCCTGACAGCGCCAAGACCTCTCTATTATACTGATTGGCATAGCTCACCGTACTCATAGAACCACCCCCAAAGGCAGTTTCCACCACAATGGTAAATTGGGAAATCCCCGCTACTATCCTATTTCTCTGCAAAAAATGTTCTCGGTCTGGCTTTTCGCTGGAATTAAATTCTGACAACAGCGTGCCTCCATTTTCCAAAATATCTTTTGACATTTTCTCGTGAACCGCTGGGTAAATCATATGCAAACCATGAGCCAAAACTCCCACCGTAGGAATATTATGATTAAGAGCCTGCTGATGGGCATATCCATCCGTTCCCAAAGCCAAACCACTCACTATCAGCACATTTTTATCCCTTAAAACCTCGGAAAGTTCTTCTATGAATTTCTTTCCGTAAGCGGTCATTTTACGAGTTCCGACTATACTTATCAGTTTTAAATCTTCATTAAAATCTCCCTTTTGATAAAGCACAGCGGGAGCATCTGGACACTCTGACAGCAGCCGTGGAAGCTGGTTCTGATGCCTCAGCCTGACTTTAATATTATTTTTTTCGCAAAAAAGCAGTTCTTTTTCCGCAAATTTCAGAAAAGTATCATCACCGATTCCCTTTAAAATCTGTGTCCCGATACCCGAAATTTCCTGCAAAACAGACTTGGAAAGCCTCCATGTTTCTTTGGCTGAGCCCGTTACGGAGACCAGTTTCATGAAATTGATATCGCCCACCAAAGGACACGCCCTGAGCGCAATAGAATACAATATTTCTTCCGAATCTGCCACTATTTTCATTTATGAAATTACGCCGCTTCCCAGCAGCTCTTCGCCCTGATACCACGCCGCGAACTGCCCTTCTGCTATCGCTGACTGCGGATTTTCAAACTCTATGAAAAATCCATCTTCATACTGATAAAGAACCGCATCTTCCAATGGCTGGCGGTATCTTATCCTTGCTTTTATTTTCATGAATTCTCCGTTTTTCAGTCTCAAATCCTCACGAACCCAATGCACCTCATCATTATTGATTTTCAGTGCTTTTCGGTAAAGCCCAGAGAAATTTTTGCCCTCGCCCACGAAAAGAATGTTGTTTTCCATATCGCGGTCAATGATGAAGCAGGATTCCTTATGTCCGCCTATTCCCAAACCTTTGCTCTGTCCTATGGTAAAAAACTGAGCGCCTTGGTGCTTTCCGATGACCTTTCCGTCTTCTTTTTGGTATTTTATTTTCTTTGAGAGATATTTTAATTCATCAAGTTTAGTTTCAAAAATAAGCATTCCCTTATGAAATTCTTTGTAATCGCTGAAAATCTCTACGATTTCGCCTTCTTTTGGAATTAGCTGCTGCTGCAGAAATGTAGGCAGGCTCACTTTTCCGATGAAACAAAGCCCCTGAGAATCCTTTTTATCGGCAGTTACCAGTCCTATTTCTCTTGCGATTTCTCGCACTTCGGGTTTGGTCAGTTCTCCTATCGGGAATAGGGCTTTTGATAATTGATTTTGATTTAATTGACACAAAAAATAGCTTTGGTCTTTATTATTATCCTTTCCTGCAAGAAGCTGATAGATTTCCTTCCCTCTCTCATCCACGAAAGAGGAAACTCTGGCGTAATGCCCCGTTGCCACCTTGTCAGCCCCCAAAGACAAAGCAGTCTGAAGAAAAACATCAAATTTCACTTCTCTATTGCAGAGAATATCTGGATTGGGCGTTCTTCCTTTTTCGTATTCGGAGAACATGTAATCTACGATTCTTTCTTTGTAAAGTTCGCTCATGTCTATCACCTGAAAAGGAATACCCAGCTTCTGTGCCACCAGAAGGGCGTCATTACTATCCTCTACCCACGGGCATTCGTCCTCCAAAGTCACCGAAGCATCATTCCAGTTTCTCATAAAAAGCCCGATAACCTCGTGCCCTTGTTGTTTCAACAGGTAGGCGGCAACACTGCTGTCCACGCCTCCTGAAAGTCCTACAACTATTCTCATATGCTAAAATCCCTAAAACCTCTGAAAAACGAGGAAATACGATAGGGCGTCGTTTTTGTTAAACCTTCTAAAAACACAACAAATACCAAGAAAAAACATCTGTATTTGTCATTTTTGGAGGCAAATTTAAATGATTTTATCTGATTAAAAAAATCCTCAAATTTCACTCTGAGGATTTGGTATTTTTGGTTTTATTCTGGGTTTTTGAGGATTGATTAGGTTTAATGATTATATTTAAATTATTAAAATCATAGCTTATTTTATGGTTTCATAATAGTATTTTGCTCCTTTTCCATTTTTTGTTTTCACTATGGCTCTTATTGTAGGGTCTTTGCTACTTATTGTAATATCCCAATCATAACCTTTTGTTTTAGACTTTACTTGTTTTAGTTCATTCCCTTCTTCATCCCTAATATAAAGTATATTACCAAGAATAGTATCGGGAGAAAAATACTTTATATTCACCTTTATACTGTCTTTATTTTTTTCTATTATCTTTTTTTCAAAAAAATAGCTATCATTTTTTTTAATGGTTTGATTATTTACATCTATTACTATTCTTTGGTTTTCAATTTCAATTTTTCCCTCATTAATGAATTCTAACATAAGTTCTGCCTTCCCTTCTTTTGTATAAAATATCCACCAGCCTCTTCTGTATTTTTTATCATTTATTATATTCACCTCTCCTTCATATTCTAATTTTCCATTTGTATAATAAGCTTTTTCTATATAGTAATTTTGATTATCTTCTGACCAAATTAGTTTTGTTTCAATTTTAGGTTTTCCACTAGGATAGTAGTCTTTAATTTCGGATACAATACCTTTTTTATACTTTACTTTGTAGGATATATTTCCATTTTTTGTAAAGTTTGTTGCTTGAACTAAACTATCATTTCTGTATACAAGCTCTTGAACTATATTTCCATCTTCCCTCTTTTCCACTCTGTCTTTCGGCTTTTTACAACTTAGTAATAGACCAAAAGACAAAATGATAATTGATAAGTATTTCATTATTTCATACTTTTTAGAAACCAGCTACCCCTCCTTCCCCAAGAAATAAAGACCTTTCAGTGTGTGAAGGTGGTCGCCGACATCTATTTTGTCTGTCAGTGGTTTATAGATGTGGGAAACTCCGCCTGTCGCGATTACGAAACATTTATCCTTCACTTCGTTATTCACCCTTTCTATGAAGCCTTCCACCATTCCCAGATAGCCATAGACCATACCGCTGACCATACAGGAAACCGTATCCTGCCCCAAGACAGTTTTCGGTGGAGCCAGCTCTATCTCTGGGAGCTGGGCAGTCTGCTGAACCAGACTATTGAGCGAAGTGATAATCCCAGGCGCTATGATAACACCCTGAGTTTCACCATTTTCATCCACACAGCTCACCGTAAGGGCAGTCCCAAAATCTATGATAATTTTCTTTTTGTCTTTAGGATAAAGATAATGCGCAGCCACCAAATTCGCATAAATATCAGTTCCCATTTGGCTGGATTTATGACTGACACCAGAGGGCGTGCTTCTATTTACCAAAACAGGTTCCAGACCATGTATCTTTTTCAAAGCGCTGCTAATCACCGTTGTAAGCTGCGGCACCACAGAACCGATGATGATTTTCTGAAACTCATCTACTTTGACCTGATAAGTCTGATAAAACAAAAGAAACTGCGAATAAAATTCATCTTTCGTGCGGTAAGGCTTGGTATTGATAACCCATGAGGTCTGACATTCATCGCCGCTGAATATCCCAAAACGGATATTCGTGTTTCCTATATTGACTACTAAAGTTTTGCTCATTTTTGTGTATTTTTGAAAAATTACTTATTTCACTTCCAAGAAGTTATCCTCTGGATGCACATCGGCTAATCTTTGGGTAAAATCTATTCCCATAGCTTGAAGTTTTTCCTTCCCGAAAGGTATTGTAAAGGTGTAATGATTCGCCGTCCAGTTCCAATAACCAAGGGTAGTAAAATTCCCAAAGAAATCGGATTTTTTCGGCTCTCTCATCATATTGAGCGGAATGTGATAGTTCACTATTTTGTTGTCTTTTGTCAATATAGAGAAGTCTATCGGCATTGGGATTGTCCCTTTATTAACAAGGGTAACAGTCGTAAATCCATCGCCATATTTTACATCTTTTATCGCGTAGTCTATGGTTTTAGTAGTGTTTATCCAGTAATGATAAAACCATTTCAGATCCATTCCCGAAACTTTCTGTGCTATATACATAAAATCACGCCCAGTAGGGTGTTTCATAGACCATTCATCATAATATTTTCTCATGATTTTAGACAAAGTCTCTTCCCCTACGATATAGCCTAGCTCTACTAAAAACAGCTGCCCTTTGGTGTAAGATGCCACGCTGTAAGCCGAACCGTGGTCATGGTGGTCAGCAAGCCAAACCGCTGGTTCTTCTATCTTTCTTTTCGTGAATGCCACATAGCTCTGGATAGCATCCATGAAAGGATTAGGCTGCGGCTGAGCTGGTGGGAACAATCGGTAAAGAACATAATCTTGTGCATATGTCGTAAAACCTTCATCCAGCCAAGGAGCCATGCTCTCATTCGTCGCAAGCATCTGCTGATACCAAGAGTGCGCCCCCTCATGCACCATCAGACTCACAAGACCTTCCAAGTCTTTCGCTTCGCCCAGCATCAGCGTACACATTCCATATTCCATACCGCCATCTCCCCCTTGGATAAAGCTGTAGCTTGGATATGCATACCTTCCAAAAGTAGCGTTCATGATTTGGAAAAATTTAACCGCCAAAGGTTTTGCTTCTTCCCAATATTTTGTTTTTTCTGATTTTTGATAAACGAAATATAGTTTAGGCCCATCGATTACGGTCATCTCTTCCACCGAAAAATCTGGGTCTGCCGCCCAAGCGAAATCCAAAATATTTTTGGCTTTCCATCTCCAAGTTGCCTTTCCGTTTCTATCCTCTTTGATTGTAGGATTTTGGACATATCCCTTCACTTCGTTAGGGTTTTGGAGCGTTCCTCCTGCCCCGATGACATAGTCCTTGTCAATGTGTATTGTCACATCAAAATCTCCAAACGGTGCATGAAACTCCCTTCCTACATAGTCAAAAGTCGCCCAGCCATCATAGTCGTATTCTGCGATTTTAGGATACCACTGGGACATGGACATTTCCACGCCTTCTCGATTGTTTCGCCCTGCTCTTCGGATTTGGTGTGGAATCACTGCGTCCCAGTCCATTGTGAAAGTCGTAGTGGAATTTGGTTTCAGCGGTTCATTCAGATAAACTTTCATTATCGTTTCCTGAACTTCAAATTTTAGTTCTTTGTCTTTTTGTCTTATCCAATTTATTTTCTGGCTTCCCTCTTCATTAGCAGGAATAGAAGCCAAGCGAGAGACTGCTTTCCCATTTACTTTGGTCATCAGACGGCTGTCTGCATTCAGTCCTTGGTTGGTCACCCTTTGGTCCATCATAGAATTAGGCTTAAAAGCATTCCAATACAGGTGAAAATACACTACTCTAAGCTCATCAGGCGAGTTGTTCGTGTATTCTATGCTCTGTTTTCCGTGGTAAGAATAGTTAGACGCATCTACATCGATGTTCATTTTGTACTTCACATATTGCTGATAATAAGCTCCTTTCTGAGCAGACAGCATGAATGAAAAGCAAAAGCCGATTAGTAAAATTACTTTTTTCATATTTATAAATTATTGTTTATTTCTTCTGTAAAAATATTTTTATATAAAGTGTAAATCATCGCATTCCAAAAAGGAAAAGTAAGCGCATATCCCACCAGAAACACAACTAAACCGAGATAAGTGATAAATGCAGTCCCGATGACACAAATTAATAATGTTAAAAAATTCCTGCGCATCGCCTGAAAACTTGTAACCATCGCCGTTCCCAAAGGTTCATTCCTGAAATACATCAGCGGAGGAACAAAAAGTGTAAGCATCACCCAAAGCGGAGCAGGAAACACCAGCTGACTCATAAATCTGTAAATCATCATCCAAAGAATGTAATATACAGCATATTTTATAAAGTTAGCACCTTGATAACCTTCGAATAAATCGCCTAAAACAGGCTCTTCCTTATTGTCTATTTTATTAAAAATCTTGAAAAACCCTATATGCAGAGGAAAAACCAGCCCAGAGCAAAAGACACTTAATAACGAAAATAGCATCACATCTTCTGAACGAACCAGCTCATTTAATTTCTTAACATACGCCTCCATACTCGTTACTGATTGCAGTTCCATGAATTTTTCCCAAACACCGAGATAATTCGCCAATCCATAAGTCAGCAGCATAAATAAACCAAAATACACCATCGAAAAGGCGAGATTAAACCTCATCACCGATTTCCAATAATCAAACGCCTCACTGAAAATCTGCCCTGTATCTATTTTTCGTTCCATTTTTATTCTATTTTATGCAAAAATAAAGTTTTAGTTTTATTTTTGCACTATGAAAAATCTTCAAGGCTCTTTTGAGAAAATGAACTTCCTCTCTGCGAATAAACTTCCTTTCTTTTTTATGATTGATTTTTTGGCTCAGAATATCATCATTCTCGAAGAAAAAGATTTGGAAAAGGCAGATATTTTCATCAAATTTCCTGATTTCAAATTTGAAAAACCCATTCAAAATTCAGAAAAAAATATCTTCTGGGAAAATTTCCCACAGAGCAGAGAAGATTACCAAAAAGGCTTTGAAATTGTTCAAAAAAATCTAAAAGGCGGAAATTCCTACCTTGCCAACTACACCTGCCAGACGGAGATAAAAACCAATCTTTCTTTAAAGGAAATTTACAAAATTTCTGATGCGAAATACAAAGTCTATTACGATGACCAATTTGTGTTTTTTTCGCCAGAGACTTTCGTGGAAATCAAGGAAAACAAGATTTTCACCTATCCAATGAAAGGCACCATCGATGCCTCGGTGGAGAACGCTGCTAATGTCCTGAAAGAAGACAAAAAAGAACTTGCTGAGCATTATACTGTAGTGGATTTATTACGAAACGATATCAGCATGGTGGCGGATAATGTCCAGCTGGAAGAGTTCCAAAGAATAGATTTCATCAAAACCCACCAAAGGGATTTATACGCTATGAGTTCCAAAATCACAGGAGGGCTAAAACCTGAATTTCAAGAAAATATAGGCGACATTCTCCAAAAACTACTTCCCGCAGGGTCTATTCTGGGTGCTCCGAAAATGAAGACTTTGGAGATTGTTTTAGAAGCGGAAAATTACCAAAGAGGCTTTTATACGGGCGTTTGTGGCTGGTTTGACGGCAGAAATCTGGACAGCTGTGTGATGATTCGTTTTATAGAAAAAGAAAACGAAAAATTATATTTCAAAAGTGGCGGCGGAATCACCCATATGAGCCAGCTGGAGGATGAATATCAAGAAATGAAAAATAAAATATATGTCCCAATTTATTGAAAGCATAAAAGTAGAAGACCAAAAAGCATTTTTATTAGACCTTCATCAGCAGAGGGTTCGCGAGACTTTTGCACATTTCGGGAAGGAGTGCTGTATAGATTTAGAAAAGATTTTCAAGGACTTAGAGCATGATGAAGACGGACTCTACAAACTGCGCATTGTATATGATTTGGAAGGAAATTTCAAATCCCAAATGCTCCCTTACGCATTTCCTGAAATAGAAACTTTTGAACTGGTGGAGAATAATGATTTTTCATACGATTTCAAATTTGCAGACCGCACAGAATTTGAAAAAATGAAGAAAAAAGCCAGAGCACAGGAAATCATCATCGTGAAAAACGGACAGATTACGGACACTTCTTTTTCTAATCTTCTGTTCCTAAAAAACCAAACTTGGTACACGCCTAAAAGTTTCTTGCTCAATGGCGTTCAGCGACAAAACCTCCTAAAACAAGGAAAAATAAAAGAAACGGAAATCACCCTACAAAACCTAAACGAATTCTCTCATTTTCAACTCATTAATTCCATGAATGAATTCAACCAAGATTTTGTGTATTCCATAGAAGAATTAAAATAAATTCATCGTTTCCCTTTGAAAAACTCGCTAACTAAAAGGGAACTCTCTTCCTCCAAAACGCCTGTGATGATTTCTGTTTTAGGGTGGAGTTCTATTCCTTTGTTTAGAAAACCACGTTTCTCATCTCTTGCTCCGATGACCAAGCGGGAAATCTGCGACCAAAACAAAGCTCCAGCACACATCACGCACGGCTCCAGAGTTACATACATTGTGCAGTCTTTCAAGTATTTACCACCAAGAAAATTAGCCGCCGAGGTTATGCTCTGCATTTCGGCGTGGGCTGTGATGTCGTTCAGCCGTTCGGTGAGATTATGTCCTCTGGCGATAATCTTGTTATTACAAACTATCACACAACCTATCGGAACTTCCTCTTCTTCAAGGGCATAGCGAGCTTCTTGGAGAGCCGCTTTCATAAAATATTCGTCGGAAAACATATTTCTAAATGTTTCAGCAAAAATAAAAATAAAAATCCGCTTTCATGGGAAATGTTCTTTTCTGTTATATTTTTCTAATTTTGCAGCAATGACAAAACTAAAATCAAAAATCCACAGCGCTCTGTCCCTTCTCTTCCCAAATAATAAAGCAGAATATCTTTTATTCGGCTTATTCGTGCTTGTTTATGGGAGTTTAGGGAGTGTCATCGCACTGAAATACCGCATCATTTTCGATGACCGTATTCCGTGGGATGCTTATTTTAGTTTTGATAACCGAGCAATTATCATGACTGGCGGAGGTTTTGAACGGCATCCGCTGTCTATCTATTTTTTTGATTTTTTACGGAATTTTGCACTTTTCGTTTCTGGCGGCCAGAAAAACGAGATTTTCAGGCTGGTTTGGGCATGGCTCAGCACCATTACTATTAGTTTGACTTTGGTTCAGATTTATAAATATTTGACCAATATCGCTTTGATTTCTAAAAAATCAGCATGGCTTTTGACCGTTTTTTTTGCTTTTTTCTCTACGAATATTCTTTTGTCTTTTACGCCCGAAACTTACACTTATTCGCTCTTTCTTCTAACCTTTTTTAATTATTACGCTGCAAAAAAAATCCAGCAGAAACAGAGTATTCCCTTTTTCCCGCTGATGCTCTCTGGCGTAGCGATTGGAGGGCTTACCATCACAAATATTGTCAAAACTTACATTTCTATTTTATTTGAAAAAAGACTTTTCCTGTCTTGGAAAAAATTCTGGCAAGCGACTCTAAAAGTAGCCCTTTCCGCTGGAGTTTTTGTTCTATTATTCCTGATGCGAATGGATTTTAATTTAAGGCAAATTCTATCTAAAACCGATGAGCAGTACGAAAAGTTTTCCAACTCAAAATCTGTGCCTTTTTGGGATATGGTAACCTCTTGGTTTTTAGGCGGTAACATACTATTCCCTGGGTTCATTATTAAAAACTATAACAACAAGAAAGGATTTGAATACAAAGCCCTTTTTATGGATGTTTACAAGTCCGATTGGCCTTATCTCTTTGTTGGGATTTTGCTCATATTGGTGATTTGGAGCATTATAAAAAACTTTAAAAACACTTATTTCCAGATACTTACACTTTCATTTTTAGTAGACATCATTATACACTGCGTCCTAAAATTCGGGCTCAATGTTGCCTATATCTACGGAGGACATTTTGTTTTTGTCTATCCGCTATTCCTTGGCTGGCTGTTCCATTCTTACCAAAAACAGCCTAAAATCCTGAATTTCTTGGTTTCCGTCGTTCTTGTTCTGTATGTTTATTTGGCAGCAAATAACATCTACAGAATGAATGATTTTTTCATCTTTTTGGAAACTTATTATAAGTAATTTTTCTATCGCTAATGATTTTTCTTTAAAAAACGAAAAAACTTATAGCTGAAAATCAACACTTTACAAGAAACAGATAAACTTGGAAACTTTTTTTTACTTTTTTTTGTTTTCAAGTTTTTATATATTTGCAAAGCAAAATCAGACAAAATATGAAAGACACTATATTAGAGAAATCATAAGGAACTATTCCTGAGGAATGGCTTTAAGACCGTAGGGATGGATGATATTGCACAATCTCTTCATATTTCGAAAAAGACCATTTATCAGTATTTCCCATCAAAAGAAGATTTAGTAAAAGCTACTCTGGATTATGTGTATAATCTGGCTTTCAGCAAAATTGCAGAAATATCAGGAAAATGCGAAACTGCTATCCATGAGCATTTCAAAATCAAAGAATCAATAGATGGTATTTTAGGGAAGGATTTTGAAACTTCTCCTTGTTTCTTTCAGCTGAAAAAATATTACCCAGAGCTTTGTTATGATTTTGAAAAAAGACGCTGTAAGGATGTGAAAACCCACATCGAAAACAACATAAGTGAGGGAATAAAACAGGGAGTCTACCGAAAAAATCTGGATAAATCTTTTTTGGCCGTTCAGGTTATTGCAGGATGTGATGCCATTGATTTGTATGAAGCATTCCCAGAAGAAATAGGAAAAAGTATATCAATAAAAGAACACGATGACAAATTTTTAGAATTTTATCTAAGGTCAATCGTAACTCCAAAAGGTTTAGAAATAGTAGAAAATTTAATAAAAAATGAAAATGAAATATAGTTTATCAATAGCTTTGGCTCTACTGAGCTTCTTCCCAAAAGCGCAGGAAGAACTGACTCTCAGCAAAGCGGTTAATTATGCCCTAGAGCATAAAGCAGAGGCTGTAAAAGCCAAATTAGAATACGAAAACGCAGAGTACCAGATAGAGCAGGTGCGTGCAGCTACGCTTCCGCAGGTAAATGTCACAGGAAGTCTCACATACAACCCTATTCTGCAACAGTTGAGCTTTATGGGAAATCAAGTAAAAATAGGTAACCCATGGCAGACTTCAGCAGGAATTTCCGTTACTCAGCAGTTGTTCAACCAAAGTGTTTTCATCGGTCTGAAAGCAGCCAAAACCACTCGTGAATTTTATGCTATCAATCAGCAACTTACCAATGAAAACCTGATAGAAAAAGTAGCTACGGCTTACTATCAAGTTTATCAAACACAGCAAAAGCTGAAAACTGTGGAGACGAATCTAAACAGCACCACTAAAACCAGAGACATCATAGAAGGACTGTACAAAAGTGGTCTGGCTAAAAAAATAGATTTAGATAGAACCAATGTAGCAGTGAACAATCTGAAAGCCTCTAAACAGCAGATTTTAGATGCACTGCAACTACAAGAACATTCCCTGAAATTCATGATAGGAATGGACATCAATAAAGCCATCGTGATGCCAGAGGACACCTTTGATGCTACGCCTGCCCTTCTAGGAAATGAAGCAAGTGTGGAGAACAGAACAGAAATCAAAGTTATCAATAAACAGCTGGAACTCTTGGAGCTGGACAGAAAAGCCAAAAAAGCGGAATACTATCCTACTTTGGCGCTTTCAGGGAATTTTGGCTACACTGGAGTAGGACAAAAATTCCCTTGGTTTAGTAAAGATGAACGCACATTCTACTACAGTGCAGCGAGCATCGGGCTAAGTCTAAATATCCCTGTTTTCAATGGATTTTCTACAAGAGCCAAACTTCGCCAAGCCGATGTAAACATCAAAAAAGCTGAAGTGGAAAAAAGAGAAGTAGAACTGGCAATCAGCCTAGATATAGAAAACGCTAAAACCCAGATTAACAATAGTTTAATCACCATCAACACTCAAAAAGAAAATGTGAATTTAGCAAAAAGCGTTCTAGAAAACACACAAAACAACTATAAATACGGGCTTTCTACGCTTACCGATTTATTGGATGCAGAAAAAGCCTACGCAGATGCACAAAACAACTATACCAACGCTCTGCTGGAATACAAAATAGCTGAAATAAAACTAATAAAATCAAGAGGAGAACTAAATACATTAACAAAATAAATTTAAATAAAAATGAAAAAAACAATCATAACAATCGCTTTAATCGGAGCTTCAATCGCTGGAATTGTCTTCGTTTTAAATAAAAATAAAGAAAAAAGTGAGCAGGCGACAGCCATCGTAGCAGAAAAAAACGCCAATGTAGCCGTAAGAGCGGACATTGTAGATTTCAGAAGCGTGAATACTCAATACGAAGCCAACGGAACTTTCCAAGCGAAGCAGGAAGTCGCCCTTTCTGCTGAAACTCAAGGGCGTGTGGTTCGTGTTTTAGTAAATGAGGGAAGCCGTGTAGGCGCTGGGCAGGTTCTTGCCATCATCAAAGGTGAACAGCAGAATGTAAATGTACAAAATGCACAAGCAGTCTATAACAACGCTCTAGCCGAAGTAAAGCGTTTCGAAAGTGCTTATGCTACAGGAGGTGTGACCAAGCAGCAGCTTGACCAAGTTCGCCTCCAAGCGCAAACGGCTAAAAACAGCCTTCAAAGCGCACAGCTTACCGCTTCTGATGTGAATGTAAGAGCTTCGTTTTCAGGGGTTATTAACAAGAAAAATATAGAACCAGGTTCTTTCGTGGCGCCAGGGCAGGCTTTATTTGAAATCGTAAACATCGGCTCACTTAAATTAGAAGTAAAAGTGGATGAAAAGCACATCGGTTCTGTGAAAGTAGGACAGGCTGTGGAGGTTTCTTCTTCGGTTTATCCAGATGAAAAATATTCTGGTGTGGTGACCTTCGTTGCTCCAAAAGCCGATGCCAGCCTAAATTTCCCAGTAGAAGTGGAAATTAAAAATAATACCAACAACACCCTAAAAGCGGGAATGTACGGAACGGCATATTTCGGAGAGAAAGAAAACAGCCAAGTTCTGACCGTGCCGAGAACAGCCTTTGTGGGAAGTGTAAGCTCTAACCAAGTTTATGTCATCAAAAACGGAAAAGCAGAACTGAAAACCATCACCTCAGGAAGAAACTTCGGAGATTATATAGAAGTGCTTTCTGGACTATCCAAAGGCGACCAAGTAGTAACCACTGGACAAGTGAATCTTTCTGACCAAACTCCAGTAGAAATCATCAAATAAATTAGAAAATTATGAATTTACCTGAAATATCCATAAAGCGTCCGAGCATCATTCTCGTTCTCTTTATCATCCTTACCTTAGGAGGGATTTTCTCTTACAGCCTTCTCGGCTATGAGCTTATCCCAAAAATGGAGACCAACACCATCAGTATACAGACAGTCTACCCTGGTGCCTCGCCTTCTGAGGTAGAAAATACCGTGACCAAAAAAATAGAAAATGCGGTATCTTCTATGGAAAATGTTAAAAAAATAGAATCTAAATCCTTTGAGAGCTTGTCATTAGTAACCATTACCCTAAACACAGGAGCAGATGTAAACTACCTAATGACCGATGCCCAAAGAAAAATAAACGCCATCGTCAGCCAGCTGCCAGATGATGCCAAAACACCATCTTTGAATAAATTCTCACTGGATGATGTGCCGATTATGAATATCTCGGTAACTTCCAAAATGTCTGAAAAAGAACTTTATGACCTTTTGGATAAAAAAATCCAGCCTATTTTTTCCCGTGTAAATGGTGTAGCACAGGTAACCATGGTGGGTGGTCAGGAAAAAGAAATCCAAGTGAACATTCACCCTGAAAAATTAGAAGGTTACGGGCTGTCTATCGCTCAGGTTCAGCAGGTTATCGCAGCATCCAACTTGGACTTCCCAACAGGAAACGCGAAAACGAGAGAAAAACAGACCATCATCCGTCTAATGGGTAAAATAGGTTCTGTGGAAGAAATGAGAAGGCTGCCTATCACTACGCCTTCTGGAATGATGATCCGCCTTGGAGATATCGCAGATATACAAGATGGCGAGAAAGATGTAGAAAAAATCGCGAGAATTAACCAAAAAAACACCATCTTATTACAGGTTACCAAGCAGTCTGATGCCAATGCCGTAGAGGTGAGTGAAGCGATCAAAAACACTATAAAAACCGTAGAAAAAGACTACGAAAAACAAGGAATAAAATTAGAAATAGCGAATGACACTACAGACTACACGCTGAATGCCGCGAATAATGTGATTTTTGACTTGTTCCTAGCTATCGCTTTGGTTGGGTTCATCATGCTGTTCTTCTTACATAGTTTGAGAAACGCAGTGATTACGATGGTAGCGATTCCTCTTTCATTGATTGCGACTTTCATCGGATTGTATTTCATGGGATACACGCTGAACCTGATGTCCTTGCTTGGGCTTTCATTGGTGGTAGGTATCTTGGTGGATGACGCCATTGTGGTTATTGAGAACATTCACCGCCATATGGAAATGGGTAAAAACAAAGTCCGTGCGGCTTATGATGGAGCTTCCGAGATTGGATTTACCGTTACGGCGATTACTTTGGTTATCGTAGTGGTATTCCTTCCGATTGCTATGGCTACGGGACTTGTAGCGGATATCTTGGTGCAGTTCTGCGTTACGGTAATGATTTCTACAATGCTCTCCCTATTGGTATCCTTTACTATCGTGCCTTGGCTGTTCTCTAGAGTAGGAAAACTAGAACATATCAACGAAAATTCTTTCTTCGGAAAAATGATTTTCGGTTTTGAAAATATGCTGAACAACTTTACCCAAAGCATTGGTAATTTGCTAAAATGGGCATTGCAATCAGTAAAAACAAAGCTGATAACACTGGGTGTTGTTTTGGTTCTGTTCTTGGTTTCTACTATCGGGCTGTTCTCTATGGGCTACATCGGAGTGGATTTCTTCCCGAAAAGTGACAAAGGCGAGTTTTTGGTTCAGTTTGAATTAGAAAAAGATGCCTCTATCGAGAAAACCAATAAGCTCACTCAGCAGGCGGAGCAGTACATCAGTGGGATTCCTGATGTAGAAAAAATCATCACCACAATAGGAAAAGCAGATGACGGGATGGCTTCCACTTCTGGAACGAAATACAAATCCCAAATCCAAGTTTTCTTGAAAAAAGATGGCAGTGTCAAAGAAAGTTCAGACATTTATTCAGCTAAACTAAAAAGAGAATTGGAGAAAAAAATCATCGGAGCGAAAATAAAAATCGTTCAGATGGGACTCATCGGAGCAGAGCAGGCACCTATTAACCTGACTGTAACAGGCACTGACCTGAAAGATGCCTTGGAATTTGCAAAACAAGCAGCGAAACAACTGGAAAAAATCCCAGGAGCTTCCGAGGTGAAACTTTCCTCCGAAGATGGTAACCCAGAAATCAATGTAAAAGTAGATAGAGAAAAAATGACTTCTCTTGGGCTGAACATTGCTTCCGTAGGAAAAACGATGCAGATCGCTTTCTCTGGAAACACAGATTCTAAATATCGTGCTGGAGAATATGAATATGATATCAATATCAGATATGACGAAATCGGAAGATCTTCCATAGATGATGTTAAAAACCTGAAATTCGTAAGCGCTACTGGACAAGTAGTTCGTTTGGAGCAATTTGCTGACATCAGCTATGGTTCTGGACCTTCTCTATTAGAGAGAAGAGACAAAACACCTTCTGTATCTGTCCAAGCAAAAGCTATCGGAAAACCTTCGGGAACTATCGCAGCTGAATGGGAACAGCAGTTCTCCAAAATTCAGAGAAAAGCTGGTGTAGAATATAGATGGAGAGGAAACATGGAAAACCAATCAGAAGGTTTCGGTACATTAGGATTGGCTTTATTAGCGGCTATTGTCCTTATGTATTTGGTAATGGTGGCTCTGTATGACAGCTTTGCTACGCCGTTCATCGTGATTTTCTCTGTTCCGCTTTCGTTCATTGGAGCTTTACTCCTAATGGCACTCACGAACCAGACGCTGAATGTCTTCACTATCTTGGGGATTATCATGCTCATCGGTCTCGTTGCGAAAAACGCCATCATGCTTGTGGATTTCGCCAACAATAGAAAGGCAGTAGGAGACAGCACCTTTGATGCTCTGGTTGCAGCCAACCAAGCTCGTCTTCGTCCTATCCTGATGACTACCATCGCCATGGTAGTAGGGATGATTCCTATCGCGATGGCATCTGGAGACGGTGCAGATATGAACCGAGGTGTAGCGATAGTGATTATCGGAGGTCTGATATCCTCACTATTCCTTACACTGATAGTGATTCCTGTGGTGTATTCTATCTTTGACAGCCTTGAAAGAAGGTTTAGCAAAGGAGAAAAAACAGATTACGCCAAAGAAATGGTCGCAGACTATGAGGCGAATGCTGATTTCAAAGATGAATTTGCAGCGAAACAATAATTAATAATTTTTCTTTTTCCCTTCAAAGTTTAGCTTTGGAGGGATTTTTATTTATATTTTTGAGAAAGATGATTTATTTTTTCTTTTTAACAAAGCAAAAAAACTAAATTTGCGAATATTTTGTAATATGAAAATCATAGACCGCTATATTATTAAAAAATATTTGGGAACACTGGGCTTTATGCTGGCGCTGTTATCCATCATTGTGGTAATCATAGATGTACAGTCCAAAGCTCCTAGAATAGAAGGAAACGGCTTCACTGTGGGATATTTCCTGCTTCATTTTTATCCGTTTTGGGTGGTCTATTTGGTGATTACCTTTATGTCTATTTTGGTCTTTGTTTCCATTATTTTCTTTACTTCGCAGATGGCCAATAATACCGAAATCGTAGCCGTTCTCAGTAGCGGCGCTAGTTTTCATAGATTTTCGCGCCCATATTTTTATGTAGGAATTTTTCTGATGCTCCTCACCCTTGCTACCAATCATTTTATTCTTCCTTGGGCAAATGGAAAGAAAAACGAACTCATCATTTACACCTATAATAGCAGCAATAGGAATAAATACATAGATATCACGACCATCTCTGCACAGCTTTCGCAGACAGAATATGTTTTTATCAACAGCTACCACCAGCTCAACCAAAGAGGCTCTGGCTACAAGTATCAAAAATTTGATAAAAAAGGAAAAATGGTCTATCAGCTCATCGCTACAGATGTGGCTTGGGACAAGAAAGACAAACTCTTTCGTCTAAGTAATTACCTCGAAAAAACCATCAATCCTGATGACACGGAAACACTAAACAGCGGTAACGAAAAGACCCAAAGTTTCGGGCTCTCGCCAGAGGAATTATTCCCAAATGACCTAGAAGCCGAGAATAAAAACACGCCTGATCTTATAAAATTCATCGAGAGAGAAAAAATAAAAGGCAACAGCAACCTCAACACCTATCTAAACGAACTCCACCAGCGCACCTCTATGCCTGTGTCTATTTTCATTTTGTCTATTCTGGCATTGTCGCTTTCTTCACAAAAACGAAGAGGAGGAATTGGACAGAATCTGGCTGTGGGTATCTCGCTGGCTTTCACATTCATTTTTTCTTTTGAGGTGCTGAAAGTTCTTTCTTCTAACCAAAGCCTTCCGCCGCTCCTTGCCATGTGGATTCCCAACATCATTTTCGGAGCTGTGGCTATACATTTGTATAGAAAAAGAGCAAATGAATAATTAGTACAGCAGTTTTATTTCTTTATGATAAAACCGCTTTATACCTTCGTTTTCAAGGTCTATCCATAGATAACCTTGTTCATCTACTTTCTTGATTATGCCATTTTGTCTTATTTTGCCGATTTCAAAAACAGAAACTTCATCTTTTTTAAATAAAAAATGATGATATTGGTCTAATATTTCTTCCGAAGAAACGGGCTCAAAAACTTTTTCTAAAAAAAATGTGTGCATTTCTTTTGTCCAGTTTTCTAAATCAAATTCCTTTTTCGTTTGGGTAAGAATAGAGCCTGCTTTAGGGAGATTTTGGAAATTTCGCTGTAAAAGATTTAGCCCTATACCGACTATAAAATAGACATTATTCCCTATCTTCTTTTTCTCAATGAGCATTCCTGACACCTTTTTGTGATGAATGATGATGTCATTAGGCCACTTTACTTCTACTTTTGTTTCTGTCTTTTTGGCAATAAAATCGCGTAAAATGTTTGCGGTATGGAAATTGAATAAGGTATCCGACTGCGAAACTTCATTTTGCAGCAAAGCCATAGAAAAAGCCAGATTTTGGTTCGGAGCCGTATCCCAAGTGTTGCCATACTGCCCTCTTCCCTTAGTTTGATCAAAGGTGTAAAGTGTCAGTTCCCTGATGCCATCATGGCTTTTTAGCAAGTTGATAATCTCATCATTAGTAGATGAACACTGCTGAATATAAAATAATGTATCCACTTCATAAATTTATGACGGATAAATATAAAAATATTTCTTTGATTTAAAGTAAAAAAGAATAAATTTGCAACTAATACAATATATATCTAAATGAGTATAAAATCAGAAAAACAACTTCTAATAAACACCATCATAGACAGTATCCAAGACACCAAAGGTGAGGATATTAGAATTTTGGATCTTACCAACATAGAAAATGCCGCTGCAGACTATTTCATTATCTGTAGCGCAAATTCAAACACACAGGTAAATGCTATCGCAGGAAATATCGAGAGAAGAGTAAGAAATGAGCTCAAAGAGCGCCCATGGCATACCGAAGGTGAAGAAAATGCACTTTGGGTTTTAGTAGATTATATCTCCGTGGTGGTGCATGTTTTCCAAAAACACATCCGCGAATACTATGACATAGAAGACCTTTGGAGTGATGCCAAAGTAACTGTGATAGAAAATCAAGACAATTTATTTAACTAAGAAAAATATATGTATGAACAAAGGATTTAATTGGTTCTATGTAGTCATTCTCATCGCATTGGGAATGCTCTTTTATCCGATGCTTAGCTCATCTTCTACGGTAAAGCCAGTAGATGAGGATACATTTTTCGGCTTAATGCAGCAAGGAAAGATAAAAGAGATAAAAGTATACCGAGATACACACAAAGCTGATATATTCTTAACTTCAGAAGCAAGAAAAAAAACTGAAGACCAAAAAGATATAATGCTTCCTTTTTCACAAGGAGCAAATCCAGATTTAGAATTATCTTATGGAGATCTGAAATATCTTCAAGAAAGATTTCATGAAATCAAAAAGACCAATCCTGAGATAAAAACGGTAATCAATTTCGGAGATTCTGGTTCCGCTATGAAGAGTACATTTATCTCCATGGCTATGTGGATTGGTTTTTCTGCCCTGCTCTACTATTTTCTTTTCAGAAGAATGGGCGGCGGCGGTGGAAGCAGCAGCGGTATGTTTAACATTGGGCGTTCTAAAGCCAAATTAGTTAGCGAAAAAGATGCTGCCATCACCTTTAAAGATGTGGCAGGTCTCGAAGGAGCAAAAGAAGAAGTGCAGGAAGTAGTAGATTTCCTAAAAAATGCTGAAAAATACACTAAATTAGGTGGTAAAATTCCGAAAGGAGTGCTGCTTGTAGGCCCTCCAGGAACAGGAAAAACCCTTCTTGCAAAAGCTGTGGCAGGAGAAGCAAGAGTACCTTTCTTCTCGCTTTCAGGGTCTGATTTTGTAGAAATGTTCGTGGGTGTGGGAGCGTCTCGTGTGCGTGACTTATTTGCCCAAGCAAAAGCAAAATCTCCTGCGATTATATTTATTGATGAAATTGATGCCATTGGTAGAGCGAGAAGTAAAAGTAATTTCAGCGGAGCTAACGACGAGAGAGAAAATACTCTTAACCAGCTACTTACAGAGATGGATGGTTTCGGAACGGATACCAATGTCATCGTGATGGCGGCTACCAACCGTGCAGACATCTTGGACAAGGCTCTTCTTAGAGCGGGAAGATTTGACAGGGAAATTTATGTAGACCTTCCTGAAGTCCACGAAAGAAGAGAAATTTTTGAAGTTCATTTAAAGAAAATTAAACTTGACCCATCTGTTGATAAAGAATTTTTAGCAAAACAAACTCCAGGGTTCAGTGGTGCGGATATTGCAAATTTATGTAATGAGGCTGCTCTTATCGCTGCGAGAAACAGGCATGAAAGTGTTACTAAACAAGATTTCCTAGATGCGGTGGATAGAATCATCGGTGGTTTGGAAAAGAAAAATACAGCAATAAAACCTTCTGAAAAAAGAAGAGTTGCCATCCATGAAGCAGGACACGCAACAATATCTTGGCTTACAGAACACGCCAATCCACTACTAAAAGTAACCATCGTTCCTAGAGGGCGTTCACTGGGTGCGGCTTGGTATCTTCCTGAGGAGAGACAGCTGACCACTACAGAACAAATGTTAGATGAAATGTGTGCTACACTAGGAGGGCGTGCCGCTGAGCAGGTTGTATATAATAATATCTCTACTGGAGCGCTTTCTGACTTAGAAAAAGTAACCAAAAGAGCCCAAGCTATGGTTACCATATATGGTCTAAATGACAAAATAGGAAACATTTCTTATTATGACAGTTCTGGACAGTCTGAATACAACTTTGGAAAACCATATTCAGAACATACAGCGAAGACCATAGATGAAGAAATATCCAAAATTATTGAAAATCAGTACCAAAGAGCTATTAGAATTTTAACTGAAAACAAAGATAAATTAGAGGCTCTAGCGGATAAACTTATTGAAAAAGAAGTGATTTTCCGAGAAGATTTGGAAGAAATCTTCGGAAAGAGAGCATGGGAACCAGAAGTTGCTGAAACTTCTAAAAAAGAGGAACAAAATCCTACTCCAGCAGAAAACTCTGCTCCTCCCGTGACTGACACTCCAGAGGAAGAAAAACCTTCCGAAAATGATGAAATAAAAGATTCTCAATCATAATTTAATCAAACCTCTCTATAAAATTAGAGAGGTTTTTTTGTTTGTAAAAACTAAGGTTTATACTTTTTTACAAAATTCTTCGTTATTTGATTCAAATAATATCAATTTTGTTTATCAATCCTTACATGAAACCTGTTTGTTTTTTGATTTATTCAAAATTATTATTAACTTCGTGACCTATTTAAATATAATTTTTGCATTATAATTGAGCTTTTTTAAAAATTTAATCGGTAAAATCTTCGGTGGCGAAGAAAAAAATAAATCTCCTCAAGGTCTCCTTGATTATGGAGATACTCTTAAACATGTCGATGTTGATTATAAATTCGCTCAGTTATTCACTCTCTCAGGAGGTGTTTTTAACTACTGCGGAAATGAAGCTGAAGCTCTTCCTATCCTTCATAAAATCATCGATTCTGAAAATATTACCTCTGTTTTCTGCTGTGATGAGGATTTACAGAAATTCTTAGACGCTACAAAAACTTCTTATACAA
Organism: uncultured Flavobacteriaceae bacterium; assembly: GCA_963518845.1. Taxonomy (GTDB): domain Bacteria; phylum Bacteroidota; class Bacteroidia; order Flavobacteriales; family Weeksellaceae; genus JABCPE02. Next base: position 41,889 of record CAUQKV010000010.1, on the reverse strand, counting down.
AATGTCTGGATAAACGAAATGATGCTGCATTTATCACTTGTGAATATTTGATTGCGTTTGATGCAAAAATCGTGCTTTCATGTGATAATATACTGCATTTTAGTAATCAGATGCTTCCCGAAAAAATCATCATCATGGCGAATGTTTCACAGATAGTGGAAGACCTCAGCGAGGCCATGTCAAGAATAAAACGGAAAAGCCACATTAAAAAAATAACATCAATAAGTGGAGGAAAATCAAATTTAGACAATCCGAACAAGAAATATCCAAAACTTTTCTTACTTTTGCTCGAAGATTAATTTTTTTAAATTTCTAATTTTGGATAAGAATTTAATTCAGCGTACTATTTCTGGAGCAGTCTATGGTTTGGTCATTTTTCTATGCACTACCCATTTCGGCTCCGTTTACTTAAAAGATTTCCTAAATATTGATGTAAAACAAGAGTACTTATACCTTTCTTTGATTTTATTTTTTGTTGTGGTAGGTGCTTGGGAAGCGATTAGAATAATGAAATTCGGCGAAGGCTGGTGGAAATGGATAGTTTTCCCAGTTGGGTTCATCGTTTTTTATAGATTTGGGCTAAGATTCCTAAATCATGATTTCTACTTTATCTTTAATATCCAAGAACTTTTGGGTATTGCCCTAGTTTTCATCGCTTCATTTACTTTATTCAAATACCCGAATGAACTTTATTATGACAATGGGAAACTGATATTCATCGTAATTTATGTATTTCTCTCATTTTCATTTGCATTAGGGCTTCCAATGTTTAATTATTCCGAAAAACATTTTGGCTGGGAGACTTTTGTCTTGTTTACGCTAATATGGAGCAGTGATGGTTTTGCGTATTTTGCGGGAAGAATGTTTGGAAAGCATAAAATGGCTCCAAAAATCAGCCCAAAAAAAACTTGGGAAGGTTTTGCTGGTGGAGTAATCTGCACTTTGATTTTAGGATTTTTCATTGAACAAAACATGCCTGAACTGAGAGGAAATTGGATTCTCGTTGGACTTCTTGTTTCTATTTTTGCGCCTCTTGGAGATTTGGTAGAAAGTCAGCTAAAGAGAACTTTCGGCGTGAAAGACAGCGGAAACATCATTCCTGGGCATGGCGGTGTGCTGGACAGACTGGACAGCTTCATCCTATGTGCGCCTGTGGTATATTTATATTTTATTATAGAAAACTTAATTTAAATACATAAAATTATGACACTTCATAGAGAAGGAAAAGGGACTATTATCGTTTCTTTATTGGTTTTAACCTTGCTATCTGCCATTTCGCATTTTTTTCTTGGTAGATATTCGGTATTGGTAACCCTGCCTTTACTTATTTTATTCTGCTTGGTTGTTTGGTTTTTCCGTGTTCCAAACAGAAATATTTCAGAACATACGGACACTGTAGTTGCGCCTGTTGATGGGAAGGTAGTAATGATAAAAGAAGTAGAAGAGGACGAAGTTTTGAAAACAAAATGCCTTCAGATTTCTATCTTTATGTCTCCTCTCAATGTACATATATGCAGATATCCTGTGACAGGAAAAGTTTCTTACCGAAAATACCATGCTGGGAAATACCTAATGGCTTGGAACGAAAAATCCTCCACAGAAAACGAAAGAACAACGATAGCTGTGGATACTCTGACTAATCAAAAAGTAGTATTCAGACAGATAGCAGGATATGTCGCAAGAAGAATCGTAATGTATTCAGAAGTGGGCGATGATGCCAAAGCAGGGCACGAGCTGGGCTTCATCAAATTCGGTTCTAGAATGGATGTTTTCTTGCCAATCGGCACAGAAGTTCTCTGCAAAATAGGAGACATTACCACAGGAGGTATCGATGTAATCGCAAAACTAAAAAACGCATAAAAAACTAAAGCTGCCAAATATGGCAGCTTTTTTATATTCCCTCTTTTTCTACAATTTTCTTAAAGTCTGATATTGTCTCTTCCAGAGATTTCAGATATTTTCCTCCAGCGGCATTGATATGTCCGCCACCATTGAAATATTTTCTAGCGAACTGATTGACATCTACATCTTCCTTGGAACGGAAAGATATTTTGATAAAATCTTCATAAAGGTCTTCCATAAAGAATGCAGAAACCTTCACACCAGCGAGGCTCAGTCCATAATTTACAAAGCCATCAGTATCTCCTTTTTCAAAGCCAAATTCCTGCAGTTCGGTTCGTTTCAGCCAAAGAACAACCACTTCATTATCTTTAACCAATTCTACTCGTCCTAAAATCAAGGAAAGCAGTTTCAGACGGCTCACCGTATTATTATCCCAAGTGTTAGAACTAATCTCGGCAGGATTTGCGCCTTTCTCTATTAAATTCGCGATAATTCTGTGTGTAGTCGCACTCGTGGAACGGTACCGAAAACCTCCCGTATCGGTCATTATCCCTGTATATAGGCATTTTGCGGTGTTTTCATCTACTAGATTTTCCTGTCCCAACGCTTCTATAAAATGATAAACCATCTGCGAAGTAGCAGGAATATTGGTATCGGAATAGACAAAATCAAACTCACCAGGCTGCTGGTGGTGGTCTATCAAGATTTTAACAGCTTTGGAATTGCTTACCCAGTCGCCTACCATGCCTATCCTTGTATAAGTATTAAAATCCAAGCAAAATACCACATCCGCAGCCTCTATCAGCTCTATGGCTTTTCTTTTTTTATACTCTGCGATAGTTATTTTTTTGGCTTCGGGCATCCATTTTAGGAATTTTGGGAAGTCGTTGGGAACGATGATTTCCGCCTCTACGCCTCTATTCCTAAGGAAATGCTTAAGCCCAAGACTGCTCCCGATGGCATCTCCATCAGGATTGTAATGGGTAACGATTACTATTTTTTCTTTTACTGAAATCAGATTTTCTATCTCTGACAAAGCCTCTTTACTAAACATAAACTGAATATTCTGTGAATATATTTATATAGTTTAACTACAGATTATTATAGAATATAATACAATAAATTTAAATAAATGGTATATAATTGCTTTTTAAATTTTCTAATTTATTCTTCAATTAATCCTAATAACTTACAATTTTCATCTATCTTTTCAAGGGCAGTTAAAAATTCTGATGTATCTAAAAAATAACTTGGATATGCTTTTTTTAGAGACTTTAGAGAATCTGCTGAAACTAATACAACAGCATTTTTTGTATCTCCAACTTCTTTTTCTATTTTCTTTTCTATTTCTAAATATTCCTCAGTAGCTTGTGTTTTTTGCCCTTTTTTATATTGCCTTAAACTGAGTTTTTTATCTTCAATATTTATATACAATAAATAATATCCTTCAGGAAATTTCCTATCTTCAAGATGTTTAGCAGTCATCCGTAAAGCTTTTAATGTTTCTATTATTTTAAGCTTTTTGGATAAGCGATTAAACTCTAACATTAAATCTTGTTCTGTTAAATCTTTATGTATATCAAGAGTAGGTAATTTCTCCTTTATAGCAAATAAAGAACTTACTATCTTAAAAAAATCTAACCATTCATCATCACCTTGACTAGATTTTAAAGAAGTTCTTGTTATAACGCCTGCCGTTTCAACAGCTGTTGCCCAGTTATGTTGTAATTTAGTTCTTATCTGTAATTCAATCTTTAAATTATTATATTTATCAGCTTTTGAAAGATACTTATATACATAATGAATACTTCTATAACCAGATTCTTTAGGATTTTCAACATAATCATTAGATTTCTCTGCTTTAAGAGGAATACCTTCATCAAGAATTTTTTTGAATTTATTTAAGTCTTCTACATCTTTCAATACAACTCTACATCCTCCTATATCTTGCATACCTCCTAATCCCATACTAGGATTTAAATCTAGTTTATACATAATAGAAGTTAATCGTTTTAATCTTTGAGAAAGTAAAAAAGAAGTTATTTTATATTTATCCAATATATTTTTTATTTTCTTTTTTATAACCTTTAAAGGCTGTAGATGATTTGTTCTCCAATCATTTATTTTTGTATAGGCTTCATTTCTTTCTTCTTCCGATTTAGAAGAAACCAATATATTACCTGCTTTCGTAATTTCTTTTTTAGAATATGCCATTCAAAATATTTTTAAATTAATCATTCAGCTTCAGAACCGCCATAAACGCAGACTGAGGAACTTCTACACGCCCAATTTGTTTCATTTTTTTCTTTCCTTCTTTTTGTTTTTCAAGGAGTTTTCTCTTACGAGAGATGTCACCACCATAACATTTTGCGGTTACATCTTTACGAAGAGCTTTTATAGTTTCTCGGGCGATTACTTTAGTTCCCAGAGCCGCCTGAACTGCGATATCAAACTGCTGTCTCGGTATCAGTTCGCGAAGTTTCTCGCACATTTTTTTACCAATGTTATAGGCATTGGAATCGTGTATCAGGGAAGAAAGCGCATCCACCATATCACCATTGATAAGGATATCCATTTTCACTAATTTAGATGGACGGAAACCGATTGGGTGATAGTCAAACGATGCATATCCTTTGGAAATAGATTTTAATCGGTCATAAAAATCAAACACCACCTCTGATAATGGCATATTGAAAATCAATTCCACTCGGTCAGAAGTCAGATAAGACTGGTTCACTATTTCGCCTCGTTTTTCTATACAAAGTGTCATCACAGCCCCCACAAAATCAGACTTAGTGATGATAGAAGCCTTTATATACGGCTCTTCCACTCTGTCCATCGTGGTAGGGTCCATCATCTCGGATGGGTTGTTGATGAGGATAGGAACATCTGGTTCTTTCTTGGTGTAGCCGTGGTAAGATACATTGGGAACGGTAGTGATTACATTCATCCCAAACTCCCTGTCAAGACGCTCCTGAACAATCTCCATATGAAGCATTCCAAGGAAACCACAACGGAAACCAAAGCCCAGCGCCGCCGAACTTTCTGCCTCGAAAACAAGCGAAGCATCATTCAGCCTTAATTTTTCTAATGAAGCCCTAAGCTCCTCAAAATCCTCTGATTCTATCGGATAAATTCCCGCAAACACCATCGGTTTCACCTCTTCGAAACCTTCTATCGGTGCAGGAGCTGGGTTTTCAGTGGAAGTAATAGTGTCCCCCACTTTCACCTCACGGGCATCCTTTATCCCAGAAATAATGTAGCCCACATCTCCACATTTTATCTCTTGTTTAGGCGCTTGTTTTAGTTTCAAAGTTCCTACCTCATCGGCATCATAGGTGCGGTCTGTCGCCATAAATTTCACTTTCTGCCCTTTCTTGATGCTTCCATTTACCACTTTGAAATAAGCCTCAATTCCTCTAAATGGGTTAAACACAGAGTCAAAAATCAACGCCTGCAGCGGTGCTTCTGGGTCGCCCTCTGGTGCTGGGATTCTCTCCACGATCTGCTCCAAAAGTTCTTTCACACCTGCTCCTGTTTTTCCAGAAACACGGAGAACATCCTCTGGCTTACAGCCCAAAAGATTGACAATTTCATCTGTAACCTCCTCAGGATTTGCTGAAGGAAGGTCTATTTTATTCAAAATTGGAATAATTTCCAAATCGTTTTCTAACGCCAAATAAAGATTGGAAATAGTCTGAGCCTGAATGCTTTGTGCTGCATCTACAATCAGCAAAGCTCCTTCGCATGCCGCGATGGAACGCGAAACTTCATACGAGAAATCCACATGCCCAGGAGTATCAATAAGGTTAAGAACATATTTTTCGCCCTTGTATTCATAGTCCATCTGGATAGCATGGGATTTTATGGTAATTCCTCGCTCCTTTTCCAAATCCATATCATCAAGAGTCTGTGCCTGCAACTCCCTCTGTGTCACTGTATTAGTATACTCCAAAAGTCGGTCTGCCAAGGTAGATTTACCGTGGTCAATATGTGCAATGATGCAAAAATTTCTTATATTTTTCATTTCAAAAATCAGTATCCTGCAAAGATAACAAAAAAGAGACTGAAAAAATCAATCTCTTTTGGTATAAATTATTATTCTTCTAACATGTAATAGCCTGTAAGATGGTCTATATAATATTTAGATTTTTCTTTGGCTTGTTCTTTTTTAGCTTTATTATTATCTCTAACCGCATCTATTGTTCCGCCAATCAAGCCACCAATTAAACCACCCGCCAATCCGAACATTATTCCATATGTTGGACTTGTTTTCGCTGGAAATAAGGATGCATGATTAGACATTATATAGTAGCCTCTATTATCTTTTTCCATTTCTACAAAGCCCGCAAGAGTATTTTTATAGGCTTTCCCATCAGCAACATAGATATTGATTTGTCTCGCTGGAATCTTTGTTTTGTTGTCTTCTTTTACTGCTCTAAGAACCTCACCTTTTTCATTTTTTACAATAGTAAAATGCCCTTCTTCTGGCGTCTGTCTAAAAAATGAAGATAGCTTTTATAAACCCCATCCTTTAATGTTGTTTCTACAAAGGCTGGCATATTTTGTTTCATTACTTCTTCATAATTAGCAAGATTTTCCTGCGAAAGTTCTTCTTTCCAAGGAACAATTTTGTATGATTTTTTTATTACATTTCCGAGAAGAGCAGGAATAGCACGAACCAAAGCATTTGAATTTCCTTGGTCAAAAAGTACCGTATCCACTTTAGAGATATAATGGAATTTATCCGCTTTTTTTGCAAATACACCCGCAGAAACCTCCAATTTGTTCTGAGCATCTTCTTGTGAAATATTTAGTTTCTTCAAAACCAAATACAATTCATCTTTTCCTTTAGTTTCATTATACTTTTCAAACCATTCTTTCACAGCTTGTTTTTCTTCTTTCTGAAAAACTACTTTAGATTCTTTTCCTGAAGAATTTTTTTTAATCTGACCCACTTCTTTATTCTCTCTCAAATCCAATAAACTCAGACTTTTTGTAGATTTCATAGGGTCTTGAATATTAACATTTAGTTTGATTTCCTCTATGTTTTGTCCGAATACAAGATTCAAACAAAACATAAACAATGATAAAAATACTGCTCTCATAAATATTTATTTTCTCGCGAAGATAAATAATAAATCTCAAGTATAAACTAAAAAAAGACTGAAAAATATCAGTCTTTTGTGTATAAATTTATTTAGTCTTATGTTTGTCTTTATCGTGTTTATGCTTAAAGGAATCCTTGATATCTTTCTCTATTTTATAAATTTTCAAAACCTGCTGTGGAGAAAGGTGTTCCAGTAATTTTTTGGAGTAAAATTTTCTGTTATCCAAAACCTTTTGAGCAACTTCAAAACCAAGGTTTATCTTTCTTAAAGCCTCTTCATCGGTCAGATTTTCATGAGCACCCATAGGTTTAAAAGCTTTTATTTCCCTTTGCGCTTTAAGATATTCACTAAGAAGTTTCTCCACAGTATCTTTTTTCTCACCAGAAAGCTCTAATTCTTTGATAATTTTATTAACACTCAACTGCTGAATGAAAGCCATTTTCTCTTCATGTGTCATTTTTTCAAAATCATGAATATAGCTTTTCTTGTCCTCGTGGTGTTTTCCATTGTTCTTTTGTGCAGAAACCAGCATTCCAAAAGATATGGCTAATAAAAAAAATATTTTTTTCATTTTTAAAATTTTAATTAATATAAATCCAAAAAGGTGTCTTGTTCATAATTACTAGTCAGCTCCTGAAGTTCCTCTTCGCTCATGACATTTAGAACCTCTTCCATTTTGAGTTTCGTAGAAAGATTTTTTATTTTCTGCTCAGAAACAGCATCAGAACTCTGCCCAGCAAAAGATGTTTTTGATTCTGTATAGGGTTGATTCTCTACCGCTTCTTGGTTTATTGCATCTATTTGAGGTTGAGTATTTTGCTCTTGTTTTAAAATGAAAACATTTTCAGTCTGAACCATCTGAGGGTTTTGTATCACTTCCACATTTTTATTTTTAAAATTCACAAAAAACGAAATCCCAAAAACCACCGCTACTGCCGCCGCAGAAGCCCACATTGGGTTTATTTTAAACCTTTTCACAGGTCGTTTCTCCGCCCTTACCGTTTTATCCAAAACTTTTTCTTGCATTTTCTCGAAAAAGTTTTCTGGCAATTCAGGCGTTTTTCGCTCCCATTTTTCTATATCTATTTTTTTCATTTTTAAAATTCTTCGCTATGGTCTAAAATATACTGTTCTATTTTGCTTTTCGCATAGTGATAGTTGGTTTTCAGTGTACTTACTGACATACCCAAAATCTTGCTAATCTCCTCATATGGCAGGTCATCATAATACCTCAGCGCAAAAACCATCCGTTGTTTCTCTGGTAGTTTTTGTATCGCATCTTGTAGTAAAAGCTCTATTTCAGCTGCATTTCTCCCGCTATTTTCTGCTTTTTGGTTTTCTAGATAGACATCTGCATCCTGCTCCATTTTCTGCATTTTTTTCAATTTGTTTAGATGCTGCAGAGCCTCATTAGAAGCTATTCTATAGAGCCATGTGTAGAGCTGGCTGTCTTTCTTGAATTGTGAAAAATTCTGATAGACTTTGATAAAAGTTTCTTGCAAAATATCCTTTGCAGCATCTTCATCATTGACCAGCCTACGAATATGCCAATACAACCGACTCTGATACACATCCATCATCATACGAAGTCCTTTTTCTTGATTTTCAGGACTCTGCATAAGACGGATAATATCTTCATCTTTTACCTTCATTGGGTTCTTCTATTTGTTTGATGATTTTTTTTGCGAAAGGTTAAATCTAGAATTTAAAAAATATTAAAATAATCGGCGATTATAACAACGAAAAAATGTCCAAAAGATAAATTCTTTTAGACACTATTATTTTATTTTCAGAAGACAGATTATCTTTTAGCTCTTGCTTCGCTAACTGTCAATCTTTTTCTTCCTTTTGCTCTTCTTGCAGCTAAAACTCTTCTACCATTAGGTGTAGACATTCTTTCTCTAAACCCATGTTTGTTTCTTCTCTTTCTTTCTGATGGTTGGAATGTTCTTTTCATTTTATATACTTTTTCTTGTAAGAGGTAGCATTACTGCTCCATTACTTTTTAAACTTAAAATTATTCTCCCTTTTGAGAGTGCAAAGATAATTATTTTTTTCTACTAAGCAAGAAGATTTTTATTTTATTTTATGAAAATTTATTGGATAGGAAAAGAACACAAAATATATTACGGCTCACCAAGCTGTAAGAATTTGATTATATTGACATTATCTATCCTGACAAGGCTGCTTTTCGAATATATAATCCCTCGCGCTGGTGCAGTTTTTCCATATCTTCTATCTTTTTACAATTATTAAAAAAGACTCTCTCGAGCTTTTTACATTCATTGAGATAATCTATTTGTTTTAGATTCCGTCCATATTGTATTTCTATTCCCTTTAAAAATCTAAGGTTTTCTACTCCTTCTAAAGTTTCTATATTAGTATGATTTATTTCTAATATTTCCAAATTATATAAAAAATCTATCAATGTTTTGAGTGTTTTTTCTTTGGGTTTATGATACCATACGACTAATTTTCTAATGTTATTTTTCTTTGAATCATTTTTGAATTTTATTTTCGCATCCCAATCCAAGATATTAATTTCTTCTAAATTTTTATATAAATCCAAATCTATTACTCCTTTTACTTTTCCTCCACAGAAGAAAGTTTTCACATTATCTGTAATATGCTCAGGCAATGGCATATCAAGTTTGCTATCTCGGATATTGATTTTATTAATATTTAAATGCTCTACCTGACTATTTAAGTATTCCACATCTGTTTCCTCTACTCCTAGAAAACTAATTCCTAAAGGTTCTTTTATCTTGTCTTTGGATGGGTTCAGTTTTCTGGCTCTGAATTCATTAAATCCTGATGGGTCATTTCTTTGTAAGTATTTTACAAATTCACTTCTATTTTCATCTTTGTCTCTTTCAATAGCTTGTTGAATATTTTCTTCAGTATCAACCACGATGAAAGTTGTTCCTTTTTGCTCACATAAATACACTTCTTGTTTCATATCTTGTGGGTTTTGATGTATTATGATAATATCATCTTATTATAAAAATGCCTAAAACAGAACTTTTACTCATTTTTTATTATCTCTGCCATATCCAGCAAATATTGGAAGTTAAATATTTTATCATCCCCCTCATTATATAGCATTTCCCGCACATAATCTCTAATATCTTCATCCTCAAGTGTAGGATAGTAATACTCCTCCCCCAGCACATTATAATCTCGTTTCACACACCATTTTTTCTGTGGGCATAATTCTCGGATATGCTCTCCATATAGAACAATAATGGGAATCTCATATTTCTGAGAGCCATCATAAGAAATTTCTTCTCTAATTTCTTTAAAAATTTTAAGTATGTGGGTTCCTTCTCCTAATCTGGATTTATCAATTTTATTTGACAAATTCTCTTGTAGCACTGCTAAATAATCATCAATATGATTTTCTATATTTAGGATTTTATCTTGGTCTGCAAGATAGTTCTTCGCCAATTCATTTGGACTGAAAAAACCTTCTATTTCATCAGGTAAACAAACTCTCTGGTTAAGTTTAAGATAATATTGTTTAAACAATTCATAATCTCCAAATTTTGTTATTTCTTTTCCGTTTTCATACTCTATAATTTCTCTTGTATCAAGCAATAGCATATAGCTGTACTTCTCATTACTCAACGGCAAGAAAATAAAACTTGGTTTCATTTTTTGATTTATTGTTTAAATTAATTTTTTAGCGTTCCACAATATTACAAAAAATAAGATTTACCCTTTTGGATAAATCTTATTTTAGTTGATGATATTTTAGTCTTTTTTCCAGTCAGCATTTCTTGATGTGTCAGCTTTTTTCACACCATTGCTGATGTTATAAGCCAGTCCAAGTCCAAGGGTCTGTTTCAGCTGAGTTTTTCTGATTTGGTTGTGGTCATACACTAGATCCAGCGTGATATTAGACGAAATATACTTGTTGATTTTCAAATTAAGAATTCCGCTGTATCCCATTGCTATTCTCTCTGGGTGGTCTAGATAGTTAGAGAACAGCCAAGCTTTGTTTGTCAAATGGATGTTTTCCATCAATTTCACTTTATAAGAAGCATCTGCATAGAACCCAAACTGGAACAACATGCTGTCTCCGTCGTTTTTAAGTCCGTAGTTTCCTTTGTATTGTAAATCCTTGTCTAAAACAAATGTCATTCTTGCGTTAGCAGGTCTCAAAGTAAGCGTGAAATCCTCATTTGGTTTATATGTAAAACCAGCACCTACATTCAGGTATCCTGGCGCCATAAAGCTTGAGATTTTCGCAGCGCTTGGGTTATTTCCATCAGCATATCCATTATCAAACTGAGAAATAAAACTCGCTCCAGCAGACGCATACCAGTTTTGAGAGATAGCTCTACCGTAGTTTGTGCTGATGTTGATATTATCCTGCGTTTTTCTGTTTCCTAATCCTTGGGTATTATTTCTTCCGTATCCTAGGATAATGTTATTTTCCCAAAGGTCTTTGTCTTTTTGGTAAGTAAAATTGTAGTTCACTCCTACTAACCAACCCACATTATTAGCTCCACCGCCTACCCAGTTAGAGAATGCTGCTTGGTTTAGCATCAATGTGTTTTGTCCTTCTATAGACCAGTTTTTTTTTGGTGGTTCTGGCTCTGCCACTTTTTCTTCTACCACTGCAGCCACAGAATCTGTAACTACTTCATTTTCTTGCGCAAATGCATTTCCGAATGCAAGTGCTAAAATAACTAATGTTAATTTCTTCATCTCTAATAAAAATTAATTGGCCGCAAAAGTATAAAAATAAATTTTAATCCCAATTTTTTCTTCTCTATCTATTTCATAGACAAAAAAACCGTATTTTCTACGAAGAGAATTCTCGTTATTCAATCGTTATCTTGACAGGCACATAATACTTACTTCTAACTTTTTCCCCCTTTACTTCAGCAGGAATCCATTTGGTTTGTATGGATTTTACTGCTCTTTCTATCTCTTCATTAAAAGATTGATTTTCTCCTTTTGCTGAAATATCGGAAATTGTACCGTCTGGCTCAACAATAAATGTCAAAACGGATGATATTGTTGTTTTGGAAATCGGTTTCTTTCGAAAAATTCGAAAAATCCATTTTCTACTTCTTCCAGCCCCTTCATACTCATCTATTTTATCTGCATCTACCTTTGAAGCTAACAAATTACGAAAACCATCTATTCCTCCCTCTGGAAAAACAGCTTCTTTATCAACTTTGTCTACATCTTTATCAACTTCATCAGTATCTTTATATACAACCTCTTCTTCTGTTGTTTTAGGTTCAGATGATTTTTGTCCACAAGCCACACCTAAAAACAAAACAACTGCTAAAACAGATAATTTTAAAAATCTCATAAACTAATATTTTTCCCAAAGATAAGATATTTATCTTTTCTTCTTTATCTATTTAATAAACAAAATCCCCCGTATTTTCTACGAAGGGAGTTTTTTAATCCTCTATTGTCATCTTAATAGGCATTCTCATGGGAGTCTTTTTCTTTTCTCCTTCCTCAAAAATCCACCTAGTTTTTATAGATTTTACAACTCTTTCAATCTCTTTATTAAAAGAACTATTTTCTCCTTTTGCTGAAATCCCAGACAATGTCCCATCTATCTCAACTATGAATTCTAAACTAGATTTCAATATTGTTTTAGGAACAGGTCTTCTCTCTAAAATTAGATGTCGGAGCTCTCTAGCTTGTTCCGCAGGCAAATGCTGAAATGGGTCTATTCTGTTATACTTTATTTTTGATGCGACTAACTGGCGAAATCCATTAATTCCTCCATCTGGAAAATTTGGAACATTAGTGGATGTATAAATTGCTATTTCCTCTGGCAGAGACTTAGGCTTTTCTTGTGCACAAACCACACCAAAAAATAAAATAGCTCCTAAAACAGGTAATCTAAAAAATCTCATAAACTAATATTTTTCTCCAAAGATAAGACATTTGCCCTTTCTTCATTATTCTATCCTCATTTTGATAGGTACATTATAATAGAATCTAACTTTTTTCCCTTTTATTTCAGCAGGAATCCATTTGTCTGTTATAGTTTTCAGAGTTCTTTCCATTTCTTTATTAAAAGATTGATTTTCTCCCTCTGCCAAAATATTTGACATTGTCCCATCTGGCTCTATTATGAAGGATAAGGTAGTAGATAACATAACTGAGGGAGTAGGTTTATTCTCTGAAATAAGTTTTTGGATTTCTTTCTTTGTTTCTTCTGGGAAATCTTCGTACCCATCTATTTTATTCAAATCAGTATTTGATGCCAATAATTCACGAAAACCATTATCACCTCCTTTTGAGAAAACTGCTTCTTTATCAACTTTGTCAGTATCTTTATATACAACTTCTTCCTTGGTTGGTTTAGGTTTTGATGACTTTTGTCCATAAGCCACTCCAAAAAACAAAACAGTCGCTAAAACAGATAATTTAAAAAATTTCATAGACTAATATTTTCCTCCAAAGATAAGACATTTGCCCCAAATATTTTCTTATTTAATTACATTAAAACAACTGGAATTTTATTTGTCATTAAACCAAAATTTAACTCATTACATAGGATTTTCTTATCTTTGCCCATTCAAAATTAAATAATGGCAAATAGTTTAATACCAAAGTTACAGGCAATCAAACAAAGATATAATGAAGTAGCGGATCTAATAATCCAGCCAGATGTAATCTCTGACCAAAAAAGATATTCTTCTCTTAATAAAGAATACAGCGATTTGGGAAAAGTGGTGGCTGTTTTTGACCAATACATGAACGCCAAAAACTCCATAGAAGAAGCCGATGAAATCATCGCCACAGAATCTGATAAGGATATGATAGATTTGGCTAAAATGGAGAAGCAGGAAAGTCTGGCGCTTATCCCAAAATTAGAAGAAGACTTGAAAATCCTTCTCATTCCGAAAGATCCGGCAGATGACAAGAATGTCATGGTAGAGCTCCGTGCAGGAACAGGTGGTGACGAGGCGGCCATTTTCGTGGAAGATGTGTATAGAATGTATACAATGTATTTCAAGTCAAAAGGTTGGAGACATGAAGTTACCGACTACAACGAGGCCGCAAAAGGCTACAAAGAACTCATCATGAGAGTAGAAGGTGAGGGCGTGTATGGAATCATGAAATTCGAGTCTGGCGTTCACCGTGTTCAGCGTGTTCCAGAGACCGAGTCCCAAGGGCGTGTGCATACCTCAGCGATTACCGTAGCCGTACTACCAGAAGCAGAGGAAGTAGATGTGGAAATCAATCCAGCTGATATAGAAATGCAAACTTCGCGTTCAGGAGGAGCAGGAGGACAGAATGTAAACAAAGTGGAAACCAAAGTTCAACTGACTCACAAGCCTACGGGAATAGTAGTGGTTTGTCAGCAGGCTCGTTCCCAGTTGGCCAACAGAGAGTTAGCAATGGAAATGCTTCGTACAAAACTCTACGATATAGAATTACAAAAAGTACAAGGAGACATCGCTGCTCAGAGAAAAACCATGGTTTCTACGGGAGACCGTTCCGCGAAAATCAGAACTTATAACTATCCTCAAGGGCGTGTGACCGACCATAGAATCAATAAGTCTATTTACAATCTGGACGCCTTTATGAACGGAGATATAGAAGAAATGCTGGAAGCTCTAATCATGGCAGAAAATGCCGAAAAAATGAAAGGAGAAGATTAAAAAATAAAAGCAGTCGTTTATGGACTGCTTTTTTTGTTTTAATTTTTAAAGACGATTACTCATCATCATCAGAAGTGGAAAGACTACTGTAGGTATTTTCCTCTATTTTCATCTTTTTATTCCCTTCGAATCTCGCTCCTTCATGGATAACGAACGAAGCCGAGATGATGTTAGCATATACTCGTCCATTTTCGCCAATCTCTACTCTATCCGCAGATATATCTCCTTTGATTTCTCCATCAATGAAGATAGAATCTGCCACGATATTTCCATTAACTTTCCCTGTCTTACCTATGTGCAGGGTGTTTTCACATTTCACATCTCCTTCGAAGAAGCCTTCTATCTGCGTCATAGCGCTAGTTTCTATCACTCCTTTGAAGTGGGTTTCTGGAGCAATTACATTTACTCCTTTTGATGATACATTCACACTCATTTCGTTTGATTTTTTCCCATTATTGTTAGAAAAGATTCCCATTGTACATTTTTTTCATTGTTAAACACTATATTGAAATTACTCTTGTCCCAATTTATAAAATTTTCTGGTTCCACATGCACATTATCATATAAAACTTCATAATGAAGATGCGGTCCTGTGGAATTACCCGAGTTTCCACCCGCGGCTATCACTTTTCCTTTTCCTACGATTTCACCTACCGTTACATAAATCCTATCCAAATGAGCATAAAGGGTCTTAAAACCAAATGCATGCTCTATGATAACTGTATTTCCATAACCTCCTTTTTCTCCTGCAAAAGCAATTTTTCCCATGGCTGGTGCGATGACATCATCTCCTGTATCCAGTCTCAAATCCACTCCATTATGATGTTTTACTCCTCCACTTATTGGATGTGTTCTATTTCCAAAATTACTCGTCACTTCCAGTTCCCTCAGTAGAGGATTTCCACTTGGGATGATGTTCAGCATCAGGTTTTTTCTTTCCTCAGGAAGATTATTTATATTATCTAAAGTTAAATTTTGTAGTTCTTTCAGCTCCTCTTCTTTTTGTTTCTGCTCTGCAAGATATTTTTTACTAAGTGTTACTAGTTCCTCATTTTTGGAAAGATAATACTGAAATTCCAGATACTGCTGGGATAAAAATCCTATCGCTCCTGCCATTACCAAAAATACAAAACCTAAAAGATATGGGCGTATTTTTTTTAGTTTTTCTTTCCGAAGATTGGTTTGTTTTATATAGTATTTAGATTTATCATCATCTATTTCTATAACTATTTTATGCTCTATGTTTTCTTTAACCTTCAAAGGAACTTTTTTCTGTCTTTTCATGCGTTCCAGAATTTCATTCCTTTTTCTTTCTTTTGCAATGTTGAATATGTCTAATTTGTTTCCTACTTTTTCTTTCATTGGTTATTAAAATTTATTTCAGCATAAAACAAACCTCCTTCAAAAAATTAACCCATTTTTAATCTCAATTCAATATAACTTTTACCATCCACCGCTGGCTCCACCGCCACCGAATGTGCCTCCACCTCCAAAACCGCCGAAGCCTCCACCTGAACTTCCCCCACCAGAAGATGGGAAGCCCCAAAATGTCCCAGGGAAACTGCTTCGTCCCCTGCGGGAAATAATAACATCATCAAAATCAGTATATCCGCCGCCTCGTCCGCCGCCGCCTTTGTCACCATATTTGATTAAAATTATCATTATCACAATAAAGGCAACAAAAATTAAAACAGCCACCATTGCAAAATCTCCCTCTTCTTTTTTCTTTTTCTGCGGTTTAAATTTCCCCTGTGTAGCTTGCATCAGGGCGTTTACCCCTTCATCTATTCCCTCATACCATTTCCCTTGTTTGAACTTGGGAATGATAAGGTAATCTATAATCTGCCCAGCAACAGAGGCTGTCAGGTATTTTTCCACAGCCCTTCCCTGCTGTATGGAAATTTGTCTGTCTTTGGTAGCAATCAGAAAAACGACCCCATTATCCACTCCTTTTTTTCCAATCCCCCAAATCTGCCCAAATCTAGTAGCGAGAAAGTTAATATCCTCCCCCTTCGTGGAAGGAATGATAACCACCTCTATTTCTGTAGATGTGCTATCCTCAAATTTTATCAGTTTCTGGTTCAGTAGTTCCTTTTCCTCCGAAGAAAGAAGTCCCGCCTCATCATACACAGGATAAAGCACTTTTGGTTTCTCAGGGATAGTATACTGAGCTGAAAGACCGCTGCCTACACTAAACAACAAAACCCATATGAAACCTCTAAGAAAATGTAATATCATCTGGTAATTCATTTGGGTTTTCCTCTCCGACAGGAAAATACTTTTTCAGTTCTACTCCTGTTGCTAAAATTCCATTTTTCAATCCTTGCAGATAGTCACCTTTCGCAAAATCCGCCACCATCTCGGCATGTATTTTATCCCAAAAACTCTGGCACACTTTCTCATGGATACCTTTGTCTCCGATTATGCTCAGATATTTTTGATCAAAATTAACATGAAAAAGGACAGCATTTCTATCCTTGGTTTCATGCATTTGCAATTTCTCAAAAACCTCCCATGCCACACGCTCATTCTCCTGCTCTGTGGAAGAATCTATATGCACACGAATCTCTCCCGTGGAGTGGTTCTCCGCAGTTTTTATAGCTTCCACCAAAGCCGAAACATCAGTGTCTGAGAGATGGTTCATCTTTTTTAGTCTTTAAATACCTCTGGTGCTTTAGAAGCTCCTTCGTCAGCTTTGAAATAAGGTTTTGCTTTAAATTTAGAAAACATTGCAACTATCAGACTTGTAGGGAAAGTCTCTACTTTATTATTAAATGTTGTAACAGCATCATTATAATAAACTGTTTCCGTTCTGATACTATTCTCTATGGCAATATATTCTCTTTGGAAGTTGATATACTGCTGGTCTGCTTTTAGATCTGGATACTGCTCTGCTACCATCATCAATCTACCCAATGAGCTGCTCAGTTCCCCTTGCGCTTTCTGGAACTTGGCCATATCTTCTTCCGTCATATTGGTAGGGTCTATGGTAATTTGGGTAGCTTTAGACCTTGCCTCTACTACTTTAGTTAAGGTTTCCTGCTCGAATTTAGCATAAGATTTTACTGTATTTTGTAGATTTGGAATCAGGTTTGCTCTTTTTTGATAAACTGTCTCTACATTAGACCATTTATTGAGAACATTATTATTCTCTTGCACTAGACCATTGTATTTTCCTACTCCCCAAAATCCTACCACTGCAACAAGCACAATAATGACGATAAGTCCCACTAATCCTATTCCAAAACACCCTTTGTTATTCATTGTTTTTCTTACTTTATTTGGTTAAACAGATATCAAAGTTACAAAAAAAATTATAATATCATATATATGACCTGATTTTCTGTAAAATAATTTCAGTCGCATTAGGCTGAGAATTTACAAAATCTTTCGCTTTTTCAGCCATTTCATGTAGAAGTGCTTTATCTTTTAATAATTTTACAATAAAATCTGAAGCTTCTTTTTCGTTTTCAAAAGATTTCCCTCCATTGGCGCTGATGAGGTTATCCGCTTCTGGATTTTTTTTGTAATGATTCCCAAATATAACGGGCACACCGAAAGTAGCCGCTTCTAAAATATTATGGAGTCCCTTGTCATGAAAACCGCCTCCCACAACCGCCAAATCAGCATAAGAATAAATTTTAGAAAGAAGCCCTATACTGTCTATTATCAGGATTTCAGCTGATTTTTCTTGTGTTTCTTTGGCTTTCCTTTCAGAATATTTCAAAATTTGTTTTTCGTTCTGAAACTCAATATTTCGCTTAATATCATGCGGTGCGATGATGATTTTGGCATCTATTTTATCAGCAATTTCATCAGCTATTTTTTCTTCTGATTTCCAAGAACTTCCAAAGATCACAAGTGGTTTATCTCCTTTGAATTCTTGGATAAATTCCACAAAATTATCCCGATTTTGAATTTGCTTTACTCGGTCAAAACGGGTATCTCCAGAAATGGAAGACTGCACCAATCCTATATTTTTGGCAAGCTGCTCCGAGTGTGCTGTCTGATGAAAAAACCAATCTACATTTTTTTTCAGTTCGTTTACGAACCACTTTCCATAAGGTTTGAAAAAAATCTGCTTCTCATAAAACAATGCCGAAACCACAAAAATCTTCGTCCCCTTTCTGTGCAGCTCACGAAGGAGATGATACCAAAAATCGTATTTTACGGTAAAGAAAATTTTGGTGTCAAACTGAGAAATAAACTCCTGTATTGTAGAATTTTTGTCAAACGGAAGATAGCACACTGCATCGGCAATATGCTGTTTTTTGACTACATTTTCGTAGCCAGACGGAGAAAAAAAAGTTACTAAAATTTTATAATCTGGGTATTCGTTTTTTAGTTTTTCTAAGACAGGAAGCCCCTGCTCATACTCGCCCAGACTTGCCGAGTGCATCCATATCACTTTCTGATTTTTTAGCTTTTCCTGAACTATTTTCAGGCTTTCTTTTCGTCCATCCACTCCTTTTTTGGCTTTTTCATTAAACCACGAAAAAACTTTTAATCCAAAAGAAAACAGACAGATAAAAAGGTTATAAAAAATCATTTCTTATGGGTTTGGGCAAATTCTTTTCACAAATCTCAGTTTGTGCGTGTGTTTGTTTTGGTCTTTGTTAAAAATCCCTATGCAGTCCAGATCGTCTATCCTCACTTTTCCATGAGCATGTATGATTTTTTGATTTTCCAGCATGATGCCCACATGGATAATTCTGCCTTCTTCGTTCTCGAAAAACGCCAAATCACCGATTTCAGCCTCTTCGATAAAATCCAAAACCTCTCCCAGCTCAGCCTGCTGATACGCATCACGCGGCAGCTGAATGCCATTCACTTTATAAACAATCTGGGTAAAACCACTGCAATCTATCCCAAAAAAACTTCTCCCGCCCCACAGATAGGGAACATTTAGAAACTCTAAGGCTGTTTTTTTCAGGTTTTCTTTATCAAAGTTTTTCTTTGCATCTTCTTGATTATCAGACTCTATTTCAGAACCTATGGAAAGCAGCGTTTTTTCTCCATTATGCTGATAATTTATAAAATTCTCTGTGACAGTTTTTGTTTTTCTTTTGATAAAATCGGCATCAGAAATCGGTAAAACCTGCTTGGTATCCACCCAGCCTTCGTATCCATCAAAATGAATTTTTATCTTCGTCCAGTTTTTATCCACTTCTAAAATATCACAACTCTCGCCAAACAAAAGCTGAGTCACAATTTCGGCTCTGTCCGAGTTTTCCGCCCTCACAGGAACTACTGACACACTAGCAATGGCTTTCATTATCATAATCTTTTATTTATCACTAAACTCACCTTCTAAAATATTATTTCTTTCTGATGAGATTTATTCCATCTCGCAAAGGTAGTATAAGATTTTCAAAATCACCATCTTTGGAGACTATTTCGTTTAGTTCTTTTATTTTTTTTGTCATTTTGCTCTTTGGATTTTCCTCCAAAACTTTCCCATACCAAAGAACATTATCAAACAGCACCACTCCGCCGCTTCTGAGTCTGGGTTTTATCAAATTGAGATAATCCACATACGCCGCCTTGTTTCCATCTATAAATACCAAATCATACATTTCATCAGTATTTTGGAGAAACTCTCTTCCATCTTGAAGACAAAAATTTATTTTCTCTGCAAAATCACTTTCCGCAAAATATTTCTTCGGCAAATAGGACAATTCCTCATTGATATCCAGTGTCGTGATTCTCCCATTCTCAGCCAATCCCTCAGCCAAACAAAGCGTGGCATAACCTGTAAAAGTCCCTATTTCTAAAATATTTTTAGGTGACAAAAATTTAGAAACAATCGCCAAAAAACGCCCCTGCTGTTTCCCTGAAATCATATGCGGCTGCTCTGTCACACGATAGGTCTCCTCTCTCAATCTTGCCAAAAGTTCTGGTTCCTGAGAGCAGTATTTCTCCAAATAATCATCCATTTCTGGACTCAATTCACTAAAAAAACTCATTCCTCTGATGATTTATGCGTCAAAAATAAAAAAACCTTAGAGATTTCTAAGGTTTTTCTGAATTTTAATTTCACTATTTTTTCACAGGAGCTACATCCATAAGCTGCATGAATTCCTCCAGCTTCGGCATGATGATAATCTCCGTTCTTCTGTTTTCTGCTCTACCAGAAACACTCATATTAGTAGATTTAGGGTTGTATTCACTTCTACCACCAGCTGTTATTCTAGATGGATTTACCCCAAATTTAGTTTGTAGGATTTTCGCTATCGCAGTTGCTCTAAGCGCTGATAAATCCCAGTTGTCTCTTGGTAAGTTAGACGAGTTTAACGGCACATTATCCGTATTTCCTTCTATCAAAACAGAGTATTTATCGTAATCATTGATTACTTTTGCTACTTTTCCTAGCACTTCTTGTGCAGCAGGAAGAACATTATAATCTCCCGTTTTGTAAAGCATTTTATCAGAAAGTGAAATCATCACCACTCCTTTCAATACTTTTACTTCTACATCTTTATCAGCTACATTGTCCAGTGAACGCTTCATTTTATTAGACAAAGCCAAATTCAAGCTGTCATTTCTAAATTTAGCATTCGTAAGTTGCTTGATATAAGCATTAGAAGCATTGATTTCTCCTACCAATTTATCAATATTAGAAGAAGATTTACCTGTATTAGACAAACATGCATCTAGAGAAGATTTTAGAGATGCGCTTTGTTCTTTTAATAAATTATTTTCACTAAGCAAACTAGCGTTTTTAGCCTTTAAATCTTGGATTTCTCTCTGTCTTTCAGCTACATTCTCTATTGCTTGTTTATAGTTGCTATTAAGTATATCATACTGTTTTTTACTAACACAAGATGTCGCTGTAAGTGCCACCGTACCGATGACAAACATTTTCATTAATTTCATATCATCAAAATATTTAAATTATGTTGCCCAAAGGTAACAATTTTATTTGATATAACGGACTTTATCTCTATTTATTGTTATTTTTATTACTTTTGTCTTATGCTTAGTTTTGATTCTTTTAATGAAGAAATAAACAAAATCACTAGAGATTTTACACAAAAGAAAATCCTCCTCACGGTGAGTGGAGGCGCTGATTCTATGGTCATGCTTGACCTTTTCCGAAAGAGAAGCGCAGAGCAATCGGACTTTATAATTTCAGCGGCACATATCAACTACAAGTTGCGCGGTGAAGACTCTGATTTAGACCAAAAACTAGTAGAAGACTACTGCGAAAAACATGAAATTCCGCTGTTTATCTATTCCGTTTCAGAAAAGGACAACAAGCCCGAAAATGGCTCTATACAGCTCTGGGCGAGAGAGCTGAGGTATCGTTTTTTTCATCAAATTTGTCAAGAAAACAGCATAAATTTCATAGCGACTGCCCACCATCTGAATGACCAGCTGGAAACATTTTTCATCAACCTGATGCGTGGAAGCGGTTTGAAAGGACTGAGCGGCATCCCAGCAAATGAAAACAAAATTCTGCGCCCGCTTTTGGCTTTCACAAAGGAAGAAATCTATGATTTTGCGGAGAAAAATTCGGTGCCTTTCCGTGAGGATATTTCTAACAAAAAAAATGATTATCTGAGAAACAAAATCCGAAACCTCATCGTTCCAGAGCTGGTAAAGGCGGATTCTAATTTTATTCAGAATTTTAGTAAAAGTCTCTGTATAATCCAGCAAAGCAGTGATTTCATCAAACAAAAAGCCGAAGAATTCATCGCTGAAAACGGAACAGAAAATGACAACTGGCTGATTTTCAATAAAGAAAAACTAGCTGAAACACAGGATATAATAAAATTTGAGATTCTGAATAAATTCGGATTCGGCAGCGAGACAGAAATTCAGAAAATATTTTCAGCCGAGACAGGAAAGGTGTTTTTCAGCAAAGATTTTTCTCTAAAAATAGATTACACAGACCTCATCATCATTCCTAAAAACGAAGAAAAAGAATCTGAATTTCCCACCGAAATCAGTTTCTCCGAAACGGAAAAATTCTACAAAATAGAGGATTTCAGAATCCAAAATTCTAAACCTTGGCTTTTCAACAAAGAGAAAGTCTTTCCTCCCTTTGAACTGAGAAAACCCAAAGAAGGAGACATTTTTCAACCGAAAGGAATGTTCGGAAAAAAGAAAATATCCAAATTCCTAAAAGATGAAAAAATATCCAGCCTTGACCGCGAAAAAATCGGCATCCTCTGCGATACCAAAGGGCAGATTTTAGGCGTATTTCCTCTGCGGCAGGACGGGAGATTTATATAACAAAAAACTGACTTCTCAGTCTATATTATATTCTTTTTTCAGGATTTCTATGAATCCTTCCTTGGTTACGCCTTTCTGGGAATCAAATTTCATTTTGATAAAAGCATCATTTATTTGGTATTTGTTTCCTTGATAAAGCGAATCCAAAAAATGCTGAAAAGAATACTGCTCCACTTCTATTTTATAAATTTTCCCTTGAAGACTGTCTATTTTAAAAACCTGCTTTTCATCTTCATCAAAAAAGTGTTTTTCAGAAATTTCTATGCTGTATTTTTCTGTTTTTTCTTGATAGGGAGAAGAAAAATTATCTATAAAAATCAATGGAAAAATTGCCAATATATTCCATAATGAATGATAAAGCATTCCGTAAAATAAATTGTATTTCACTCGAATAAAAGCTGTTACCAAACCTCCTATCAACTGATATGAGATAATAATGGGAGAAAAAACATAAAACCAAAAACCATCATTAGTATAATTGGTAAGATGACCAAAACCAAAAATCACAGATGAAGCATACACCAAGAAAGGAAATATCTTGTCCCAAAGTTTTTGACTGAAAATATACTTTATAGGAAAATTTCTCCTTAAAATCAATCTAAATCCAATCTCCTCAAAAACAGGTGCTAAAACAACAGCAATAAAAATAGCAGAAGTAATGCTCTTTTTATGTAAATCAAGTTTTGAGTCGGTAGAAACAAAATGTTCCACCAAATCATTCAAGGGCATTAAGACAAAACAAAAAACACACATTTTGCCCACCAAAAGAATGAAAATTGTTTGTAATTTCCTTTTAAAACTTTCTTTTGTCTGTACATCTTTGGGATGTTTCAAAAAAGAAACAAAATCCCACAAAACATTCTTTATCACTTATTTAGCTTCTTTCTGCAAAATAGTGAACACAGGGAAATGGTCGCTGTAGCCTCCTGTAAACTTGTCTCCATCCCAAGAGCGGAAAGGATAACCTTTGTAATTTCCTTGCTTATTAATAAGGTAAGCAGGAGCATAAACTTCAGTTCTGTAAACGGTGTATTCCTCGGCAGAGGAATTGGAAACCAAGTTTTTAGAATAAATAATCTGGTCAAAAAGATTGGGTGCATCTCGGTAGGCTAAACTCGCCACGCCTTTTTTGTACATTTTGTACATCGGATTGAAATATGGATATTCCTCGTTCAGTTCTTTTTCATCTCCTACAGCTTTCAGATGATTTTTAAAACTTGGGCTGATAGGGTCATCATTAAAGTCTCCCATCGCAATGAGTTTGATATTTGGGTTTTTCTCTCGCAAGGCGTCCATTTCTTGTTTCAGCAGGGCAGCAGCGGCATTACGCTTCGGCATAGACACCGCTTCTCCACCTCTTCTTGACGGCCAGTGATTCACGAAGAAAGCCACTTTTTCTCCATCCAAAATCCCAGAAACCACCAGCAAATCCCTTGTATATTCTCTTTTGCCATCCTCACGGAAAAGCACAAGTTCTTTTTTATAAGAATTAGTCACGGTAAATCTTTTCTTCTGATAAATCAGCGCCACATCTATCCCACGCGCATCGAAGGAATTATAATGCACCACGCCATAGTCATACTTTTTCAGGGCATCCTGCTGAGTCAGCACCTCTACCACTTGGCGGTTTTCCACCTCCACAAGTCCCACCACTGCGGGTGCTGTTTTAGTATATTTAAAGCCAATTTCGGAGATCACCTGCGCGATGTTTTTCAGCTTCTGCTGGTAAATGTTATAAGTGTAATTTTTATTGCTTTTCGGTGTAAAATCATCCGAAAGTATCTGTTTTCTCACTACTTTTTGTCCTTTTATCCGCTCATAGTCCCATGGCCCTTTGTAATCTTTGGTAATTTCCAAATATTTCAAAGAATCCAAAGGCACGCTTCTATGGAAATTGATATGATGAGCAGGAAGCGTCGCATCTATATAATCCACAGATTTCACGGTATCCCAGAGGTTTTCTACATTATAGAATCCCACTGCAGCGGTTCTTTTCATTTGGGCATTATAAAACAATCCAAAAACACAAAAAATAATGATGAATACTTGTCTCATGATAACTTATCTTTGTTAAAAGCCGATAAATTTAGATTTTTCTTTTCATTCGGGAAAAGAAATTGATATGATTTATTTCATATCGTTATATTCGTTTTAATTAAACTTTAAGTCTATTTTTGTTAAAACTTGTTAAATTAGATTAGAAAATGTTTAAAAAATCTGTCTTGATTTGCGGTTTTACAGTTGCTGCAATGCACTTCTGTAACGCACAAACCACGGTTTACGCTTATATAAAAGATGAAAAAGGCAAGCCTGTGGAACGAGCTGAAGTAGACATGAAAGGCTCAGAGGAGAATATGACCGCAGACAAAATCGGGTATTTCCAGTTTGTAGATTTGAAACCTGGCAATTATCAGATCGTTGTCTTTAAAAATAATTACGAAACCAAGACCATTGATTTCAGTGTACAGGAGGGAGAAAAAAGAAAGGATTTGGGCGTTATTGTCTTAAATTCAGTTCTTTACAACTCTACTGAACAAGGCTTCACTCTGCTGGACAGCGATAGCGACAATGATGATGACAACAGCTCACTTCAGACCACTGTGGGACTGCTGCAGTCTTCGCAAGATATTTTCAACAGAATCGCAGGGTATGATCTGGGAATTTACTGGTTCCGCCCGAGAGGTCTGGACAGCAGGTCTGGGGAAATGATGTTCAACGGCGTGTCCATGTCAAAACAAAACAATGGAAATATAGATTTCAGCAGCTGGGGAGGACTGAATGAGATAACTCGTTATCCAGAGGTTGCCACCAACCACTCGCCGTCTGAATACGCTTTCGGAGGTGTCAGCTCTGTGATTTATAAAAACACAAAGGCGAGCGAATACAGAAAAGGAAGCCAACTGACCTACTCACTCACGAATAGAAACTACCGCCACAGGCTCTCTTACCGATATACTTCGGGAATGAACAAAAACGGATGGGCTTTCACAGGAATGGTCAGCCGAAGATGGGCAAAAGAAGGCATACAGGAGGGAACATTCTATGATTCCTATGCGGCATATTTAGGGGTAGAAAAGAAAATCAATGACAAACACACCCTCACGCTCAATATGGTAGGAAACCCATATAGAAGAGCTACTTCCAGCCCTAACACGCAGGAAGTCTATGATTACAAAGGAATCTACTACAATTCCTACTGGGGATGGCAGGATGGCGAAAAAAGAAGCGAGAGAGTAAAACGAGGTTTTCAGCCTATTTTCCAGCTAACGGATTATTGGAAAATCAATAAGAAAACAGAACTTTGGACTACGCTTTCCTATCAGTTTGGGAAAACAAAATCTTCGCGATTAGATTGGCACAAAGCCCAAAACCCTTCACCTACTTATTTCAAAAACTTACCAAGCTACTATATTGGAAAGGCAGAATATGACAATGTTCTTCAAAACTGGATAAATGACAATCCTTCTGTATCTCAGATAGATTGGAATAGATTTTACCATGCTAACCTTAGCTACAAAGGTCGGTCAATATTCTATCTTGTGGATGATGTGAATGATGACAAAATTTGGAATCTTTCCACACATTTCACGCACAACTTTAATGATAAGACAAGATTTATCCTAAATGTTTCTTATCAAAACTACAAGTCTGACCAATACAGAGAAATAAAAGACCTGCTAGGAGGTCAGTATGCTCTGAACAAAGACCCTTACAAGAGAAATGGAAGCGGAAAATACAACGAATACGAAACAGATACCCACAAGGGCGTAGGTGATAAAATAAGCTATGACTACACTTTCGGAAGACAAGAAGTAAAAGTAAATCCAGCACTGAAATTCTCCACAGGCAAGTTTGATGTTTTGGTGGCAGGGCAGTTCAGCTATTCTACTTCGTACCGAGATGGTAAATTCCAGCATTATCTGTATCCAGATTCTTATGGAAGAAGTAAAGATTATGAATTTACCAATTTTGGGCTAAAAGGGCAGGTTGTCTATAAAATCAATGGACGAAACTTCTTGGTTTATAACGGAACAGCCTATTCCCAAGCGCCTTTCATGGAAGATTTATTCTTTAATCCAAGAGTAAATTCATCCGTAGTGGA
The DNA here is from genome assembly GCA_963518845.1 of uncultured Flavobacteriaceae bacterium. GTDB lineage: Bacteria > Bacteroidota > Bacteroidia > Flavobacteriales > Weeksellaceae > JABCPE02. The sequence goes on along the minus strand of CAUQKV010000010.1, from coordinate 14,947 downwards.
AGGTATGAGAAGTATGTTTATCAATGCCAATGACCTCAGCTATGTGCTTTCTACGCCTTTCGTAAAAGCAAGACTGAGCGGATACATCATCAACTCTGAAAACGAAACCAATGTTCAGCGCTTCTTTGCTGATGGGTCAGTTTTACAAGGTGTAACTAATGGCGCATTCTTCACACAGGTGATGAAGGATATGAAACGACAAAACCGAGGATTAGAACTAGGACTGGAAGTAAAAGTAACTTCTACGCTTTCTCTACAAGGGCTGGCAAGCTACGGCGAATATGTTTATAATAACAATCCTAAATTATATTTCAGTTCCGATGCTGTGGGCGCTTCTGGAGGAACTACTTATACCTACATAGGGGATGCCTATATCAAAAACTACAGACAAGGAGGAACGCCTCAGACAGCATTCTCTCTAGGATTTAGATATAATAACCCTAAATACTGGTGGGTAGGAGCGAACTGGAACTATTTTGATAATTCTTATTTAGACCCAGCGGCACTTATCAGAACTCAATATTTCATCACAAACCCTTCTACAGGAACACCATACCCAGGGCTTGATGAAGCGGAACTGAGAAGAGTTCTCCGCCAGAAACAGCTGCCTTCAGCATTCTTTGTCAATGTAAATGCAGGGAAATCTTGGCTCTTTGGTAAATATTATCTGATGGTTTCTGCTTCGGTGAATAACTTGTTGAACAACAAGAGCTACATCACAGGCGGATTCGAGCAGACCCGAAAAGCATCTTACATAGATTTTGCAGCGGATTTTGACAAACAATATTCTCCTTTCGCACCTAAATATTGGTATGCACAGGGAAGGTCTTATTTCATAAATGTTCAGTTTAGATTTTAATTAGTAATTCTTTTAAAAAATATATAAAAATGAAAAAAGTATATCTAAAACAGGTTGTAGGAGCTTTATTGCTATTCGGAATTACCACTTCCTGCGTAAGAAAAGATGACTGGAGTATTCCAGATATTACATGTACCAATAAGTTTGGGGATACTAACACTACTATGGCGACCTTTGCGGCATTGGCTCCGAGTAACGGCAGTGCCCTGACTATCACTGATGACCAAATCTTCGATGGATATGTGATTTCTTCCGATGAAAAGGGCAATTTCTACAAAACTATCGTTTTCCAAGACAAACCAGAAAACCCTACTGTGGGACTTCAAATAGAAATTGAAAAAACACACAGCTACACAGATTTTCCTGTGGGAACTCATATCAGAATCAATGCTAAAGGTTTGATTTTAAGAGTAGACAAAGGTGTAACGAAATTAGGTGTTACAGACGCTCAATATACCGTTGGAAAAATTCCTTCGTCTTCCCTTGGAAACTATCTTTCTATCGTGTGTAATAACGGAAGAGCGGACATTGCAAACCTTGTTCCTTTGGCTTTGGCTAATTTAGATGAAGCTAAACAAGCTCAGCACATCAATAAACTGGTAACTGTTCCGAATGTGCAGTTTGCAGACAGCGAAATTTTAGTTCCTAATGGGCCTAAAACGTATGTAGATGTTTCTTCTAATACTGATACTAACAGAGAGTTAGTAGATGCAAGTGGAAAAACGGCTATTTTGAGAACATCTAAATTTGCTGACTTTGGAAAAGACAAACTTCCTACTGGGAAGGGAAGCATCACTTTCGTGGTAAGTAAATACAACACCACTTATCAAATGCTGATAAGAAACACTAGCGATGTGAATTTCACACAGGAAAGGGCAGACACTGCTCCTGCAAAAGGTGGAACAGCCATCGTTTATGCTGGTGCGGGAACTACTGAAAATTTCGAATCTTATAATACAGGAGCTTCTTCTGAGGCGTTGCCTAAATATATCAACGACCCTGTATTAGGGAATAGATATTGGAGAGTATCCAGCCATTCTGGAAACAAATACCTTAACCTTGGTTTTGGTGCTACAGGCCCTAAGCCAGAATCTAAAACGATGTTCATCGTGCCTGTCAATTTCTCCAATATGACTAAATTCTCCTTTGATTCTAAAGATGGACACTATAACGGGAATGTTCTGAAAGTCTACTATTCTACAGACTATCAGCCTTCGGGAAATATCCTAAATGCCACACTGACAGACATTACCAGTGCATTTACTATTTCTTCTAACAATACTAATTATCCTGCAAACTTCACGAACAGTGGACACTGGGTAAAACCTTCCACGCTTACAGGAAATGGATTTATCATCTTTGAATATCACGGAGGTGGAACCCTGCCAACTACGACTATTCAGATAGATAATATCAAAGTAGAATAAAAAATACCATTAAATAAAAAAACCGCTTAAAAAAGCGGTTTTTTTTTTATTTAAAAGTAAAATTATTTCACTTCACCGAAAACACTCTTGGTTACACAGAACTCCTTCAAGGTTTTCAAAGAAAGTTCCAATCCGTATCCAGAGTTTTTCGTTCCTCCAAATGGGAAACGAGGGTCGGAAGTCATTAACTTATTCAAAGAAACTGTCCCTGACTCTAAGTTTTCCGCAAAGAAATAAGCTCTCTCTTTACTTGAAGTCCAAACGGAATTTCCTAAACCAAAGTTAGTATTATTCGCTATTTTCAAGATTTCTTCATCATCTTTTGCTGAAATTATCATTCCTAACGGCCCGAAAAGCTCTTCATCAATCATCGGATTGTCAAGATTCATTTTGATAAGCCCTGGTTTAAACGAAATATCATCTACTCTCTCCAGCGGAATTATAACCTCTGCTCCATGCTCCAAAGCCTTTTCATACTGCTGCTGAAGCTCATCCGCAAAGGATTTTGAAGCCAACCCACTTAGTTCTGTTTTATCATCAAATGGGTCACCTAGTTCATATTTTTGGTATTCTGTTTTTAGTTTTTCCAAAAATTCGGCATAGATGCTTTCTTGGATAATAAATCTTTTAGCTGAGGTGCATGCCTGACCGCAGTTTCTCAGTCTTGCCGCTGCACCCTGCTTAGCTGTTTTATCTAAATCTGTATCATCTAAAACGATAAAAGCATCATTCCCTCCTAATTCCAACAATGATTTTTTAATATTAGCCCCTGCTAGAGATGCTATTTTTCTTCCTGTGGTCTCGCTTCCTGTAAGGCTCACTCCTTTCACTAATGGATTTGTTATAAGCTCCTCTATATCAGCATATGAATACTCTATATTTTGCAAAATCCCTTCTGGAAAGCCTGATTTTTTGAATAGTTCTTCTATGGCTCTTCCTGAACCTTTGCAGATAGATGCATGCTTCAGAAGAACGACATTTCCTACCAAAATAGTCGGCACAGCAAAACGAAGCGCCTGCCAGAAAGGGAAATTCCATGGCATAATTCCCAGAATAACTCCCATTGGCTGGTAATAAATCTCACTTGCAGAAAGTTCTGTTTCTACAATCTCTGGTTTTAGGACATTCTCCGCAGCCACATAGTAGTCTGTCATCATTGCACATTTCTTCACCTCTCCTCTTGATTGGGAAATAGGCTTGTGCATTTCTCGCGTAATCATTTGGCTGTATTCCTCATGATTTTCAAGAATATTTTTAGATAAATTCTTTAATAATTCTTGTCTTTTCTCAAAACTTACCTCTCGCCATTCTTTTTGTGCTTGAACAGCAAGATTTAGTTTTTGTTGAAGTTCTATATTCATTTTCGTATTTTAATTTTAGTCAAGTTTCGTATGGCTTCCCACATAGTGCAGGAATTCTTTTCGTGTTGTAGGATTTTTTCTAAATAGTCCACTAAGCTCAGCTGTGATGGTGCTGCTGGCAGTATCTTTTATCCCTCTACAGTTTACACAAAGATGTTTAGCGTCTATGATACACGCCACATCTTCCGTTCCGAGAGCCTCTTTCATCGCTTGGACAATTTGCATTGTCAATCGCTCCTGAACCTGCGGACGACTAGCGTAGTAATTCACAATCCTATTGATTTTAGACAATCCTATAACCTCTCCATTAGAAATATAGGCTACATGAGCTCTCCCGATGATGGGCAAAAAGTGATGTTCGCAGAAAGAATATACCGTGATATCTTTTTCTACAAGCATCTGGCGGTATCTGTATTGATTTTTAAATGTAGAAATCCCTGGTTTGTTTTCAGGAAGAAGCCCGCCGAAAATCTCATTCACATACATTTTTGCAACTCTTTTAGGAGAGTCTTTTAGGCTATCATCCGTCATATCCAGCCCAAGGGTGTGCATAATCTCCCCAAAAAGTTTTTCTATCTTTTCTATCTTTTCATCAGGAGAAAGCAGAAAAGCATCTTTATGAAGAGGCGTATGTTCCTTGCCTGTAAAAAAATCATCTTCTATATCTGAGAAGTCTGTCATTTCTATTTTAATTTTTTATTGATTAAAATCTATATCATCCCCTTGGTTTATCCTGCTGTCAATATCCTCTTCCCTATTTTGGTTTGATTTTGATTTATCTTTTCCTCTATCAGGATTTTGTATTTCATCTATTGTCTGCAGTCCTCCTTCGTCTCCATAGCCTCCAAGTCCCTGCAAATCAGAACAATCTCCTTTCCAGTCGGATGGTTTTTCAAACTTATCTTCTTGTGTGATTTTCAATGATTTATCAGCATAAATTCTCTTCATGAAATACCCCCAGATAGGAAGCGCCATTTTCGCCCCCTGCCCTTCTCCTGTACTCCAGAAGTGGGTTGCTCTATCTTCCCAGCCTACCCAAACACCTGTGGCTAATTTAGGAGTTATCCCTATGAACCAACCATCTGAGTTTTTCTGCGTAGTCCCTGTTTTACCAGCAATTTCTGCATTGATACCCATGCTTCTAAGCTGTCTAGATGCCGTTCCATAGCTGGCTACTCCTTTCATCATATCTATCATACTATAGGCATGTATAGGGTTCATCACCTCTCTGACCTCTGTTGTTACTTCCTTGATAACCCTTCCGTTGGCATCCTCGATACGCCAAATCATCTCTGGTTTTATATAATTCCCATAATTAGCAAAGGTACTATAAGCCCCAAGCATCTCATAAATCGTAATATCCGAAGACCCCAAAGCTGTCGCTAAGTCAGGAGTCATCTCGCCTGTAACTCCCAAATCTCTAGCCAACTGGATTACATTTTTAGGTCCTGCAGCTTCCATCAAACGGACTGCTATCGGGTTTTTGGAATGAGCCAGACCATCTTTCATTCTAAGCATACCGCCAGAACCTTTTACATGCCAAGAACCTCTGCTGTAAGATGCATTAGAAATAGGCGTACATGGTGTCATTCCTAAATTTATAATCGCCGTAGCATACACAAAAGGCTTAAAGGTAGAACCCACTTGTCTTTTCCCTTGTTTCACATGGTCATACTGGAAATGCTCCCAGTTAATCCCTCCGACCCAAGCCTTGATATCTCCCGTCGTAGGTTCCATAGCCATAAGTCCTGCCTGTGCTATCTGCTTGTGATAACGGATAGAATCCCATGGAGACATCTCCACATCCTGCTCTCCTTCCCAAGTAAAGATAGAAGTTTTCACAGGTTTCTTAAACTCCATAAGGATAGAATCCTCTGATATACCAGCCTCTGCAAGTTGTTTATATCTTCCTGTTCTCTTCACAGAAGCCATCATAATGTCATTAACCTGTTTGTCAGAAATATGATAAAATGGTCTCTTTCTATTGTTCTTTTGTTCATTATCAAAACTTTTCTGCAGATTGGTCAAGTGGTCTTTTATCGCTTCTTCTGCGTATTTCTGCATTTTGGAATCGACGGTAACATATATTTTTAGTCCATCTCTATATATGTTCAGTTCTTTTCCCGTTTTCTTCTCATAATCTTTCAGGTATGTAGAAATTTCCTGACGAAGATAATGTTTGTAATACGCAGAATAGCCTTGGTCTATTCCTTTAATGTTTTGATAATCAGTTTTTATTGGCTCTTGTACAGCCTTGTCATAGGTTGCTTGGTCTATGTATTTAGTTTCAAGCATTTGTCTCAGAACGACATTTCTTCTCTCTGTCGCTCTTTCCAAGTTTCTAAGCGGATTGTTTTTCACTGGGTTTTCCAGCATCGCTACAAATGTAGCCGCTTCGGAAAGAGTAAGGTCTTTGGTTTTTTTATTGAAATAAACCTTTGATGCCATCTCTATCCCATTGGCATTATAAAGGAAATCAAACTTATTGAAATACAAAGTAATAATCTCCTCTTTGGTATATCTTTTCTCCAAACTTACGGCTACAGACCATTCTTTAAGCTTTTGAAAAGCCCTTTCCATTTTACTTTGTGCAGCTGATTTTGTAAATAAAAGCTTGGCTAACTGCTGGGTAATGGTAGAACCTCCCCCTCTTTCGCCTCGGAAATAGACTGCTCTCACTATGGATTTTAGGTCTATCCCAGAATGTTCTCTGAAACGCTCATCTTCCTTCGCATAAAGAGCATAAACCAAATACGGCGGAAGCTGATTATAAGTAACTGGCTGGGTTTTTTCTTTTTCAAATTTACCCAAAACCACTCCATCAGAAGAAATAATCTCTGATGCTACATAGATATCTGGATTTTCTATATCTTTCATATCGGGCATCTCCCCAAGAAAACCCTGTGAAATAGAAAAGAACAAAGCCACTATGGCAGCAACTGTTCCTATAAATCCTAACCAAATCAACTTAATCCATCTTCCTACATAAGATTTTTTCTTTTTTGTGGGAAGTTTTTTTTCGTTTTCCATGTTTATTACGGAGTTGTTGTTTTTATATTTTCTATTTTAATGCCTATATCCTCTATTCCTTTCAGCTGGTCGGTTCTCATTCCGTGTTTTAGTTCCACTTTATATTTACCGTTTGCTGGGAATTTGTATTCATTTTTATACTGAACGAGAATTTCCTTAACATCTCCTATACCACTTCCGTACCATTCTCCATTTGGTTTTGCTAAAATATACTGAAGTGTATCCGTTTTCAAAACTTTATTCTTTTCTCCTTTGATAGTGGAGATTAAAAACAAGTTATTGTAAGGATATTCATTATTATTCCTTACAACAAATATAAGGTTTTTTGGAAACTCAGAATCTTTGATTTCGAACTCTATTTTCTTTGCATCGTTCTTCCCCCAGAGGTTATTCACCTCGGTCATATAGATTTCTCCCTCGCTAGAACAACCTATGGAAATAAACCACAATGCTGCAAATAGCCATATCTTTTTACCCATCATTATTATTTTTTTTCGGGTTATTTCTTTTTTTATTATTCTTTCTATTGTTTGGTTTTTGTTGCTCTGAATTATTTGGTTTTGGAGCATTATTATTGTTTTTTTCTTCCTTTGGAGAAGTGTTTTTCTTTTCTTTGTTTTTAGACTTTTTATTTGATTTTTTCTTCTCGAAACGGTCTATGTTATTCTCCTGAATCAGATCTATTTCCTTCGTAGGAACAGACAATTCTTGGCTTTTATACTCCTCTAACGGTGGGATTTTGTTTCCTTTTTTGTTCATGGAAATCATCTCCTTCACTTCTTGGATATCCAAGTCATACCAAAGGATAGAATTATCCACATAAGCGAACCACATTCTCTTTTTGAAAACATCTATTTTGATGCAGAACGCCTTTCCTTTTTCTGTATCCAAAACCGTGCTGGAAGAAGGGAAATGGCTGAGTGCATCCATGTAGCTGTCCAGTTCAAAATTCAAACAACATTTAAGCTTACCGCACTGCCCTGCAAGTTTCAACGGGTTTATGCTCAGCTGCTGGTATCTCGCTGCATTAGTATTCACCGAACGAAAATCTGTAAGCCATGTAGAACAGCAGAGTTCCCTGCCACAAGAGCCTATTCCACCCAGTTTAGCTGCTTCCTGTCGGTAGCCTATCTGTTTCATGTCTACTTTAGCACGAAAAACAGCCGCATATTCCTTTATCAGCTGTCGGAAATCTACTCTTCCATCTGCTGTATAGTAAAAAGTAATCTTAGAGCCGTCCCCTTGGTATTCTATATCCGAAATTTTCATTTCAAGATTTAGATTCAAGGCGATTTTTCTTGCTTCTTTCTTTACTTCTTCTTCCTTTTTTCGGGCATTTTGCCATATTTCTACATCTTTCTTTGTAGCTATACGGATTATTTTGGAGGCCTGTTCTTCTCCAAAATTTTTCTTTTTCATCTGTATCCTCACCAGTTCACCTGTGAGACTCACCACTCCGACATCGTATCCTGAGCTGGATTCTACTGTTACTATACTTCCTATATGCAGCGGTAGTTTATTTATGTTATGATAAAAATTTTTTCTTTCATTTTTAAATCTAACCTCAACATAATCACACTCATTCAGTGGAGATTTTATATTGGCAAGCCAATCAAAAACACTTAATTTATAACTATATTCACAAGTATCTATTATATCACAACTAAACTCTCCTTTGCTGTTAGTAGAGCAGCCGTGGGAAGAATCGCCAGAATTTTTACATCCTCCACAACTCATATTTATCTTTTGTTTATTCTTGCAAATGTAGTTATTTTTTAGCGAAAAACAATACTAAACCTAAATCACCATCGATAGAGCTATTCGCTTTCTCTCCGTGTCTATTTCTATTATTTTCACTTTTACCTGCTGGTGGAGTTTTACCACCTCGCTAGGGTCGCTCACGAATCCGTCTTTCAGCTGGGAAATATGCACCAGCCCATTTTCTTTTATCCCTATGTCCACAAAACACCCAAAAGCCGTGATATTGCTCACTATCCCAGGAAGTATCATTCCTGTTTTCAAATCTTCAAAGGTTTTTATATTCGGGTCAAACTCAAAGACTTTGCTCGTTTTTCTTGGGTCAAGCCCTGGTTTTATAAGTTCTTTCAGAATATCCTTTATCCCTAAAATTCCGATGTCCTCCGTGGTGTATTTTTCTGGTGAAATTTGTTTAATTTTCTCCTCATTAGCGATAAGGTCTATTGTTTTGATACCGAGGTCTTTCGCCATTTTTTCTACGATTTTGTAGGCTTCTGGATGCACGGAGGAATTATCCAAAGGATTTTTGCTGTCTTTTATTCGGATAAATGCCGCCGCCTGCTGGAACGCCTTTTCACCCAGACGAGGAACTTTTTTAATCTGATTTCTATCCACAAAAGCGCCATTTTCAGTTCGGTAAGCTACAATATTTTCCGCAAGTTTTTCGCCAATACCAGAGACATAGTTCAGCAGGGATTTACTCGCCGTATTGATGTTAATTCCTACTGAATTCACGCATTTTACGACCGTGCTGTCCAGCTCTTCTTTTAATAAAATCTGGTCTACATCGTGCTGATACTGCCCTACGCCGATGCTCTTTGGGTCTATTTTTACCAACTCGGCAAGCGGGTCAGACAGCCTCCTTCCGATAGAGACGGCACCTCTCACGGTGATGTCATAATCAGGAAATTCATCTCGGGCAATTTTACTTGCGGAATAAACGGACGCTCCAGCCTCGGACACCACGAAAACCTGCAAAGGTCTGTCAAACGCTATTTTCTTAATGAAAAACTCGGTTTCACGAGAGGCCGTTCCGTTCCCAATGGAAATCGCCTCAATATGATAAGCCTCCACCATAGAGCGGATTTTTTTCATCGCGGTGGCTGTTTCCTTCTGTGGAGCGTGTGGATAAATGGTCTCATTATGAAGCAAATCGCCTTTTTCATCAAGACAAACCACCTTACAGCCCGTTCTATACCCTGGGTCTATGGCTAAAATTCGCTTCTCGCCGAGAGGCGGAGCCAAAAGCAGCTGTGTCAAATTTTCAGAAAAGATAGAAATCGCCTTTTCATCGGCTTTAATCTTGGCTTCCTGCAAAATTTCATTTGAAATAGATGGCTCCAAAAGTCTTTTGTAAGCATCTTGAGCCGCAAGGATGATTTGCTCCGCACACGAAGGCGAAGCCGTTTTCACCAAACTTCCCTCCATGAAAGCAAGAATTTCATCTTTATCAATATCAATGTTCACTTTTATAAAACCTTCTTTTTCAGCACGAAGCATCGCCAGAAGTCTGTGAGAAGGGATTTTGTTCAGCGGTTCGCTCCAGTCAAAATACTGGGCGTATTTCTGCGCCTCTTCTTCCTCTTTTTTAGTTTTGACTACTTTGCTGGAAATCACAGCTTTACGCTGAAAAATTCTTCTAAGATTTTTTCTGATGAAGATATTTTCGTTTATCCATTCTGCGATGATGTCCCTCGTGCCCTGAAGTGCCTCCTCCACGCTGGAAACTTCTTTATTCAGATAATTCTGCGCCGTTTGCTCTATGTCACCATTTTTCTGCGCCATGATGATTTTTGCCAAAGGCTCCAGCCCTTTTTCTTTTGCGGCATCGGCTTTGGTTTTTTTTCGTTTTTTAAAGGGAAGATACAGGTCTTCTATCTCCTGTAAATCAAAGCTTTGCTCTATTTTGGCGCGGAGTTCTGGCGTGAGTTTTTCCTGCTCTTCTATGGATTTCAGAACACTTTCTTTTCTCTTTTGGATTTCATCAAAATTTTTGCTAAGTTTCTGAATCTGTTCTATTTCCACCTCGCCGAGGTTTCCTGTTTTATCTTTTCTATATCGCGCAATAAAGGGAATGGTGCAGTCCTCCGAAAGCAGCTGCAAAACGGCGTTTATCTGTTTTTCTTGAAGTGAAATATTCTGCTGAATGAATTGTATTTTGTCCATTGTTCTTTTGATAAATAATCCGCAAAATAAACAAACTTTAATTTAAAATGTCTAATGTTTTTTAATTATCTTTGTCAGTCTTAATAAAACATAATATGAATCATCAACTAAAAATATTCAATTCCTTAAAAGGAGAAAAAGAAGTTTTTGTGCCTTTGCACGAGAATAATGTAGGAATGTATGTCTGCGGCCCTACGGTGTACAGCAATGTGCATTTGGGAAATGTGCGTACCTTTATGTCGTTTGATTTTGTGTATCGTACGCTGAAATTCTTGGGCTACAAAGTGCGCTATGTCCGTAACATTACCGATGCTGGACACCTTACCGATGACGGCGATGTGAACAACGACCGTTTTGTGAAACAATCTCGTTTAGAAAAGCTGGAACCTATGGAAATCGTACAAAAATACACGGTTGATTTCCATAAAGTTTTGGATATATTCAATCTTCTTCCGCCGACTATAGAACCTACTGCGACAGGGCATATATTGGAACAAATCCAGCTTACAGAAAAACTCTTGAATGATGGTTTTGCCTATGAGAGTAATGGTTCTGTGTATTTCGATGTGCTGGAATACAACAAACGCGGACTCAACTACGGCGAGCTTTCCAATAGAAATATAGAAGAGCTTTTTGCGAACACCCGCGACCTCGATGGACAGGGCGAAAAACGCAATCCTCAGGACTTCGCACTGTGGAAAAAAGCTTCGCCAGCTCACATTATGCGCTGGGCTTCTCCTTGGGGCGATGGTTTCCCTGGCTGGCACCTCGAATGTACAGTAATGAGCACCAAATACCTTGGTAATCAGTTTGATATCCACGGAGGCGGTATGGATTTAAAATTCCCTCACCACGAATGCGAAATCGCACAAGGTAAAGCAGGACACGGCGAAAGCCCAGTTCGCTACTGGATGCACGCTAATATGCTGACAATGAATGGACAACGAATGAGCAAATCGACAGGAAACTACATTTTGCCGATGCAGCTCATTAATGGTGATAACACATTCTTTGAGAAAGCTTTTGCGCCTGCTGTGATTCGTTTCTGCTTTATGCAAGCGCACTACCGCAGTGTACTTGACATCTCTAATGAAGCGATGCTCGCTGCCGAAAAAGGCTTTAACAGGCTTATGGAAGCAATAAAAGCACTGAATGAAATCACTACCGAAATAGAGCATCCTACTGCGCTCCCTATATCTGAATGGAAAGAAAAATGCTACAATGCACTATTGGATGATTTTAATTCGCCTATACTTATCGCTCATCTTTTCGAAGCGGTGAAATGGATTTTCCAAGTGAAAAACGGAGAAGAAAAAATATCCATCGATGAACTTCACGAATTGAAAACACTGATGAACGCCTTTGTTTTCGATGTTTTAGGCTTACGAAATGAAGAACAAGCAGCAGGAAACAACGACAAGCTCGATGGTGTGGTTCAGCTCCTTATCAATATGAGAATGGAGGCTCGTGCCAACAAAGACTGGGCACTTTCGGACAAAATCCGAGATGAATTATCCGCAATCGGCATCCAGCTAAAAGACGGAAAAGAAGGAACGAGTTATTCTGTAAGTTAAATGAAGAGTGACTTTTAAAATTTTACTATAACAAAAATATTCAAGAACTTCGCAAAAAGGAGTGTAAAGTCAATATAATAAATAGATTATGTTATAAATCAAAAAAGAAACTTTTATGATAGACTCTATTACAATAAAGAATGTTGCAACCTATGACAATGAAGGTGTCAAAATTAATAATCTGAAAAAGATTAATTTTATCTATGGAGGAAATGGTACAGGAAAAACAACAATCTCTAATTATCTTGCTAGTGATATTAAAATTAAAGAAGATGATAGATATAAAGAATGTTCTATTGAATGGAAAAATAATACTCCTATAAAAACACTCGTGTATAATAGAAAATTTCGTGAATTAAATTTTGGACAAGAAAAATTAAAAGGAATTTTCACTCTTGGTCAAGCTACTACAGAACAAATTGCTGAAATCAATACTCTAAAAGAAAAATTAAATTCTATTAGAGAGCAGGGGTTAATAAGAAGGGGGCAATTAGAACAAACAGAACAAGAAAAACAAAATCTTGAAAATGAATTTGATGAGGATTGTTGGAATAACTTAAAAAAGAAGTATGAAAATGATTTTTCAGAAGCTTTTTCAGGGTCAGCAAAAAGCAAAAATAAGTTTAGAAATAGATTAGAAGATGAATTTAAAAGCAATAATTCATACATATTGACTTATGAACAATTAAAAGAAAAAGCTAATATTCTTTTTGGGGAACATCCTCAAATGATAGAGTTAATAAATACTATTTCATTTGATACTATTTTAGAAATAGAAAATAATCCTATTTGGAAAAAGAAAATAATAGGAAAAGCTGATATTGATATAGCAGGATTGATAAACCATTTAAATATTAGTGACTGGGTATATGAAGGAAAAAATTACTTACAAGAGGAAAGTGATATCTGTCCTTTTTGTCAAGAAAGAACAATTACAGAAGATTTTAGAGAAAAATTGAATAGCTTTTTTAATGAAAATTATATTAGTGATATCTCTTGTTTAAAAGAATTAAAACAAAAGTATGAGATATCGGTTCAGAATCTTATAGATCAATTAAATATTATTGAAGCTAACCAGAAGAATATCAATTCTTCAAAATTAAATTTGGACATTTTTTCCACATATATAAGAACTTTAATTAGTCAATATAATAGCAATAAAGAATTATTAAATAGCAAACTAAAAGAACCTAGTAGAAGTATTGATTTAGTTTTTCTAAAAGAGCAATTAGAACTTATATTAAACTCAATCGTTTCAGCTAATAAAGAGATAGAAAATTATAATCGTACAGTTGAAAATTTTCAAACAGAAAAAAATAAATTAATAACTTCAGTATGGAAATATCTTGTAGAAGAATATAAATCAAAGATAGAGTCTTTTCAGAAAAAAAGGAATGTCTTAGAAAAAAAAATAATAGGATTAAATAGTTCTTTAGAAAAAAATGAAAATGCATATAGAGGGATTGACGAAAAAATAAAAGAATTAAATCAAAATGTAACAAGTATACAGCCTACTATAGATGAAATTAATAGGCTTTTAAACTCGTTTGGATTTCTTAATTTTAAAATAGTACCTTCTACAGAGAATGGTTTTTATGAAATTCAAAGAGAAGATGGCTCTGACGCACAAAAAACGTTAAGCGAAGGAGAAATAACCTTTATCACTTTTTTATATTATTATCAAAAGGTTAAAGGAGGAGATTCTCCAGATGTTGTAAATGAGGATAAAATTTTAGTAATTGATGATCCTATTTCAAGTTTAGATAGTAATATATTGTTTATTGTTAGCACTTTGATAAAAGATTTGATAAAGGAGATGAAAGACAATGAATATAAAGGAAATATTAAACAAATTATTTTATTAACACATAATGTTTATTTCCATAAAGAGGTTTCCTATATGGATAGAGGAGCAGAAAGTGATAAATTAAATTATTGGATCTTGAGAAAAAATGGAAATATTAGTTCTATAGAACCATATGATAAAAAAAATCCTATAAAATCTTCTTATCAATTATTATGGAAAGAATTGCAATCTAAAAGTGTAACATCTACAATAACAATACAAAATATAATGCGAAGAATTTTGGAAAATTATTTTAAAGTTTTGGGTTCTTATAAAGATGAAGAAAAAATTATAAAAGAATTTCCTAATTCTGAAGAACAACAAATATGTAGATCTTTATATTATTGGATAAATGATGGTTCTCATTGCTTTTCTGATGCTTTAGAAATAGATACACAAGATACAACTACCGAAATATATCAAGAAGTGTTTAGAAAAATATTTGAATACTCAGGACATATAGCTCATTATGATATGATGATGGGGATTTCTGAAAGTGATTAATTATAAATTATTACACAATTCTTTTATTAACCCTCATAGAATAAAAATAATATATAACGAAACAGATAAGAACGAAATGCTCAATCATTTAGAAAGTTTAAAAGTAGATACTGAGCGTCAGTGGGGAAAGATGAAGGCAAACTTACACCTGATGAATGGGGAATTCTACAATGGAAGCATTTTGACCATCATTTACGACAATTCGGGGCGTAATAAAATATCTCAAAGGGCAAAATTTGCCCTTTGATTTGTATTTCGGAAAAATAAAACATTACTATTATGTCAATGGAACAAAAATATAAACAGCTCCTTTCTGAGGAATATTTGGAGCGACTCATTGCTCCAGAGGAGTATAATGAAAAACACAAGATTTTTTTTAATGATGATAAGGCAAAATCACAAATTTTAGCCACCGCTTTGCT
>CAUQKV010000009.1:0-64800 GCA_963518845.1 uncultured Flavobacteriaceae bacterium | reverse complement strand
TCCATTGTTCTATTCTAAGGAGTTTTATATATTTTTTCATAAAATATAATTAATTGTAAAAGCTTCTAAAATATTAAGTTCTGAAATGGCTTTATTTTACTGATTAGTAATTTGTAGAGATTTTAACAATACATTACCATAAACTTGTTTTATATTTTTCTTTATAAAAAGTATTGAATAAGACAAAGAACTCATCCAAAGCCTTTTCTTCCGTTTCAAATTTATAAAAAAGTATATTAGCCCATCCCATAGAATCATTAATATTATATCTCTCTCTTAGCCATTCATAGAATTCGGTATATAGTACATTAGCCTTTATATCTTCTTTTTCATCACGATGATACCACCCATTAACAAAGGCTTCAAAACAAAATATACTATGTTTCCTAATATATAGTTCAGGAATAGGTTTAATAAGTTTTATAAGTTCTATAATAGTCATATTGAAAATATTAAAATTCAGTTTTTGTTTCTGTTATATTAGCATATTATGTTTTTAACAGCATATCTGAAACATTACTATATTTAATAAAATTAGGATTATTCTGTATTTAAAACAATGTATTCCGCCCAAAATTCAATTTTTTGTCCTTCATAAAACTCTAAATAAAAATATCCTCTGCTATCATCCGAAAGCTCTTTTAATTTTCCTTTAGCTTCAAATCTGCCTCTATATAAAGTATCTATTGTAAAACCTTCCGTTTCTTTTATTTGGGAGTAAAAAGAAAAATTAGCAATAGTTACATTTATAAAATTAAAAATCACATTTTTATTTTCTTCAATATGGTTTAAGTATATAAATAACTCATTATCAGAATAGAATAATTTTTGACAATAATAGTCATTATGAAAATCATAATAAATATTATTAAATTTATATTGAATCAAATTTTCAAAAAGAGGTATTGAAGTTACATTTATCATAATTATAAGCAATTTATTTTCTATTTTATGATAGAGTTATTTACAAATTTTCTTCAAAGCTCATAGATTTTCTCCATCGATAACCATTTTATGAATAAAAAACAATAAATAAAAGGCGCAGGACATGAGCCTGCACCTTTCGTTATATGAGAAACCTAAATAAACTAGTTTCCTTTTTTAGCATCCTCTATCATTTTTTCGTTTGCGGTGATAGCAAACTCCACTCGTCTGTTTTTAGCTCTTCCAGACTCAGTATCATTAGAAGCTACAGGCTCAGATTCTCCCATACCAATAGCCGTAAATCTACTTGATTTTAGACCTTTTGATTTAAGGTAATTTACTACCGCATCAGCTCTTCTTACAGAAAGCTTTTGGTTGTAATCATCAGCACCTTTGTCATCAGTATGTCCATAAACATTGATGTTTGTATCAGGATTGTTTTTGAAAACCTCTGCTACCTTGTTCAAGTTGTTTTTTGCAGTAGAAGTCAGATTAGAAGAATTGAAATCAAAATTCACGCTGTTTTCATTCAAAACTACTTTAATACCTTCTCCTACACGCTCTACTTCTGCACCAGGAAGGGCTGTTTTTATCTCACGAGCTTGTTTGTCCATCTTGTTACCGATGACACCACCAGCTACACCACCTACGATACCGCCTAGAACAGCACCCATAGTTCCTTTACCACCTTTACCGATGTTGTTACCCAAGATACCTCCGATAACAGCTCCACTGGCAGCACCTATAGCTACACCTCTTTGTGTATTATTAGAATTTTTGATGGCTTCACAACTTGTGAATAATAATGACCCAGAGAGTCCAAGTGCCACTACATATGGCTTATTAAATATCTTCATAATATAAATTATTTTACTCGTTGAAATTGATAATATACTTTAATAACTTCCCCTTCAAAAGGTACGCTCTGTGTAAGGGTAAAACTGTCTTTCTGCTGATTTTCCAGCTGAAGCACATATCCTTCTGTGATTTTTTTAGCCTTTACATTATCTTGAAGTTTTTTGAATCTAAATTCTTTGTTTTTTGTAACTTCAAATTTGATGGCTTGTCTCACCATAGGGCAGTCGCCTTTTCCGTTTAGGCTATAGCTTCCAGAATAGTTGTTAGGAATCAGTTTCCATGTTCCTCCTACAAAACACTGAACATCAACATTTTCATGGAAAGGCTTTAGTTTGAATTTTTTATCATAATCTACAGAAGACACTACCCATTCGCCTTTTAGGTCATAATTAGTCAAAGTGTGGCTTTGCTGTGTAGCAGACCCTTGTGATTTACAAGCTGTCAGGAACAATGCTCCCAAACCTGCTGTTAATAAGAACTTTTTCATAATTTCTAAGATTTCAATTTTTATAATAACTGCTAAATTATATAAATTTATTTTAACAAAAAAGAAAATCTTGTTTTTTAAGAAATTTTTATATTTTTTTAGTAACTTTGTAGAGTTTTTATTTCTTTAATTCAAAGAAAGAATTATACTTAGATAATCAGAATTTTTTATATCATATGAAAAAAAACATTATTTTATTAGGGCTTTTGGCAACAAGTTTGGCTCTTGCCCAATCTGGAAAAGTGGGGGTAAACACAAGTAACCCAGAGGCTACTCTAGACATAAAACCCAGTGCAGCAAATGCAGTAACTTCTGCAACTACAAACGAGGGGGTTTTGATTCCGAGAGTAAGTAGAGACAGACTAAAAAGCATTGCTACTGCTAATTTGAAAGAATCTACTTTAGTGTATGTAGATAACATCTCAGGAACTACAAATCCTGTAACTTCTAATGTAACTTCTAAAGGTTTCTACTATTACAGCACAACTGCTAGTAAATGGGTAAAAATAGCTGAAGGATCAATACAAGAACAAGACCTTAGACTAGTAGGTGGTAGTAACCACATCACACAAGATGCAGGTCTTGGAGGTAATGGTACTACTGTAGGTGGCGGTGGTGATAACATAGGTATTGGACCAGGAGCATTATTCTCACTAAATGGAGGTGGAAGTAATTTAGCTATAGGGGCTAGTGCCCTTTACTCTAATGCTGGTAGTGGAGGTAATTTAGCTATAGGTAATGGAGCTCTTGCCGATTATACAGGTGGTGATGGTTTTGCGATAGGTCATAATGCTTTCAGAAATGGTGGCGGCAATGGTGTTGCTGTAGGTAACTACGCTTTTAGTTCTGGAGGTTCAGGTGTTGCTGTAGGTAACAGTGCTCTTAGTTCTGGAGGTAGTGGTATTGCCATAGGAAATTATGCCCTTAGATCTAGTACTAACGGAATCTCAAATTTAGCTATTGGTAATAATGCTCTATATAATACTACTACAGGGAAATTTAATATAGGTATTGGAGAACGAGTACTTTATGAAAATACCACAGGAAATGACAATATTGCTATGGGAAATGATGCCCTTGTAAATAGTACCACAGGAAATGACAATATTGCTTTAGGAAATAGCGCTCTCTTATCGAATACAACTGGTGCTAGCAACTTTGGATTTGGTACGAATGCCTTAAGATCCAATACCACAGGAAATAACAACATTGCTATGGGGACTAGTGCTTTACTTAATAACACTACAGGATTGGACAATGTTGCTGTAGGTGCTGGTGCCTTATTTAATAACACTATAGGTACAAATAACATTGGTTTAGGTACAAACTCACTTAGAACCAATACTACTGGTAGAGATAACATCGCTCTAGGATCTACAGCTCTTTTTGCTAATACAACAGGGGTAAATAACATTGCTATTGGAACTAATGGACTTAGATTTAATACAACTGGTAACAACAACATCGGTTTTGGTACTAATACCCTTCGTTTAAATACTACAGGGGACAGAAACATCGCTATTGGTGAAGGAACTCTATCTGGAAACACTATAGGTTCTTACAATGTTGGTCTAGGTATTTCTACTCTTAATTCTAATACTGTAGGGGTAGCTAACATCGGACTTGGGGTGAATACTCTTTCTAAAAACATCAATGGTAACTCTAATATAGGTATAGGTAATAGTGCTTTGTTTGAAAATGTTTCAGGTGACTACAATATTGCTATAGGACACCACCCATTATCTAAAGCTACTACTGCAGGACACAACATTGCGCTAGGATATGGTGCTTTAGAAGAAAATCTTACTGGAAGTTACAATATCGCTGCTGGAACTTATGCATTAGCTAAGAACACTACAGGACAACATAACAATGCTCAAGGTCTAAATGCTTTGGTAAATAATGTTACAGGGAGTAATAACACTGCTATTGGTAACGGAGCAGGAGAATGGGTAAAAGGACATAATAATGTGCATTTAGGAAGTTCTACTTTCCCAACTGCTAACACAGCTGAACTAGACAATGTAGTGGTAATTGGAAATGGAATCAATGCTACCGAACTTACTGCAAGCTCTGGGCAAGATAATACTATTATCTTAGGATATAAAAAAGGACATAACAGAAGTCCTAATATAGGAGTAGGAACATACAAACCTGATGCTAAACTACATATAGAGGCTAATGGACCTACTGCTATCAAAATAGTAGATACTAATCAAGGAGCTGGAAAAGTCCTTACTAGTGATGCTAATGGTGTAGGAACTTGGAAAGATGTAGAATTATTTAAAGGAGCTCCTGCTGTAGGAAGATTTACATGGAATGCAGGAGTGAGATTAGGGAATTCGCGTTGGAATAAAATCGCTACCGTGGTTGTGAAACCTGGGACAAATATGGTTTTTGTAAAACTTCACATATTGAGTTCTCAAGTACCTAACCCTACAAAAGCTTATACGAGAGTCTATGTGGGACTGAAAGATGTAGGAACAAATAATGGTTACACTAATGAAAAACCTGTCTACACAATGTTCCATCCGTATTTAGAGCATGATTATGAATTTGTAGGGAATTTTATTTATAATAATAATACAAATTCTTATCAGACATTGTATTTGAATTTACAGAGTGATGTTCCTAATATTATCAGAAGTGCCTTTGAATATAACACATCTGCAAGCCAGGTATATGGAACAACTTGGTATGAAAACTGGTTCTATTCAGTTCCAGTTAATTAAAAATAAAATAACACCACTGAAATGGTGGTGTTTATTTAAAATTAAAAACGCTTCCAAAATTAGGAAGCGTTTTTTCTATTTTATTATTTTGATTTAGCTGCTTTTTTGTTTGCTTTTACTCCTTTTTTGTTGTAAAAATTGTCATAAGCATATTGAGCTGCTTTATAAAGGTCTATTACTCCGCCTGCAACTGAAATTTGGTCAAAGTTTGCACTAGAATCTACATTTGCATTTACAGTAGATTTATTTACTGTTTTTACGAGTGCTTCTTTGATCTGCTGAGGAGTAAGGCTTGGCATGTATGCCCAAAGCACAGCCGCTGCACCTGCTACCACTGGAGATGCCATAGAAGTTCCTTGTAGGTATTCGTATTTAGCATCTGGAACAGTAGAGTAGATTTCTTGCCCTGGCGCGAAAACATCTACCATTTTACCATTGTAGTTAGAGAATCTAGCTCTTAGATTTTGGTTGTTGTTTGTGCTAGCTCCTACCACTATCATGTTGCTAACGAATGGTTTTTCGTCTGACTGCTTCATGAAATTAGTAGGGAAATACTCATTTTCTCCGATGTTTTGGTTATCATTTCCTGCTGCTTTTACTAGAAGAACTCCTTTTTTCTCTGCGTATTTCATAGCATCCCAAACATATTTTTTCCCTGGAGATACAGCCTTACCGAAACTCATGTTAAGGATTTTAGCTCCATTGTCTACTGCGTATCTGATGGCATTAGCAACATCTTTATCTCTTTCATCTCCATCTGGAACTGCTCTTACAGTCATTATTTTAGCCACTTTATGAGCTACACCATACTGAGCCTCATTTCCGTGAGGAAGTCCTGCGATGATTCCAGAAACATGCGTTCCGTGAGATGCATCAGGTCCTTCGTAATGGTTGTTTCCGTAGTGTTTTTCGTTATAATTATCATAATTATCTCCTACGATTTCTTTTCTTGGGTCAAAATCAAGGTTGTAGTGTTTTGTAGCCTGAGATTCGTAGTGTTTTAGAGCACCTTCAACCTCTTTTTTCAATAATTCTTCAACTTCTTTCGGAGTTTTTCCTACATTTTCAGCCTCTTGAACAAGAGAATTTAAAATCTGCAAGTTTCTGCTGTCTTCTTGAGAAGCTGGTTTTATAGCTGCTAAATTTGCTTTAGTTAAAGTTTTTCCATTTAGAGTTTTTACAATACTTGGGATAGCGTTGTTAAACCCAGAAAAATACTGATAATATTGTTTAGCTTCTGAACCTTTTTCGTCAAATAGTTTTTTAGACTTTTGGTACATGGCATATTCTTCTGGCATTTTTGCCTGATTTGCTCTGTTTTTAGCAGAATCAGATCCTTCAAATATTGGCTGATATTTTTTTACAACTCTGGTTACTTCTAGGTTATCAGCATCTACATCAGCTGTTTTTCCACCAATGAAGTTCCATCCATAGATATCATCTACATATCCGTTTTTATCATCATCTATACCGTTGTTTGGGATTTCATTTGGGTTTTTCCACATGTTGTTAATCAGTCCTGGGTGGTCTACTTCCACACCACTGTCCAAAACACCTACTACAACAGTTCTTGGCTTTAATCCTTTGGATTCTAAGAATTTGTAAGCATTATTGGTATTAACACCATAAACATTGGTAGTTGAAAAATCCTTGTGATACCAAGTTTTCAAATCATTATTCTGCATTTTGTCTTGTGCAAAAGCAAAACTAAAAGACGCTAAAAACGCCGCTGCAATGAGTACTTTTTTCATTGTAAATTTGTTATTTATAAATTAATTACTTTTCCTTGTTCAGCAAAGATAATTTTTATCCCCTTTTTATACAAAACATTTAACTCAGTTTTAACTTTTTGATGAATGTTTTTCTTAGGTTTGATGTGGGTAATGATAAGATTTAAGCCTTTCAACCCATCTTCGCCGACAAGTTTCTCCAAATTTTCCATTTCCTCGGTCAATAGGCGAGGAGTGAGGTGTCCATATAGTTGGTTTTCAGGCTGTTCGTTACTATAAGAACATTCTATGGCGATGCCTTTCAGTCTTTTTTCTTTGATAATCGGAGCGATGGTTTTCCATAAATTGGCAAGCTGCTCCGTTTCCTCAATTCTATCAGCTCCTGTATCTCCTAGATATACAAAGTATTGATTTTCAGAGTTTTTTATAAGCGCCGCAGAGCTTAGATTTTTCCCTGTGTGGCTTAGATAATACATTTTCAGCTGAAAATCAGTATTTTCCACACTTGTCCATTCATCTGTGTTCAGCTTTTTGTAGGTGTATTTTCCTAAAATAGGTTTTTCGCCTTCATTGGCAAAATTAGCCCAAGCCTCCCAAGAAAAATGATGTTTTTTGAGGGCTTCTATCACGAATTCCGCGGCATAAATATTTTTTTTAGAGTCTTCGGGCGAGTTGATAACCAGCCCTGAACTATGGTCAAAATGCGGATGTGAGATGAAATATCCTTTGATTTTATCTTTCAAAAATTGCTCTGGACTTTCTTTTTTCTTGTTTTTTTGCAAATAAACTTTCAGCCCTGTATGGATAGTTCCTGCATCCAGAGCCAGATACGCCTCTTTGCTCGGCTCAGAGATGAGATAAGAAGAAAGATTGCTTTCATCTATTCCACCAAAAACACCCAAAGGAATGATTTTAAAACTCTGTGCAGAAAACAGCTGTCCCAAGAAAACCAGCGGAAAAATAATTTTCTTATTCATTTTTATGATTTTTTAGGTAAGAACCAGCCTCTGGACCGAGGTTGCAGAGCAAATCTACTACGGAAAGGTCTTTGATAAAGCCCAATTTATCAGAGAAAGTCTGATAATATTCTTCCTGCTGGAAAGCAGGTTCTATTTTTGATGAAAAACTTTCCCTAAAATCCTTTGCAGAAGGCGTTTTGATGTATTCTTCGGTTAATGAAAAACTTTGGTCTATTTTCAATAATTTTTGGATAATTTCCAGGCTTTTTAGATTAAAATCAATCAAAAATTTGGGTTGATTTTCATAAACTTTGCTCAGCTGGTCTTCATAAAATTCAAAATAAGGAGAAGACTGATAAGCCGTTTTTATTGATTTCCAGTGGAGTGCCTGCCATCTTTCGGAGTATGATATTTCTATATCTCGGAAAGCTCTTTTTCCGTTGTGATTTATTGGGATGATTAAAGGAAGTTTTCCATTTGCCCCAAAAATACAGGCTCTATTTCGGTAAGTCTGTTTTGGGAAGTGTTCCTCCTGCTCCAAAATAATCTGATTTTCCGAATTACAAAACTCAGAAAACCAAGAAATAGGAGGGAGGTAAAATATTGGTAATAAGACTGTTTGCATTTTATTTGGATTAAGGTTTTTCTAAAAGAAGGCTTACCCATTCTTCTCTTTGGACTTGGTTTTTCAGAACTAAATCATGCTTTGTGCAGACTTCCAAAATATCATTGACATCGAAGAAACAAAGCCCTGAAAGCAGGAGTTTTCCGCCGCTGTTCAAAACCGAAACATAAGTAGGAATGTCTGAAATCAAAATATTTCGGTTGATATTCGCTAAAATAATATCAAAATTTTCCTTTCCCAGATTCTCTGCTGTTCCTTGTTCTATGCGGAAATTCATTTGGTTTCTTTGTGCGTTTTCTTTGGAGTTTTCCACTGCCCATTCATCAATGTCAATGGCTAAAACATCCTCTGCGCCTTTCAGTTTTGAAAAAATCGCCAAAATAGAAGTCCCACAGCCGATGTCCAGCACTTTTTTACCGCTGAAATCCATGTCTAACATCTGCTGAATCATCAGGTAAGTAGTGGCGTGATGCCCCGTTCCGAAGGACATTTTGGGCTGAATGATGATTTCATACAGCGTGTTTTGGCTTTCGTGAAATTCAGCGCGGATAAGCACTTTGTTTTCCACATTTATGGGTGAAAAATTCTTTTCCCATTCCTCATTCCAGTTGATATTGGGCATTTCCTGAATGGTGTAGGAAATTTTGACTTCATCGTGGCTCAGCAGCCAAAGATTTTTTAGTTCCTCTTCGCTGAAAGAATCCTCTGGAACATACGCCAGAATGCCGTCATTCTCTTCCGTAAAGCTGTCAAAACCAATGTTTATCAGTTCTGCCATTAGGATTTCGTTCCATGGCTGGAGTGGTTCTATTTTTATATTAAGTTCAAGGTATTTTTGCATTTTTCTAAATTATAATCTTATTTGAGCCGAAACTTTTATGCTGAATTTAGGCGGATTGGTTTCAAAAACGGAGCTGGTATTATGCAAATGAGTAAGTCTATGCACAAAATCTACCCGTAAAAATCTAAAAATATTAGAGAAACCATAGCCGATTTCTATGTATGGCTTTCCGTTTAGACCGTTTAATGCGCCATTTGTGTTGAATCTTTCCTCCAAATCTCCTATCAAATAATTGAAAGTCAGGTGATTTCTCCAATTTAATTTTTTAATCAAAGGTAACCTGTTGGTAATCAAACCTTCCAAATATTGAGTGTATTGTAGGGAAACAAATCTGTTACTTGTAAATTCAAAGAAGCGCATCATGTTAAATGAATTTCTGTTGTAAAATACAAACTCATTTCCTAAATGGTTTTCCAAAAGAGGAAAAGGAACTCGGTCTGGGATAATCCCCGCTGTCAGGGAATAGTTCCCCTGTCCTAAAATTCCCATAGGGATTTTTTGCTGGACATTTAGATAAATTTTATTGTATTCAAAATTACTTCCCATGATTCCCTTAAAGGCATGTGTAAACCTGAAAGTAACCGTAGGAGTAAAATTGTTATTCATTATTACCTGCTTGTTTTTATCGGACTGCAGGGCTTTTCTTCCCATTTTCCACTGAGTTTCAGAAATCATTTCAGTGGTTTTGAAATTATTAAAAACATTCCCATGCTCATCTGTGTAATTGATATAAGACGAATCAAACAATGGGTCAAATGTAGAATGTCTAAGGGTAAACCTCTGAGTGATAGAGTTTACAAAATCCCTCTGAAAATAGATTTCATAATTATTCTTCCAGAAAGGCTTTCTTATCAGCATGTCACCATTTTTGGAAAATGCATCAAAAATCGCATTTTTCTTAAGTAAAAAGTTGCCATACTGCAGTGCCACTTGGTCTAAATCATGCAGGGCAGAAATTCCCACCTGTGTCCATGGGTCTCGTGAAATAATGTAATCTATACCACCGCCGTATTTGAACTCTCTGTCCTTAAAGCCATAAGACAAATATCCACTGAAAATCCATTTCTTGCTGAATTTATGATTAGTTCTAAATCCTGCTCTCAGCCTAAAACCTTCCACATCGTTATATCCAGCTGTGTAGAGTATCGGTCCTAAATCCACTTTTCCAGCCTCATAATAGCCTCTCAGGATAATTTCTAAAACATCTATATAAGATTTCACTGAAGGGAGATTTTTGACTTCGTCTATCATTGCATAGACTTTCTGTTCTCTTTCTGTTATCGGTTCATGCCTGTTCTTTTCCCAGTATTGCTCATCTTTGTCGTTTGCATTAGGCAGGACAGTAATAGGTTTGCTGAATATTTTTTGGTCAAAATCTTGGTTGATTTTTATTTTTTTGCTCGAAACATGATATTTTAAAATCCCAGCCATTCCGTTTTTGCCCAGTTTCGCAGTTTCCAGCGTAACGAGGGACTTTACAGGCATGTGTATTTCGGAATCACCCACTTCTTCAAGCTCTTGGTCTACTACAATGTTGTTGATAAAGTTCAGGTTCGCTGCAGAACCTATTTTCGCTGTAATTCTGAAAAGTGAATAGTTGCTGTGCGAAATCAACAAAGTCCCTTCAAAAGCCAAATCAGAAGCTCTTTTAGGCTTAAAATTGATTTTATAATATCCATTTTCATTGACTTGAAAATCTCTGTCCACCAGCTCAAAATCATAGTTTGAAGTAAAATTATCATTCAGCGGCGAGATGAAGTTTTTGTCCAAAATATGAATATAATTATTGTAGAAATTATATTTGATGAAAGTAGAACTTATCAGCTGGGAAAACATTGCATTGTCCTCTATTCCGACACCGTCTACTTTACTTTTTTTGATGATTTCGGCGCGCTTTTCAGGGCTTTTTTGATAATAAAAATCCGAAATATTTTCTGAGATAAAAACAGGCAGCGCCACATCATTCCCAAGGCTGTCTTTGGAGGCTTCCATAACCTTTTTCAGATCCTTGTAAACCTTCGTATTCTGAAACTTATCCCCAAGGCTGCTAAATGCTATCTCCATACGAGATTGATTTTCAGAGAAGTATGATTTTAGGTTATCAGGATTGTTGATGTGTTTTTTTGCAACTAGTTTTGCTAAAATCTCATGGGCTGGATTTTTATACTTTTTTTTCTTTTTTTTAGAGATGACCACAGCTTCTATTTTTTTAGAACCATCTGTATAGTCTTCATCTTCTTGTGCATAAGAGGACAGCCCCATAAATAGAGCTCCTGTAAGCAATAATTTTTTAGAATTCAGCATTTTAGAAAATGATTAAGAGGCAAAAGTATTAAAAAAATATTTGAAAAGGCTAAAATCTATTTTTAGAATTAAAAATATTGATTAGTTTTACCAAATAAATCAAACTTTTCATGAAACTAAATACCAAATTAATTTTAATTTTTATTCTTCAAATTTCGGCTCTTCTTTTTGCACAAAAACCGAAAATCAGAATTATAGCTACTGGCGGAACCATCGCTGGAGTGAGCAAATCCTCTACCGAAAGCAGCTACAAAGCAGGAGCAAAGGGAATTGATGAGCTGTTACAGGCCGTTCCAGAAATTCACCAAGTAGCCCAAGTAAGCGGTGAGCAATTAGTGAAAATAGGTTCTCAGGATATGAATGATGAAATTTGGCTAAAATTAGCAAAAAGAATAAATGAAATACTAAACAAGGAGGGCTACGATGGAGTAGTGGTTACCCACGGCACAGACACGATGGAGGAAACTGCTTATTTCCTGAACCTTACGGTTCATAGCTCTAAACCAGTGGTGATGGTCGGTGCTATGCGCCCTTCCACAGGAATCAGTGCAGATGGCCAGCTTAATTTGTATAATGCTGTGGTTGCGGCATCTGATAAAAACACAGGAAATAAAGGCGTAGTCGTGGTGATGAATGAAAATATCCTCGATGCAAAAGATGTGATAAAACACCATACGACCGCTGTGGAGACCTTTACAGGAGCGAATTCTGGTAAAATAGGTTATATCCATAATGGGAAAGTTTATTTCAGTAAAACGCCTCAAAATCTGCATACTACAAAATCAGTTTTTGATGTGGCATCGCTGACTTCCCTGCCGAAAGTAGGGATAGTCTATGGCTATGCCAATGCTTCGGAACTTCCGATGAAAGCCTTTATTGATGCGAAATATGATGGAATTATTTACGCTGGTGTGGGCAATGGGAATTTGTATCATACTAATTTTGATTTGGCTGTAAAAGCCCAAAAACAGGGCATTCAGATGGTCCGTTCTTCGCGGGTTCCCACAGGCGCTACGACACCAGATGCAGAAGTGGAGGATGCGAGATATCACTTTGTGGCTTCGCAATCGCTCAATCCACAGAAATCCAGAGTTCTGCTCATGCTGGCGCTTACCAAAACCAAAGACTGGAAGCAGATTCAAAAGTATTTTAATGAATATTAATCAAAAATAAAATAAAAATGAAAAAAAGTATTTTTTTAGTCCTTGCATTTCTTGTTTTCTCGTGTCATCAGCCAGCCAAAAAATATACACAGGAAGAGGCTGAAGCCCAAGTTTTAGCCCTGCCGATGGTGCAGGAGGCATCTAAACATATCTATAAAATAACTAATGGAAAGCATGGAATTTCGTTTATTACAGAAGAAGATCTTATCGAGAAAAAGCCGTTTTATCAGATAACAGTGGGCTACAACTCGGCTGTTCGTTTTGAAACTTATCATATTTTTTATGTGAATAAAGAAAACAAAGAGGATGTTCGTATTTTAGACCCTGTTTCTGGAGAAATTATTCCTGTTTCTGAATACAAAAAATAGTTTTTTGGAGAAAGTATAAGATTATAAAAAATGCAAAAAATAATTATTAAAATATCACTTATTACATTGTTATTGGGTTGTAATCCAAGTGAGAATTACTTAAAAAATCATGAAGTTTTTCCATATTCTGAGGAAATTGTTCAAGAAAAGAAGTATAAAATTAGTGTCAAAGAAGCTAATGACCTATATGTCAAATATTTATATGATAGAAAAAAAATTAAGGATTTGAATTATGATGAAACTTTTCTTTCTCCAACCCTAATTATTGATGATCATTATGTATATTCTTTTCATAATTTGATTGAGAAAAAAATGGCTGTTTTTGGTGTTTGGATAAATGCCAATACAGGAAAAATAACTACTAATGATGAGTCTATATGGTTAGAAGAGAAAGATATTTCTGATAAAAATTCAAAATCTGAAAAATATTCTAATTAAGCGGATTTTTAATCAATAATGCTTACATTTGTGAAAAATTTAAATTTTCTTAAAAATGTTACAAGTTAATTTTTTAAAAGAACATAGAGATAGAGTTTTAGAAGGGCTTAAAAAGAGAAATTTCAAAGATTTAGAGCTGGTAGATAATGCCATATCACTGGATGATGAAAGAAAAAAAGTTCAGTTTGATATGGATTCCCAGCTGGCTGAAATCAACAAGATTTCTAAGGAAATAGGGCTTTTGATGAAAGAAGGAAAAAAAGAAGAGGCCGAAAGCGCAAAGCAAAAAACAGCTCAGTATAAAGAGGCGAGCAAAGACCTTCAGCAGAAACTAAACGAAGTAGAAGAGAAACTTACAGAAATTCTGTATCTTATCCCAAATATCCCGCACGAATCTGTAAAAGCAGGTGTTTCTGCGGATGACAATGAGAATATTTACCAATCTCACGATGTGAAAGGTCTTGGCGAGGGCGCTATTCCTCACTGGGAATTGGCATCTAAATATAATCTTATCAACTTCGAGCTGGGTGTGAAAATCGCGGGAGCTGGTTTCCCTGTTTATTTGGGCAAGGGAGCTAAATTGCAGAGAAGTTTGGTTCAGTTTTTCTTGGATAGAAACACAGAAGCAGGGTATATGGAAGTAAACCCACCTCATGTGGTGAACGAAGCCAGCGGATATGGAACAGGGCAACTTCCTGATAAAGAGGGACAAATGTATTTCGTGAATGAAGATAATTTGTATCTGATTCCTACGGCGGAAGTTCCTGTGACTAACATTTACAGAGATGTGATTTTAGAGGAAAAAGAACTGCCTGTTAAAAACACGGCTTTTTCTCAATGTTATAGGAGAGAGGCAGGGTCTTACGGAGCGCATGTAAGAGGACTGAACAGGCTGCACCAGTTTGAAAAAGTGGAAATCGTAAGAATAGAAAAACCAGAAAATTCTTATCAAGCCCTAGAAGAAATGGTGGAGCATGTGAAAGGACTTTTGACAGATTTAGAACTTCCGTTTAGAATTTTGAGATTGTGCGGTGGAGATATGGGCTTTACTTCTGCGCTGACTTATGATTTTGAGGTGTGGAGTGCGGCTCAGGAAAAATGGCTGGAGGTTTCTTCGGTGTCTAATTTTGAGACTTTCCAAGCCAATAGACTAAAATGCCGATACAAAGCCGATGGAAAAACTCAGCTGGTGCATACGCTGAACGGCTCTGCGATGGCTTTACCGAGAATCATGGCGGCGCTATTGGAAAACAACCAAACCGCTGACGGAATAAAAATCCCTAAGAAATTAGCAGAATACACGAAATTTGATATCATTTCATAAATAAAAAAAACTCACTTTTTAGTGAGTTTTTTGTTTATCATGAAGGTTGCTGTGTCGGTAGCTATAAGCAAAGTAAATACAAACGCCCACAGTAGACCAAATCCCAAACCAGAACCAGTTTTCCATGCTCATTCCTGTCATAAGGTAAAGACAGCAACTTAGCCCAAGTAGTGGAATCAGGGATAATTTTTTGACAAAGACTAAAACAGAAAGCCCTATATTTAGCAAAATATAAATGAAAATAGCAAACCTAAATTCTCCCTCTTTCTCATCGCTGAAATCCATCAAGTTTTCAAAAAACGAAGGATACAAAAGATAAATAAAAGAAACACCTCCGATGAATAGCAGCGGGAAAATCCATTGCCCATTGATATAAGGAAGGTGAAAATGCCCTTTTATTCTCTCTTTTGGAGGAAGCAGTAAAACTCCGCCACACACCAAAACGAAGGCAAAAATAGTCCCTATACTCGTGAAATCTAGTATGAAAGATTTGTCCGTAAATAGGATAGGGACACCTACCACAAATCCCGTAACTATCGTAGCAAATGACGGCGTTCTGTTTTTCTTGTGGATTTGCTGGAATTTCTTCGGAATCAGTCCATCACGGCTCATAGCATACCATATTCTAGGCTGTCCCATCTGGAAAACCAATAAAACAGTAGTAATGGACACGATGGCAACCACTTCTATGATGAATTCCATCAGTGGAAGATTGATATTTTCAGCCTTAAATACAAAAGAAAGCGGGTCTCCGATGCCTTCGAATTTTCTATAATCCACCAGCCCTGTAAGGGTCATAGTCAGCGCGATATAAATAGCCGTGCAGAGAAATATAGAAATAATCATCCCTTTGGGTAGGTCTCTCTGTGGGTCTTTGGTCTCTTCGGAAAGCACGCTCAGCGCATCAAAACCGATATAAGCAAAGAAAACACCACTGATGGCAGACATTATCCCTGTGAAACCATTGGGAAGGAATGATTTTTCGCCTGTTGCCGTATCCATAGGCATCCAGTTATCAGCATTGATATAGAAAACACCAATGGCGATAACCAGCACTATCGCAAGTAGTTTGATTAAAACCAAAAGATTATTAAAATTCTTACTTTCTTTCACGCCAATGTAGCAAATCCAAGTAATAAAGGCATTGATCAATAGAGCAGGGAGGTCAAAAATCACCCTCAAAGAACCCAAGCGAGGAGCATTCTCCCAAGCGGAAATCAGCTCTAAATTTTGAGAGCCGTTTTTCACTGCTTTTTCGGCTTCGGTATAGCTGCACGAAAGGTATTCTGGGATATGTAAGCCCAAATTATCAAGCAATGAAGTGAAATAATCCGACCACGAAAAAGCCACATAAATATTCCCAAAACTATATTCCATAATGAGCATCCAGCCGATAATCCATGCTGCCAGCTCTCCAAAAGTAGCATAGGCATAGGTATATGCACTCCCTGCCGTAGGAATTCTACTGGCAAACTCCGCATAACAAAGAGCCGTAAAACAGCACGAAACGCCACAAATAATATACAACAATATAACCCCAGGGCCGCCTTTATAAATGGCTTCCCCCAGACTGCTGAAACTCCCAGCACCGATGATGGCCGCTATTCCAAAAAACACGATATCCCTCGTCGTTAGGACTCTTACAAGGTGATTAGAGTTTTGGTTATCGGAATAATTTTTCTTTTTAAAAAGCTGTTTCATTAGCAAAAATTCGTTGAAAATGGGAGCAAAATTACAGAAAAAATCTTTGAAAAATATAGAACTTAATCATAAAAAATACTAAATTTGCGCTTTACATCATTGGCTGCATAGTTTAATGGATAGAACTACGGATTTCGGCTCCGTCGGTGAGGGTTCGAATCCTTCTGCGGCTACAAATTGCATTAGTAATCAATCAATTACAATAATGCACCCCCTAAAATACCCCCAGATTGTTCTGAGGGTATTATTTTTTATAGAGAAAATGAATACAACTTTTGTAAACAAAAAAGCAGTATCCTAATAAAGATACTGCTTCTGTTTAATTGTTCAAGAGTGAAAACTCTGTCTTTGTGAGTTACAAATATACAAAAAAAAGAAGCCTCAAACCTCAGGAAAGTTACAGACTTCTTGATTTTAGAAAGTGATGACTTGGTGTCTAAAGACTACCAAATATTCTGCTTTGTTTTGCAAATATACAAAAAAAGTAATTCTGCTGGCACAGAATTACTTGATAGTTTATGACTTATCAACCTACTTCATAAAAGAAGTTTTATATGAAAAAAAAATAACTTCCATGCAAATATAGAAAACAAGATATTGTAAACAAAATAATTTGATTACAATTTATAACGGAATGTTGTAAACAAAAAAGCGTGAAAAACTCACGCTTTTTTATTGATAATCAAACACTTATTTTTAAATATGATTTTTATCATGTTTTGAAAAATATACTTTTTTTATGTAAAAAATTTTATTAGCTTTGCAAAAGAAAAGCTTTTAATACCTTGAAGTTTTGCGTGCTACGCAGAGGGTTTGTAGAGGTATTTGGGGCTTTTCTTTTTTTATCTATTTTTCATCATAATATCTTGAAGATGATGGAATAAATAACCAATGTCTATAAGCATGTATAAATCTATTTTGACGGTCTCCATCAATTCCTGTTGATATACCTATATTAAAATTAGGTCTTATTTCTCTAATTTTTTTATTGATATGTTTGTATAATTTTTCTTTCGCTATGTTGACCCAATCTAGATTTACATAGATTTTTATTCCATTCGCTTTTGCCATGCGAAGGTATTTCTTGATGATGCTGATATTGGTATTTACTGTAGCAGAATTATTTCCTAATTTTTTTAAATAGGATCTATATTTATCGAACCAAAGCAGATTGATATCGGGAAAAGAGCTGGATATTTTAGAACTTTTAAGTTTATTAAAAATTCCTTTATGCTTTATTATGGTCGATTCTGATAAATCTTGGTCTTGGATCACATGCTCAAAGAATTGCACCAGGTCATAACTTGGTGGTGCATTTTTCAGCTGATTCAGAAACATATCCATCGTAAGTGGGGTTTCAGAAAGTCTGTGTTTGACGATGATGTTAGTGATTCTGTTTTCTAATTGTTTCAGAATAAGATTGTAATCATCTGCTTCATCACACTTGATAACTTTTTTCTTTTCTTTATCCCAGTGTTTTTCTTCTATTTTTAATAAAGTAGAGATTCTTGCTCTTTTTCCGTTCAATCTTACATTGAGATAAATAGGTGACTTTCCAGATTTGTCACTTTCTTTCTTTATAAAAAAATTGTAATTCATAGCTGCATAGAGATAAGCAGCATCTTTTCCAAAGCTTATGTTTTCTATCATTTCAGTTATGTTTTAAAAGTTAAAACACAACCAGGCACTACTTTTATCTACTGAGTGACCAACATAGAGACCAAAACACAAAAAAAGAGGAATAATAAACCCTTAATAAAACCTCTAAAAATCAGTGATTTTGCAATTAAGTTTATTATTCCTCCTTTACTTAGTAGCGGGAGCAGGGCTATTGTTGTTAATTGTAAATAACTGATAATTAAAAACATAAATGCTTTAAAAGATGCCTATAAGTGACCGTTTCGGGTCTGTTACTAAATACTATTTCCCAGTGATCAGTTTTAATAAATGTTCTCTCTTGTCGGGAGAAATCTCAAAAGTCACAGATATTTTATCATTATTAGGTGGCAAAGATTCTTTGTCCACAAAAACCTTAGGATAAGTAAACAAATACAATATATCAACACCAAGGCAATTTGCGATTTTGGAAAGTTCATTAACTTTCAGTTCTCTTTTACCATTTTCTATTTTACTTATAACAGCTATATCAACACTTAGCGCTTCAGCGATAACATCTTGATTTATGCCTTTAGCTGTTCTAATTTCCTTGATATTTTGTACAACATTCATAATAGTAAAGTTAAGTAATTGATTATCATTTTCTTTTGCGATTAAAGAGGTTTTATTTGCGATTTTGGAAAGATTTATTTGCGATTTTGGAAAGTTTTGTTTTACTTTGCAATACAATTTGTAATACAACTTGCAATACAAAATATAAAACAAAATGACAATATCACAAAAAATAATTAAAAGAATAATCTCAGATAATGATTTTTCTCTTAGAATGGCAATACACTTGAAAGCGACGCAAGTGGCTGTCATTTTAAAAGCAAGAAGAAAATCAAATAGTTTGCTGTTACCGAATTGTATAGAATTTTACAAGCAAAATGGCTATTCTGATGATGAAATCCTAGAGAAACAACCAGGGCGAAAAAGCTCTTAAGTTTATATACTCCAACCATAGCCACGAAGGGTCTAAATATTATCACAAATTCTTTCTTCATAACTTTTTGGACAACAGACCAGCCTAGACGGGGTGCAGTGGCTTTTTAATTTAAGAACTCAATTATAATTTAAAATAAATAAGATGAAAAAAACAGATAAACCGCTTGCGGTAAATTTAGAATTTGAAGAGCAGTTAAGAGAATTGTTGTCACAGGCTCCAGAGGGCTTTGGGTTCTTGTGTTTCTATTACCTTACAAATGGAGAAAAATCTTGTGAAGAAGGTGTTATGCTTCATGCGGAAGGACCATTTATCGCAGATGCTATTGTAAGTGCAATGGAGGCAGAGGAACATATAGATACTTTGATACAGGCTGCATCCTCATATGTTACTGAATGTAGAACTCGTGAAAACAAAGGTAATCATGATAAGCACCAAAAGACAACAGTATAATGCCTGCTACAGGCTGAGAAAAAAAGGAATAAAAGTTTCCACACCAGAAAAAACCATATATGGTTCGGCTGAACTGAGTGAGAAACCTACGGTTTTCCTGCTCCTTGAAAAGTTTTCTTTTGTTGTTCAAACTCAAATATTCGCAAATGAAAAGTAGAATTGAAAATCCCAAACTAAGGGCTTTTGTAGAGGGTTTCAAAAAAACATCCACACCAGTCACTGTTATAGATTTCATAAAAGGGAAAGGGGAAGGTTTTAGTCTTGGTTTTAAAACTAAAATAGACAGATTAGCCAAGGATAGCGAGTTTGTAATAAAAATTGTAACTGGATAATGATTTACGAAAAAAGAAATAAATACACCTGGGTATTAAAGGAGAAAGAAAAAAACAATACAGCGCCTATTTCAGAAGCTGTTTCGGAAAAGCCGACAAAACAAAATTCTCGATATAAAACAGCTCAGTATCGGACTTTCTGCAAAAGACTTTTTACTTATAAAAAGTTTGTTTGCAAAACGGAACTGAATATCCTTATAAAAGAGCAACTGCACGCCAATACCACTTGGTATCGTAACAGGATGGTTCAGTTAGGGTTCTTGAAAGAGGAATTTAATGTTTTCAAACCAGGAGAGAATTTATAAAACAATAAATAGGAAAATAAAGATTAGTTATGAAACCCCTTGCCCATATCAAAATATTTACTATATTTGCTCTGCGAAATCTACATAACAGAGTAAATCATAGAATTTACGGAATATCACATAAACGCTTAGGCGTGGTGTGTCTCAATTCTAATAACTCTGTTATTAGTGGGTTTCGCAACTTTGAGAGCATCACGCTTTCTTTATTTAATAAATCTAAATTTTTTACTAAAAATGCGAAACCCAGTAGGAAATTTAGCCCAAGGGAACAACAGTACCTTGATGCTAACGGCAACTCCACGACACGGAGCCAATGCAATTACTTTTCAGTTCACGGATTATTCTTTCGAGGAGTTTCAGCAGTTCTGCGAACTCATGCAGCCCAAACACATTCAGCTCAATACTATTCAGCAGGGCAAAGGTTTCAAAATCTACTTCGGTCTGGACAAGCGAAGATGCTTCTTCGGGCAGGGGGAGAATTTTACACAGGCACTTATAGGCTTGGTGCAGGATATGCACTACAGAATAGAGGCATAGAAGAACATTTTTTCATTTTATAAATTAAATTTTAAGTTTTCCAGCTGGCTTTGGCATAAGCCCGCCAGTTGGTTTTTTATTTAAACGCAATGAATTTTCCAATAAATCAACAAGATATATTCCAGGCGACTAATGGCGGGCTGGACTTGATACAGAGGTTTTTGCCTCAAGTTCGGCAGAACAAGCATTTTAAAATACGGCACGAAGGGACAGAGTCTGCTAATCTTTCCAAGAAGGACGGGATTTATTTCGTGAAAGACTGGGGAGACACGGGAGGTTTCTATGCCGAAAGCCGAAACGGAATCCACATTTATGCTCATGAAATGGGGCTTACTTATTTCGAAGCTCTTTTGCAGCTGGGTAGAGAATTGGGGATTTTGGACGAAAATAAAACTAAACCTAAAAATATAAATGTATGCAAGTTTTCCGAGTTCGAGGGAACGCTGAACGAGGAGGGATTTTGCTACGAAACCAAAGATTTTACACCTTATGAACTAGAAGTTCTTGGACCGCTGATGACGGAGGAAGTATGCCGAAAGTATGGGCTTTATTCCTTGAAGTCTTATTCTTGGCTCAAAAAGGAA
The DNA here is from genome assembly GCA_963518845.1 of uncultured Flavobacteriaceae bacterium. Classification (GTDB taxonomy): domain Bacteria; phylum Bacteroidota; class Bacteroidia; order Flavobacteriales; family Weeksellaceae; genus JABCPE02. Next base: position 43,533 of record CAUQKV010000009.1, on the reverse strand, counting down.
GAGAACGCCCAAAAAGAACTCTGCAATGTCTACACGGTGGAGAGTTCCGAAACCTATCCTGTTTTTGCCTTTATCGTAAAAGCAGGAGGCGGAAAGAAGAAAATCCATCTGGAGGGCGAAAATAAAAATGTAGTAGTAGAAGAACCCGAAGAGGAAAGAGTTTGGCTGAAAATCTATAAGCCGAAATCAGCAGATAAGAAATACCGATTTTCTTACCTTGGAAAGAAGCCATCACAGCACATTTTTGGGCTGGAGAATGTAAAGTCTATTTACAATAAATTCCAGCAGGAAGTAGAGGAGTCCTACGATAACAAGGAGGAATCTGCACCAGCCAAAGTGAAAAAATTAGAGCGAATAGTCATCTGCTCTGGCGACAGAGATTCTCTAAATATGGCTTCTACGGGTGAAACTGTGGTTTGGTTCAATTCTGAAACAGCAGACATTACCGAAGCACAAATTGCGATGCTTTTCAAGTATGCATTTGAGGTTATCAATGTTCCAGACCTTGACCCTACAGGCTTCGAGGCTGGGAAGAAACTGGCTTTGGAGCATATGGATATCAAGACTGTGTGGCTCCCAGAAAGCCTTACCAAATCCAAAGATTTTAGAGGTAATCCTAAAAAGGATTTTACCGACTTCATGAAATCTGAAGCTGCATTTGAGGACAAGGAGCAAAAAGAGCTTCGAGCAAAAGTGAAAAGATTTCTGGAACTTGCCAGACCTGCTAAGTTTTGGATTGAAAAGTGGAGAACGAATAAAGAAGGGAAGAAAATAGACCACACGCCAACCTACAGCGTGAATTACAAAAATGCGTTCAATTTCTTGAAGCTGAACGGATTTTTCAGAATAAAAGACGCCACCAGAAAGGATGGTTACTATTTTGTTCAGCAGAACAAGCACATTCTTCGGGAGGTTTCCTCGCAGGAAATCAAAGACTTTTTCAATAAGTTTTTGGATGAAAAACAAAAAGAAAAAGGGCTTCGACTTTTTCCCGATGAATTGCTGAACATGGTAATAGGTTCGGAGGCAGTTTCGGAGAAAAAACTCCAGAACCTGGAGAGCAAGGAGTTTGATTTTACAGACTTTACTCCTACTTCTCAGTTTTTCTTCTTTGATAAGTTCATTTGGGAAGTCAGCAAGGATAAAATAGAAAGGATAGACAAGGGCTACAGCCGTTATGTAATGGAGGACGATATTTTGAACGAAATCATTTTCCGCCAGACCAGAACGACTCTGAACACTTCTAAACTGAATATAGAAGAGCCGTTTTTCAATATTAAAAAAGATGAGAATAACAACTGGAAGTTGGATATTGTAAGAAGTGACTGCGATTTCATGAACTACTTTATCAACACCTGCCGAGTTCATTGGAAAGAAGAATTAAGGGATTTGAAACCGTCTGAATATGATAATTATTTAGATGAAAACAAATTTATCATCAATAAAGAAACGCTTTCAGAGGATCAGATCTACGAGCAGGAACTGCACTTTATCAATAAGGTGTATTCTTTCGGATATATGCTCCACCGATACAAAGACCCTGCTAAGGCTTGGTGTCTCTATATAATGGACAACGAAGTGGTAGATGATAACGAGTCCCACGGGCGAACAGGGAAGTCTATTTTTTCCAGCCATGCTTTGAGGTTGTTTATGAACTCCAAGTATTTAGGAGCGAGAAAAAAGGGACTGCTGGAGAGCGACTTCTTGTATGATGGAATAACGGAACAGACCGACTATGTGCTGTTCGATGATGCGGATAAAAGATTCCAGTTTCAGCAATTATTCACGGATATTACTGGAGACTTGAATGTAAACCCGAAGAACCAGAACGCCTATTTGATTCCGTTCTACTTGTCTCCGAAATTCTGTATTTCCACCAACTATGCGCCTTATGGACTGGACAGCTCCACCAGAGGGAGGATTTTATTCATGTCGTTCGGGAATTGGTATCACGGCGAGATAGAAGGTTTTACAGAGCGAAATCCGATGCATGATTTTAACAATAGATTTTTCACTGACTGGGATGAAAAACAGTGGAATTTGTTCTTAAACTTTGCCATGCAGTGCCTACAGTTCTACCTTTCCACAAATGAAAAGATAGGAGCACCAGAAGGGAACATTAGAAAGAGAAACCTATTGGCTGAAATCGGAATTGTATTCTTTGAATGGGCTGAAGATTATTTCAAAGACGAAAACATTAACCAGGCTGTATGCCGACGAGTGATGTATGAAAACTTGAAGAATTATAATAATTCCATGAAGCAGATTTCAGCGACTTCTTTCAAGAATAAATTAAAGCAGTTCTGCGAACTGAAAGGATACATATTTAATCCAAAGGATCAACTGACTGATAAAGCAGGGCAAAGAATTATGAAATGGACGGATAGTAAAACCGAGGAGCATTTCTTTATCCAAGTTCCAGAGGAAAGCGCAGAGGAAACGAATAATGAGCAAGACGATATATTTTTTTAAACCATGATAAAAACGGAGTTCCCTACGAATAGAGCAGAACTGAAAGAGCAATTCGGCTACCTTTCTTTCCAGTGCACATTCATCAACACGGATGTTGTAGTAGTGCGAAGCAGGAGGACTTATAAGTATGTTCTTGTTACATATTGCTGCGGAAAAAAAACGGGTTTTATTTGCGAAGATGAAACCCTACAATGGGAGAAGGCTTTCGAGATTTTCAAGGAGGTGCCGAGTAATTATAATGATCTAGACCAATGGGAGGAGCAGAACGAGGAAAGGCTGGAGCTCTTGGTTCCAAACACGCACAATTATGTATTTATCGACGACAAAGTAATAAGAGAAGTAGTAAAAATTAAAGAAAAAAAATAAAAAAATGGATAGAATAAAATTATTTACAACAGGATTTACCCAAGTGTTCCTGGTTGTGCTGAACACTTATTTCATCACGAGAGAGTTTCTATTTGGAATCCTTGCATGTGGCTTTCTTATCAGCTTTGTGTGGTCGCACAATGTGAAGAAAGTAGCTTTCGGGAGCGAGTGGGACAGAATTATTTATTCCCTTGGAGCGATGACTGGGAGTATCCTGGCATTTTACTTCGGGAAATTGATTTATTAAAAGAACATTATGGAAGAAAATGAATAAACCTAAAGTAGGAGAAATCTGGAAAATCCAAAGAGCTAAATGGATTTTTGAAAACACTAAAAAAGGCGATATTATTTATGAAAATAGTATGAAAATAAAAGTTTTAAATGTAAAATTTTGGAGTTCTGATATGGATTTTCACGATTTAATAATTCTAACCTTAAAAAGATTACCAGATAAAACTTGGCTTGAAATAATAAAAGAAAAATTTTACAAATTATGGAAATAAAAGAAATGAAAATACAAGCGCCAGAAGGCTACGAAATTGACAGAGAAAATTCAACCTTTGAAAATATAATTTTCAGAAAGGCGGAAAGAAAACTTCCTAAAGCATGGAAAGATTTGCTCTTTGTAGAAGGCTGGTTTATAGATGCTAAATGTCGTATTATTGAAACAGGAATGCTTAACACCCAAGAATATAATAAAAATACATTTCCTACAAAAGAAGAAGCAGAAGCGTGTGTAGCTTTGGCTCAATTATGTCAGTTAAGAGACATATACAATGAGGGTTGGAAGCCAGATTGGGGAAGTAAAGATGAAACTAAATGGTGTATTGAATTTTATGAGGAAATAATTGGTAAAAATGCATATCATTCCACAAGAAGAATATTGGCGTTCAAAACTCCCGAATTAAGAAATAAGTTTTTAGAAAATTTTAGAGATTTAATAGAAACAGCTAAATCTTTGTTATGACAGACCGCAGAGAAACAAGCGTAAAAGAATAATCAAAGTCTATAAAAATAAAAACATTTAAATTTTAATCATATGGATATTATCGGAAACATCTACAGCAGAGAGGCTGCGGAGCAGAAAACAGAAACATTCCGTGTTCAGAAATTCATACTGGACGCCTCTTACTTTGACAATTACACCCAGACTAATCGTGAGAATTTCCTCAAAATGCAGGTTAAAAACGCTGGTATTGAAAAGCTAGCAGCAATTCCCGATGGTAGTAGAGTAAAAGTTTTCTTCAGCATTGATGGAGGATTTTACAACAAAGAAGACGGAACGAAGGGACACGCTCAGAACCTTTCTGCGTTTAATTTCGAGGTAATCAAATTGGCAGAGAATAAGCCGACGGCTCCTGCTCCTGTAACGCCTCCTGCACCACAAGAAACCGACTTCTAGATGCTTAGGCGCTAATTAGTTTTTTTTCATTGTAATCCGCTCAGATTTGGGCGGATTTTCTTTTTTGATATGCACCAGTTTTCGCACACCTACAAGGCGGCGATTTTCACAACCCCCTGCCACCCCCAAAAAGTTGTAAAAAAGTTGTAAGGATTGTAAGGAATTATCCGAGCGCTCTGTTTGTCGGGTTTTATCGCCTTACAACTTTTATTTTTATTTTGTAAGGAATGGATAATCCTTACAAAAAAATTGTAAGGGAAAAACTGCCTTACAAAATGAATTTGGCTGTTGTATGGGATTCTTACAACTCTAAGTAAGGTATAAATATCTGAAAAATAAGCATTTATAAAATCCTTACAATTCTTACAACTTTTTTCCTACTTTTTAGAGAATTTCAGAATAAAAGTTTCAGAAACTAAAAAAAGCAGAGCCTTTATAATATGGTGGAAAAATCATATACTTGCTCAAAAAAATAAGGATGCTAGTAAGTATATTTTTGCCAGTGAGTAAGCCGATCAAGCAGTTTTTGACTCAGAAATTTGGTGCGGAATATCAGCCAAGCCGAGATAATTGGTTCGGTATTCTTATCAGTTCTCTTTTGAGCAAGAAAAATTCGAACTGGGATGATCGTGCAAAAAATGAAGTTTTCGAGGAGGAATATAAAATTTCCTTTAAATTGTCTTATTCCGATAAACACGGAATCTGCATTCTTCCGACGCACGAGCAACTGCTTCGGCGTGCAGTGGAGAGTCTGTTTCGTGAGCATCTGTATGAAACAGCTGTTCTCAACAAACTCTACTATGATATAGAGTATAAAACATCCATAGAAAACCTGCTGAATTTCTACGGGATCCACGAGGAAGAAAAATCCTATTATCAAACTATCATTAGAGATTTTAACAGGAAAAAGGATAAAATCGCCCAACGATTAGAAAACCAGCCAAATAAAATATTTTCGTAAAAAAACTTTAAAATATGGTGGAAATCAGCAATATTCCAGAAAAATTCTTTCGTGAAATTCGACAAATCGAAATTTTCAACGCCAAAGAATATTCATTCACAGCGAACAGCACAGGCAAGAGTGTTTCTGCTGAACCGAAAATAATCTTTAAAAACATTGTTCCCGAGGACTTTGACAGGTCTATCAAAAGAAAATTTAAAAACGGAAACGCTTTTTTCGAGGTGGATTTATCATTTAATCTCCACAGTATGAACCCGATGGACATTATTACTTATTCTGTTCTTTTGAACAAAAAGGGTTTTGCCATCCGCCTGGTGACCAATGTAGATTCCATGATATTGGGTAATGAACAAGAGCCGTTCATGGTAGAAGTTCACGATGGGCGCAAGGATGATAATTCTGGAAGTGATAGGATGCAGATCCAAATTTCAGGCGCTACCATTATAGAGCCGAAAGCCCAGAGCTTATAATTTTTCTGTCTTTTTTTACGCACTAAACATTTTGGATTTTTGAAAAATAAAATCTAAGAATGTTTAATGGTAATACTTTATTAAATACTCCGCTGGCAATAGACAAAGGCTATTTGATGAGCCTTGTTCCATCATTGGCAGCGGAATTTATGTTGATGAAATCCTCTCCTATACAGAGTGTAAAGGAGAGAGAAATGCAGTATTTATCCAAGATCAACAAACAGGGAGAAGGGAAAGAAAACATGAAGTTTCCTGTAATAGTGGATATTGTGGGAGCAATCACTAAATATTCTACTTACTTCTCTTACGGCACCCAGTTCCTTGGGGAGCTCTTGAAAGAATTGGATAGAAGCCCAAGTGTTTCGGGAATTATTCTCAATATAGATTCTGGAGGCGGTATGGTTTCTGGAACCGCAGAGCTTACCCATATCATCAAGAATTTAGAAACTCCTACTATATCATATACCAGTGGTTATCAGTGTTCGGCTGCGCTGGACATTGCTTCTGGGTGTGATTATCATATGGCATCTCCTTTTGCTGATAAAATCGGCTCCATTGGGACGATGCTCTCTTATCAAGATTTTTCAGCAATGTTCGAAAAATGGGGAGCAAAAATCTATGAAATCTATGCTCCACAGTCTACAGATAAAAACAAGGAGTATCGTGAGCTGATGAAAGGAAATGAAAAACTCTACACTGAACAGCTGAAAGTTTTAGCAGATGATTTTATTTCCAGGATGAAGGAAAATTTTGGGGAGAAGCTGAAAGATGACGGGCATGTTTTCAAAGGAAAAACCTACACTCCGAAAGAGGCTTTGGAAATCGGTCTTATAGATGAACTCGGCTCTCTAGAAGATGCATTGAGCAAATTTTAATCATAATATCAAATAAAATGAAATTCACAAGAATCACAGCCCTACTGGGACTAGCGCAACTGACATTCCATGCAGGAGTGTTCGGAACGCAGAAGCCTTTTGCGAAGCTATCGGAAGAGGATTTGGAGAAAATAGAAAACGCCTTGGCTGGTCTGGAATCAGAAGGAATGGCGGAAGAACTGGAAAGCACTAAGCAGAGTCTTTCTGATGCTGTAACGAATCTAGAGGTCGTAAAAAAAAATTCGGAAGAAACGGCACAGGCGGTAGAAGCCGCACTAGAAACTGCAGGGTTAAAAGAGGAGGCTAAAGAAAGCGTAGTGGAGAACATCGCTTTACTTGGGGAAAAATGCAAGGAATTCGGAGGCTCTAAAAACAGACATTCTGTGGTAGAGAATGACGGAACAGAGAATTCTGAAAATGGTTTGATTGGAGGATTTATGAATCCAGAAGATGAGCACAACAAGTTGCTCCAGAGAGTAAAAAAGTAGAATAAATTAAAATATAAGAATATGAGTTTAAAAACAGACCAGATTAAAAACGAGCTTATTCGTTATTTATCTGTAAATCCTACTTTATTCAGCGGTATGGTTTTGTCAAGCGAGGTTTACATCAACCAGTTTGCAAGAACCGTAACCAAGGTAAAGGGGCATTATCCATCGGTTCAGGCATTGATGAGCCATGCAGTTCAGATTTTTGATTCCAAGAAAGTGACTCCTTATGGAGATATTACATTCTTGTATAAAGATTTGAAGAATTTCCATCAAAAAGTGGATTTCCAAATAGATCCAGCGGAAATTTTGGGAAGTATTTTTGAAGAAAAATACGAAGAAAGCAAAGGACTGCAGCAGAAGAGTATCTCTGTTCTTGCTATGCAGATTTTAAAAGAAAAAGTGATTGATGATGTTAATATTTTATCCATCACTGGTAAGTTTGATGCTTCACAGAAAGGGCTGGCATCTCCTACATTCGGTTCATCAATGGACGGTTTGAACGAGGTTCACAAGAAAATAGCAGCGGATACTACAAATCCAGCGTTCTTGATTCCTGGTGATGCGATAACTAAAACCAATGTTTTGGAAGTGGTAACGGAATACGAAAGACAGATTCCATCACTTTATAAAAACAAAGTGAAAACTATCTTCATGAGCCAGACTGATGCGGAAGACTATCAGATTGCATACGAAGATAAGTTCGGACAAAACAAGTTCCAGGATGATGCCATGAGAACAAGACTTGGTAAGAGACAAATCGTGGGCATACCGAACCTTACCAAAGGAACTATCGTGTCTACGGTGGACAATAACCTATTAAGGCTTATTGATGAAATAGACAATCCAGCGACTATTACTTCGGTTCAAGAGAACGGAAGAATACTGGATGTTCTTGGAGAGTTTTCTCTTGGATATGATTATGCTGTAAACCAATTGGTATTCATGCATACATCAGACGGAACGAAGAAACGAGGATTGAACAATGCGGATCAGAACGAATTGTTCTATGCAAGTGAAAAACTAAGTGTGTAATCCTATACCTGTAGGCACTTTAGGGTGCTTACAGGTTTTTCTAAAAAAATAATATTATGGCAAAAGAAGACGAAAAAGTTTCTGAAAACATCGAAGAAACTGCAGGTAATACTGAAGAATCTACAGAAAATGTAGCAAAGGAAACTCAGCTTGATACCAGGGAAAACGAACTGAATGTTTTTGCGGACCAGCTCAAAGAAAAAGAAGCTGAACTGGACAATCGTGAGAAAGAAATTGCAAAAAGAGAAGCTGAACTGGATAAGAGAGAAAAATCTCTTACAAAGAAAGAACCTAAACCAGCAGAGCCAAAAGCAGAAGCTGTTTCTTTTGAGTTCAATGGAGAAAAATACAGATTCACTGATGATGCTCCGAGCAAAATCAGAATCGACGGCTTAGTGAAAACTCAGCAGGAAATCTCCCAAGACGAAGATATACTGCTTCAGTTGGTCGTTGGCGGGTCTGGATTGATAGAAAAAGTTTAACCAAAAAAATAAATAAAATTATGGCAAGTTGTTTTGATAGCATTCCGCACGAGAACTTGGAGCATTGCCCAAATGATGAAATCAATTCTGGGATTGCAACGAAGTTATATTATGTTCCTGTAGATTTCATTAAAAGCATGGCAAAGCCTACGATTTCTACTACCTATGCCAGCAGGGTAACCATTGCGGCAGGAGGTATTGTTCTCAATAAGGATAAAGCGTGGAAATCCATCGACATTCAGATGGATGAAGGAGAGTTGAAACCAACCCTTACAGGGAATGTGGGCAACAAGAAGACAAAAACAGAATTGGAATTTCTTATTCCTGGTCTTAGAACGGAAGTGTTGGGCTGGATAGATGCCTATAAGAACGCTCCGTGTGTTTTTGTTGTGAAAGATGCCAACGGAAAACTCTTTGTGATTGGAAACAAAGACCTTGGAGCAAGAATAGATTCTGCCGAGGGAACTACAGGTAAGAAGATAGATGATAACTCTGGAGTAACAGTGAAGTTGGTAGCGAATGCGAAAACTTGTGTGTATGAAGGGGAAATCACATTAGAACCTGCAGCGTAGAAAATTGGAAAAGATGGATAAAAAGTATTTCAAACTGAATGTTCCGATTGGAACAAGGATTATCAGTTCTCGTGGTGATTTTGTAGTGGAAGATGTTCCAGATGATGCTTTTGATTTTTTCCAAAGAGGCTCTCAGTGGCTTTCGCTGGTGCCAGAGGCTGTAGAGGGTCTTTCCAAATTGTCGGAAACGAAACTTAAAAGCCTTTTAGCTCTCAAAGAAAGGCAGGATATGGCAGAAGACGCTGGCATTATCCAAGAGGCTTTGGAGCAAATTCTCCTTACGAGAACGGAGACAGCAGAAGATAAATCAAAATCACAAAAGAAACAGGAAGCCTAGTGCTTTCTGTTTTTTATCATTATGAACGCAAAAGAGCACCAGGAACTTTTAGAAAAGTATATTTCATACGGCGGAAACCAGCGGATAACGGAAGCCTGCAGGAGGTTTTCCCTGCAGAATTTTGCAAAGCTGAAATATGAATTTTCTCGATTGAATAAGCCTGCAGAAGCGAAAGTTTCAGCTGAAATTCCAACCGATAAACCAGCAGACCAAGGGAGTGGAAATCCGAAACCAGAAGCGCCGAGAAAAGTCTTCAATGATTTTATTGCAGATTATCCTGTAGAGCTTCATAAGGTTTTCCGCAGACGCTGGGGGCTGTGGATGGAGGCTTGCTCCCTTAAAATTCAGCTCGGAGAACTTGATCCTAAAGATGAAGACGAAGCCTTTGAGCTTCAGTGGAAAATTTGGAATTGTTTTAAAGAATTTGACCAATGCCAAAAGGTGCTGAAACATTATAGAGAGTATAAGAGAATAATGCCTTTGGAGACTGAAACCGATTTCGAGGGGATGAGTGAACTGGAAATTTATAAGCATCGGGACAATCTTAGGGCGCTGATTACAAGGAGAAAACAGACCATTAAGAAAATGGAAAACTCCCTGCCTGCTCCCGAAGACCCAGAGTATAAGAGCCGACTGCACACGCTGAACCTCAAAAGGGAACAGCTCCAAGAAAAAGAAAACGAACTGATGGAATGCGAAAAATTTTTGAATAATGGAAAATAAAATCAAAAATATTTGATTAAAAACTTGCATAATCAAAAAATGTTGATTATCTTTGTTGCGTAATAAAAAATCAGAGATATGGTAACAAAAGAAATTACATCAGAAGAATGGTTTTTAATAGAAGCCATCCGAAATTACAGAAAAGCCTATCCTAATGGAGCAAGAATGCTAACGGCTGAAATTCAAGAATTACTCAACGAATTGATGGATTTGGATTACAAAGAAAATCAAGAAGAGGAGAAAGAAGCCAAAGATTAACAAAAAGCCCCTTCGGGGGCTTATCAAAATATCAAAATATGGAAACAACAACAAGACAACAACAGGAAAGAATAACAATGAAACAGCAGCTTTGGGATATTATTGTAGAAGTATCTTGGGGGGAAATATCAGAACAATATTTTAAAAAATCTCGTTCTTGGCTTTCTAAAAAAATGAACGGCAAAGGATTTAATGGAGAAGAAGGGGATTTTACTCCAGAGGAGAAAGAAATTTTAAAAGGAGCTTTGGTGGATTTGTCCGAAAGAATAAAAAAGGCTGCTTACGATATTCAGTAGTTCTTATATACTGATTTTTTATTACACCCGCCCTGCATTTGCAGGGCTTTTTATTTTTTTTATAAAAAATATTTGCACGAAATAAAAATTTATCTATCTTTGCAGTGTTAAGTCAATGGCAATACTTGTATAAAGTTTGCAAATAAATTATAATTTTCCGTGAAGGTGTAGTTATGCAGTAATGCATAACAATCATAGGCGTAGCCATTGACTTAACAGCACCCACTCACGGATTTTTAATTTTTACAAGTTATGTTAAGTCAATTAGAAGCAACAGCAGTTGCACCAGTAGAGCGAGTAAGTAGAACAAAATCTCTGCTTAGTAATGAGAAATTATTCTCATTGTGTAAGAAGTATTTCCAGCATTATTCTTTTGAAGAGTTTATGGCATTCTGTACAGAAGCGAAACCCAAACATCTTAGAATAAATTCTGTCAAGCAGGGCGAGGAAATGAAAATCCAATTTATGCTCGATAAAAAGCGGGCGTTTTTCGGAAAAGGAGTGGATTTTCATTCGGCTCTGATTAGTATGGAGCAGGACATCTGGAGAAGTTTCGCAGTAGTAGCAGAAGTATAATACAGCCCCCAAAGAGGGGGCTTTTTTTGTATAAAAAATGAAAAAAGTTAGTGAAAAACTTGCGTATTGTGAAAATTCACAGTATCTTTGTGGTGTTAAAAAAAGCGAAAGATATGAAGTTAACAGAAAAAGAAAAGGAGTTAATCGAAGCAATTAGAAACTTCTTAAAATCAAAACACAATCCCTCAATAGAATTAGAGTTTTATGCAAGGGAGCTTTTCGAAAAGATGATGGATGGAGAAGAGGAAGAAAAAGAAAAGTAAAAAATAAACCGCCCAAAGCGGGCGGTTTTTAATCTAAAAATATTAAGATATGGAAATAGGAATTAGTAAAAAAGTGGCTTATAAAAAGCAGTTAGAAGATATTATTGTAGATGTATCTTGGGGCAAGATTTCCAAGAATTATTTCGGGAAATCGGCATCATGGATATATAATAAACTTTCTGAAATAGATGGGAACGGAGGAAAAGGTGGATTTACCCCAGAGGAAAGTGAGCAGTTCAAGGGAGCATTATACGACCTTGCTGAAAGATTGAGAAAGGCTGCTGATAATTTTCAAGCATAAAATACAAATTTCATAGAAATTTGCTTTTTTTAACACCTGCCCTGCATTTGCAGGGCTTTTTTGTGTCTTTTACAGAAAAAATCCTAAAAATTATCTTTGAGGCATGGAATTGTCAAAATTCAAGAAAGACAGCAGTTTTCAGCGTATAAAGGCGAGTTACCTAGATGAGAGTTCAGTGGAACTGACCGAGCGTGAGGCAGAGAAGAAAAAGCGGATGAGCCACGCATGGTCACTGAGATTGAACAACAAATACTCTACTTATCAAGTAATTCAGATACTAATGAGAGACCACGGGATTTCTCAAGCTTCGGCGTATCGTGAGTATAATATGTCCATGCAGATTTTTGGCGAGCTGGATGCTACTACATTGGCGGCGGAACGGCAGGTGCTGAAAGAGGCTTTCTGGAATGAATACCAGAAGGCTGTAAAGGCTGGTAATGGAGACCTTGCAGTTAAGGCGTTGAAAGAATACAGGGAGCTATTTAATTTTGATGAAAACGAAAACCAGATAGACCCTAATAAGATACAGGCGCATGAGTATAACATCAAAATGCCGAGAAGAATTTATAAGATGATGGATAAGGAGTTTGCGTATGGTGTGGTAGATTTTAATAATTTAGAAATTGAGGATGCAGAATTTAGGGAAGTAGAAGAAAACGAAGATGATGATGAATAGAGAGATTAGCAACTTGATAAAGCCACAGAAAGAGATTCTTCTCAATCCTATGCAGATGGCGGCTGTTCTGGCAAACCATCGCTATAAAATTCCTTATATCACAATAGAAGCGGCGAGGGGGTCGGGCAAGTCTACTGTTTTGGGGTGGTTTTTAAAGGAAGCCGTGAGGCAGATGCCACGCTCTACTGGTGTGATTGTGGGGGAATCTTTTGTGCAGATAAAGACCAGAACCCTGCCATCTACCAAGGAGGGACTAGAGATGTTCGGACTATGGGAGGGGTATGATTATGTAGTAGGCAGGAGCGGGGTATCTATGGGCTTCGAGCGACCATTCCAAGCGCCTGACAGCTGGAATAATGTAATTCATTTCAGAAATGGAGCCATTGCGATAATGGTTTCGCTGGACAATCCCAATTCAGGAAGGGGGCTTAACTCCTACTGGATTATAGGAGATGAGGCAGCATTGCTGACTTATGACCGATTATTCAATAATGTTTTGACGACGAATAGAGCCAAGAAGGAAATATTCAAAGGTAAATCTATGCTTCATGCCGAGATATTCGTTTCTTCTGTGGCGATGACCAAGAAGGGGGAATGGTTCACTAATAGGGAGAAAATGGCAATGGAAAACCCAAAAGAGTATACCTTTATCAAAGCATCTTCGAAAGTAAATATCCACAACCTAGAGTCTGGCTGGATAGAGAAGATGAGAAGAGAGGCGCTTTCAAAGACTATGTTTGAAGCAGAGATACTGAACATCCGCCCTGGGAAGATAGCAGATGGTTTCTATGCACAGCTCAGCAAGAAGAATTATTATAAGTATAAATACGATATTGATGCTTTGGGGGATTTGACAGAAAACTATGTGCCGAGCAGTAAGTATGACACTGACCTGGTGCGTGGTGTTCCGTTACAATTCAATTTGGATTTTGGTGGAAGAATTAACTGCGGGACAGTGTCGCAGCATTTAGAAAGTCAAGGAGAGATAAGATTCATTAAGGAGTTCTTTGCGAAGAACCCTGATAAACTTTCCGATATGGTTAAGCAGTTCATCGACTACTATAAACACCACCAATCCAGCTGTAATGTAGTGCATCTGTATCATGACCGCTCTGGTTACAAGTCTGAGGCAAATTCCAAGACTACATTGGCAGAAGATGTAGAGAATGCGCTCCGTTCGGCTGGCTGGATAGTGATTAACCAGACACCGAACACGAATAATCCCGAGCATATACAGAAATTCAGATTGATTAACGAAATTCTTTCCGAGCAGAATCCTCGGCTTCCTATTGTTAGGATAAATGAAAACCAGTGTCCAAACTTGATAATATCAATGGAGAATGCACCGCTGACAAGTGATGATGCTTTTAAGAAAGACAAATCCTCGGAGCGAAGCAGTACAATTCCACAAGAACACGCCACTCACTTTTCGGATACGCTGGATTATTGTTTGTTTTGGCAGTTTAGCTATCTTTTGGATTACGATTACTCTGATTCCTTTATTATTACCAACATTTAAAACCTATAGAGTCTCCTCATTCCGAGGAGATTTTTTGTTTTTGCCTTTCCAGCATTTCGGGGAAGTCCCTTTCATATTTCGGTAAAAAATAAAACTGCAATTGTAGAAAAAACTAAGGCGGCTCGTGGGGGCTTTTGCACATTTTGAGAAAAAAACAAAAATTTCATAGGTTAAGGGATTGATAAACAAATGATTAGTTTCAAAATTTTGAGAAAGAGCCTTGTTTTTTCGTGTTTTTTAGTGTGTCTTTTATGTTTCCGTGGTGTTGTTTGATATTTGCGCCATGGAAAAAACGCTGTTTTTATCTGATGTTCTCACGGAAATGAAAAAAGTAGACGCCCGCAAAAATCCTGTTCCTTTTTCTCTAAAAATTAGAAGTTTTAACCTGCAAAATAAAACGGGGGGAAAATTGATAAGTTACGAGGATGCTGTTCTGCTTCGTCCTCCTGCGAAAAAAGGGGCGGTAAGGCTGGCGGATGAAACGCCCTTTAAAAATCCTAACCATTGGGAAAATCGCACTAGGAATATCAAACTAAAAAACGGCGAAATAAAGAAAATACATATTATTTTCATCGAGGAATTTAACGGCAAAAAGGTGGTTTTTTAATATTGATAAAACATGGAGCTTACAAAAGAAAGAAAACATAAAACAGGAGCTTATTATACTCCAAAGGAGTGGGCGAATTTAGCGGTAGAATATTTGAAAAAGACCTTAAATAAACCAATTGAAAAATATGTTTTTTATGATCCTGCTGCTGGGGAGGGGGCTTTGTTGGAAGCCCTGCCCGAAGGATGTGAAAAATACGGCACTACGCTGGAAGCGGAGGATGTAGAGATTTTGAGAAGCAAAGGCATTCCTGCGTGGCAGTTTGATTTTTTAAATGATAAAAACATTAATCATCTGCCTCATGCTTTGTTTGAAGCTGCCCAGTTGCGGCGTTTAATCATTTTTACCAACCCGCCTTATATCAAGGTGACAACTGGACACGCCAGAGAAACCTATCCTACGAATGATGCTGTGCAGTTGTTCTATTATCGGTGTGCTTATGAACTCAATGCCAGTGTGATAGCAGGGTTTAACAAAATGGATATCTGGCAAGCTTCAAGCGGAAGTATATTCAGGGAAAATATGGGTATCTATTATAATGCGAAGGCTTTGTTTATTACTCCAAGCATGTCTTGGGAAGGCTTAAAGGGTAAGTTTCCTATTGCTTTTAATATTTTAGATTATGGAGTAGACGGCGGGATGAAAAAACTCTGTTATAATGACTATACTTTGGAGGAAAAAGAAAAAATAGAGTTTAAAAACGGGCTTTACCGCCATGTTTCTGGAGAGAAAAAAATGACAGATAAAGAAATGGATAATTTCTTCACAGAGCATGTATGGAAAAGAATACATGGAGAGGGAATGACCATTATTGCTGATGTTATAGAGTAAAAAGAAAATAATAGAGCTTTTTTATGTCCTGTTATTTGGGGTGTTTAGGCTTTATTTTTGTAAAAAAAATAAATAAAAATGCAGAAAATAGACAATGATACCTATATAGTAGGGGGTAATTCTGTGGTGAGTTTTAGCGGTGCTGCCAAAGGCGCCAGCGCAGAACCTCACAGCGTTGCGAAAATAAACGCATCGGCTACGGATTCCAATAACTGGTGCAACTGGGGCGATGATAACCAATATCCTAAACGCCTGATGGAAAAAGTGGCGATGGTGGGCGCTGCTTTGGGCGGATTGGAGGTGCTTACTTCGGCTCATTATGGGCTGGGGCTGAAGGTTTTTGAATTGATAGAAACCGAGGGCGACGCAGAGTTTAGGGAAAAAATCCCAAGCAGTGAGCCAGATATCTATGATTTTTTTGATAGAACGCAGTTTGAATTGGTATTGAGCGATTTGGTGGCGGATTTTGAGTGCTTCGGTATTGCTTTCCCAGAATTTCTGCTGAGTCCAAACGGCGAAAAAATTATTTCTGTATCAAGACAACAGGCGGGGTTCTGTAGGTTTGAAAAGCCAAAAAACGGCATGATAGAAAATATCTACATCAATTCTGCGTGGGGCGAAACGGATATTAACGAAAAAGATACCATAAAGGTGCGATGCTTCGGGCAGAATTTGTCCATGCAGGAAATTAAAGACTACTGCAAGGCGAAGAAAATCAGCAAATTCATTGTTCCGATTGTGAATACCTTGATGATAGAGAAAGTTTATCCATCGGTCGGCTGGCATTCTTCGTTCAAAAACGGCTGGATGGATGTAGTTCTGTCCGTTCCAGAGTTGAAAAAACGAATGTTTGAGCAGCAGTTTAATTTTAAATATATGATTCATATCGCTGATGATTTCTTCATTCATAGATACGGAAAGGATGAGTGGGCGAAGTTCGACAGTGAGCTGAAAAACAGATACAGAGAAGAGCTGGTAAACAGCATAGACAAAGAGATGACGGGGAATAAAGGAAGCGGAAAAAGTTTGATTTCTCCATTTTTTAGGGACAAAAACTCGGGAGAGCTGATAAAGGGAATTCAGATTGAGGAAATCAAGCAGACACAGGCTGGTGGTGATTTTCTGCCCGATGCCAGCGCAGGAAACTCGGAGATTTTGTTCTCTATGGGGGTAGATCCAGCCCTGTTGGGTGCAGGTGTTCCTGGTGGAAAAAACTTGAGCGGTTCTGGATCTGATAAACGGGAGGCATGGACGATACTTTGTGCGAGGCTTCCGAGGAAACACGCCCGAACGCTTTGGGTTTTTAGACTAATTCAGAAATGGAATAACTGGAACAAAGACCTCGTGGCGAAATTCCCGAACATCAATCTGACAACTTTGGACAAAAACCCAAATGGACAAGTGGCAGTTAAGAATTAAATTACCAAAAGTAAAAGTTTCGTAATCAGTGCGGAAAATATAGTAACAATGGAAAAAATAACAGAGCAGAAAGCCAGAGAGCTGGTGAGCTTTCCCAAGAATTTTGATTTTGAATTGATAGACCAGCAGTATGGATTTGAGAGAAAAATTTTCTCCTTGGTAGACAAAGAAGTATTCCAAGAGCTGGAAACCTCCAATCCAACGGCTTATAATAATTTGGTAACGGCGGGGCTTCATTACAGCTTTGTTTTGTCGCTTCCGAGGATAAAGGTTCATCTGAGCAACTATGGAATTAACCAATATGAGCAGGGAACGACCAAGAACGCCAGCTGGTGGGATGTTCGTGACTTGGCTTTGAGTTGGCTCAGAAAGGCAGATTTTTATTTAGCAAAAGCCTTGAATCTTTTGGCGGAAAAACAGGAATTGCCTTTTTTCAAGAGAAGTTTTTCTCTACTGCCATTTTCTGAAACGAGATATTACTTCGGAGAAATTTCTCCAGAGGTTTATTTGATGCTTTCAGATTTGATGCGTAGTGCTTTGGATGAGTTTCTTTCCAAAATGAAACCTTGTGAAGCAGATGTTCTTCTGGGCGATGATGTGCTGAAAAATTTAATAAAAAAATACTGTATTGATAAATCAAAAGCAGATGCCACAGCAGAGCAGGGCTATCTATTTACCAGCACAGGAATCGTGGTGCAGTATGAGGAATTGCCGTGGCAAAAGTCTGTAGTGCTTACAGATGAGGAAAAAATAAGATTCCAGGAACGCCATTTGAGGGGAAGCGAAAGGTATCTTACGCAAATTTGGGACTATCTGAGCAAGAACAAGGACAATTTCCCTTGCTGGAATGCCGAGGACTCTCAGCTAAAAGTCCCTATCATCGCAAAAAAGGGAGGTCTCTTCTTGTAATATGATGTCTTTTTTTAGCACCCTGCGGGGTGCTATTTTTGTTCTTGTGATTACAGAAATACATACAGAAGATTTGCATTATTGCCCGAGCACAGAGGTGTTTGGAGGTATTTTGGTGAGGCTCTACTATGCTTCTGTTTCAGACTTTGCGAAAATAGTTCTTCCAGAAGCGGAGGGCTACGAAGACAGCAGGACAATTTCTAGAGGAAATATTTTACTCAAACACGGAAAAAGCCTAAAGGCTGTGGATGTTTATCTAGACCAAGGTTCTCTATCGGAGAAGGTCACTGGCAGTGTAAAGAGATGGAAGCAGATGAGCGAGCTTTCGTTTCAGCTGACAGGAATGACGCCTAGAAACCTTGGTTTTCTTTCTCAAACGGGGAATTCTGGGCTGGTGTTTTTGGTTTCGGATAGTAACGGCAGAGTTTGGGTTCTGGGGAATCTTAGAAACGCTGCATACCTTACCAGCGGAGATGCTACTTCTGGAAAGAAATTCGAAGAGGATAACATGGTAAGTTTTACTTTTTCAGCAAATACAGGACTGTATGAATATGCAGGAAATATCGCTGAAATAGGAGAGGAGGAGAAGAAAAAACAAGTAGGAGGATTCTCCAGAGGATTTAGTAAAGGATTTAGAATATAAATAAAGAAACAATGAGTAATGTGTCTACATTGGAAGAAATTAAAGGGCTTCTTCCTGACAACAACAATGGAGAAATTACAGAAGCAAAACTCAGAGAAAGTTTTGAGAAAACCTTTTCTGAATTAAATAGAAAAGCAGATTCATCTAGAATAGAGAGTGTAGAGAGAGTTCTTCCTCTAGTTGCGACCAAAGAGGAGCTGAAAGCAGTTGAAGATAAAATAAAGAGCGGAGGCTCTACACCTGTTCCCAGCGTAAATAACAAGCTCGCAGGAAAGAAGATTTCGTTTATTGGAGATTCTATTACTTCGTGGGGGGAGAGTACAAATAACGAATATACACCTGCCAAAGGTTATGCCTATGAAGATGTATGGACTGCACAGCTTTTAAGTCTTACAGGAGGAGTAAAAGCAACGCTTGATGGTAGGGCTGGTTCTAGAGTTACAGGAATAGATGGCGACGCCTTTGCTTTTTCCAGAACAAAAGTGGTAGCTCAAGATAGTGACTTTATATTCATTTTCATGGGCGCAAATGACCAGCGTGCACTGAATGTGCCTACTACTGGTGTTCCTTTGGGAGAAATTAAAGATAAAACTTCTCTTGGGGATATTACTAATGTAAACAATCCAAACCTTAAAAAATTCACAGAAGCTTATCAGTTAGCATTGGAGAATATGCTTCCTTATTATAAAAAGTCACAAATCATATTGATGACTCCACTTCGGTCTTTCCATGAAGGGTCTACAGATGACCAAAATAAAGATTCCGATAAACTTGCTGAAAGGATCATTGATATAGCAAAGATGTATGGTATCAAGTGGATAGATATGAGGGAAGTAGGTATAACTAAATATAACCATGGAATCTATTTTTATGATGGTTTGCATCCAAATAAAAGAGGGCACAGGCTTATTGCAGAATATGTAACCAGCAAAATGCTGGAATTTGGGACAGTGGGGAAATTGGAGGCATCGGATTATTACACTAAAACACAAATAGATGAAAAACTAAAAGCCCTACCAAAAGGGAATACACCTGCTCCTTCAGGTAATATGGTTATAGGTGGAGCTAATCTTTTTAAAAATACAGCTCTTCCATTACTTTCACCTAACAACCCCTCTCCAAGTGAAAACACGGGAACTTCTGCTGTTATGAGTGATGCTACAGGAAGTTTTGTGAGGTATACTCCTGTATCTCATCAAGTTGTCGGAGTATATGGTTTTAAAATGGAGGGTATAGTTGCAGGAACTCACTCTAGAAGTATGGATTTTAGGCATTCCCACACAGGAAATGTTACAATTTGGGGACAGAGTATTCCTCCGAATGTTTGGACTAGGATAAAACAGGAAGCCTTTAATTTGGACAGCTCGTGGATGGTAGCGTTTACTTCTGATGTTCAAGGGGTGGCTGTAGACATTAGAAATTTCAAGCTAGAAAAAGGAACAAAAGCAACGGATTGGACACCACATATTTCTGAATACAACCTTGGAATTTCTGATACTATGGTAGATACTGTATTGCCTTGGACACATGATTTGGAAGTTGTAGCAGAAACGAATGGTGCTAATGACCGAGTAATCTACAAGCTCCCAAGAATAGAAAGTTTTGCTGAAATATTGGAGTTTAGACTTATTCAGCGTAGCGGTACAGTTACCCAAATAAAAGGTTTGAAAGTGATAACTACCATCACAGGTAGAAAAGGTATTCCATTAAAGGCGGAAGAAATAGGAGACCCAGTAAAAGTGTATATAAAGGCTTTATTGAAGTAAAAAATAATAATTTAAAAATGAATATAAAAGAATTTATTGTGGACAACCTGGTGTTGTTATACAAAGGGAGTTTTTCGCAGAAGCTGTTGGCATCAGCACAGTTGTCACTAGCGCCAGCGGCAGCACTGACTCTCACGGAGCGAATTAGTGGATGGTATGTAGAAAGTGAATTTTTCCTATTCTGCTTGTGTGTGGTTTTAGCGATAGACCATGTTTTAGGCAGTTATGTTCATTGGAAAGTTCACAATGATTTCACTTTCAAAGACAATCTTAAAGGATTGATTACCAAATTATCTATCCTGCTGGTGGGCTTTATTACCTTATCAGTTGTAAATAAAGTTCTGGAGCCGATAGAGTTTTTCAAGAGTTATTTCAGTGTGTTGGTTCAGCTCATGGTTATTCTCTATCCTGGTTCTTCTGCACTTACGAACATGTCAGTTCTTACTGGGGGGAAATTTCCGCCGAGTGGACTTTTGGATAAAATAAAAAACTTCCACAATAGTGGAGATATTGACGATTTAAAAAGCAAAAAAGATGAAAAGTAAAATCAGCTACAGAATAGGATTCTGGCTCCTGCTTGCTTGCCTATTATTGTCCATGGTAAGCTGTGGGAGCCGAAAGGCAGTCCTAGAAAAAGAGAAGTCAGAAATCAGCATTCACGAAGCTGAAAGAGAGAAAAAAGATTCCACGGGAATTTCCCAAACCAGGGAACACGAGGAATACAGCAGTATCAGTATAGATTCTGGTTTTAGTATTACTCCGATCGGGAATACACCTGCAGAATTTTCATTTTTCTACAATGGTAAAGAGGTCAAGGGAAAGACTACAGGGAAACTGGATTTTAATAATAAGAAGGATTTGTCAAATAAAAAAACTGACACCTATAAAACAGATACTGTTGCAGTTAGTACCGATAAACAAAAAGAAACCCAGACTAAAGCCAAAACCGAAACCAAATCTAAACAAACCGAACGGAGGGAGAGCTGGTGGGTTTATTTTGTAATATTTGCTGCAGGAGGTCTGTGCTGGGAATTTTTGAGAAACAAGATATTTTAACCTTAAAAAAATAAGAACATGAGTACATTTGATGCCTTAGGGCTTATTTTCATTGGAATTGGAATTGGTTTTGTGCTGACTAAAGGCTGGCAGCTTCATAAGTCTATCTATGATAAAGCTCGCAGAGATGCCGAAGAAACCGAAAGAAAAAGAAAAGAAGAACAAAGCCAAAATCCGTAAATATGAAAACAATATCCCTTTTTAAACTTAGATTCGGCATGCCCAATCCTACGGGGGCTGGTTATTTGGTAACCATAGATCTGCCGTATCCTATGCGGTTGGCTTGGAACAAAAGTCAAACCATCAGAAAAATAACCTGCCACAAGGAAATAGCAGAGCCGTTGAAAGCTGTATTTTCTGATATTTTGAAACATTATGGACCAGATAAAATCAGAGAATTGGGAATAGATATTTTTGGAGGCTGTTTTAATTTCCGAAAAATGCGTGGTGGTAGTGAGTTTTCAGTTCATTCCTGGGGACTTGCCATTGACCTTGACCCTGAAAGAAATCAGCTGAAAGAAACAGCCAGAACAGCCCGTTTTGCCCGACCAGAATACAAAGCAATGATTGATATATTCTACAAGCACGGCTTTATTTCGCTCGGAAGGGAGAAAAACTATGACTGGATGCATTTCCAGTGGGAAAAATTTTAGTAAAAAATGAATCAAATCAGTGTTCCAGACTGCTGGGAGGAGCTTACGGATTACCAGCAAAGAGAGATTATCCATATCATCAGCCATACAGATACGGAAGATTTTACCGAGCAATACATTCAGATTGTGCAGATTCTTTTGATGAAAAACGATAGTATTTCGGAGCGTGTCAAGATGCGAAAGGTTTTGAAAAACATACCGATTTCCAATTTTGCTCCAGCTCTTAAATTCATATCAGAAGAACCGAAACTACATCATTTTCCAGAAATCAAAGGCTTGGTAAAACCTGCCGTAAGAATGGGGGATATTACCATAGAGCAGTTTTCTGTCTGCGATACCTTGTTCTATCGTTACCAGACGGAGAAAAAGGAGGTGTATCTCCGCCAGCTGGTGGCGGCATTATATCGGCTGGACCCGAAGACCGAAAGCAGAGAACCGAAATTTGATAAAAACCTGCTTCCGAAAGTTGCCGAAATTACAGACAAAATAGATGTAAAGGAAGCCGAGCGGATTGGCTTTATCTTCGGGTCAGTGAGGATGTATATTGCCAAGGTGTATCCGAGCATTTTCAAGAGCGACACGCCACGCTCAGAAGATCAGCCTGTATTTGCTGTCAAGAAAAAATTCACTCCATTTTCTCAAATTGTAGTGATGATGGCGGCAGATGAACTCCGCCTGCTTGGGAACCTGCACGAGTGCCAGAAAACTCTGCTGTATGATTTCATGAACGCATTTTTGGAAAGCAATAAAATTCACAAACTTAAAAATAAAGCATAATGAGAGGAACATCTTATTTAGAGTTAAAGAATTACTTTAACCAAATCGTGGAAAAATCTGAATTCTTGGAGGATTTTATTGGTTATTTTTCGAGAGAGTTAAGGAATAAAGAGCAGAGCTCCAGAGGAATTCAGTTTCCGTGTCTGGCGCTTTTTAACTACAATTTTGGGATTGAAGGGGAGCAGATGGCGACTTCATCAGCGGTGCGAAATCTGAGTTTCGCTATTCTTCTGGACGCTCCAGCAGATGACTACGAAAAACAATACGAGGCGATAGATAAGGCGGAAAAACTGGCTCTAAAAGTAGCATCACGAATGCGCTTTGACGCCAATAGACCAGAGCATTTCCTCTACGGCGCATTTGTAAAAAACAGCATAGAAGTCCGCCCTGTGGAACTGGATATAAGCAGGCTCTTCGGGGTAGAAGTGAGTTTCCAGCTGAAGAACATTCAGTCGCTGAAACTTGATGCTGATGACTGGAACGATGTAGATAAAGTGTGCTAATAAAAACAGCGAGAACATGGCAAATTCTCGCTGTTTTTTTCCATGTTATTTTTGATTTGGAAAAAAATCGTGTTTTTTTTCAATAAAACATTTACATTTGTGATGTAAAATTAGAATTGAATATGGATTGGATTGTATGGGTTATTGCAGCATTGGTTTTCGTGTTTTTCTTTATTGGAGACCAAAGAAAAAACAAGTAGATCTAATTCAAGTTAGACCTTGTTTCATTGTCTATGTTGTTGTCTTCCCATTTAAGATAATCAGCGTACCACTCCCACGCTTTATCTAAGAACTCTGTCTCAGATATTATGGGAGACATAGCGCCACCCGTGGCTTCTACATTATTCTGAACTAAAACTAATTCAAACACCTCGCTTCCGTAATGATAAGTTTTACGAGGTTTATTTAAGTTGTTTTTGTTAAGCGTTACTGTGGCTATTTCCTCTGGAATAATCAGCACCAAAGACAAGTAGTGCGGAGAATAGATATACTTAAATACTCTATCCTGCGGTTCTTCTGCCAGAAGGAATTTTGGCATTTTTATTTCTTCTATTTTCATGTTTTATTTTTTTCTGATTCCTAACCATTCACCTGTTTTGTCATCGTAGAAGTGTGCGTATTCTTCAGATGTTTCTATGAGTTCATGAACTTCACAATTTAATATTCTAGCAAAATCCTCAAGGCTTTTTCCATTTGGAGAATCCATTCTGTTATAAAGGGCGTTGTAAGTTATATCTAATTCTTTGGCTATTTCTTGTTGTGATTTGCCCGATTTTTTTATTAGTTCTCTTATCCTGTATTTCATATTGTTTATTTTTTTTTGCAAAGATACAAAATATTATATATATGTATAATATTACGGTGTAAATGTTATATAAAAATTTCACAATTGAAAATCAATCATTTAGGAAAAATATTAAATAAAAGTATAATTTTATTTGTTTTGTATTATAGAAAAGTGTTATATTTGCATAAGAAAATTAAATAAAAGTATAACAATTAAAAATAAAAGACATGACAATTAAAGAACAAATCAAAGATTTAGATAATGAGTTAAAACCTTTGTGTGTAACAAAAAAAACAGCACATCTTAGATGTTATAATTATTTTGTAAAAAGAGATAGAGCAAACAAGAAATTTATAATAATGAAAGAGAATGTAATAAAAAACAAAGTAGAAGAATTATCCCAGCCCTTAAACTTTGAAGAAACAAAAAAAATGATTGCTGGCATGAAAAAATTAAAATTTTTCTTCTTATAACCAACCGACCTAAGCAAGTCACAAAAAGGCTTTTAAATTTAAATATTAACTTAAAGATAAAAGAAAATGGACACAAAAAAAATAAGATTAGAAGACACAATGAATTATCTTGGAGATGTTATAAGAGTATTCAAGAATGATTTTGAAATTCACGAATCCCTCTCTGGATATTATGGAATAGGTCTAAAAAACGGATGCTCTGGACATGGTATAGTTTTCGGCTGGGATTCTGGATGGGAAGACAGCTACGACAAAGAACTAATGAAGAATGTTTATCAGGCTTGGGATGGTAACCTATATTGGGAAGAAGATAGATATTTAATTAGAGCATAAATAAAAGCCCCATAAGGGGCTTTTTTTGTTATCTTTGTGGCTGAAGAAAAATTTGTGATAATATGAAAAACATTTTGACTTTTGCTACAATAGCAATAGCTGTGACATCGTGTTCCAGAAGTGAGGACAGTAATTCTCTTAACAACACTTCTCCAAAAGTATTAGAAGAAAAAAGAATTGTCCAAATTAACAAAGATGGTATGCTTCATACCAAAATCTACTATGGTTCAGATAAGAAAATTTCTGGAATTGATTATTTCAAAGATGGTGGTTTGAACTATCGTTATAAGATAGAGTATGAAAATGGTCTACAGAAGAAATGGAGTAGATACGACAACACTGATAGACTTACTTCCTATGAGCTTTATTATTTTGATGGAAATCTTGTGACCAAGAGAGAAAGATACACAGTTACTTCGGGAGTTCATGAACTAAAGAATTATCAAACCTTTGAAAATCGTCCAGGAAAGATTAATAACTTGATAAAATCTACTTACTATAAAGCAGACGGGACTTCAAATGGATACTATACTGTTGAATATACCGACGAACAAGGAAGCAGTGTAAATAATATATATGATGAAAACAATCAAAAAATACAGGTAAACATTTGGGTAAAAGACACTAAAAAAGCCTTTGATAAATATTTAAGCCCGTTCACTTATCAGCATGAGCACAATAATATTTCGATATCTTACAGGCGTTTAGTACCCTCTACAGCACCTGATTTTTCCTATACTTCTACTTTTTCCTACGATGAAAATGGATATCCACTGACAGCTAGAAGAGTATATACCAACGGAACTGTAGAAAATTACGAGTACATCTGGGAATAATATAAAAGCGAAATCCTCCTAAAATGGGGGATTTTTTTTAATAATTATAATAATTATATAATTACTATAATTATTATAGTTACTATATTAAATATTTATTGTATATTTGCAATGTTCAACAACGATATGGGAGAAATCCCATTTATATAACTTTATTGTAAATATTTATCCCCCGAAGGAGGGTACAGTTGAGAAGCTGTACAGATCATATCCCATATGGTTGTTGAACACCTCCTAACGGGGGTATTTTGTATCTGGGAAATACAAATTTAAATTTATATAAAATGTTCAACAACCAAACAATTGCACAGCCTGTGAAGCATAGTAGCAGAGTGCTTAGAAGAGTGAAAAAAAATCTAATAGAGCCAGTAGATTTTGCAGAAGTTTTCGGCGGAAGTCTACAGATGAAGTTGGTAGGGGGATGCTACTACTGCGGATTCCAAAACGAGGAGCAGAGAGCTCACGCTTGGGGCAGTTCCTTTACTAGAGCCTACAAAAATATGCTTAAAAACTTTCACGAAAAATATATGATATGAAAGGGAATAAAGAATATATAGAGGTTCAAGGGGCAAAACTATCAGAAGAATGCCTGGAATATATCAAGCTGAACCAGCAGAATGAGAGTTTTGGTTTTAGGGAGCAGTTGGATAAGATAAACACTTATCTCAATAAACTCCTCACAGCACATCTTTATTTAGAAACCGAGGAAGAAAAAAAAGAAGTAATGGATGTTATCTACGGACTTATTTTTCTTCGAGATGATATCAATAAGTTTATACTGTAACTTATGGAAGATTACAAAGAAAAGATAAAAGAGCTGTTTCTGCGGTATTACAGGAACATCGGCGAGGAGGAGGAGAAAACCTATCTCTCCACCAAGAGGATCTTAGAAATGGTGGGGGGGGTAATTCCTTCAAAGCCTATCAGCGAGCATGATATCTATGAATGCATGACGGATATGGATTTTTACCAAGAGTTGGAAATTGTCTACGGACAAATATGTATCTTTGAAGGAGATAAAGAAAAAGGCATTCCTGCTGAATATGACAGAGTCGAAGTAGACCGAGTATTCAAATGGGTGGTTTTTGAAAAGAAAAACGGAGTATAAACTTTCGCCCAGTATATAGAATGAAGACTATTGCTGGGCGTTTTTTTTGTTGTAAATTTGGGATATGGAATACAGAGATGAATTAGAAATCGCACAAAAAGCAGAGCAGATGCTCACGGGTGCTATTCGTAATAAAACCAATTCTTTTGCGGACCACTACAATGGAAAAAAAGAAGACGAACCAAGTCTCAAACAGGCATCTGCTAAATCCTATGTAAAAAAATACGGCAGGAAGAAAGACGGAAACCAGCAGATTTTCTTGCGTAGGCTGGTTATTCGTATGGCTCGGCACGGCTTTGTCCAGCACTATGGTGTCAATAGTCTGCGTGCTGGTGGGTTTAGAAAATCCAAATTAGGGAATTCATATCACTATGATGCCCATGATATGGAAATGAGAGCCCAGCCATTTATAGGAGAAGCTATCAAGCAGAGCGATGTGGTAGATTTTGTTTCTCAGAATGTAGCAGAGCTCAGAGCGAAGAATTTCGCTGAAGAGCTTATATTTCCACTTTCGCATTTTGCTAAATGAAAATAATTGCTTATTTTAGAGGTATGAAAATATAATAAAACATTCATAACACTCACATACTTGAACAATGGCGGACTGATTTTTCAGTCCGTTTTTTTTGTCCTTTGGCGGATGATTGGAAAAATCAATCTTTGGGAATTAAAGATTGAACATGGCAAAGGATATATCTACAACAATAGTTTTAAAGGTAAACGGAAAAGATGTTGAAAATTCGTTTAGAGGGTTAAGCAAAGAAGTTAGAAGTTTAGAAAATGAACTAAAAGAGCTCACACCAGGAACTGAAAGGTTCATGAGAAAAGCTGCGGAACTCAAAGAGGTAAAAGAGCATTTTTCAAGGGTAAAAAGCGAGATTGATGCTGTAAGCGGAAAGCTGAAAGAATCAGAAGGTTTTTTAGGAAAATTACGCTCCAAACTTTCTGATGTAGGGCTTGGCTTTGGAGCTATCGGCGCAGGTTTGGCTGGTCTGCATCTAAAAAATACAGCCGAAGAACTGCTCAAAGTATCTGATGCCATGGCAGATGTTCAGAAAACTACGGGCATGGCGCTGGACGAAGTGAAACAGCTCTGGGAGGCTTTCGATGATATGGACACCAGAACCTCCAAGATGGACAGGCTGAAGATTGCCGAAGTGGGCGGTCGGCTTGGTGTTCCTAAGGAGGAAATGGCATCTTTCGTTCAAGAGGTAGACAAGGCGTATGTTGCCCTGGGAGATTCTTTCGATGGCGGTTTAGAGGGCGTGGTAGATTCTTTAGGGAAAATCAAAGGATTATTCGAGGAGACCAAAGGACAGAGCTATGCTGATGCTATCAATGGTGTAGGTTCTGCCTTGAACGAACTTGCTGCATCGGGAACAGCCAGCGAGGGGAATATTTCAGATTTTGCCCTTAGGATAGGTGCTTTGCCCGATGCACTGAAACCATCTATTGATAAAGTCTTAGGGCTTGGTGCAGCGTTTGAAGAATCTGGGGTAGATTCTCAGATTGCAGCTTCGGGATATTCTAACTTTATGAAGGTGGCAGGGGAGAACATCGGATTGTTTGCTCAGTCTATGCATATGTCCACGGCGGAGGCGAAAGAATTATTTAATACCAATCCAGAAGAATTTTTCTTAAGATTTTCCGAGGGAATGCGTGGTGTAGAAGCCACAAAGACGGTTGAGATTTTTGACAGCCTTGGTATAAAATCACTGGAGGTTCAGAAGGCGGTCGGTGCAGCTGCCAATAGAACCGATGAATTCAGAGCTGCTATGGAAAGGTCTGGCAAGGCAATGGCTGACGGAACTTCCCTTTCAGATGAATTTAGCAAGAAAAATAACAATGCAGCTGCAGTCGTAGAAAAGCTGAAAAATGCTTTTGCGGATATGTTTACTTCTAATAATATCATCAATCTTTTTGAGGATGTTATCCGTGTGGTTGGCTTCATTACAGGAGTGACCAAGGAGGCGGGAGACGGCATAAGGGAATTTAAAGACAGGCTTGCTTTTTTAGCAAAAATCATCGGGGTGATGGTTACTGCTATGGTCAGTTATAAAGCAGCAATGTATCTTATTGCTCTTTCCACACAAAAAGCCTACCAGCAGACCATTCTCTATAATGCAGTCCAAAAGGCTAAAATGGTGATAGATAATGCAGCGAAAGGCGTAACCCTGCTGTATGCAGCAGCAAAGGCTACACTTTCGGGAAATACTGCTGGAGCAACTGCAGCAATGAGAGCCTTTAATATGACTACTAAAATGAACCCAATTGGTTTATTAGTCGCAGCAGTAATGGCGGCAGTGGCAGCATATAAACTTTATCATAAGGAAGTAGATGCATCTACACAAAAGCAGAAAAATCTAAATGACGCTTTTGTAGAGGCAGAAAAAAGCATTGTTTCTCAAAAAAATGAGCTGGACCAGCTTATGAAAACTGCCAGAGACAGTAACTCATCTAAAGAGCAACAGTTGGAGGCTATTAGAAAACTCAATGAAATTTCTCCAGAGTATTTAGGTTTTTTGAATTCAGAAAATATCCATACCAAAAAAGCAACTGAAGCGGTTAATAAATATACTGAACACCTCCTAAAAATGGCAAGAGTAAAAGCCCTTACAGCCAAAATGGATAAAATAGGAGAGCAGATTATTGATAAAGAAAACGAATCACTGGGCGAAAACCTTGGGCTTATTGATAAAGCAGCTAATAAAATAAGTAATTTTTTTGGAGGAAAAGATGTTGTAAATCTTGATAAAAATGAAGCTGTTCAATACCAAAAATGGCTGAAAGCTGTGGGAAAAAAACGAGCAGATGAGTTAAAAAAAGAATATGCTCATGTTTATGAAAAAAGAAAACAAGATGTACAAGGTTTAACGGACCAGCAGAGAGCACTTGCAGAGGAAATAAAAAAAATACAAGGAGAAGAGGGAGGAACCGCTCCTGCTTCTAATAAACCAGTAAATAGTGCTGTTGCTGGTCCTGCAAAAACTAAAACTCCTAAAAAAGATTCCAGTGCAGACAAATCCAAATCGGCTTATGAAAAATCATTAGAAGATAAGCGTAAATATGACAAAGAACTTCTGGACGCTCATAGAAAATACGAAGATGAAAGGGAAAAAATTCAGCTCGAAGGTTATGAGAAAGAAAAAAGACTTTTGGAAACCGAGCACAATCGGAATTTAGAAGATATCGAAAATCAGAATAAAGAAAAGAAAGATGCTATTGCTAAAGTAGAACGAGAGATTTCTGATTTTCAAAAAGCAAAAGCAGGAGCAAGTCCTCAAGCCCAAAAAAATTATGATGCAGCGATTCAGAATAAAAGAGAAGAAATAGCAGTTATCAACTCCATTATTGCGCAGAATAATAAAATCAAAGAGCAGATGGAGCATACACATCAGCTGAAAATAAAAACGATTGATGAAAAAGCAGAGCTTGAAAAACATCAGCGTGATATCACGAATCTGCAGAAGGAGGCTGCTCTTATTCATGAAAAGAATGAGAATGAAATCACAGAAATTAAAACCATGGCAGAGGCAAGGGAAAAACTTGCTGAAATGGAATTTTTGAAACTTAGTGATCAAGAGCTGAAAAACATTCATACGCTAGAAGACGCCAAAAAAGCATTGAGAGAAAATGCAAACAGAGCTGCACTGCAGGCGCAGATAGAGCTTTTCAAAAAAGAGCAAAAAATATTGGAGGACTTACTCAGCAATCCAAATGTATTTTCTGAAAAATCAGTGCAGGAACTCAAAGAAAGAATAGCATCTATTACTACAGAAGTCAATAAATTGAATGCTGCTAAGAATGGAAATGAAGTAGGTGATGAATCCCAAATCCAGAAAGATGCCCGTAAGGAAATG
Organism: uncultured Flavobacteriaceae bacterium; assembly: GCA_963518845.1. Classification (GTDB taxonomy): domain Bacteria; phylum Bacteroidota; class Bacteroidia; order Flavobacteriales; family Weeksellaceae; genus JABCPE02. The sequence continues at coordinate 12,900 of CAUQKV010000009.1, read as the reverse complement.
GACAAAGTCGATATTCTTGGGTTTTCGGTTACACAGTGGAGCGATACTTTCAAAAACCTAGACACTACGGAGCGCAAGCTTCAAGCTGTAATGATGGGTGTGCAGGCGCTGAAAAATGCATTTTCTCAGTTTTCCGAACTTCAGCAAAGACTTAATGAGCGAGAACTCAGAAGTTTTACCAAAGGGCAGGACAACAAGAAGAAAGAGCTTCTGCGACAGCTGAATGAAGGCTACATCAACCAGGAACAATATCATAAAGGTGTCCAGCTATTAGAGGAGGAAACCGATGCAAAGAAAGCTGAACTGGCAAACAGGCAGGCTAAAATCCAGAAAGCAATGGCGATTGCACAGATTGCTATCAATACAGCACAAGCAATTATCGGAATATGGGCGCAGGTTCCTAAGTTTGATTTTGGTATTTCCGCTGGGGTTCTTACTGGTGTGGTGTCGGCTTTGGGCGCTGCGCAGATTGCAGCAGTTCTTGCTCAGCCAGACAGTTTCGACAAAGGTGGTTTTACAGGTGGAGGCTTCGGTTCTCCTGATAGTTCTGGATTCAGACCAGCGGGAATAGTCCACGAGAACGAATATGTCACTCCTAAATGGATGCTTCAGAATCCAGTGGTTGCTGATGTAGTAGACTGGATGGAAAGCATCCGAACAGGCAGAACACAAGCGCCAAGAGGCTACGCAGAAGGAGGTTTTACGGGCAGAGGACAGACTTCGGGGGCAGATGCTCAGACTCCTGCAACTGCTCAAATGGTTTTAGGGACGGAAATGCAGCCAATTTTATCAGACTTGAAACAGGTGCTTTCCGAGCTAAAAGAAAACGGAGTAGAAGCGTGGATGGTAGAGAATGCCGAAAATGGTAAAAGATTGAAAAATGCAATAAAACAATTTGAAAATATAGAGAAAAGAAATGCGAGAAAATAAAAATTCTTTCCAAAAATTCAGGGTTTTTGATAACGACCCGATGAATAAGCTTTGCGACCAAGTGATTTCCTTGGTCGAAGAGCTGACAAATGAAACTCCTGCGGTATGTGGTTCTGTAGCGAAAGTATTCGGGGGACAGCTACAAGAAGACTACACGCCTAAAGATGTAGATTTTGTAGTGAGCAGGTGGGCTTTCCGCCAATTGCTATGGAAAATTCCTACTGAAATCACAGGTGTGAAAATGATTGAACAAAATCCCAATAGAATAATTCTCTTTACAGATTATCGATATTGTATAGAGATATGGGTGCATAATGCGATTTCAGAAAAAAGAGAGTTAAAAAAATATCAAAACGAAATTCTTTATACAGATTATGGCAAAGAAAATTAGATTAAAAAAAATAGAGGTTTGTGATAATTGGCAACTTACCTCGCAAAATGGTTATGAATGCGGCGGATACAAACAAGAAGACGCTCCTTTGGTGGAGTGGGATGTGAATCCTCCTACTATTGTTTTTGAATACATCAAAGGCAAGGGAATGCCCAGCCAGCAGACCAGCAGACTGACTTTCCCAGAATTAGATTTGTGGAATGATGCTCCATATAAGAAGTTTGTCTATAAAACTCGAGTGACTTATAACCTTGGGGCATCGAACTGGCTCAATGTCAGCACCAAGGAAAAGATATTTAGAGAAGGAGGAAACAGCGGGAAAATTAACCCACGCCAAGCAGATGTTCTTTTGGATGTTACAGGGCTTGCGGGACTGAGTGCAGGAAGGTATTCTGCATCTATCATCTACGAGGCTTATGGGATAGACGACAGAGGCGGTGAACATTACATAGAGCCGAGTTCTGTTTCTGTAACGGTTAAATTAGAAATTAAGCAGGGGCAGGCTTCTCCATCGGATTTGGTTACAGATAAGACCGATCTTGTTCTGACTTACAATAAGGCGACAAAGACCCTTAGTGGAGATACCAGGTTAGAAGTCCGCACTACGGAACCCATTACCTTTAATATTACTCCAGACTGGGAGTCTTTTTATCCTTTTTCTTTGGATATTTCGAAAGAAACTGATAAAAGCGTTATACAAATATCAAAGTCTGCATATTCAGACACCACACCAGTAGATTCTACTTATGAATTTCATGCAGAAATAAAAGCGGGAGGAAAGAAAAAGACGATTATAATTTTATTCAAAACTATTTCGGGGGAAGTAGTGAAAGATTTTGATTTTTCTCCAAGAATTTTTGAAGATACTTTAATAAAAGGGGTGGATTCTGCAAAAACTTTCACTGCGGATATCGTTAATCCAAATAATTTAGAAATCAGAGTTTCTTTAAAACCATCATTCATAGAAACTGCTGTAATAGAAGATGGAAAATTGAAGCTCACTACAGTAAAACCAGAGAGTCTTGCTGTGGGAGCTTACAGTGGAGAAATACTGCTTTCAGCAGGGACAATAGAAAAGAGTTTTTCAGTGAGGCTGAAGATAGCAGAGAGTTTAAAATCAGATTTTAGAGGCGAAGCCTATTATTTTGCTCTGGACAAGAACAAGATAAAGATGAGCCAGAATAATCCTTTCTCCAGTTATGTGAAAATGAAATTGGAGATGTTTTTCAAAGGCTATCAGCAGGAATATCAGGAGGTTCAAGAGTATGAATATCTTTATTTCAAAAATGAAGTAGAGATTTTCCCTGGAGAGGAAATCCAAGACTTCTTTGCAAGATGCAGAGAGCTTTATCCACTGAATGATGTAGGTTATCAGTATAGTTTTGCGCTGGTAAATATTACCATTACCGAGCATAATGCGGATGATGAACAGCTTTCAGAATACCAGATAAAGAATGTTTTCTTTGTTCCTGGCAGAAGACCACGATGTTTTCCATTATTTACCAATCATCCCATGCGCAGAACCTATCCAGAATCTGTAATCCGTATCAGTGCAGATGCTATTTCGGAAAAGGCAGAGTTTGTTCCGCTGATGAATATTTATCAAGGAGGAAAACCCGCTTTTGAGAAGAAAAACGAGGTTCGTTCTTATAATTTTATCCGAAAATTATTCACTGGAAAAGAGAATGAAATCATTACTGCTGGGGAGATTAAATATATTCCATTCCCAGAGGTTGAAAATCCGATTCACATTTTCTTTGAAACGGAGAACTTGGTGTTTGAGTGGTTCTCTGCTCACGATAAATACCGAATGATTTCTGAGTTTGAGCATTATTTTGATGCTGAAAACAAATTAAAATACGGCAGCAAACGGAAGAAATCTTTAACAATCAATACAGGCTGGATTCTTCGGGAGGAAATTGCGCTGATAGATGACCTGCTGGGGTCTAATCTATGTTTTATCATGATTGGCAATTTAAGGCTGAAAGCTGTAGCTGTGGGTAAGAAAAACGAAATGTACGACACCAGCGAACATCTGTTTCAAATGGATTTAGAGTTTAATGTGATAGAAACCAAGTAAGTTATGCAGGACAAATTTATAACCAATGAAGGAATAGAAATTCCGCTGGACGGACTCTCATTTAGTTTTACCGAAGAAAACCCAAGGTTCAAGGACAGTTTCTGGACCAACTACACTTTGCCCATAGAGTGTCCTTATACGGTGGAATTTCTTAGGAAGATAGGTCAATTTTCTTCGCTTGACAATTCTAAACTTAAGCGGTTTCATGATGGAATCCATATCCACGAGGGGAAACGGAGAAAAGGAAAAATCGAGATTCTGGAGTTTGGGACTAAATCGCTAAAATTCCAGATTGATTCGGGATTTGAAAATTTGCCGAATTTTGACAAAAAACTAGCAGATCTGCCTCTGCATAATTTCGAAGTTCCAGATATCTACCAGCACGCCAATGAAGTCGTAGAAAAGAGCTATCCTGCATCAGACTATAATTTCCCAAAACTCTATACAGATGAATATAATCTGGACAGTGAGGAGTGGAAATATTTCGATTCGATGATAAACAACAGAGTGCAGGAACAGGGAAAGGCTGTAAAGAGTTTCCCAAGAAATAGGGTAGAGGACGGAATGGATGTTTATAATAAAAACATCATCCACCCGATGCCTTACTTACTGTATGTTCTGAAAGCAGGGTTTAAAGATGCAGGGTTCCAGCTTACGGGGGATATTCTTAACGATGAGCATCTGCTTCAGAGATGTATTTTTACCGATAAAAACTACTACACCACAGGAGACCAAAAACTACATAAACTCAGCATGTTCAAGGAGGAAGTATATTTGACCGAGCGGACTCCTGGTGGCGATATGTTTGGGAAGTGGAAAAAATCAGTAGTGATAGAGGCGCCAGGGAAATACAGAATTTATTTCAAAGTGCATAACGCATTAAAGGGCGCTGATGTTAATCTCTATTATGGAGGTAAACATGTTTATTCTTTCGGTGCTGGTAATCAGCACCAAGTGGTGGAAAATCTGAATTTTGTTTTAGAAGTCAGCGAGCAGGACGCTGTAGATAGAAAAGAATTTATTTTTGAATATTACGGCTATTTAGAGGCTCCGCATTTGATGGATTCTTCTAAAAAAGATATAGGTCTGGCGTATATGGAAATCCGCCCGATGAGACAGCACACCATAGAGGGCAATGTGATTCCGTATGTATTTAATTTTAACAGAGTTAATCTTAAAAAATCAGTGCCAGATATGTCGTTCGGGGATTTGGTGACCATCATCAAGAACTGGAGGAATTACGACCTTACTTTTGACGGTTCCAAGGCTATTATGAACCTTATTAGAATTGATAAGAGCAAGGAGCCAGAAGATTTCAGAGCCTTTGAGGTAGAAAATCCTATCAGGAAGTTTACCGATAAAGAGTATTTTCATTTGAAATTTCCAGAAGTGGAGGGAATGGAAAACAGAAATATTTTCTTCAATGAAAAAGGCTATCAGCTCAATCCTCATTTTGTGCCTGAAAATACTACAGAAGTTACTGTTAATGGCTTTTGTCTTCCGATGGCGTTTTTCCGTGGCGCTAATACAGCCAAGGCTTACAAGGAAAGTTCCTTGATGCTGGTTTATTACGCAGGGCTGGACAGAGATGGTGATAACCATGCCACCAATCCGAGAGGGCTAGAAGGAGAGGAGTGCGCTGAGCATCTTAAGCCCTGGTATATGAACAGGTTGTCTAACTTCAGTTACAAATGGACATTCATTGCGGAAAAAAACAAAATCCGTAAGTATGATATCCGCTCGGAAATTTTTGCCTATAATAAAAGGCACTGGATAAAATCCTGGGTAAAAAATTCCATTTCGGATAAACACTATTCTATAGAGATAGAAACTGAAACTTATTAGTCTTTTGCTCCTATTTAGGGGCAAAAGTTTTTTAATCGAAGATGTTTGTCGTTAGTGCAGCTTCTTCATCTATAATATGAACATACTTCATTGTAGTCATTATTTTAGTGTGTCCCAATAACTTTTGCAGATTTTCCACCTTTCCGCCTTTGATTAGGTAATTGGTAGCAAAGCTGTGTCTTGCTGTATGGAATGATATATTTTTTTTGATTCCACATATTTTAGCAATTTCCTTGATTTGCTTATTGATGTGAACTCCTGCTTTTTTTGCGATGAACAGCATAGGGTTATTGTCTATTATTTGTCGGCATTTCTGTCCTATTCCTATGATTTGGCGCATTTTCGTTTTAATCGAAATAAACTCAAAGGTGTCAGCATTGAAGTCATCACGATTCCTTTCCATAACATCGGAAATTCTCAGTCCTGTATAGCATGAAAATAGAAAATATCCCAAACTTAACTTCAAATGTTCTGGAATAAAAGAAGAATAGTAGTATTCCTCCATTTTCTTTATTTCTTCTTCTTTGAGCCAAATAATTCTTCCTCCTGTAGAACCCACTTTAACCCAATCTAGATTCACATAGATTTTTATTCCATTCGCTTTTGCCATGCGAAGGTATTTCTTGATGATGCTGATATTGGTATTTACTGTAGCAGAATTATTTCCTAATTTTTTTAAATAGGATCTATATTTATCGAACCAAAGCAGATTGATATCGGGAAAAGAGCTGGATATTTTAGAACTTTTAAGTTTATTAAAAATTCCTTTATGCTTTATTATGGTCGATTCTGATAAATCTTGGTCTTGGATCACATGCTCAAAGAATTGCACCAGGTCATAACTTGGTGGTGCATTTTTCAGCTGATTCAGAAACATATCCATCGTAAGTGGGGTTTCAGAAAGTCTGTGTTTGACGATGATGTTAGTGATTCTGTTTTCTAATTGTTTCAGAATAAGATTGTAATCATCTGCTTCATCACACTTGATAACTTTTTTCTTTTCTTTATCCCAGTGTTTTTCTTCTATTTTTAATAAAGTAGAGATTCTTGCTCTTTTTCCGTTCAATCTTACATTGAGATAAATAGGTGACTTTCCAGATTTGTCACTTTCTTTCTTTATAAAAAAATTGTAATTCATAGCTGCATAGAGATAAGCAGCATCTTTTCCAAAGCTTATGTTTTCTATCATTTCAGTTATGTTTTAAAAGTTAAAACACAACCAGGCACTACTTTTATCTACTGAGTGACCAACATAGAGACCAAAACACAAAAAAAGAGGAATAATAAACCCTTAATAAAACCTCTAAAAATCAGTGATTTCGCAATTAAGTTTATTATTCCTCCTTTACTTAGTAGCGGGAGCAGGACTCGAACCTACGACCTTCGGGTTATGAGCCCGACGAGCTACCTACTGCTCCATCCCGCGATATTGTTTTGCAAATATACAACTTTTTTTTTCACTACCAAATTTTTTAATAAAAAAATGCATTTGAAAATTTTCAAATGCATTTTAATAATTGTTTTTCCTAGTTCATCAATACTCTTTGGATGATTTGTAAAACAAGTCCTACACCAAAACCTATCAATGCCATAGTACATGCAGATTTTGCTTTTACAGGTGCTTTATCTTTGTTCATAAAATAGATAACAGCTCCCGCGATAGGAATACAAAATGAAAGAACTTTCATCCACATCTCCAAATCTTCTTGATCTTGTGGTTGATTTACATTAGGATTTTGATTTAAATCACTCATAATTAAACAAATTTTAAAATTAATTCAGCTATATATATTCCAGTAATGGAGACCAAAGACATAGTTCCTATGCCTGCCATTAGTCCTGTAATTAGTCTTCTCACATTGGTGCTTTCCTTATTATAATAAGCCTGAATAAAGCCATCTAAGTAAGTAGGAACTATCAGTAAAATAGTCATCCAAAAATTAAGGGATATTACACCAAATAAGAAGAATGGAAAAGAAAGATACCCCAAATGTATTCCTGTACATCTTGCACATATAGGAAACTGTTTTCCTTTCCAAAAGAAAGACCTTTCAGGTTTTCTATGGCAAAAACTAAAATGAAGTTTTACTCTTTCTTTCTCTTTCATAATTATTTCGCAAATGTATAAAAAAAATATTATGAAAATACAAAAAAATCAATGAAATAATTCCTTATTTATAATAAAAATTAAGATACGCCAAGTTCATAAAAATGGTTTGAAAAAAAATCATTACTTTTGCCCCCGTAAAATATATATATGCAAAACATTAGAAATATCGCAATTATTGCCCATGTAGACCATGGGAAAACTACTTTGGTAGATAAAATCATTCATGCTACCAATATTTTTAGAAAAAGTGATGAATCAGGGGATTTGATTATGGATAATAATGACCTGGAGAGAGAAAGAGGGATTACCATTTTATCTAAAAATATCTCTGTAACTTACAAAGACACGAAAATCAATGTGATAGATACCCCAGGACACGCCGATTTTGGTGGAGAAGTGGAAAGAGTTTTGAAAATGGCTGATGGAGTTGTTCTCTTGGTAGATGCGTTCGAGGGACCAATGCCACAGACGAGATTCGTGCTTCAAAAAGCTCTAGAACTAGGGCTGAAACCAATAGTAGTTATCAATAAAGTGGATAAAGATAACTGCCGACCAGATGAAGTTCATGACAAAGTATTTGACCTGTTTTTCAATCTCAATGCTACGGAAGAACAGCTGGATTTCCCTACATACTATGGTTCATCTAAACAAGGATGGTTTAATACAAGTTTGACTCCTGCTGATAGTATTTTACCTTTATTAGATGGGATTTTAAAACATGTTCCAGCACCAAAAGTAGAAGAAGGAGCACTACAAATGCAAATAACATCGCTGGACTATTCATCTTTCTTGGGAAGAATTGCCATTGGTAAAGTTACCAGAGGTTCTGTAAAAGAAGGGCAGTGGATAGGACTTTCACAAGAAGGCGACAAAATAGTAAAAGGAAAAGTAAAGGAACTATATGTTTTTGAGGGGTTAGGAAAGAAAAAGGTAGAGGAAGTTTTTGCGGGTGATATCTGTGCGATTGTAGGTTTTGATGCGTTCCAGATTGGTGATACTTTCGTAGATTTAGAGAATCCAGAGCCGCTGCCGAGAATCGCTATTGATGAGCCTACTTTGAATATGACTTTTTCTATCAATAACTCACCATTCTTTGGGAAAGATGGTAAATATGTGACTTCTAACCACTTGAAAGAGAGATTAGAAAAAGAATTAGAGAAAAACTTGGCACTTCGTGTTCAGGGGACTGATGATGCGAATACTTTCTTGGTGTTCGGTCGTGGAATTCTTCACCTTTCAGTTTTGATAGAAACGATGAGAAGAGAAGGATATGAAATGACTATCGGGCAGCCACAGGTTATCCTAAAAGATATTGATGGAGAGAAATGTGAGCCGTATGAATCTTTGGTGGTGGATGTTCCAGAGGAATTTGCATCCAAAGTTATCGACCTAGCAACTCAGAGAAAAGGAGATTTGCACATTATGGAAACCAAAGGAGAAATGCAGCATTTAGAGTTTGAAATTCCTTCCAGAGGGCTTATAGGGCTTCGTTCCCAAATGCTTACGGCAACGGCAGGAGAGGCTATTATGGCACATAGATTTGTGGATTATAAGCCTTTCAAAGGTGCAATAGCTGGTAGAAACAATGGAGTTTTAATCTCTAAAAACCAAGGACAAACTACAGCGTATTCCATTGAAAAACTGCAAGATAGAGGTAAGTTCTTCGTAGACCCAGGGGAGGAAGTATATGCAGGTATGATTGTGGGAGAACAGAACAAACCAGGGGATTTAGTAGTAAATATCGTGGAAGGAAAACAGCTGAACAACATGCGTGCAGCTGGTAAGGATAAAGATGGAAGCATCGCTCCGAAAATCCTTTTCTCACTAGAAGAATGTATGGAATACATCCAGCATGATGAATGTATAGAGGTAACTCCTAACTTCATCAGAATGCGTAAAAAACTTTTATCTGAAGAAGACAGAAAAAGAGCAGAAAGAAGTGCTAAAACAGAATAACAATAAAATCCTCCAAATTTGGGGGATTTTTATTATATTTGTGCTAAACATATTTAGACTATGCAAAACAAAAAAAATGCATTTATAGGCGTTATCGTAGGGTGTTCAGCTGTGGCAGCTGTATTTTTAATGATGAATGGCTGTTCCCGAGTAGAACCGAACTATGAAGGTGTCCTGATGGAAAATTATGGTAGAAACGGAAAAGCAGATTTTTCAACCGTTTCTGGGCGACAATGGACATTCTTCCCAGGGGTAGAACTTTACCAAGTTCCAATGTTTGAGACCAGTGGAGACCCACAAGCGGTTCAGGTTTCTGCAAAGGACGCGGGCGTTTTTACAGTAGATCCTTCCTATCAATATCAGCCCATTAGAGGGAGAGGTGTGGATATCGTATTCAATTACAAGCATTTAGGGATAAACCAGCCAGAGGTAATGATGGATAATGTAGAAAATTCTATTCTGAATAAACTGGTGACCAACGCCTACCGAGAAGAGGCCAGAAATTATACCACAGACAGCCTGATGAATAACCTTAATACATTTGAAAGACAAGTAGAAACTAGGCTTAAAAAAGATTTTGAAAATAAATTTTTTCAGTTGAACAATTTGACTTCTGGGCTTAAGCCTCCTGCTTCTATGGCAAAGGCTATCGAGCTGAGAAACAATGCGATACAACAAGCGGAGCAAGTAAAAAATGAGCTTCAAGTTTCTAAAATGAACCTTGAAAAAGCCAAGATAGATGCCGAAGCCAACCGTGTAAGAGCCGAAGGACTTGACAACAAGATTTTACAAGAAAAATGGATAGAAGCCATAAGAAATACCAATAATAAAGTAATCATAACCGATGGTAAAACACCTGTAATACTACAATAATGAAACACAAAATACTTTACATTTTACTATTCATCGTAGGAAATGGAGTTCTTATTTACATAGATAGATTATGTTTCCAGAATCAGCCTGTATGGGGATTCACTGCTATATTTTTCCATTTAATTTTGCTGATAAATTTCCCTTATAACAAATTGAAATAAATAAAAAAAACTCCCAATTTTAAGGGAGTTTTTTTTATAATTTAATAGAATTTAGTCTTATTGAATTGGCTATCACTGAAACAGAGCTGAAACTCATCGCTGCTGCTGCAAGCATAGGAGAGAGCAAAATCCCAAAAATAGGATAGAGTAACCCAGCTGCCACAGGTATTCCCAGCGTGTTATAAATAAATGCAAAGAACAAATTTTCTTTGATGTTTCTCATCATCTTTTCGGAAAGGATTTTGGCTTTTACTATTCCATAGATATCGCCTTTCAGCAGGGAGATTTCTGCACTGTCTATGGCGACATCTGTCCCTGTTCCCATCGCTATTCCTATATCAGCCTGTGCAAGGGCAGGGGCATCATTGATACCGTCACCGGTCATTGCTACTATTTTTCCTTTTTTTTGTAAATCTTTGATTTTGTTGATTTTATCTTCTGGAAGGCAGTTAGCTTGATAATTTTTTATTCCTAATTCATTTGCTACAGCATGGGCAGTCGCCTCGTTATCACCTGTAAGCATGATGATTTCTATGTTTTTGCTCTGCAAAAATTCTACGGCTTTCTTCGCTGTTGGTTTTAGTTTGTCGGTGAAACATAAAAATCCTATAACAGTGTTATTTTCAATAAGATACGAAATCGTAAAGGCCTTATTGCTAAGACTTGAGATTTTTTCCTTGATTTCATCTGCTACATGGACAGCGTTTTCTGTGATATATTTTTCATTTCCCAAGAAATATTTTTTACCGCCAATTATCCCTTCAATTCCTTTTCCAACCAAGTTTTGAAAATCCGAAACCGCCTCTATCTGCAATGCATCAGATTTGGATAAAATAGCTTTGGATAGAGGATGTTCGCTGTTTTTATTCAATGATGCAGAAATATTGATGATTTGGTTTTCTGTATAATTTTTCGCTGGGAAAACATATTCTAATGATGGTTTTCCTTCTGTGAGTGTTCCTGTTTTATCCGTTATCAGAACATTTATTTTTTCCATTTGTTCCAGAGCTTCGGCGCTTTTAATCAAAATACCATTTTGAGCACCTTTACCGATGCCCACCACCACAGACATAGGCGTAGCAAGTCCCAAAGCACATGGACAGGCGATAACCAGCACAGCCAGAGCATTCACAAAGGCGTTAAAAAACTTCGGTTCGGCGCCAAAAATCCACCATAAAACAAAGGTAAGAACGGATATGAAAACCACCACAGGGACAAATACTTTGGAGACTTTGTCGGTTAGTTTTTGTATCGGTGCTTTGCTTCTGCTGGCATCATTTACCATTTTAATGATTTGAGCCAAAAGGGTTTCGCTTCCTACGCGCTGGGATTTCATCAGGAAAGTTCCATTTCCGTTGATAGTCCCTGAAATCACCTGATTATCAATGCTTTTTTCCACAGGAATAGGTTCGCCTGTAATCATACTTTCGTCTATGGTAGAATAGCCCTCTATGATGATTCCATCCACGGGAATTTTTTCTCCAGGTTTGACTCTCAGGATGTTACCAGTTTTTATTTCATCGATTTTAACGGTTTTTTCCTCGCCATTTTCCCACAAATGAGCCTCAGAAGGGGAGAGGTTCATGAGTTTTCGGATGGCATTTCCTGTTTTTTGATGGGCTTTAGCTTCTAATAACTGCCCTAATAACACCAAAGTGATAATCATGCAGACGCTTTCAAAATAGATAGGCGGATGAGCATGATTAAGGAAAATATTGGGGAAAAATAAAGTAATACAGCTCAAAACCAAAGCCGCGCCAGCACCTAAACCAATGAGGCTGAACATATTAAGATTCCAAGTTTTAAAGGAAACATAAGCCCTCTGAAAAAACATAAATCCAGCATAGACCACAGGAATAGTGAAAGCCGCCTGCAGATACAGCTGCGTGTGGTGTGGGATTTTGTCTATGGGAAGTCCCATCATTCCGCCCATGGCTAAGATAAATACAGGAATGGTAAAGGCGAGAGCGATATAGAATTTCTTTCGTAAATCTATATAGGTGGAGTTGTCTTCCTGTCCTTCGGCCACGATTTGAACTAAATCCATTCCACAGACTGGGCAGCCTGTATTTTTGGGGTAGGTTTTGTCGCCTTCGCAAAACATCGGACAATAAAATTCACCGATTTTGTCTAAATTAACATTCTGATTTTCAGTTGATTTTGCTTTTTCTCTGATTTCCTCACGCTCTTCGATAGGAGCTAAATACATCCCACAAACAGGGCATTTACCTTGTTTGAAGTAGAGTTTTTCTCCTTCGCATTCCATTGGACAGAAATACACACTGCTAGGCGAGATTTTGTCTTCTGGTTTGATGAATGTATAATCATGGTTATCAGGGTCTTTCAGAAAATAATGACCAATGGAACCAACGGCATCATTGAGCTGCTGGAGATTGATTTCGTTTTTGGAAGAAATTTTAACGCTGTTGGTCTTTAAATCTACCACAGCAGAGATATCTGGAAGGGAATTCAGCTTGTCGGAAATTTTCTTTTGACAGCTGCCACAGCTCATTCCCAATATATCAAATTGTTTTTCGTGCATATTATTAAATTT
>CAUQKV010000008.1:0-65369 GCA_963518845.1 uncultured Flavobacteriaceae bacterium | reverse complement strand
CCCACGAGTGGTTCATGTTCCATGGCGCGCAGTATGGCTTTAAGATGGCAAATGCCCTTTCTCTGGAGCATTGGGTGGATGTTTACCGCGGCGACTTGGGAGTTGCCCTCTCGGACACTTATACTACAGATGTGTTTTTCAAGCAGTTTGATAAAAAATTCGCTAAACTTTTCGATGGCGTAAGGCACGACAGTGGCGACCCGATAGCTTTTGCAGAAAAAACCATCAAACACTACGAAAAACACGGTATCAATCCTTTGTTTAAATACATTATTTTCTCGGATAATCTTAATTTGGAGAAAATCTCCGAAATTACGCAAGCTTGCCGAGGAAAAGTCGGACTTTCCTTTGGAATTGGGACAAATCTAACCAATGATGTGGGACTCACTCCGATGAATATCGTAATGAAACTCACAGGAGTTCTGGGAGCAAATGATGAATGGATACCAACCGTGAAATTTTCCGATGAAAAAGGAAAACAAACAGGCGACCCAAAAATGATAGAACTCGTCAAAGAGTCTCTAAGAATAAAATAAACCACATAAAAAATGTGGTTTTTTTTATAAGTGTGTAACAAATCCTAAATTTTAATACTAATTAACAAAAAATCAATCAATGTCTTCATTAGAGCAGGAATTTTTGGAGAGAGTAGAAAAGCATAAAGGCGTGCTTTTCAAAATTTCCAAGATGTATATGGACGAGCCTGAAGACCAGAATGATTTGTTTCAGGAAATTACTTATCAGCTGTGGAAAGCCTATCCGAGTTTTGAGGAAAAAAGCAAATTTTCTACTTGGATGTATCGTGTAGCCCTTAATACTGCGATAGTTTTCCTGAAATCGGAAAAGAAAAGAGGGTTTATCTCTCGGGAGGAGGAAATTCAGAATTTTGACATCAAAAATGAAGAATCCGCCGAAGAAGAGTATAAAGTAAAAATAATGTATGATGCCATCCACCTGCTGAGCCCGATAGACAAGGCACTAATTTTCTACTATTTAGAAGACTATTCCGGGAAAGAAATGGCGGAACAGCTGGGAATAACGGAAGGAAACTGCCGTGTAAAACTAAACCGAGCCAAACAAAAACTGAGCGACTTAGTAAACGAATTGATACACAAAGAATTATAAAATAATAATTTAATAAAAAATTCTAATGGATTTAGAAAACTTAAAACAAGTGTGGGATAAGGAAAAAATAGAATCCGTTCCCGAGATTTCCTTGGAAAAACAAAAAGAAATTCATACGCCTCTGGAAATGATTCGGAAAAATATGCGGGCAGAGTTTTGGATAAGTGTTGTTTCCTTTTCTTTATGGGCTATGATGCTACCTTTAATGGGAAAGAATACTGAGCAGACCTATCTACTTATTATATTAGTATTTATAGCACTTACAATAACAGGATATTATTATCTAAAATTCTATATTTTTTATAAAAAGCTGAATACCAAAAACCTTAATACTTATCATAATATTTTGGATTTAAGGTATGAATTGGTTTTAAATTCAGAGCTTTATAAATCTTTTAATATTGTATTTGTTCCCATTATGTTAGGTTTATATTCTACTTTATATTTACATAACAAGGAATCTAATATTATTTTTTTTATTATACTATTTTTAACATTCTGCGTGATTCTATATTTTATAGGAAAATACTGGATGTATGAAAGTTATGGAAAACACATCATGAAAATTTCTAAAATTGTAGCCGAAATCAAAGATGAAGAAGATGGTTTTGAATATGATAGAAGTTTCCTAAAAATCCAAAAAGAACTTGACTTCCTACAAAAAGCAAGTGATTTTTGCAATGAAAAATTTAAAAAGTATGGTCAAACAGCCTATATTATATTTCTTATAATTTCACTATTGTTAATCTCACTTTTAATAGGAGCTTGTGTTGGGATTTTATATGTTATATCTAAACATTATAACCACTAAATCAGCGCATTAAACAATTAAAAGAAAAAAAACTAATCTTTTCTGTAACAATTTCTAATTAAAATACACTAATTGTAAAAATCCATTCATATATTATAACCTGTCAAAGTCTCTAAACCATAGTTTTAGGGATTTTGTTTTTTCTCCCAAAAATCAGCATTTTTAATGTTCAGTTTTTTAGCATCAAAAGTTGGTTTTTGTATTCCATTTTTCTTTTGTGTTTTATAGTCTTTCCATACTTTCAGTGCGGTATTTCCCAGCAGTAAAATCGCTATAATGTTCACCCATGCCATCATTCCAGATCCTACATCTGCTATTATCCACGCTAGTTTAGCCTCTCGCACACTTCCCATATATACACCTATAAGAAAAACAATTCTCAAAACAAAAGTAGCCAAATGATGATATTTAGGACAGACAATAAAGGTAAGATTGGTCTCTGCATAGTAGTAATAAGCCATTATGGTGGTAAAAGCGAAGAAAAATAATGCTACCGCCACAAACTCATTCCCAAAAGAAGGAAAATGAGAAGAAATCGCAGCCTGTGTAAAGCCTGTATAGTCTACATCTTTTATATGTTCTACCACCATCATTTTAGTCTGCTCATCCATCACATGATACTGATTCGTAAACAAAATCATAAATGCCGTAGTAGTACAAACAAAAAGAGTATCTATATATACAGAAAACGCCTGTACCAACCCTTGCTCCGCTGGATGGATCACCTCTGACGCCGCCGCTGCGTGAGGCCCTGTTCCCTGCCCTGCTTCATTGGAATAAATTCCCCTTTTCACTCCCCAAGCAATAGCGCTGCCTAAAATCCCACCGAAAACAGCATCCTGCCCAAAAGCCGAAGAAATAATTGTAGAAAATACTTCTGGAATTCTATGAAAATTAAGAATAATGATAATCAGCCCCACCAAAATATAAGCTCCCGCCATTATGGGAACTATCGTTTCTGAAGCATGCCCCAGTCTTTTGACTCCTCCAAATATTATCACCACTAAAAGCCCTACAACTACTACCCCAAAAATATTCATAGGAATAAAATAATCTGTCTGAGTAACTATCCCAAAGGCATTATTCATAGACTGTGCTATACTATTACTCTGAACCCCTGGCAAAAGAAACCCACAGCATACCACCGCAATCACAGCAAAAAGAACAGCATACCACTTTATCCCTAGCCCTTTTTCTATGTAATAGGCGGGCCCTCCACGGTATTCGCCGTCTATTTCTCTTTTATAAACCTGCCCCAATGTAGACTCTACAAATGCCGATGCGGAACCCAAAATCGCAATCAACCACATCCAAAATATAGACCCCGGCCCTCCCATAGCAATCGCCGTGGCAACTCCTACAATATTCCCCGTTCCTACACGCCCTGAAATAGCCAAAGAAAACGCCTGAAAAGAAGACAATCCCTTCTCTGACTCTTTCTCCTGAAAAAGTAACCTCAGCATTTCCCTTACTTGGGTAAACTGAGGAAAACCGAGTCTAATGGAGAAATAAATTCCCGTGAAAACACATAATAAAATAAAGACATCAGACCAAATAAGCCCAGCTATCTTTTCTACCAATTGTTCCATAGTTGTATTAATTTTATCTTGCTAATATCGTAATAATTTCGTTAAAAAACCAATAAAAACATGATTTTTTAACGAAATTATTGAAATTTACACAACTATTCTCAAACAATATTCTATTTTCCTCCTTGGTAAAGAACTTTATTTAATCTGATGATAAAATCTACATTTCTAACCCCAGGTGAAACATCCGCAAAATTCACTTCATAAATCTGATTATTCTTCACCGCGTTGATATCTTTCAATATTGGGTGATTTTTGATGAAATTCGCTTTTTCTTCGGGAGTCATATTTCTAGACTGCGTGTCTGTGATGAAAATCACATCTGGATTTCTATGCACCACACTCTCAAAAGATACGAACTCATAGGCTGTCCCTGCATCTTCATAAATATTGACACCTCCTGCCTGATGAACCAAATCCGCTGCCAAAGAAGAGAAAACCCAAATTCCATTGTTAATAGAAGAAAGTATCATTACTTTTTTCTTTTCGTTTTCAGGTTTAACTACGAATGTTTTTTTAG
The DNA here is from genome assembly GCA_963518845.1 of uncultured Flavobacteriaceae bacterium. GTDB lineage: Bacteria > Bacteroidota > Bacteroidia > Flavobacteriales > Weeksellaceae > JABCPE02. The sequence continues at coordinate 61,324 of CAUQKV010000008.1, read as the reverse complement.
CCTCGGCAAGTTTGGATTTCATTCCCTCTACCACTTCCTTCGCTTTGTCATTTACATTAAAGATTTTTCCCAGCATATAGAAATCCTCATACACAGTTTCTATCGTAGCGTTTGGAGTCTGGATGGTTTTTGGTGTAAATGGCGCTATTCCCTGAGCCAAAAGTTCCTCTGGCGAACCAGTAGATTCTGAGCTAAGGTCTCCATCACTAGACACGAAATCTGGCTCTCTGAGAAGGAAAGCCTCTTTGGTCATTTTAAAACTATGTCCTATGAATTTATATTCATCTGGAACTTTCTCATACTCCTTTTCAAACTGCTTGGAAACAGGGCCTTCCGTAGTTCCCACCACTATTCTATCGCCTAGACCTAATGCCAAAAGCATCTCTGTCATATGAGGTGTAAAAAGAGCTGCACGCTGCGGCGGTGTAGTGATGGATACTTTCAGATCTCTGGTTCCATCGTGATAGATGTATTCCACTTTTTCCATTTTAGGAGCGTTAGCCTGCGCCTTATTATCTACTGATTCTTTCTTCCCTGAGCAAGACAAAATGAGTGCTCCTAGTGCAACTGAACAAAATATTTTATGCATAATTTAAATTTAATTTATCATTATTTAACAGCGATAATTCTAAACATTGGTGCGTAAGCATTGATTTCCTGATGCTCCTTGTCATAGACTTCATCATTAATATTATAATCGAAAGCCATTTTAGAAAACCCTAAATCCAAAAGACAATTAACATCCCAAGCAGGTCTTCTCTCTTTGGAAAGCGGAAGCGTTTTTGCGATATTTTCCATTCGTGCTTCCATTCCGTCTGGCAAGGCTTCTTGGAGTTTCTTATCTGGGTGTTCTTCGTGGTATTTTTGAAGATTTTCATCAAAGAGATAAGAATACCAATTGGAATCAAAATTTATCATTTTTCCTCCTTTTTTCAGTACTCTTTTCCATTCTTTGTAAGCATCTTTCGGGTGAGGAAGATTCCAAGTCACATTTCTAGTGACAATCACATCAAAGGTATCATCCTCAAAAGGCAGCTGCTGCGCATCGAGCAGCTGGAAATTCACCTTCGCGCCGAATTTCTGTGCATTCTGCGTCGCCTGCTCTATCATTCCTTTGCTGGAATCTACTGCGGACACTTCAAAATTCGGATTTCTTCCCAGCAGCACCGCAAACATCCCAGGCCCTGTTCCTATGTCTAATATCTTCAAATTCTGGTTCTTATCAATATCTCCATAGAGAATATTTTCCCAGTTCTGGGCATTGTCTCCATAAAGCTCCTGCAATGTGGAATCGCTGTATGTTCTGGAGCGCTCCGTCCAGTAATCTCTGATTATTTCACTTATTTCGCTCATTTTCTTCTATTTAGTGTTAAAAAAGTATATTTTGTTAGCAAAATTAACAATAAAAACGATACGAAGATGATTTCAAGTGCTGATATTTATCACAAAGTTTTTATAAAAAAATATATGTTATAAAATAAAAATTCCTCTTAGCTGAAAAGCTGAGAGGAATTGAATAAATTTTAATTTTAATTAAAGAGAAACTCTTACAAATCTTACTACTTCAAGATCTGGATTTACAGATTTCACATATTGAGAAACCTTCATGTCTCCGTCTTTAATGTAGTTTTGGTCAAGTAATGCTTTCTCTTGGTCTAGAGAAGTGTTATCGCTGATGAATCTCTGAACTTTACCAGGTAAGATTTTATCCCAGATTTGTTCTGGCTTACCTTCAGCTTTCAATTCAGCTTTTGCATCTTCTTCTGCTTGTTTTAGAACATGCTCTGTCAACTGTGCATAAGAAACATATTTAGGAACATTTTTCAATGGTTTTCCAAGTCTTACAAGCTCCTCATTATCTTTCTCGATTGCTGCAATTCTTGCATCTGTTTCTGCTGCTATAAACTCAGGAGAGAAATCTTTGTAAGAAAGAACTTCTGGGCTCATAGATGCTACCTGCATACTGATGTTTCTCGCTGCTTCTGCTGCTCCGTCTACTTTAGCAGACAATGCTGTGATAGCTGCGATTTTGTTTCCTGCGTGGATATAAGCCGCCAAGAAAGGTCCTTCGATTCTTTCAAATGCACCGATTTCTATTTTCTCTCCGATAACTCCTGTTTGCTCGATTAGTTTTTCAGCAACTGTAATTCCATGGAAATCAGAAGCCAAGAACTCTTCTTTAGAAGCGTAGTTCATTGCTTGTTCTGCTAATTCGTAAGCCAATTCTACGAAAGCATCGTTTTTAGCAACGAAGTCAGTTTCGCAGTTTAGAGAGATGATAGCACCTAGTGTGTTATCCTCATTTACTCTTGCGATTACAGCACCTTCGGTAGATTCTCTATCTGCTCTATTTGCTGCGATTTTTTGTCCTTTTTTTCTAAGGATTTCGATGGCTTTTTCAAAATCCCCTTCAGCTTCTACCAAAGCTTTTTTGCAGTCCATCATTCCTGCACCTGTTGTGTTTCTTAGTTTAGCTACATCTGCTGCTACTGGTGTATACATAATTATAATATTTTTTATATTTTTGTAGATAATTAGTTGGCAAAGATACAAATTTTTATAAAGATGAAAAAAACGATTTTACTTCTTTTAGGATTTATGTCTGCTGGTATATTCGCTCAGTCGCAACATACCATAGAAATGACAGAAAAATCCAATGACCCAAAGGTGGTTGCAAATTTCATAGTGAACTATCCTAACCACCCTAAAACTCCTGAGTTTAGAAGAAAGTTAGCCCGTTTAGGAAGCAGTAGTTCTTCAGCACAGACCTCAACTTCTCATCAATCCAACAATCACAGAAGTCACCAAGAGACTGCTGAGGAAGCTACCAGAATACTTAATGGAAGCAGCAAAGGAAACAGTGCATATGTAACTGTCAAAAACCTATCAAAATGCCCAATTGTAGTGAATTTTACAGGGAAAAATAATTATCATATCAATGTCGCTGCAAACTCTACGGGAAGAATGTCTTTAAACAAAGGTTCATACACTATTTCTTCCGTGATATGTGGAGGAAATTACCAACAATCAAGAACCATCAATGCTGATTATCAATTAACATTAGGTGTAAGATAAAAATAAAAAGCTGGAAAATTTTCCAGCTTTTTTATTTAATTATCCTTTGTATTGTCCCATTGCTACAAATTTTTCTTGTCTTTGTGTAGCAAGTTCATCTTCAGTAAAGCCTTTATATGCTTTTATATTTTTTAAAATCGTATCTTTTACATTAGCAAATGCTTCTGCTGGGTCATAGTGAGCTCCACCAAGCGGTTCAGTGATAATGCCGTCTATTAACTTTTCTTTCAGCATATCTTGCGCTGTAAGTTTCAGTGTATCAGCAGCTGTTTCTTTGTATTCCCAGCTTCTCCAAAGAATAGAAGAACAAGACTCTGGCGAAATCACTGAATACCAAGTATTTTCCATCATATAAACCTTATTCCCTACACCTATTCCCAAAGCTCCTCCACTAGCTCCCTCACCGATAACAATAGCAATTACAGGAACTTTCAGAAGGCTCATTTCAAAAATATTTCTTGCAATAGCCTCACCTTGTCCTCTCTCCTCAGCCTCAAGACCAGGATAAGCCCCAGGAGTGTCTATCAGAGTCACGATAGGCATATTAAATTTCTCCGCCAGCTTCATCAGTCTCAAAGCTTTACGATACCCATCAGGATTAGACATTCCGAATCTTCTGTATTGTCTTTCCTTCGTGGTTCTTCCCTTTTGTGTCCCGATAACCATCACACTTTGACCATTTATTTTTATCATCGCTCCTATCATCGCTGGGTCATCCGCAAAGCATCTATCGCCATGAAGCTCTACAACACTGCCCTCATCCGCTATTCCGTGGATATAGTCCAATGTATAGGGTCTATCTGGATGGCGAGAAAGCTGTACTCTCTGCCATGGCGTAAGGTTGCCATAGATTTTCTTTTTAGTCTTAATGATTTTTTCTTCTATCTGTTTGCAAGTTGCTGAAACATCAACTCCACTTTCTTCGCCTACGATGGCGCATTTTTCATATTGTTCCATCAACTCTTTTATCGGTTGTTCAAAATCCAAGTATTCCATATTTCTAATTTTGAATAATATTTGAGTTTTCAAAAATACTAATAAATTTAAAAATCAAATATGAATTTATTTTTTTTGAGTTTCTATCAATTTCTTGATTCGTTCTATCGTTTTTTCTTTTCCTATAATATTCATAATATCAGGAACATCTGGTCCTTTCAGTTCTCCCACCAAAGCCAAACGCAGCGGCATCATCACTTTACCCATTCCTAATTCTTTTTCGGCTGCGAAATCATGAATAAGATTTTTCAGAATTTCTGATTGGAAATCCACATTTTCTAATTTCTGTGCAAACTCTGCAAGAAGTTCTCCTGTGGTGTCTACCCACGCCTTTTTGATGGCTTTTTCATCATAATCTGCTGGCGCCGAGAAGAAAAACCGCCCTTGTTCATAGATATCTTTCACGAAAACCGCTCTTTCTTTCATCAACCCAATAATCGTAATCAGCTTATCATCGCTAACTCCAGAAGTTTTCACTGCTTCTATCTCTTTGAGTAAAACTAGCAGCTCTTCATCTGTTTTCATTTTAAGATATTGGCTGTTAAACCATTCGGCTTTTTCTTTGCTAAATCTCGCTCCAGATTTATGAACTTTATGCAAATTAAATTCTTGAACCATTTCTTCTAATGACAAGATTTCTTTATCATCAGATGGCGACCAGCCCAAAAGTGCCAAGAAATTCACAAACGCTTCTGGGAAATAGCCTTCCTCACGATATCCTTTGGATACAGCGCCTGTTTCTTTATCAGTAAAATTCAACGGAAATACAGGAAACCCGAATTTATCACCATCTCTTTTACTGAGTTTTCCTTTTCCTTCTGGTTTTAGTATCAGTGGCAAATGCGCAAATTCTGGTGCTTTCCAGCCCATGGCTTCGTATAACAATACATGCAAAGCCATTGACGGCAGCCACTCTTCTCCACGGATCACATTGGTAATCTGCATCTCGTGGTCATCGATGATATTTGCGAAATGATAAGTCGGCATCCCATCTTGTTTTACCAAAACCTTATCATCCAGAGTATCAGTATTTACGCTGAAATTTCCGCGGATAATATCGCTAAGCTCCATCACTCGGTTTTCTGGCATTTTAAACCGAACCACGAAAGGAACTTTTTCAGCCAAAAGTTTTTCCACCTCATCTTTTGAAAGCGCGATACTGTTTCTCAGACTGTTTCTGGTAACATTATTATAAGAAAAAACTTCTCCTTTGGCTTCGTATTCCAGCCTGATTTTATCAAGCTCTTCTGGAGTGTCAAACGCCAAGTAAGCATAATCCGTTTTTAGAATTTCCTCTGTATATTTATCATAGATTTCTCTTCTTTCAGACTGTCTGTACGGCGCATATGGTCCTCCTTTTTTAGGACTTTCCACAGGCTGTATTCCCAGCCAGTCCAGTGCCTCCATGATGTAGTCTTCTGCTCCCTCCACATAGCGGGCAGTATCTGTATCTTCTATTCTTAAAATAAAATCTCCTCCTTGGCTTTTAGCAAAAAGGTAATTGTATAATGCTGTTCTCACTCCACCAAGATGCAGAGGACCCGTAGGACTCGGTGCAAAACGAACGCGAATTTTACTCATCTTTTAAAACTTTGGGCGCAAAGATAAGAATTTACCTATAAAAAATAGCCACTTCTTTTCAGAAGTGGCTATCTATGATAAACAATAAAATCTATTTCTGTGGATTTACAGGATGTTCCTCCTTTTTATCCTCTGATTCCTTTTGTTTTGGCTGTTCTTTATCCACTGAAGGATGACTTCCGCTTTCATGAGCAACAGGAACAGCGTGTTCTGCTTCATTAGGCTGAGCTGATTTCTTAGGTGATTGTTTAGCCGTTTTCTTAGAAGGCTCAGCTTTCTTTTTTGATGGAGTAGACTGTGCGTTTACTGCGAATGTTCCTAACGCAAGGAATAAACTTGCAAAAACTAACTTTTTCATAATTCTTAAAAATTTAATTGGTTACTAATATCAAAAACGAGCTTTTAGTAATGATATTGCATTAAATTTGTGTTTTAACTAAATTTTTACACAATTTAACATCATTTAACCAATTAAATTTGATTTTTATTGAAAAAAGTTAAAATCAATCCTGTTTTTATTCAAAAAGTATACTTGTATCCTGCAAAACAGATACCGTCCCGTCTTCACAACGGATAGCCTGCCCTGGGAAATTTTGTATCAAATGATAATCATGTGTAGCCATCAGCACAGCACAATTTCTCTCCTCAGACACTTGTCTTAGCAAAGTCATAATATCATTAGAAGTCTCTGGGTCTAGGTTTCCCGTAGGCTCGTCTGCCAAGATAAGCTCAGGGTGATTCAGCAAAGCTCTCGCTATAGCAACACGCTGCTGCTCTCCACCAGACAATTCGTGAGGCATTTTGTGTTTTTTGGTTTTCATTCCTACACTGCTGAGAACATCATCTATTCTCTCCTCCATCAGATTTTTATCCTTCCAGCCCGTAGCTTCTAAAACAAACAGAAGATTTTTCTCTACCGTTCTATCCATAAGCAACTGGAAATCTTGGAAAATAATTCCCAGTTTTCTTCTCAAATCAGGAATGCGGGATACTTTTAGCTTTGTCAAATCAAAACCAACCACCTCTCCTTCTCCCTCACGGAGTGGAAGATGTCCATAAAGAACCTTGAGAAGGCTACTTTTTCCAGAACCTGTTTTCCCAATGAGATAATTAAACTTACCTTTTTTTATGGTCAGATTAACATTAGAAAGAACTGTAAAGTTCTTCTGAACTATTTTTACATCTCTTAAAGAGATGACATTGTCGCCGTATGTGCTTTTTTGTGACATAATATTTTAAGAAAATTCAATCCACTAAAATAAAAAAACTTCCTCCATTGTAATGACAATAGAGGTTAAACTTTTGTTAAAAATTCCTCAAAAGAACTAGAAACCACTACATTCCCTTCCTTTGAAATTTTTTCTAATTTCACTCTTTCTACTTTATTCACGGACTTTTCGTCATATGGTTTCTGAACTCTGACATAGTTATCCGTAAAACCAAACATCATTCCGTTTTTCTCCTCATGCTCCCAAAGAACAGGCAGAACTTTGCCTAATTGTGTTTGATAGAAAGCCATTTTTTTCTTCTCAGAAAGAATTCTGAGCATTTTATTCCTTCTCTTTCTCTCCGAAATAGGAACCACACCCTCCATGCTAACCGCCTCCGTATTGTCCCTTTCAGAATATGTAAATACATGCAGGTAGCTGATTGGCAACTCCGCTAAAAAGTTATAAGTTTCCAAAAACTTCTCCTCGGTCTCACCTGGGAAGCCTACGATTACATCCACACCGATAGCTGCATCAGGAAGGATTTCCCTTATCTTATTCACTCTGCTTGTATAGAGAGCTGTGAGATAACGGCGTTTCATTTTTTTCAAAATCTCATCTGAACCCGACTGCAACGGAATATGAAAATGCGGCACAAAACTCTTGCTCTTTGCTACAAGTTCTATGGTTTCATCTTTTAGCAAATTAGGCTCTATGGAAGAAATTCGGATTCGTTCTATGCCATCCACTTCATTTAGTGCTGTCACTAAATCCAAAAATGTATGTTCATGTTTTTTATTCCCAAATTCGCCCTTTCCATAATCACCAATATTCACTCCCGTGAGGACAATTTCCTTAATATCCTGCTGGGCAATCTGCTGGGCATTTTTGACAATATTTTCTATCGTATCAGAACGAGAAATCCCTCTTGCCATAGGAATTGTACAATAGGTACATTTGTAATCACATCCATCCTGAACTTTCAGAAAGGCGCGAGTCCTGTCTCCAATAGAATAAGAACCTATAAAGAAATCTGCATCTTCTATTTCACAAGAGTGAACCTGTGCTGAACTTTCGGACTTCCTTAAATCATCAAGGAAATTAAGCAAATTAAATTTCTCCTTCGCTCCTAAAACCAAATCTACGCCTTCTATTGCAGATATCTCCTCTGGCTTCAGCTGCGCATAACACCCCAAAACCACCACCAGCCCATCTGGATTAGCCTTCACTGCTCGTTTCACATGAAACTTACACTCTTTATCGGCATTATCCGTTACTGAGCATGTGTTAATCACATAGACTTGCGCAGGGTCATCAAACTCCACTTTCTCATATCCAGCCCCTATAAGCTGGCGCGCAATAGTAGATGTTTCTGCAAAATTAAGCTTACACCCGAGTGTATGAAATGCTACTGTTTTCGGACTTGTATTTGTCATAAATAATCTGAAAACCGCAAAGGTATGAAATTTATCTAATATTGTAGGAGAGCTTCATGGTGATGTTGGCTGTCTTCTTTTTAGAAGAAGTATTGAACGAGCCTCCCCAAGAATAGTCCTCTGAAGAATTCTGCGCAATAATCTGGAAAACTCCCATTTCAGATTTTTTCAAATCACCGAGTTTTGCTCCTGCGTTTTCTGCGATTTTTTCGGCACGAAGTTTTGCGTCTTTGGTGGCTTCAGCTATCATTTTTAGTTTTAGCTCGGCTAATTTAGTATAGTAATATTCTGGCTGATCAGAATACAGCTCTACACCAGAATTGATAAGTTCGGTAACTTGGCGAGAGATATTTTCTATTTTTTCCACTTCTTTGCTCTCCACCTGTACATTTTGTTTCAGTGTGTATCCTGTAAACACTTCTGAGCGAACATTCTGATACTCATCATAAGTTCTATCAAAATCCTTAGAAATTCCCACCGAAGAAAACACGATTTCTTTTTCTTTCACACCTTTAGACAATAGATAATTTTTGAGGGCATCTCTGTCTTTTTCCAGTGAAGCATAGGCGCTTTTCAAATCCGCACTTTTCTTTGTAAAAGAACTATTCCATACGATAAGGTCAGACTCAAAGTCCTTGCTCCCAAGCCCTGTAACATTTATAGTGTCATTATTAGAATTTCTATTTTTAAAAGCATTCGCCGCCAAAAAAGTAGAAAAAACTATTGCTGCTGAAACGACAATCAGCCCAATGTGATTTTTTATTTTGTCCATAATTATAAAGTCTATTTTTTTTACATTTTATAAAGTTATTAAATATTATTTTAATGTAAAATATTTTTCTATCTAAAAAATATGCATATCTTTGTCTCTGTTTTAAAAATTTAAATTTTATTTTATGAAAAAGATTTTAGCATGTGCATCTTTATTTTTTGCTGTAGCTACAGCATCTGCACAAGGAGCTTTGGAACAAAACAAAGTACAAATTAATGGAGGCGTAGGGCTATCTGGATTTGGAGTACCTGTGTACTTAGGATTAGATTATGGAATAGCTAGAGACTTTACTATTGGAGCAGAGGCTTCTTATAGTTCTAAAAAAATGAGTGGTGGTTATTTTGATGACAAGTATTCCTTTTTTGGATTTGGTGTTAATGGAAACTATCATTTTGATAGATTACTAAAACTTCCAAATGAATTTAATCTATATGCAGGAGCTACATTAGGTTATTATAATGTTAGCAATTCAAAGACATATACTGGTCCTACTGGTCTTGAATCATATTATGAAAATCTCCATACAAGTTTTGCTGTTTCAGGTTTTGACTTAGGATTACAAATCGGGGGAAGATATTTCTTTACTAAAAACCTTGGCTTGAACCTTCAATTTGGTGGTGGAATTAATACTTTTGGAGGAAGAATTGGTCTTACTTATAAACTATAAGAAAATAAAAACCAACATAAAGGAGATAGAAATTTCTATCTCCTTTTTTAGTTATTTTATAAATTCTTTTTTATTTTTAGACCCTAAAATCATAAATAATGTCAAAAAAGGAAAAATTTATAGCAGAAACTACGCCTCGCTACACTACAAAAGGGCATTTCTTTACCCTAGGAAAAGGTATTTTGGATGGAGAAGTCATCCCTGAAGTAGATGTAAATATCCCTCTGCGAACCATCAATAGACATGGTCTCATCGCTGGAGCAACAGGAACAGGAAAAACCAAAACACTACAAGCCTTCGTAGAGCAGCTCTCGCACCATGGCATATCTTCTTTGGTAATGGATATCAAGGGAGACCTTTCTGGAATAGCGGCCTCAGGAGAAATGAACAGCCGTATCCAAGAAAGATACGATAAAACCAAATTACCATACCAGCCGCAGGCTTTCCCTGTGGAGCTAATGTCTCTCTCTGCCGAGAAAGGAGTAAAACTTAGAGCTACTGTTACTGAATTTGGACCTGTGCTTTTGAGTAAAATTTTAGGACTAAACGATACACAGACCAGCATCATGTCTATTGTTTTCAAATATTGTGATGATAAAGGTCTTCCTCTGATAGATTTAGAGGATTTGAAAAAAGTATTACAGTATGTAACTGATAATGAACGCGGTAAAAAAGAACTTGCCGACGGCTATGGCTCTATCGCTCCTGCATCATTAGGTGCTATTCTAAGGAGCATCGTGGCGCTGGAACAACAGGGAGCATCACAAATTTTCGGAGAACCTAGTTTCGATGTTTTAGACTTGCTAAAAACTAGAAACGAAAAGGGTGTGGTAAATATCCTTCGTGTAGTGGACATACAGAACAAGCCTGCTCTGTTCTCTACTTTTATTTTGTCGCTTTTTGCTGAGATATATTTGACCCTTCCAGAAGCAGGTGACTTGGATAAACCTAAATTGGCTGTTTTTATAGATGAAGCGCATTTAATCTTTAAAGATGCTCCAAAAGTGCTTTTAGAACAAATAGAAACGATGGTAAAACTTATTCGTTCCAAAGGTGTGGGAATTTATTTCATCACACAGGTGCCTGGCGATATTCCAGAATCTGTTTTGAGCCAGCTGGGACTAAAAATACAGCACGCCCTAAGAGGATTCACCGCAAAAGACAAAAAAGAAATCTCCAAAGCCGTAGAAAACTACCCTACGAGTGAGTTTTATAAAGCGAGTGAACTCATCCAGTCTCTTGGTATCGGAGAGGCTTTCGTGACAGCACTAGACGAAAAAGGAATCCCTACTCCGCTGGTTCACACTTATCTAATTTCACCAGAAAGTAGAATGGATATCCTATCTCCAGAGGAAATTGACAATCTCGTAAATCAATCGGAATTGGTAAGAAAATACAACCAAACTGTTGATAAAGAGTCTGCCTACGAAATCTTATTACGAAGAATGAACGAAGAGCAGGGAGATTCCGCAAATACAGAAACCAGCAAACCTCAGCAGAGCAAATCTGCCAAGGAAGAGCCTTCTATGTTTGAAAGCATCCTAGGAAGCCCTATGATACAGACTTTTGGGAAAACCCTAATGAGAGAAGGCGCAAAAGCCATCATGGGAATGATAGGACTGAAAAAGACCACTAAAGGTTCAAAAAAATAATTTTTTTATTTAATAATTCCCTTCGAAAACGAAGGGAATTTATTTTTAATAAATAAAAAGAACCTGCCAAAATAAAGCAAGGACATTGACCATTTAGCATTAAAACTTTATCTTTGCAGCTTTAATTGATGGTAAAATGTATTCGGTAATAGACATAGAAAGTAACGGCGCAGGATTCAGAGAAGAATGCATCATAGAACTCGCTATTTTTGTTTATGATGGGCATGAGGTGGTAGACCAGTTCATCACGCTCATCAATCCCGAAGCCGAAATTACTCAATATGTCCAAAAACTCACTGGGATAACACCTAAAATGGTCAAAAGAGCACCAAAATTCCACGAGATAGCGAAACGAGTGATAGAAATGACCGAAAACACCACTCTCGTGGGACACAATGTAGAGTTTGACTATCGTATGCTGCGCCAGTCTTTCCGAAGATTGGGATTTGATTTTAAAATCAATACCATAGACACCCTTCCATTAGCCAAAAAACTGATTCCCGATGTAGAAAGCTACTCGCTTGGGAAACTTTGTAAATCTGTGGGCATCCCGCTTTCAGATGCTCATCGTGCTGGCGGCGACGCCAGAGCAACATTGGATTTGTTTAAACTTCTAATTTCAAAAGATACTGAAAACCAGATTATTCAGCAACATCAGGAAGAAACTCAATCCAAACTCTACATCAATAAAATCAATGAACTCACCGAAAATCTACCTTCCGAAAAAGGAATTTTCTACCTACAAGACAAAGCAGGAAAAATTATTTTCTGCGATTTCAGCGACAATATATACAAGTCTGCCAAGGGAATTCTAAATTCTAAATCAAAAAGAAACATTCAGTTTCAGAAACATGTGGAGCAAATCTACTACGAGTTCACGGGCACGGACATCATTGCCCAGTTGATGCTGAAAGAAAAAAAAGGAAAAAGAAATACTTCTAAACCTTTCGCTATAAGATACAGCCCGCAGCCAGGCTCTTTCTTTGTTTCTTCATCTAAAAAGAATGAAAATGAAACGGATTTATTTAATTTCAAATATCCTTCTCAGGCAGAAAAAGTATTGGCTTTTCTACAAAAAGAAAATTTAGATTATAAAACCTTGAAAAAGAATATTTCTTTCGCTGGAAGGAACGAGCTATGGATAGGGCAAGGGAGAAAACTCGGCGAGCATTCTTTTCTGGCTTTCAAAGGCGGGAAATTCATCGGTTATGGTTTCTACGAGCTCTATCATCAGACGCTCTCTTGGGAAAAAATCCTAAAACTTACGATTCCCGTTACCACACTTCCCAAAAAAATAAAAAACGAGATGCAGATAGCCTATCTCAAAGGAGAGTTTAAGGTTATCAAAATCAATTCGTAGGCTTACGGAGAATATCCAAAAACTCTATTTTAGGGATTTCCCTCGCTCCAAGGCTTTCCAAATGCTCTGTATAGACCTGACAATCTATGAGTTGGTATCTATCAGTATTTTTTTCTACAAACTGAATAAATCCTGCTTTGCTGGCATTACTCACCTTGCTAAACATACTCTCTCCACAGAAAACATGCTCCATTTCCACGCCATAAAAACCTCCTACCAATTCCCCATTTTCCCAGACTTCTATGCTTTTGGCCTTTCCCTGCTGATTTAGTTCCGTGTATGCTTTTATCATTTCCTCCGAAATCCAAGTTCCATCCTGCCCTCTTCGTGAAATACTCGCACAATTTCTCATCACTTCCTCAAAACATTTATTTTCTGTGAAAATAAATTTGCCGTCTCTTAGGATTTTTCGCATGGATTTAGAAATTTTTATCTCTTCTGGAAAAAGCACAAACCGAGGATCAGGACTCCACCAAAAAATTTCATCACCTTCATTAAACCACGGAAAAATCCCCAAAGAATAAGACAAAATCAACCGCCGAGGAGACAAATCTCCTCCTACGGCAACAATCTCACTTTCGGGATGATATTTATATGGATCTGGAAACCAAATTTCCGAATCTAATTGATACATTTATTAAAATTTAAAAAATCCTACTAAACAGCAGGATTTATTTTATAATAAGATTTTATTTAAAATGGTAAATCATCATCTGACTCTTCGTCAAACGGATTGTCATTCACTGCAGAAGATTGTGGTGTTGCAGGCGCTGTGTATGCAGGCTCATCAAAGCTGCTTCCGTCCGTTTTTTCTAATCTCCATGCTGTGATAGAGTTAAAATACTTTACCTGTCCTTCTGGATTTGTCCATTCTCTTCCTCTGATATTGATTCCTACCTTTACTTTATCTCCTTCTGACACTTGGTCCAAAAGTGATATTTTTTCAGATAAAAACTCTATACTGATGGGCTGCGGATATTGTTCCTCTGTAAGTAGCACCATCTCTCTTTTCTGAAAACCGCTTGGAAAAGTTTGAGTTTCAAATACTTTCTTCACTGTTCCTTGTAATTCCATAGAAATATAAATTTTAGCTGGTAAAGTTAAAAAACTCTTTTAAAAGGAAAAAATAAAAAAATATATATTTATACTTGCAGATTAAAAATAAGTTTGTATATTTGCAATCACAAAAGAACAAAGTAGTTCATTTTTTCCGCGGATGTGGTGTAATTGGTAGCCACGCCAGACTTAGGATCTGGTGCCGAGAGGCGTGGGGGTTCGAGTCCCTTCATCCGCACAGTTGCGAAAATAGCTCAGTTGGTAGAGCACAACCTTGCCAAGGTTGGGGTCGCGGGTTCGAATCCCGTTTTTCGCTCCATTCCATGCCCTGGTGGTGGAACTGGTAGACACGCAGGACTTAAAATCCTGTGCCTCCTTTGGCGTGCGGGTTCAAGTCCCGCCTGGGGTACTCTAAAACCTTGATAATCCACTGATTGCCAAGGTTTTTTCTTTTTTATAACTTTCACTCTTATTAAATTTTATTTCACTTTAAAAATAGTTTTAAAATTAATTTTCTCATAAAAATAAATAAAGCCAATCTTTGTAATTAAAGATTGGCTTTATTCTTTACCTAAAAAGTATCTTTTTAGCAGAACTCTTCATAAGCTGCTTGCAAATTAGCAGCGATAGCTCCTGCTGGATGCCCTTCTATATGGTGTCTTTCTATCATATGAACAAGCTCACCATCTTTGAACAAAGCAATAGATGGAGAAGACGGTGGGAATGGTGCCATGTGCTTTCTCGCTTCTGCTACAGCTTCCGTATCAAATCCCGCAAAAGCAGTCACCAAATGGTCTGGTTTCTTGTCTCCTGTAAGAGAATAAAGCACCCCTGGTCTCGCTGCTCCAGCAGAGCAACCACACACGGAGTTAATAACCAACAATGTTGTCCCTTTCTGCCCAAGTGCTTCTACAACCTGCTCTGGCGTTGTAAGGTCTTTAAAACCATTTTCTGTAAGTTCTTCCTTCATAGGAATTACTAATTCTTCTGGATACATAATTTTATTTTTATCAATTTTGGATTAAACAATATTTTAAATAGTTGAAAGTCTTAATGTATTAGTTTTTCCGCTTTCATACACTGGCATCGCATTTAGATTTACCACGAAATCTCCTTGCTTCACAAAACCGTAATTACTTGCCAGCATATTCACTTGGATAACCGTTTCATCAGTAGATTTCTGCATATCATAGTAGAACGCTCTAACTCCCCAAAGAAGATTAAGCTTCGCTAAAACCCTTCTGTCTGAACAGAATACAATGATGTGAGCATGAGGTCTATGAGCCGAAATCTGGAATGCTGTATAGCCTGAATTGGTAAGCGTGATGATACCTTTCGCATTGGCTTTTTTAGCGATTCTCACCGCAGAATAGCAGACCATATCTGTGATGTAGCGGTCTTCGTCTTCAGTTTCTATTTTTTCAATAGGCTTGTTGCTGCTCATATAGAGTTTGTCTTTTTCGATATTGCTCACGATTTTAGCCATGTTTTTAATCACATCCACAGGATATTTTCCCACAGAAGTTTCACCAGAAAGCATCACAGCATCAGCGCCATCCAGCACGGAATTGGCCACATCATTCACCTCTGCACGAGTTGGTGTCAGGCTGTTGATCATGGTTTCCATCATTTGTGTAGCGATGATTACAGGTCTGGCGTGATTTCTTGCTGCTTCTACTAATTTTTTCTGAACCACAGGAACTTCCTCCATTGGGATTTCCACTCCTAAATCTCCTCTGGCTACCATGATTCCATCACATTCTCTTAGGATTTCATCCATGTTTTCCACACCTTCGGGTTTTTCTATTTTAGCAATAATAGGAGTATTCTGCTTTCCATTGGTGTGATTTTGAATCAAATCTTTCAAATCTTTGATGTCCTGTGCGTGTCTCACAAAGGAAAGTGCAATCCAGTCAAACTCATTATCCAGCATAAATTTAGCATCCTCTATATCCTTTTCTGTAAGGGCAGGAAGCGAAATCGCTGTATTAGGAAGGTTTACTCCCTTTTTAGAGCTGAGCGGACCGCCTTGTATTGCTTTTGCTTTTACAATATCTTTTTGATTGGTTTCTATAACTTCAAAAACCAATTTACCATCATCTATCAGAATTCTCTCGCCTACTTTTACATCTTTCGCAAATCTTTCGTAGGTCATATACACTTTGGACGCATCGCCTTCTACATTCTCATTCGTAAAAGTAAGAATGTCCCCAGGATTGATAAAAGAACCTTCTTTCACAACACCCACACGAAGTTTAGGCCCTTGTAAATCCCCAAGAATAGCCGTATTAAAGCCATATTCTTTGTTGATAGAACGGATAAGTTCCACATTTTTCTTCACCAAATCATAGTCGGCGTGAGAAAAATTAATTCTAAACACATCCACTCCTTCT
The DNA here is from genome assembly GCA_963518845.1 of uncultured Flavobacteriaceae bacterium. Taxonomy (GTDB): domain Bacteria; phylum Bacteroidota; class Bacteroidia; order Flavobacteriales; family Weeksellaceae; genus JABCPE02. The sequence continues at coordinate 45,128 of CAUQKV010000008.1, read as the reverse complement.
TTTATCATTTCTATCATGGTTTCTCTGCTAGAAGACGCAGGTCCCAATGTCGCTATTATCTTTGTTTTTTTCATGTCTTTATTTATCATAAAATATTATTTGGTATAATTCCTGTTCTGAAGAGAGTAGATGTTCCTCTACAGAATACACCCAATCCTGAGGAAAATTTATATTAGAAAAATCTTCCCAACCGTCTTTTGAAAAGATTATATAATCTACTTCTTTATCTATAAAATATTTTTCTTCGTCTCCTTGCTGGAAAAGTTCATTTGGACTTGTTTGCTTTGTTTCAGACCAAAAAGACTTGTTAGCAAAGATAGTAAATTTAGCTTGTGTAATTTCATCATAAGTTTCAAACTTTGGAAACTTATAATGCCTAAAATAATCCTCCGCCATCAAGTCATTGGCTCTATAAAAATTAAACAAATTGAGTTGATTTACCTTGAAAAACAGCTCGTGATGAGATATTTGTTGTTTCAATTTTATCAACCCTATTACAATTTCTTCTTCTTCAAAATCAAGGAAAATTTTGTTATTTTTCAAGGATATTTTCTCTTTTATTTAATGCATAAAATGCTCTTTTAGCCGCTTTTTCTTCTGCTTTTTTCTTTGAAGTCTCAGAGGCGCAGCCTATTTTTTCTTCATTGAGCAAGACCGAACACCTGAAACAGATACTCTTATTAGGCAAGAGCTCCTCAGCAGTTTCATATTGTATCTTCACTTTCTTTTTCTGTCCCCATTCCAGAAGAAGGCTCTTGTAGCTTACTATTTTATTTTCTATTCTAGTAATCTCACTTGGGTTAAGAAGCCATCTTTCGACAACGGACTGGCACATTTCATAATTAGCATCCAAATACACCGCTCCCACCAAAGCTTCCAACAAATTCCCCGAGATATTTTCTCCTAAAACTTGTAATTTAGAATTCTGAATATGGCTGGTTAAACACAACTGTTCGCCCAAGCGATTGAGGTTTTGTCTATTGACAATCTTGGATTTCATCTGTGTGAGATAGCCTTCATTGTGATTAGGATAGTTCTCATACAGATAATAAGAAATGATGCTTCCTATCATAGCATCCCCCAAAAACTCGAGTCTCTCATAGTTTTTGGAACAGCCACCATCTTTAGAATTTTTTTTTAAGGAAAAAGCCTCTCTGTATAGCTCTATATCTTGGATTTTAAATCCAACGAGTTTACTAATATCGGCAATAAATTTCAGATCCCTATCGGGGTATTTTGTATCTCTTCTTTTCTTTAATAGAAAGTCCAAAATATACCTCCTAATCTTATTCATTAGATTTTCTTAAATAGAACACATGCATTATGTCCTCCGAAACCGAAAGTATTACTCATTGCTACTTTTACATCTCTCTGAACAGCTTTATTAAATGTAAAATTAAGACGAGAGTCTATCTGTTCATCATCAGTAAAATGATTGATCGTAGGAGGCACCACACCATGAACAATGGTTCCTAATGCTGCTATAGCTTCTATAACACCCGCCGCACCTAGAAGATGCCCTGTCATAGATTTTGTAGAGTTTATTTGAATATTATAAGCATGTTCTCCGAATAGTTTAGCGATAGCACTAGATTCTGCCACATCCCCAAGAGGTGTAGATGTACCATGCATATTGATGTGATCTACCTCTTCAGGCTGAACACCAGCATCTTCTAAACAGTTTTTCATTACAAGATACGCTCCCAGTCCTTCTGGATGTGGAGCTGTCATGTGGTAAGCATCAGCACTTAGTCCTGCTCCTTTTAGCTCTGCATAGATAGTTGCTCCTCGTTTTACGGCATGCTCATATTCTTCAAGAATAATACAACCTGCTCCTTCTCCAAGAACAAAACCATCACGGTCTTTGTCAAATGGTCTAGATGCTGTTTTTGGGTCATCATTTCTTGTAGAAAGCGCCATCAAGGCATTAAAGCCTCCCACACCACTGGCTGTAACAGCAGCTTCTGACCCTCCACATACGATGACATCTGCTTTACCTAATTGGATAAGCATTTTAGCATCTATCAGAGCATTGGTTGATGATGCACACGCAGAAACAGTAGTATAATTCGGCCCGTGGAATCCATATTCTATAGATATATTCCCTGGTGTGATATCTGCTATCATTTTAGGAATAAAGAACGGATTAAACCTAGGAACATCTGTATTTGCCCAACCTAAAACTTCGGCTTCAAAAGTCCCTAATCCTCCAATTCCAGAACCCCAAACTACACCTACTCTATCCTTGTTTACCTCATCTTCTATTATTCTACTATGTGCCACAGCTTCTTTTGCTGCAACAAGTCCCAACTGCGTGTTTCTGTCCATTTTCTTCGCCTCTTTCTTATCAAAATGAGCAAGAGGGTCAAAATTTTTGACTTCACAAGCGAATTGAGTTTTAAAATTAGTAGAATCAAAAAGAGTAATAGGTGCAGCACCACTTACGCCCTTAGTGAGATTTTCCCAATATTCTTGTGCATTACTGCCCAGTGGCGTAATGGCTCCAAAACCTGTAACTACTACTCTCTTTAATTCCATAATTTTTTTAGTTTTTCAGTAAAACAATTATTTAATCACTTCCTCAATGTAAGCGATTGCATGACCTACAGTCTGAATTTTTTCAGCTTGGTCATCTGGGATTTGAATGTTAAATTCTTTTTCAAATTCCATGATCAATTCTACTGTATCCAAAGAATCAGCTCCTAAATCATTAGTGAAGCTAGCTTCTGGAGTTACTTCTGTTTCTTCAACATCAAGCTTATCAGCAATGATAGCTTTTACTCTAGATGTAATGTCTGACATAACAATATAATTTTTAAATTTATTTTTGTGCAAATATATGAATTTTGAATACAATTCAACTTTTTTATAGGTTAAAATTAAAATTATTTTTTCATTCCCGCAAATCTAATACTCCATTTCTCTCAGTTTTGGTGAGGTAAGTCTCACCGCCACAGCAATAAGCATCGTGATAGATCCGCCTATAACCACGGCATTTACCGCCCCGAAAAGCCTTGCCGCCACTCCACTTTCGAACTGCCCCAGCTCATTACTGGACATCACGAACATGCTATTTACACTCATCACTCTTCCCCTCATATGGTCAGGTGTTTTCAGCTGAACAATAGTCCCTCTAATCACTCCACTCACTCCATCCAAAATACCACTCATCAACAATGCTAAAAATGATAAAATAAAATATTCTGAAATTCCAAAGAGCAAAATGCATGCCCCAAACCCAAAAACACTGAAAAGCAGAAGCTTACCTTGATTTCTTCTCAAAGGAAAGAAAGTCAGTGCGAAAATAGAAATCCCTGCTCCGATGTCCGAAGCTGCGTTCAGAAAACCATAGCCTACCGCGCCCAGCTGTAAAATATCCTTTGCAAAAACAGGAATAAGAGCCACCGCGCCACCAAAAAGCACAGCGAACAAATCCAATGTCAAAGCGCCTACAATTTCTTTTGTTTTAAAGATATAATGCAGACCCTCCTTTATACTCTCGTAAACATTGACTTCTTGGCCTTTAAATTCCGAATGCTGTGGTTTTGTTTTAAAATAGAAAAAGAAAGCCACAAACAAGGAAGAGACTATCACCACTAATGTTCCCTTAATCTGCAACAACGAAACCAAAAATCCACACATTGCATGTCCCATGACTGATGCCGCCAAAAATGTGGTCTGATTGATCGTAATGGCTCTTGGGAGAAGTTCTTTGCTCACAATTTTGGGTATCATCGCAGGGACAATAGGCCCAAGAAAAGACCGAGCAATCCCTGTAAGAAAAACCACGAAATAAATAAAATAAGTGATTTCCTTATTACTAATCCCTAAACTCACCTGCGACCATGCAGGGATAAGCAACGATCCAAGAAGAATAACATAAGCAAAATTACAAATAAGCAAAAGCCTTCTCTTTTCATTCATATCAATGAAATGCCCAGCATACAAAGCGCACCCCACCGCAGGAATCACCTCAGACAGACCAATCAGCCCGATAGAAAACGGATCTCCTGTCAGCTCATAAACCCACCAGCCCAAAAGCGTAGAGGTCATCTTAAAGGCAAGAATGATGAAAAACCGCCCTGTAATAAGGTTTCTAAACTCTTGATTCTTTAAGGCTTTTAGGGCATCAAGTGATATTTTTAGGTTCATTATTTATTTTCTTAATGTATTTATCAATTCCAAAATTTCCTCTTTTTCTATATCTGTTATATCTGTCGGTAAAACCTTTACCATATTATCAAAATCTTTTTTCAAGAAATCTATGTTTTCCAAACTAAGTTTAGGGCAGATATTCGTCAAAATCCAATATTTCCAAATCCAATCATCTGTTTGGAAAACTTTGGAAATTTCACTAATGAACAAATCTTGTCTTGCCACAATAATTTCTACAATTTTAGGAAATATAGGCCAATTAGCATCTTGTGTCCAAGTTAGCACTTCACTTGTAATTTGAGATAAATCAGAGTCATTTAACAATTTTATTTCCTCTAAATTACTATCATCAAACTTGTCTTTGGGCAATAAGATTTTTATATTTTTCATCATTTGATTACGCCAATTCCTTGAACTTTTCCAAAATCTCGGCTATTTTCCTATCGTTGGCAAGTCGTGGGATTTTGTTTTGTCCGCCCAGTTTTCCTTCTGCTCTGGCGTATTCTTGAAAAGCATTTTTAGTCAAACAACTGATTTTCAAGGATTGAAGAATATTCCCTGAAATCAAATCATCATAATAGACATTTCGCTCTCTCATCTCCAAATCTAATGTTTTCCTAAATTCCTCCAAATCCTCTGGTTGTTTCTCAAATTCTATAAACCACTCGTGATAAGGAAGTTCATTGTTTTCAGGTGTTACCTGCGGCGCAAGGTGGAACTCGGTAATTTGCGCTGGGTGCTTTGCCACAGTAGCTTTCATAGCTTCCTCAACCTCAAAAGCAATCACATGTTCTCCAAAAGCAGAGGTAAAATGTTTCGTTCGCCCGCTCACCAAAACTCGGTGAGGCTTTTTGGAAATAAAACGAACCACATCACCGATGGAATATGCCCAAAGCCCTGAATTAGTACTGATAATCAAAGCATAATCTTTATTTAGTTCAACTTCTGATAAAGTCAATCTCCTTGCATTAGGTTTTCCAAATTCTTCTAATGGAACGAATTCGTAGAAAATCCCATGATTGGTCAAGAGCAAAAGCCCCTCCTGTGTGTAGTCATCTTGAAAAGCGAAAAATCCCTCACTTGCAGGGAAAGTCTGGATAATATCCACCTCGCCGCCTAAAAGATGTTCCATTTTTTCTCGGTAAGGTTCATAGTTCACTCCGCCTGTGATGATGAGCTGAAGATTTGGGAAAGTTTCCTTTATTTTTTTGCCTTTTTTATTAATTAATTTTTCAAAATACATAATGAGCCACGGTGGAATACCAGAAATCAAAGTCATGTTTTGATTTTCAGTTTCTTCCACTATTTTATCCACCTTAGTTTCCCAATCTTCTATGCAGTTGGTTTCGTAGGAAGGCAGTCTGTTTTTTTGAAGATAATTTGGGATGTGATGCGCCACAATTCCTGACAGTCTGCCTGTTTTGATGCCGTTGATTTCTTCCAATTCTGGAGAGCCTTGCAAGAAAATCATTTTCCCAGCCACAAAATCTGCATTGTCTTTTTGGGCAATGTAATGGAATATCGCTGATTGTGCAGCGGCTATTTGGTAAGGCATTCCTTCCTTTGAAATGGGAATGTACTTCGCGCCTGATGTCGTCCCAGATGTTTTAGCAAAATATTCTGGCTGGGAAGTCCATAGAATATCTTTTTCTCCGTTTTTTATTCGTTCTATATAAGGTTTTAAGTCCTCATAATCACTGATAGGAACTTTTTCCTGAAAATCCCTGACAGACTGGATTTCTCCAAAATGATGCTCTTTTCCAAAAAGCGTATTTTCGGCTGTTTTCAGTAAAGAAAACAAAAGTTTTTCTTGGTCAGTTGCTGCATTTTGTTTATAAATTTCAGCATTTTGGGTATGTTTTTTTGCCCAAAGTAAGGCAATTTTAGTCTTTAAAAAATTTATCATAAGGCAAAAATAAAGATTTTAATGAAAACTACTTTTCACAATGGGAAATTTAATTATATTTGGGGAAAATCTTTAGTTATGATTAACAAAACATTATGCTGCGCAGTGGGTTTAGCTGCCATTTCATTTATGAACGCTCAACACAATTATCCTAAAACAGAGAAAATAAGCCACACCGATGAGTATTTCGGCACGAAGGTGGAAGACCCTTACCGTTGGCTGGAAGACGACATGTCCCAAAACACCAAAAACTGGGTAAAAAGCGAGGTGGATTTTACTAATAATTATTTGACTAAAATTCCTTTCAGAAAGGACATCGCGAAACAGCTGAAAGACATCTGGAATTATGAAAAAATTTCTGCTCCATTCAAAGAGGGAGATTACACTTATTTCTATAAAAATGACGGACTTCAGGCGCAGTATGTTCTATACAGAAAGGACAAAAACGGAAAAACAGAAGTATTCCTTGACCCTAATAAATTCTCGGCTGATGGGACAACTTCCTTGGCGGGAATCAGCTTTAATAAAAAAGGAAATCTCGTTGCCTACAAAATCTCCGAAGGAGGCAGCGACTGGAATAAAATCATCATCCTAGATGCCATTACCAAAAAACAAATCGATGAGACCCTTGTAAATGTGAAATTCAGCGGAATTGCATGGCTTGGCGATGAAGGTTTCTACTATTCCAGCTATGACAGACCTGATGGAAGTGTACTTTCTGCAAAGACAGACACGCACAAAATCTATTTCCACAAACTGGGAACTAAGCAGTCCGAAGACCAGCTCATCATCGGTGGAGAGAACTTTAAACGAAGATATCTTTCTGCCAGCGTTTCTGATGACCAAAGATTTCTAATCATTTCTGCGGCAAATGCTACGAATGGAAACGAGCTTTACATCAAAGATTTAAAGAAAAAAACAGACTTCGTTTCTGTGCAGAGTGGGTATGATTTTAATACAAATGTAGTTGATACCAAAGGCGATTTCATCTATGCTATCACGGACAAAAATGCTCCGAACAAAAAGATAGTGAAATTCAATATCAATAATCCTAACAGCTGGACAGAAGTAGTCCCAGAAAAAGAAAATGTACTGTCTATCTCTACTGGCGGCGGATACCTATTTGCTAAATATATGAAAGATGCTATTTCTTTCGTGCAGCAGCTGGACTACAACGGAAAACTTATCCGCGATATCAAACTCCCTGGCGCTGGGAAGGCAGATGGTTTCGAAGGGAAAACAGGAGAAAAAGAGCTGTATTTTTCATTTACAAATTACATCACACCTAGCACGATTTATAAATATAATTTGACCACAGGGAAATACCAAATTCACCAAAAACCTAAAGTGAAATTTAACCCTGATGACTATGTATCTGAACAAGTATTTTACACCTCAGCAGACGGTACTAAAATACCGATGATGATCAACTACAAAAAAGGATTAAAAAGAGATGGTAAAAACCCTACTATCCTGTATTCTTATGGAGGGTTTAATGTAAGTCTTACGCCTTCTTTCTCGCCTGTAAATGCTATCTGGATGGAAAACGGAGGAATCTATGCCGTTCCAAATATCCGTGGTGGAGGTGAGTATGGTAAAAAATGGCATGATGCAGGAACCAAAATGCAGAAGAAAAATGTATTCAATGACTTCATCGCAGCAGGAGAATACCTACAAAAGAACGGATACACTTCACCTAAATACATGGCTCTTTCTGGGCGTTCTAACGGCGGACTTCTTGTAGGTGCTACCATGACTATGAGACCAGACCTTGCCAAAGTGGCTTTCCCTGGTGTGGGAGTACTGGATATGCTTCGTTACAACAAATTTACTGCTGGTGCTGGCTGGGCTTATGACTACGGAACAGCAGAGGACAGCAAAGAGATGTTCGAATACTTGAAATCCTACTCGCCTGTTCATAATGTGAAAAAAGGCGTGTGCTACCCTTCTACGATGATTATCACCAGCGACCACGATGACCGTGTGGTTCCTGCACACTCCTTTAAATTCGGGGCTGAACTACAAGAGAAACAAAGCTGTCCAAATCCTATTCTTATTCGAATAGAGATGAATGCTGGACACGGTGCTGGGCGTTCTACAGACCAAGTTATCAATGAAAATGCTGATTTGCTAAGTTTCGGGTTCTATGAAATGGGCATCCGACAACTGAAATAAAATCAGTTTTTTCCGCTAAATATTCTATCCTGTTCATTCTGAAATGAGCGGGATTTTGTTTAATTTTATATTAGAAAATACGGCTCAGTATTCAAAAACGACCGCTCAGTTTATTTTTTTAGTTTTCATCAGAAATCTGTTATACCTTTGAATCATCAAAAAACAAGAACCATGAAAAAGTTTTTCTTCATCTGTCTTTTTATTTCCTTTGGTGTTGCTGCTTTTTTAGGAATGTTTTGGGTGCAGAATCCCACTTTGGAGAAGTTCTTTTTGGATTTCTGTATTTCTGTCCTTTATATTTATACCATCGGGTTCAGCCAGATGCTGCTGAATAATTTCCTCAGCCAAAGATGGGACTGGATATCACAGACCTATGAGCGTGTGACTCTTGGAATTATTTTCACTATTTTGGTGAGTGTGGCGAGTGTGCTTTTGTGCAACTACATCAATTTAATTTTGATACAAAAAATGCCCGTTGAGATTTTTTGGACAGAAAAAATGTGGTGGATTCATATTTTTAATATCCTTATTTCTCTGGGAGTTTCTGCTTTTCTCCACGCGAGGAGTTTCATGATAGAATGGAAAAAATCTACAATGACGCAGGTGGTGGAGCAGAAAATCATCGCTACTTCTGCCAATGTTCGCTTTGAAAGTCTCAAAAACCAGCTTGACCCGCATTTTCTTTTCAATTCGTTGAATGTACTGAGTTCCCTGATTGAGGAAAATCCACAAAAAGCGCAGGAATTCACGGCATCAATGTCCAAAATTTACCGATACATTTTGGATAAAAAAGACCAAGAATTAGTAAGTGTAGAGGAAGAATTGGACTTTGCGAAGACCTACTGCGAGATGCTCACCGCTCGTTTTGAAGACAGCGTTTCTTTTCATTTTGAAATAGAACCAGAGGTCAGAAAAGCCTTCATCGTGCCGCTTTCGTTACAGCTTCTTTTGGAAAACTGCATCAAACATAATTTCGCCACAGCACAAAAACCTCTGCAAATCAGAGTGTATTCCGAAAATCAATATTTAATCGTAGAAAACAACCTCCAGCCACGAAAATCCATCCACCAGTCCTCTGGAATTGGTTTAAATAATATTTCGGCTCGGTATAATTTAATTACAAACAAAAAAGTATTTATAGAAAAAACAGAAAATCATTTCAATGTAAAAATCCCTATTTTATTAACTTCAAAAATTAAAATTATGCAAACAACTAACGAAAATCCCGCCTATGACAGAGCTTACAAAAGAATGAAAGAAATAAAATCTTTCTACATGCACCTCATCACTTACTTGGTTATGAACACTTTCTTTATCTGTCTTAATCTGTATCACAATCCTAACCACCTTTGGTTCTGGTGGCCGCTTATAGGCTGGGGCTTCGGGGTGGTGATGAACGGACTGAGCGTATTCTCTCCTTTTGGAAATTCTTGGGAAAAGAGAAAAGTTCGTGAAATCATGGAAAAAGAGGAAAAAGAAATTTAACAACGATTACTTTCCAAACGAATGCCTACTCGTTTTAAACGAATAAGCATTCGTTTTAAATCTATAAGCATAAAATTAATTTTAAAAAACTAAAACATGAAAGTCATCATTATAGAAGATGAAAAACCAGCGGCGAGACAGCTCCAGAGAATGCTTTCGCAGTTTCCTGATTTAGAAATCGCAGCGGTCATTCACTCGGTGGAGGAAGGTGTAGAATGGTTCAAAACGCATGAGCATCCACAGCTTATTTTTTCTGATATCGTCCTTGGCGACGGGCTTTCTTTTGATATTTTTGAGCAGGTTCCTACCCAGAGTTTTATCATTTACACCACTGCTTTTGACCAATATACGCTGCGGGCTTTTAAGCTTAATTCTATTGATTACTTATTGAAACCCATTGCTTTAGAAGATTTAACTAAAGCAATTGATAAATTTAAAAATTTCATTCCAAAGGAGCAGTTTTATAACAATCTGAATTTCAAGGAACTTATCCAAAAAGAAAAACCTTCTTTAAAACGAGTTTTGGTAAAAATCGGGTATAATTTAAAGATAATCCCTGTGGAAGAAATCTCCTGCTTCTACACCGAAAACAAAATTGTCTACGCTCAGACCTCTGAAAGAGCTTTCCCTACGGATTTCAATTTAGAAGAGCTGGAAAGTGTCTTGGATTCTTCATCGTTTTTCCGCGCAAATAGGCAGTTTATTATTAATATCGACTACATCAAGAATATCCACACTTCGCCACATTATAAAGTGGAACTCCGCTTCCAGCCAACGGAAGAAATCAGCATCAGTCGAGAGCGAGTGAAAGATTTTAAAAACTGGTTGAATTAAATTACATTAAATATTATAAATCAACCACTTTTAATCAAAAAATAAAACACGGATAATTAAATTTATATTTTTAATCTTGAAAATAACTTTATCATTTTGTTAGATTGACTTAACTTTGTATAATGCAATCAAAATAAAGTTATATCCATATGATAAAAAAATTATTCATTTCCGTATTTCTGTGTTTTTTAGTTTTTATTTCGGGACAAAATTTAAAGGTATCTGAGGTTAAAAAGATTTTTTCTCAACCTAATTTTTCAGAATGGAGTGTGCCCATTCCCAAAGAAAACAGCATACCTTTGAAATGGTATCCAAGAAATAGTTCTTTGAAAAAAGACGGCATCCAAAGTTTTGTTGGTTATTACCAAAATACCCTTGTAGCCAGCCTGGCCATTGGTAAAAACTCAGTTTCAGAAAGTTACACCCATAACGACTCTTCCTTATAATATTAGCTCAAAAGGGAATAATATCATTTTTACTAAAAATGAAGAAAACGAAGCGTGCAGCGTGGAAGACCCTTTTCATACTCATCCAGAAAATACTGAATTAAGCATTTTAGAAGATGGCAATAATGCTCCTAAAATAGCAAATACTAATGTGCTTAGAGTTTATCGACTAGCGATGCCTATTACCCATAATGTATTTAGTAGCTGGTTTTTTAATAATGATATAGAAAAAGTAAAAACTTTTTGGGCGGATATAGAAATTTTCCTTAATGAAATCTATATGCGAGATATAGGCGTGCGATTTGAAATAATCAATAATGAAAAACTTATCGCCAAAAACGCAAGTGAAGAGTTTTTTCTAGCTCCCAAAACGCATCATACATCATAAACAACTCTACTCAGCTTATTAACAATCTTATTGGTGAAAAGAATTATGAAACGGGGATTGTTATTTCTCATACTTCCTCCAAAGGAATCCGAGGCCTCGCTTACATGTATGCCGTTTATGAAAACCATAAAGGCGCTGCATTAGCCCGCCCTACGAATAATGTGATTGCTCACGAGATAGGACATTTATTCGGTGGAAGACATACATTCAGCAGTCCTTCGTTTGATTATGCTAGTGAAAAAACTGAGCATTTCCGAGGACAATCCGTAATGTCTTATGGCAGCCCTAGAGATTTCTTCTCTTTGTCAAGTATCCATCGCATCCGTGAGCGATTAGCCTCTGTTCCTTACTACACAGATTCTCAGCGCACTCAAGTCGCAGGTGACAAATCTTTCCCTAACATTCCTCTGGGAATACCTTTCAATAGCGCACCGCCACAGATTGATGGTAATCAAATCAAAAATCACTACACTATCCCTGAAAACTCTTTTTTCCAATTCTATATTCCTGCGACAGACCCTGACAGTTCCGAGCTTCTATATACAGCCAATCAAAGAGATGTTCGCCTTGGCGATAAAGAATCTATTGCCCAATATACAGTATATAAACCTACAACGACCAATCCTGTCAGCTTCAAAAAAAAATACAGCGAACAAACTGGGAATGAGGTTGCTAACAGCTGGATTCCCACACAGAAAACTGGCACTTTTACTTTTTGGTTAGGAGTGAACGATGCACAGCCTCAGCTCTCTTCAGACTATATCACTCAATATGACCTTGTAGAAACCAAAGTAACCGTAAAAGAAGGACTTCCTTTTGTTTTTAACCAATACCATGAAAAACAAATACAAAGGAGGCGAAAAACTTACTCTTACTTGGCAAGTGGATAATGATATTTTTAAAAACACAAAAGTGAGAGTCCTTCTTTCTGATGATTTTGGAAAAACATATAAACACACTTTGGCTAATAATATTGACAACAACGGAAGCTATGAAGTCACACTACCCAATATCAACATTGGAAACATAAATTTTGGAAATACAGCCATCTCCATTCCTGCTGGAATTATCAAAATAGAGGTCATCGATGGATTAGCTTTTGCTTTGACAAATTACAATCCAAAAAATGGCGGCGGCTTCATCATTGAGAAAAACGAAACTCTTCCTGCTTCTTTATCTTTTACTTCTGTACCAAAGGATATTACGCTTTCTTGTGAAGATACTATCCCTGCGGTCACTATGCCTACCGTGAAAGGAGGTTGTAATCCTAAAATCACCTATAAAGAAGAAAAAACAAACGGAAGCTGTTCCAGCAAACACATTATCAAAAGAATCTTCACCGTTACAGATGATTGTAATCAATCTCTTACACATACACAGCTGATAAAAGTAGTAGATAATACAGCGCCTGTTTTCACCCAGCCACTTCCACAAAACATCACAATAGAGGAAGGTGATACCGTTCCTGCACAGATGACGCTCACTGCCACTGATAACTGTGGAACAGCAACAGTAACCTCATCTCAAAGCGAAGAAAAAACAAACGAAAAGATTTCTAAAATCATTTACAAATGGACTGCAAAAGACAGCTGTGGAAATGAAACAACCCACACGCAGAAAATTACCATAAAACTAAAAAACACCCCTGAAAAAGAATCTAAACCAGAGCTTCTTTATCCTAATCCTGTCGCTGATGTGTTTTATCTGCAAGGTTTTTATCACATTCAGGAAGTAAGAGTTTTTGATGCTTCGGGAAGACTTATTAAAATATTCCCTGAACAAAAAATTTACAACATTTCTGAGTTGAAAACCGGAGTTTATGTTATATTTGTCAAAGGTGAAATCTATACCAGAAAACTCAAACTAATTAAAAAATAAAACCCATGAACAAGAGAACACTTCACGCCCTGGCTTTCCTTGCATCTTTGCAAGGTTTTTGTCAAGAAAACACAGCAAAAGACAGCATTTCTAATGTCAAAGAAATCCAAGAAGTTATCATAAAATCTCAGAGAAGAAAAGTATTTTCTGACCATGTTTCTTATTCTTTTGATGAAAAAGCAATAGAGTCTGCACGATACGCAAAAGACTTGGTGGTGAGTGTTCCTCAGCTACAATTAGACCCTGTTTCTAATAATGTGAGCAGTATCCGCGGCGGGAAAATCCTGATCCTTATCAATGGAAGAGAATCTACCAATCTACAGCTTCAAGGGATAAAACCTGAAGCTGTTGTCAGAATCGATTATTATGATGTTCCGCCTACAAGATGGACAAACAAAGCAGATTTGGTGGTTAATGTAATTACAAGAAATCCAGAAAACGGCTACACAGGAGGAGCCAGCGTACAAAATGCCACTCTTACTGGGTTTGTGAATGGTTCTGCGTATTTCACCTACACGAGAGGCAGAAATACTTTTGGGCTGGATTACAATCTGGGTTTTAGAGACTATGATAACCGAAACTATCACAGCACTTACGAATATCTTTTGAATGGTCAAAAATATCGTTCTGATGAATTTCAAACGGATCATTTCGGATACACAATCCAAGAAATTTCTGCAACATATTCAAATTCAAAGGAAAACAGCTATACATTTCAAGCTAAATTAAACTTGAATATGAACCATTATTTTTCGAGAGCAAATGGAGAAAGTGAATTTATCCAAGGAGTAGTCACTACACAAAACTCGACCATAAATTCTGATAATGAGAAATATATCAATCCTGTTTTAGACCTTTACTTTAATAAAAATATTGGTAAAAAAGATGAATTGGTCGTAAATGTAATCGGTTCTTTTTTCCGAACCCAAAAATCCAAATTGGCCAAAGAATGGGTAACAAACACTGGTACGAGTGTCTTTGAAAACGACATGAACCTCAGCAATAGGCAATTTAACTCCGTTGTAGAACTTGCTCATATTCATAAGTTTAAGATAGGTAAGTTAAACTCTGGGTATAGATTTAGCAATGAGAATATTTCTAATAACTTGACCAACCTTGCAGGACATTCTGAATATCAAGTAAATTATTTCGAGCAATATTTCTACACCGAATTTTCTGGAAAAAAGAAAAATCTGATGTATCGTCTAGGAGCTGGGCTTACCAATATCAATAATAAATCCCAATACGAAAGAACAAACGAATGGTCTTTCACTCCCAATCTGATTTTAGGATATCAATTATCAAAAAGCCAGTCGTTACAATTGATAAGCTCTTATAAACCCTCCACTCCCAGCGGTTCTCAGCTGAGCAGCAATATCGTGCAGCTCGTTCCCAACATAGTAAAGCAGGGAAATCCATACCTAAAACCAGAATACCTTTGGAAAAACCAACTGAAATACTCATTCAACAATAAGTATTTTGACTTTAATATCATTGCTTTTTATAATAACACTAAAAGCGCAATTACAGAGTATTACTCATTTGACCACCCTGCAAACCGATATGTCCTAAGCTATGAAAATGCTGATAACTATACCAAAGGAGGCGCCCAGTTTATAGGTGTTATCAAACCTTTTGGAAATAATTACCTGAGAATAACCACTCAGCTGGCTCCTATTTGGGAAAAAATCAGAATAAAAGATATAGAAATTAAGAATTCGTACCTAAGCAACAGACTTACGCTGGTTTCTCAGTACAAAAATTTCACGCTTCAATATCAGTTTAATGTTCCTGTGTTTTCGCTGGATGGTGCGTTTTTGTACACTAATGAAAATCAGAACCATTTGTTTTTACAATACAAAAAGAATGGCTGGACTTTCACATCGGGAATGTATTGGATAGGTGTCCCTTCTGAATACAAGTCAAAAAGTTATAGTAAAAGTTTAGTTGAATTCACAAATCACACTAAAATTCAGAACAATAAGAACATGCTCGTTTTTGGAGTTGCTTATGATTTCTCCAAAGGAAAAAATAATGAAATTGATAAAAAATTAGAGAATAGCGGAGGAAGCGCTGTTAATTTTTAAACCTCATCAATAAAAAAAAGACACCGAAAATGGTGTCTTTTTTATTTTTGTTTTAAACTATATTTTTGATTTTACTCTTCCGATGAGGGAGTCTTTATTTTCATTCACCTCCAAAATCACCGTATCTCCTTCCTGCATTTCTTTGTTCACCAGCATCTCGGCAAGGATATCCTCTATGTATTTTTGGATAGCTCTTTTCAGTGGTCTCGCTCCGAAATCTTTATCCCAGCCTTTCTCTACGATGAATTCTTTGGCCTCATCTGTCAGCTCCACTTTATAGTTGAGTTTTTCTAAACGAGAATATAGTTTGCCAAGTTCCAAATCTATTATTCTATGGATATCTTCTTTTTGTAAAGCATTAAAGAAAATAATATCATCTATTCTATTAAGAAATTCTGGTGCAAAGGCTCTTTTCAGAGCGTTTTCTATCGTGCTTCTTGCTCTGGCATCAGAAGTGGATTTTTTCGCAGCTGTTCCAAAACCTACTCCATCTCCGAAATCCTTCAAGTCTCTTGAACCAATATTAGAAGTCAAGATAATGACTGTATTTCGGAAATCTACTTTTCTACCCAAAGAATCCGTCACGAAACCTTCATCCAAAATTTGTAATAAAATATTGAATACATCTGGGTGCGCTTTTTCTATTTCATCCAAAAGAACCACAGCATAAGGCTTTCTTCTTACCGCTTCTGTAAGCTGTCCGCCTTCTTCATAGCCTACATACCCTGGAGGCGCACCTACCAGCCTAGATACCGCAAATTTCTCCATATATTCGCTCATATCTATTCGGATAAGGGCATCATCAGAATCAAACAACTCACGAGCCATCACTTTTGCAAGTTCGGTTTTTCCTACCCCTGTGCTTCCCAAGAAAATAAATGTTCCTATTGGTTTTTTAGGGTCTTTCAGACCTGCTCTGTTTCTTTGGATAGCACGAACAACTTTTTTTACGGCTTCTTCCTGCCCGATAACTTTTCCATTGAGCACATTGTCCATTTGTGCCAATTTGTCCAGTTCGTTTTTGCCCACTTTAGTCACAGGAACACCACTCATCATAGAAACCACCTCGGCTACATTTTCTTCTGTAACGATTTGTTTTCGCTCCTTGATTTCGTTATCCCATTCCTGCTGTGCAATATTCAACTCTATCATCAGGCGCTCTTCCTCTTCTTTGTATTTTCTTGCTTCTAAATAGTCTTGGGCTTTCACAGCTTTTTGTTTAAGTTCCTTAACTTCCTCTATTTGCTGTTCATACGAGGTAATTGCAGTAGGAACTTTCATATTTTTGATATAAACACGAGAGCCCGCCTCATCCATCGCATCGAGGGCTTTATCAGGAAGGAATCTATCTGTAATATACCTTGTAGTAAGGTTTACACAGGCTCTGATCGCCTCATCAGTATAAGTCACATTATGATGCTCTTCGTATTTTTCTTTTACTTGGTTTAATATCTGAATAGTCTCTTCCACGCTGGTAGGTTCTACCATTACTTTTTGGAAACGACGCTCCAGCGCTCCATCTTTCTCTATATACTGGCGGTATTCATCCAAAGTCGTTGCCCCAATGCACTGAATTTCTCCTCGTGCCAAAGCAGGTTTGAAAATATTAGAAGCATCCAAACTTCCTGTGGAGCTTCCCGCCCCTACTATGGTGTGCAATTCATCTATAAATAAAATGACATCTCTGTTTTTTTCCAGCTCGGTCATTATGGCTTTCATTCGCTCTTCAAACTGCCCACGATATTTAGTTCCTGCAACCAAACTCGCCAAATCAAGCGTTACCACTCGTTTGTTATAAAGAACTCTCGAAACTTTTTTCTGGTGAATTCTCAGCGCTAGCCCTTCCGCGATTGCCGACTTCCCCACCCCTGGCTCACCGATGAGCAGAGGATTGTTTTTCTTTCTTCGGCTAAGAATCTGGGATACCCTTTCGATTTCGTTTTCACGACCAATCACAGGGTCTAATTTCCCTTCTTTAGCCATCGTTGTCAAATCCCTTCCAAAATTATCCAATGTAGGCGTTTTGCTTTTTCCTGTTCCGATATTTCCAGTTGGTTTATTGGTTTGTGGAAATGCAGCATCCTCAGCATCTTCTTCCTCATCATCAAAAGAAGCTTTTGGCAGCTGTCCGCTGTTTTTGAGCATTGCTCTATATTCAGCCGCTACACTTTCATAATCAATATCATACGCCTCCAAAATATGCGTAGTAGGGTCATCTATTTTATATAAAATACCCAGCAGAAGATGAATCGTATTCACCTCATCAGAACGATACTGCTTACTCTCCAAAGCCGCTCTTTTCAAAGAATATTCTGCCAATTTAGTAGGCATAATGCTTCTATCAGGATTTGAATTAAAATTATTATTGATGCTGATATTTTCTATCTTTCTACGAATTTGAACCAAATCTGCTTTTAGTGCCTCCAAAATATTTCTTGCAGAATTCTCCGTGCCGATAATTCCCAGCAAAAAGTGTTCTGTATTTAGAAACTCGCTTTTCAGCCTATTTGCTTCTAGTCTACTATGGCGAAGCACCCTGTCCATTCCCTCCGAAAACTTATTTTCCATAATCTTAAATTATATTACTAAATTAGTAATTATTCAACAAACAATATCAAATATTTTACCATTTTTTTTGTCTGACTTTATGTCATGTTTTAATTTTTAATGTTGTTTAGAAATTTTCTGCCCTGAAATCTGTTATATTTTTTATTTTTGCAAAAATCGTATGATGAGTATCAAGGAAAAACAACAGGAACTAATAGATGATTTTGCCTTTCTCTCGGACTGGGAGCAGAAGTATGAGTATATCATAGATTTGGGCAAAGAACTAAAAGGTCTTCCAGAGGAAAAAAAGAATGAAGATATTTTAATAAAAGGCTGTCAGTCTCAGGTTTGGCTGGATGCCGAACTGCGCGATGGCAAGATTTTTTTCCTTGCTGATTCTGACGGAATTTTGCCAAAAGGAATTATTTCTCTTTTAGTGGGAGTGTACAGCGGACATACTGCCGAAGAAATTCTAGCGGCTGATTTTGATTTTATTTCCAAAATCGGACTGCAGGAATTCCTCTCTTCTTCCAGAGCAAATGGACTTGCCTCAATGATAAAACAAATAAAATTCTACGCTGTAGCTTATCAACTAAAATCGTGACCAAAATACTCGCTTACCGTTTTTCCGCATTTGGCGACATCGCCATGCTGGTGCCCGTTCTCAAAGAGTTTCTTGATGAAAATCCTGATACAGAAATCTTGATGGTTTCCAGAAAAAATTTCAAAGATTTATTTGATGGAATTCCAAGGCTCAAATTTAAAGGAGTAGATTTAAAGGAATATGAAGGTTTTTTGGGACTAAAAAAACTGTCCAATGAAATCTTGTCTGAATTTCAGCCAGATATGGTTGCAGATTTTCATAATGTCCTCAGATCCAATATTCTCAATTTTTTCTTTTGGCTAAAAAGACTTCCTATTCATAAAATAGACAAAGGGCGAAAAGAGAAAAAACAACTAACTGACACCAAAAACCTTAATAAAACCCAACTCAAAAAAAACACCGAAAGATACGCCGATGTTTTGAGAAAAATGGGATTTTCATTAACGCTTTCACATCAGCTCAGACCTCACGAAGGAATAAAAAACGGTGTAGGTTTTGCGCCTTTCGCACAGCATTTTGGGAAAATGCTTCCGTTGGAAAAATCTTTTGAATTAGCGAAGGAAATCGCCAAAGAAAAACCGCTGTTCTTCTTCGGTGGCGGAAAAAAGGAAGTAGAAATCCTCAATGAATGGGAAAAACAAATCCCTAATTCAGAATCCCTCGCAGGGAAACTTTCTTTAAAACAAGAATTAGAAAAAATCTCACAATTAGAACTGATGATTTCTATGGACTCGGCTAATATGCACCTAGCCAGCCTAGTAGGAACTCGCTGTATATCTGTCTGGGGGCAGACGCATCCTTATGCTGGTTTTCTCGGCTATGGACAAAGGGAGGAAGATACTGTCCAAGTGAGTGACCTTTCCTGCCGACCGTGTTCAGTTTTTGGAAATAAAGAATGCTATCGTGGCGACTGGGCTTGCCTGCATAGCATTGACATTAAAAATATATTAAGAAAAATGGAGATTAGTTACTAATCTCCATTTTTTATTTGTTATCAATTCCCAAAACTAGAAGAATTTACCTCTGTGTCTCATATTAGGATTATGCATGTGTTTCTGCATGTTTGGCTTTTTCATTTGCTCTTTCATCGTTCTGATGTGCTCTGTAAGCATTCCTGCTGTATCTAGTTTTTGAGCATCATTCAGCAATCTCTGTGCATCTGTTTTATTACCTCTAGAGAGAGCCGCTATTGCCAAATTAAACTTCGCTAAAGCTCTATCATGCTTCATGCTCATTCCATATTCAAGAGCTGTTTTCATCAGTCCTTCTGCTTTCAATGGATTTTCAGCATATGTAAGTCCCAACATATAGTGATAATATCCATATTGGCTTCTGTGCAGCTGTGTTTTATAATCTGTAATATTAGAAAGCAGTCTCGCAACTTCATCCAGTTTCTGATCTCTCATCTTCCATAGGGATAAAAGAATATATTCATTCTTAAAAAACAATATAATAGGAACTATTGATAGAACTACACATACTATCCCCCAGCCTACTTGTCTGTTGAACATTAGGAATATTCC
The DNA here is from genome assembly GCA_963518845.1 of uncultured Flavobacteriaceae bacterium. Lineage (GTDB taxonomy): Bacteria > Bacteroidota > Bacteroidia > Flavobacteriales > Weeksellaceae > JABCPE02. The sequence continues at coordinate 25,100 of CAUQKV010000008.1, read as the reverse complement.
TCCTGCTATCATTAGCCCTGCAATTACTAATTTTATGTACTTATTCATTCCAAAATCTTTTTAGGATTGCAAATTTAATGATTATTTTAATATTCTCTAAATTTAGTTCAAAAATAGAAAAACATAACACTCTCAAAAATTCATATTTAATTTCTATTCGCTTTATTTTTTCATTTTACAGAAGGAGCAGCTGTAAGAATTGATTTTATATTGATTTCTTTTTAATTATTAAACAATTCCTTAAATTATTACAATACAATAATTTTAAAATCAATTATTTATTCAGTATAAATGATTTAATGTTCCTAAATACATAAAAAGAAGAAAACTAAAAAATATACTGAATTTTTTATGTAATTTTATTAACATTTATAAATCTTATAAATTATTGATTTATAAATGTTTGTTATAATTTATAGTTACTTTTCAACATTGCGTAGAATTTTGAGAGTTTAATCTTTATCTTTGTCGCATGATACAGAAAGAAACATTATCATCTCTCACTCATGGAAATTTTGCAAAGGAACTGTCTATTTCTCAAGGGAAAGTTCCGCCTAATGCAGTGGAATTTGAAAAACTTGTAATTGGGACTTTTTTGATTGACAAGAAAGGCTTAGACCACTCCATAGATTTGCTAAAACCAGAGGTTTTCTACGACCCGAGACATCAGGAAATTTTCAGAGCGATTCTAAAACTCTATGAGAACAACCATCCTGTGGATATGGTGACTGTAATTCAGGAACTGAAACGCACCGAAAAACTCAGCTTGGCGGGAGGTGACCACTACATCATAGACCTTACCACAGTGGTGAGTTCTTCTGCGCACATAGAATACCATGTGAGAATCATTTTGGAGAAATACATCCTCCGCTCACTTATCAATGTTTCTGCCAATGTTATTGACAATTCTTACAAAGAATCTACCGATGTTTTCGAGCTTTTGGATAAAGCAGAACAAGGTTTCTTTGAAATCACAAACGGAACCATCAAAAAAGGTTTCGATACGGCTAATTCTTTGGTAAAGGAAGCCATCGATAAAATCAAAGCTCTAAAAGACAAGGAAGGGCTTTCTGGAGTTCCTTCGGGCTTTAGAGATGTGGATAAAGAAACTGGAGGCTGGCAAAATTCTGACCTCATCATCATCGCGGCACGTCCTGCGATGGGTAAAACTGCATTTCTGCTTTCTATGGCAAGAAACATCGCCGTTCAGCACCAAATCCCAATGGCTCTTTTCTCTCTAGAGATGGCCTCAGTACAGCTCATCACAAGGATGATAGCCTCCGAAACGGGCATCTCATCCGAAAAACTGAGAAAAGGACAAATGAGTGATGAGGAATGGCAAAGGCTTTTTAATAATGTATCCGAACTGGAAAACGCTCCTCTATACATAGATGAAACTCCAGCGCTTTCTGTATTTGATTTTAGGGCTAAATGCCGAAGACTCGTAATGCAGCACGGCGTGAAAATCATCATGGTGGATTATCTCCAGCTGATGACCGCAAACAACGGCGGAAAAGGAGCAGGAAACAGAGAACAGGAGATTGCTACTATTTCGCGTTCCCTGAAAGCCATCGCAAAAGAACTTAATGTCCCTGTGATTGCTCTTTCTCAGCTATCCAGAGGTGTCGAGGGAAGACCAAACAAACGCCCTCAGCTTTCTGATTTGAGGGAATCAGGAGCGATTGAGCAGGATGCTGATATTGTTTCTTTCCTCTTCCGTCCTGAATATTACAAAATAGAAAATTGGGAAGATGGAAGTCCATCTGCTGGACAGGCGGAGCTCATCATCGGAAAGCACAGGAATGGAGCCGTTACAGATGTAAGACTTTCGTTCCAATCAAGTTTAGCAAAGTTCTCGGATTTGGATTTATTTGGAACTAGTGAACCTTCTTACGCTCAGCCAAATCAGAATGCTTTTGAAAACCTCCATGTAAGCATAGACCCTTCTGCGGCATTTGACTTGCCTAAAAACAACCTTTCTGCTTCATCTATGAACGATGAAGATGATATGCCTTTCTAAAAATATGAGGATAGAAATCTATACCGATGGAGCGTGCAGCGGCAACCCTGGGAAAGGCGGCTATGGCATAATCATGCAGGCACCTGAGAAAAACTATGAAAAATGTTTTTCGGAAGGCTTTCGGCTGACAACCAACAACCGAATGGAACTTCTCGCGGTAATCACAGCTCTGGAAAACCTCAAAGAAGAAGGGCATGATATTCATATCTTTACCGACAGTAAATATGTAGCCGATGCGGTAAATAAAAACTGGATTTTCGGCTGGATAAAAAAAGGCTTTAAAAATGTAAAAAATCCTGACCTGTGGCGAAGATTTATCCCGCTTTTCAACAAGTATAAACCTACTTTCCATTGGATAAAAGGCCACGCAGGACATCCACAAAATGAAAGAGCCGACCAGCTCGCTGTAGCAGCATCACAAAAGGAAAATCTACTGATAGACACTTTCTTCGAAAAGGAAGAAGAAAATCTTTTTTCGGAATAAAAAACACCCAGAATAATCTGAGTGCTTAATTTTTATTTAAACTCTATAACTCCGCCTACTACTTTTTTTACATCTCTTTGCTTTGGGTTTCCGTGGATTTCTATTCTTCCACCTGCTCTCACGGTAGCATTTACGGATTTAGAAGCGTAGACTTCTGCTTTTCCGCCTGCATTTACAGTTACGGATACATTTTCGCCCTCGTTGTCATCGCCTTTGTATTTTGCACCAGAGTTCATCACAATTTCTTGAACATCTGCATTCCCTGAAAGTTCTACTTCGCCGCCAGAGTTTCCTCTTACATTCAGTTGTTTTACATCTACTTTCATTTGGATTTTAGAACCTTCATTAGAAGTAATTTTCAGTAGATTAGCTTTCAATACATCATTAGAAGTAATTTCCGAACCTTGACTTGCCTGAATATCACTAAGGTCATTGTAATAAACCTTTACTTTAACATCATCTCCTTGCAGGAGTTTCAGCGTCTTGGTACGGATTTTTAGTTCTCCGTTTTTATTGATTACTTGGATTTTCGAACTGCCGTCGCCTATGATTTCCACTTTATTTTTTCTGGATTCTATAAGCTCTACGGAAATTCTGTCATAGACTTTTAGAGAAGTAAAATCGCCAACTTCTCTGTCATTCTGTGCAAAAGAAAATACCACACCGAAAAGGAATAAAATTCCTGATAATAAATTTTTCATTATGTTTGATTTTTTCTATTAGAACGAAAAAAATGAACTTTCATTATGTTTTTAAATAAAAACACCTATTCTTCTACAGAATAATCCGTTATTCCAAATCTATTTCCAAACGGATCTTCAAACTCAACAGCATATCCTGTTCTTATTCTGAAAGGTTCTGATAAAAATTTAATTCCGCTTTCTTTCATTTGCTGATATTTACGATTTACATCATCTACTTCAAACCATATTGTCTGTTTCAAGTCTTTAAATTTATTTTTATCTTTTAATATTATTGCCGCTTCTTCACCATCAACACAGAATGCTACCATTCCCATATCCGAAAAATCAAACTTTACTTTTAATCCTAAATTATTTTCATAATATTTTTTTGCCATTTCCAAGTCATCAACTGGAATAAAAAAGTTATCATATTTTTTCATTGTGTTTATTTTTAAGTTAAAAACGAAAAAAGACTTTCATGAAGAAAGTCTTTTGTAATATTTTAAGTAAGCATACCACCATCTACATTGATAACCTGCCCTGTAACATAAGAAGATAAGTCACTTGCCAAGAATAGACATGTATTGGCTACATCGGTAGTCTGCCCTCCTCTCTTTAACGGGATAGCATCTCTCCAGCCTTGTACCACTTCTGGGCTTAGTTTAGCTGTCATTTCTGTTTCTATGAAACCTGGCGCTACGGCGTTGCAACGGATGTTTCTAGAACCAAGTTCCAAAGCAACAGATTTAGAGAATCCGATAACACCAGCCTTAGAAGCTGCGTAGTTTGCCTGTCCTGCGTTTCCTTTAACACCTACCACGGAAGCCATGTTGATGATAGACCCGCTTCTTGCTTTCATCATAGGTTTTATAGCTGCTTTTGTAAGGTTGAAAACAGAATCCAAATTCACTTTCATGATGATGTCCCACTCCTCTTTGCTCATTCTAAGGAGAAGGTTGTCTCGGGTGATTCCTGCATTATTCACAAGGATATCTATCTGCCCGAAGTCTGCGATAACATCGTCTATCAGTTTCTGAGCTTCATCAAAATCAGCAGCGTTAGAGTGGTATTCTTTAGCTGTAGTGATTTTATTTAGGTCTGCTTCTACTTGTTTCGCTAAGCCATCTGGACCGATGTGGGAAAATGCTATTTTAGCTCCCTGCTCTGCAAAAACTTCTGCTATTCTTTTTCCGATACCTGTAGCCGCACCTGTGATGAGGGCTACTTTTCCTTCTAATAATTTCATATTCTTATTATTTTGGTTCAAAATTAAGGATTATTTTTAAAACCTAAAAGATTAGAAGAGTTTATCTTTTGGATTTTATTTGATGATTTAAGGTTTTGTTGCTGTTTTTTAATAATAATAATGAAATGAGGAGCATAATATATATTATAGATTTTACTTACAACTATAATCAATTTTGTTCGAATCTCACTACATTTTCATTATTATCATACACAATGAACTCAATATTTTCTTTTTGTCTGAGGGTTTCTTTTATAAATTCTTCTACTTCATCAAGACTTGAAAATACTTTATATGCAATCTGATTACTACTCTTATAGTAAATATCAAAATATATATCTAATACAACTCCTGTGTTGCTATCTGCCATCAAAACAGCATATTCTGATTTTTTAATTTTAGGGAATTCCATATGACTACACTTTAGATGCTATATGCCTTCTATACACATCTAAGTGTGTTTTTTCAAGCACCTCTCCGATATGGTTCAAACGCTGGGTCTGTGTCATGGCAGTATCTTCTTGATGATTATCTTCATGCATCGTAATCTGTCCATTTCCCTCGACAGAGAAATACTCATACCACTCCACTGGCACATCATGCCATGAACCATCACCACCAAATTTACTAATATACGAAAGACGAGGTTCTGAACCGAAACCATGAGCTGTGACATCTATCATCGTGCTGCCATCGTTCTGTATCTTTGCGGAAGTTTTCAAGACGCATTGCGTCACGCAGTCAGGATGTTTGAAACGCTCCTGCCCCCAGAAATTCGCTAGTGCTTCATGCTCCCAGAACGAACTTCTCTGTTCCATATCTCGTCCATAAATATCCTTATGCGACCGTATCTGCTGATACATCGGCACACATAATAACGGCGCAAAACTAAAATAAATCGCTCGGAAATATCTTGCATTAATTTCATAAAAGTCTTTCTTGGCTCTTTCAAAATCAAAATTACAATACTGATCTGGATTCATGTCAAGATCCAGCTCCTGTATATGCAAAGGCGTGATGGTGTTTATCATACGATTTTTATCAAAGTTAAAATCATCACCATAGCCATTGGTACTGTCCTGCAAAAGCGCCATCATACTCTGCTGTGCCAATGGCGTGAAGAGTAAAGCGAACTGCTGGTTGTTATTACGGTTACTTGTATTGAATGCGACCTCAAATTCCTCATTCGTCAGCATAGCAAAGTCTCCATCTGCCAGATTACGAGCTTTACGCTTGAGCCAGAATTTATCCCATTTAAAGCGAAGAGAACCTTCCTTGCCTGCCAATCCACTTGGCTTGCGATTAAATATCAAATCGGGCGCGGCTGTATTGCCATAGATAAGGCGGGTACGCTCATAATACTCGGGATAAGGCGCTGTCACACTCGCGCGTAATGTCTCCGAATGACTCACAGTGCGGGATTTTCCGTCCGAATCAGTTTCCCTTGTCGTCCAGTAAATGGTTTTCTCGCCGTAGTAGGTCTTCTGTCCCATTTCCATTTTTCGTGTTCTACAAATGACAAACGGATTACCATTGATAAGTCCAGAATGGGAATAAAGCACCGAACGCTCTGCATTAAAGGAATCATTCCAGCCGTATGTAGCACGGAGGTCGGCCAATCGCTGTGTGGTAAAATATGGGTCAAACTCCAGTCTTGGTACAGTCTTCGACATCATTCGTGTCAGAATATCCCAGTCGTAGAGTTTATTTAGTTCAGCCATTTGCTCCCATGCTGTATTTCTTAAATCATCTACTTTCTTGGCTAAATCATTTCGCTCATTTCGTAAAGACTTCAAGGTAGGATGTACCTTTACCAAAAGAAAGACAACCGCCAAGACTGCGCCGCCGCCTATTAATAAGAGCTGCTCTATCGGGAACTCATTTCTCTTAACATAGGCAACAGCAAATCCTATCACCGCACCTATCCACAGGATGACACATAATACCGTCCATCGTGTGATACGGCTTGCTATATCTGCCATGTCTGCCTCGCCTTTATAAATCTGCTGGCATGTAGTGCGATTTGCTTCTACATCAACCTGTGCTTCCTGAGCAAGCGCATCGAAAGTTTCTTCCGCCACCTTCTTAAACTTGTCACGAAAGGTATTGATGTATTCGTTTAATGGGTCATAGATATCCTGAATCATCTATATTCCAAAGTCTTAGAAGAATTTACCTCTTGCTGCCTCGCGTGTTTCGGCTGATGCTGTAAATGGTATACGCGTAGTGTAGCCCTGCTGTGCTGCTACTATCATCTTTGTAGGCCATGAGAAAATGTCTGTGTTCCACTGCGTTACACGGCTGTTATACACAGTTCGCGCTGCTGTTATCTCGCGCTGTAGGTAGCCGTTCTGCTGCATCGCATCTGCAATGGCGTTGTGCGCCTTTAATTCTGGGTAAGCCTCTACCTGTGGGAAAAGTCTACCGAAAGCTGTGTTAATCTGTGCATTCACATCACTTCTGTTGTCCTCATTTACACTACCACTGCGAAGTGCTGACACTGTTTTCATCACATCTTTGTCAAGATCAACAGCCCGCTCAACAAGTCCTACTACATTCTGAAGTATCTGCACTCTTTGTTCTAAATAATTATCAATATTAGATGCCTCCGCTTGAATACGCTGTTCCAGCTGCTGGAAATAATTACGAGCCGATATCTTCATAAAGATGAAAATAACACCAGGCAAGATACCCAGCAAACAGCCCACACCACCAACAAGCAAAGGATTCTGCAGCGTACTGCCCATAACCAACACATATAGTAGTACCAATATAGGTATCACAATCCATAATGCTATCTGAAAAAGAGCAGAGCCAAAGCCTATCTCGACAGGCAGCTGTCTATCTATCACATGTACATCTCGTCTTGAATTATTTACAGGTCCTGTCACTTCGTCTAACAAATTTGCCATAACTTTTAAATATATAGTTTTTGTTTTATTATTTTATCAAAGATACATTTTTTTTTTAAATATGGTATATCTGCCGTTTATATCTAATCTTTGAGGCTGTTTTTATTTGCTGGAAAACTTCGGATTGTAGTGGATTTTTATTTTTAATAGAGTTTTAAAAATGATAACAAAACAGGGAAGAATATATTTTGTTTTGAATTAACATAGGATAAGTTTCTGGATACTTCAAATATTAGTCATTAATTACATAAAGGGAAAAGTATCGGATAGAAATTTTCTTTATTTTTTATGAGAAACTTCTTTTTATCAGTAGTAACAGTCTTTTTATTATAGAAAGATACTTTTGTAAAGCCTAAATAAAATCTTGTCAATGGTAGTTTGGTGAGGGTTATATTTCCTTTAACTATAGTGTTCTTTTTATCACAACAGTCACATTCTGAAATTTTAAAGTTGTTTTTTCTCCAAATATCATTGATGTAAAAACCTAATCCCATACTATCATCAAAATATAAAAAAGCTTTGTTATCATTCAGTAATTTCTCAACATTACTACTTCTATTATATTCTTGGGAGCTGGTTATTATTTTACCCGCTTTCCCTTTTACAGAAATTATTATAGGGTCTGGTATTTTAATTGTATCTTTTGTTAAATAAAAACTGTTTGCTTCTTGAGAATAGAGTTTGTTGCTAACTATTAAACATAGAAAGAGTGGTATTGTGTTTATTTTCCGTAATATTTTCATTTCACACATTTGTTTTTGATTATATAATCTTTTACTTTAAATAAATCTCCTACGGATACTCAAAACCAGAATAAATTTTACTCAGCTTATCTTGGTCAAAAGTATATTCAGCAAAATAAATTGGCAAATTATACTTTTCTAAAAAATGAGACTTTTCATAATCTGAGATTTCATACCGAAGAACATGATTAGTTTCTACAAAATTATTTCCTTTTATCTTTATCAAATCCTTTTTAGAAATACCTAATTTTATCCCACTTTCCGTGAAAAAGTTTTTATATTTAGTAGGATTTGAGATAGTTTTCTTATCATATGGACTTATTTCTGCTTGATAAAGTTCGTTTCTTTTCGTTCCATAGAAAAGGGACTTCAGTTTTATTTTCATTAGTAAAAATAACATAAGGTAATTCTTCTTTACCCTCTATAACATTGTATTTCAAATCACTATATCCCAAAACTACAGCTGTAGTATCTGATAATTTTATATCATTGACACTTATATCTGGCACAATGTTATCCCTATATGTTTCATTCTTTGTATCCTTACAATTCGTAAAAAGCATAAAAATTATACCTACAAAATAGAATGTTTTCATAATTATTACTTTTTAAATGTTTTATATTGATTATAAGAATATTATGGAAGCAGAAATGTTTTTTCTTCTTGTTTGGATAGAATAGAATCTCCTAATTTTAATTTCAAAGTATCCTTTCTTATAGAGTAACCATTGATATGGTCATATCTATCGTAATTTTGCAAAACTTCTTCCACTCCATTTTCAGATTTCCTTATTTGGATATATGACTGACTAGAAGCATTGGAAGGAATATGATATATTTTAATCGTATAGCTTTTATTAGGAATGCGGATTGTTTCTATTTCTTCGAATTCCTCATCAAAAATAGCAAAAGTTGATAACTTGTAAATCCCAAATAATAGTAAAAATACCACCACTATTCCTAAAAGTATTTTTGTGTTTTTCATAGTTATTTATTTGTTTTCTGAGATGGTGTGTTTGGTATTTTGCCTTTAATTCGTTTCCCTTTGAAAAAAAGAGTTGTATCTGGTTCTTGTAAAAAGGGTTTTCTCCATACAAATATTGAATCATTCTTATATTCCACCATAAAAAGGCGATATTTATTATTCTCTAAATAATCAATAATTCCTATTGGGTAATTTCCCTTTCTTTCTTCTATAACAAAAATTATTTTTTCCTTTCCATCAGGCTCTTTGTCTAATGAATGTATTATCAGTTTCTTTTCGGCTTCTTCATTATAGTAAGTCAAATGATTAAATAGATATTCTTTATCTGAATAATTATCATTTCTGTCTTCGCTGTATTTCTTTTTCCCATTTGCAATTTCATATTCTAAATGAAAGTCTGGGTCATCAATGGTTGGATTTAAATATAGATAAGCAACTACAAGTCCTGCTACAGAAATCACAGCCAGAAGCAAAAATAGTACTCTTTTTAAAATCTTTTTCATTGCTAAATCTGGTTACTCACCACCAAAACCATTTCGCCTTTCAGGGTTTTACTTTTAGAAAATTCTATGAGTTCTTCTATGGTTCCGCGTTTGGTTTCTTCAAATTTTTTGGAAATTTCTCGGCTGAGGCTGATTTTCGTTCCCTCTCCAAAAAACTCCTTTATCTGCTCCAGAGTGGTGTTTATCTTGTGCGGACTTTCGTAGAGGACTATCGTTTTTTTCTCCTCCGCCAGCTGTTTCAGTTTTGTCTGTCTTCCCTTTTTCTGTGGCAGAAACCCCACGAACAAAAACTCATTATTAGGCAGTCCGGAAACCACCAGCGCCGGCACGAAAGCCGTAGCACCAGGCAGACACTGCATTTCTACCTTGTTGTCCGCACATGCCTTTGCCAGCAGATATCCAGGGTCAGAAATTCCGGGCGTTCCTGCATCGGTAATGATGGCGATATTCTGACCATTTTTCAGGTCTTCTATCACTTTAAGTGTCGCTTGATGTTCATTGTGTAAGTGATATGATTTCAATGGTTTAGAAATTTCAAAATGTTTCAATAAAATTCCCGAAGTCCGTGTGTCTTCACAAAGAATATAGTCCACTTCTTTCAAAATTTTTACTGCCCGAAAAGTCATATCTTCCAGATTGCCAATAGGAGTAGGAACAAAATAAAGTATACCGCTCATAAATTCTTTTATTAAAATTGTTTAAATTTGGGATTTAATTTTGAATTTTTCACATCAAAATCAAAAGGCTAATTTACAATGTTTTTAGAAAATACAATCAATCACGCCAAACAAAGCGGCTGGATGGAGGTTATCTGCGGTTCTATGTTTTCTGGAAAAACCGAGGAACTCATCAGAAGGCTCCGCCGTGCAGAGATGGCTGGACAGCAGGTAGAAATCTTCAAACCAAAGCTGGACAACCGCTATGCCGATGAAGAGGTGGTCTCCCACAACCAAAATAAAATAAAAAGCACTCCCGTGGAAACTCCCGATGAGATTCTGCTCCTTGGGTCTAACTGTGATGTGGTGGGCATAGACGAGGCGCAGTTTTTCGATGAAAGCATTGTAGAAATAGCCAATCAGCTGGCGAACAACGGCGTTCGTGTGGTGATTGCTGGGCTGGATATGGACTACATGGGAAGGCCTTTCGGGCCGATGCCCAACCTGATGGCCACGGCAGAATATGTAACGAAAGTCCATGCCATCTGCAAGAAAACAGGGAACTTGGCCAATTATTCCATGAGAACCTCAGGGAGTGATGATTTGGTACAATTAGGAGAAACTGACAGCTACGAGGCTGTGAGTAGAAAAGTTTTTACAGAAGAAGTTTTGAATAAAAAATAATGATATACAGCACATTACAAATTTCGCAACTTACAGATTCTAAACTGATTGGGAATCCTGATATTCTCATCAGCAATATCTCTTTTGACAGCCGAAATCTTTATTCTATTTCGGATACGGCGTTTATTGCCATTAACACCAAAAATAATTCTGGCGAAAAATACATTTCTTCCGTAGTAGAAAAAGGTGTGAAAGTCATTATTTCTGAAAACTACTATCCTGAATACGAAGATATTACATGGATTATTACCAAAAATTCCATTGAGTTTTTACAAATTTTAGCTAAAAAACATTTAGAAAATTCCCAGTTAGAAAACACCATCGGCATTACAGGAAGCAACGGCAAAACCATTGTAAAAGAATGGCTTTATCAGTGTCTTTGGGATGAATTTTCCACAGTAAAATCTCCCAAAAGTTTCAACTCGCAGATTGGGCTTCCTATCTCGCTGCTGCAAATCAATGAAGAACACCAGCTGGGCATTTTTGAAGTCGGAATTTCTAAACCGAGCGAAATGGCGAAATTGGAAAATATTTTCGCTCCGAAAATCGGCGTTTTGACACACATTGGCTCTGCTCATTCTTCTAATTTTAAAAACGAAGAAGAACTGATAAACGAAAAAATTATTCTTTTCAAAGAAAGTGAAACTATTATTTATAACGGAGATAATGAATTGGTTTATAATTTAGTAAATCAACTTTATTCAAGTAAAAATTTAATTAGTTTCGGACTAAATCAAAGAAATGATGTCCGTATTTCTTCCGATTATAAAAATCCTAATGAACGCATTGGGATAAAATATTTTGATGAAGAAATCAGTATTTCTCTCCAAAAACGAGATGAGGCTACACTTTCCAATATTCTGGCGATTGTAGCCATTTTAAAATCTTTGAAAATCTCCAATGAAAAAATCGTGACCAAAATCCAAGACCTGCATTCCGTAGAAATGCGTCTGGAAAGTGTGAACGGCATTAGGAATAATCTAATTATCAATGATTCTTTTAATCTGGATTTGGATTCGTTAATCATTGCATATCAGTTTATTAACCAATATCAAAAGCAGAAAAAATTGCTCATCCTTACGGATATTTTGGACACGATAGAAGAGGACGAAATATTGTATAAAAAAGTAGCGGAACTTACCAACGAGCAGGATTTTGAAAATATCATTCTCATCGGCGAACATATCACGAAGTATAAAGATTGGTTTTCAGGAAAAGTCAAAATCTTTGACAACACTCAGGAACTTATAGACAGCCAGTATCTCAATACGATTGAAAATCAGCTCATTTTATTAAAAGGAGCGAGAGTTTTTGAAATTGAAAAAATCAAAAAACTTTTAGAATTACAAAAGCATGATACTACGCTTGAAGTAAATCTTAATGCCATCGTGCATAATATAAACATTCACAAGAATTTACTGAAACCAGAGACAAAAGTCTGTGCGATGGTGAAAGCTTTTTCCTATGGACTGGGCGGCTACGAAATTGCTGAATATCTACAGCATCACCATATTGATTATCTGGGTGTTGCCTATGCAGATGAGGGAGTGGATTTACGGAAAAATGGTGTCACTACGCCTATCCTTGTGATGAATCCTGAGCAGAGCAGCTATGACACTATCATAGATTATCATCTGGAGCCAGAGATATACAGCCTGAGGGTTTTGGATTTATTTGGGAAACAGCTCCAAGCGAAAGGAATCCAAGAAATCTACCCTATCCATATCAAGATAGAAACAGGAATGCATCGTCTTGGTTTTAAAGAAGATGAAATAGATGATTTAATTAAAACCTTGAAAAAATACAATGTCAAAATAGCGAGTATTTTCAGCCATTTATCTTGCGCAGATGTTCCCGAAGAAAAGGAATATACACTGCAACAGCTGGAAACCTTTGAGCGAGTTTCAAATAAAATCATTCAAAATATTGATTATAAACCTATTAGACATATTCTCAATACAGCAGGAATTATCAATTTTACTGATTATCAATACGATATGGTAAGAATAGGCATTGGGATGATGGGCATTTCCTGCGTTCCTGAAATAGAAAAACAGCTCCAAAATGTGGCTACATTTAAAACTGTCATTTCTCAGATTTCCAAAGTGGAAAAAGGAGATTCCATAGGATACAGTAGAAAATACATCGCAGAGAAAGATACCAGAATCGCTACCATTCCGATAGGCTATGCAGACGGCATTCCTCGGCTGATAGGAAACAAAAAGGGATTTGTCATCATCAAAGGACAGAAAGTTCCTATCGTGGGAAATGTGTGCATGGATATGCTGATGGTAGATTTGGGCGAAATTCCTGCAAAAGAAGGTGATGAGGTTATTATATTTAATTCCTGCAAGACTTTGGAAGAGTTTGCAGACTATTGCCAGACCATTCCTTACGAGGTTCTTACTTCCATTTCACGAAGAGTCAAAAGAATTTATGTAAAAGACTGATTATGAAAAAGTTACTCCAAATATTTATAATAATGTTTTCTTTGAGTTTTTATAAAGCTCAGGTAAAAGAAAACATAAAAATTCCGAAAAACCCAAAAGTAGCGCTTTCTCTGGCAGGAGGCGGTGCGAAAGGCTTTGCCCATGTAGGCGTATTGAAAGTAATAGACTCACTGGGAGTAAAAATAGACTATATCTCTGGAACCAGCATGGGAGCGATAGTTGGAGGGCTTTATGCATCGGGCTACTCGGCAAAGGAAATAGAAAAAATCATTAAAGAAACGGATTTTTATGAAATTCTTGCCAATGAAAAAGACCGAAAAGAAATTCCATTTTTTGATAAAAATAATGACAAATACCTGCTGAATATTCCTTTTGAAAAAGGTAAATTCAATGTCCTACCAAAAGCCATTTCACAAGGACAAAAAAATCTTTTCCTTTTGAAAGATTTGTTTAACAATGTTTCTAATGTTACGGATTTTTCAAAGCTGAATATTCCTTTCATGTGCGTGGCAACCAATCTGGAAAATGGAAAAGTAAAAATTTTTGAAAAAGGAGATTTGGTGAATTCTATCATGGCGAGTTCCGCCTATCCTTCACTGATAAATCCCGTGAAAATAAATGACAGTCTGTACATAGATGGCGCAATGACAGTAAATTTTCCATCAAAACCACTTAAAGACAAAGGAATGGATATTGTCATCGGAGTGGATTTAACACTTCCTTTAGCTAATAAAGATGAGCTTAATTCGGCTATAAAGATTTTAGACCAAGTGATAGACTTCACTATACAAAACAAAAATAAAACTCAGTATAAAAATACAGATATAAGGATTCATCCTAATCTGAAAGGATATTCTTCCACAAGCTATGGCGACAAAGAAAAAATCCTAAACTTAGGATATGAAGAAGCTAAAAAATACATTGATATACTCAATAAATTACCAAAAAGAGATTCTCTACCGAAAATGATGAGCAAACCTGTCTATGCTAATGTTTATAAAGTAGACAGCCTTGTCTTAGTGAACAGCAGAATTTTCAATGAATCTTATGTAAAAGGGAAAATGAACCTTAAAATTCCTTCCTTGCAGACTTATGCTGGAATTAACCAAATGATTGATAAATTATATGCTACCAATAATTATAAACTTATCAATTATGACCTGATGCAGCATCAAGGAAAAAATATTTTAAAACTGGAATTAGAAGAAGATGATGCTAGATTTATACTAAAATTTGGGCTGCATTATGATGAAGTTTTCAAAACAGGGCTGCTCATCAATACAACCATCAAAAGGTTTTTATTCCAAAACTCTATTCTCTCCCTTGATGCCATCGTGGGAGGAAATAAACCGAGGTATTATTTTAATTATTTTGTGGATAATGGCTACTTCCCTGGGTTTGGGATTTATTCTTCTGGGATGAGTCTACAGCTTAATGATGATAATAGAAATGAAATAGGAAAATGGAAATGGTTTAGAAATGAGATTTATCTTCAGTCTATTTGGAAAGATAGATATGCCATAGGAGGTGGAATGAGCCATGATTATTTTGAGTCTAAAATAGGAACTACCCGCTATGATAATGAAAAGAACTTTCTCAATCCTTATGTTTTCATTAAAAGTGATACGAGAAATGACAAGGATTTTTCATCAAGAGGGTTTTACCTTAATATAGAAGGGAAATTATTAGATATTTTTAATAAAAAAATTGAAAAACAGATTTTCCAAACCAAAGCTGATATCCGAATGAGTTTTCCTATTTCCAGCCGTATGACTTATAGGCTGAATCTTTTCGGAGGATTAACTTTTGGGAAAGATGTTCCATACTATTATCATTTCTACCCAGGTGGAATTTTTGAGCAGAATTTAGTAAATTTTGTAAGTTTCCAAGGCTACCAGTTTGGGAATTTTGCCACGGATAATCTTATCGTTGCTGGGAATGATTTTCAGTTTAGAATTAAGAAAAATTATTTCATCACAGGACATGTTAATTTTATCAATACCTTTGATGAACATAAAATAAATCATATTCTAAAAGTAGGTGATGTTTCTGGTGGAATTACCGCTGGATACAAATCTCCTTTTGGGCAGATAAAACTAAATTACAGCAAGGCTGTGAATAAAGGAAAAGGAATTTTTAGTGTAATTTTAGGACATTGGTTCTAATTTTTTAGAGATAAATAAAGCAGAATGATACAGTATTTTTTTGAAAATGTAGAGGAAATTACCCTTCCTGAAAATTGTTCGGAATGGGTTGAAAAACTTATTTTAAACGAAGAGAAAAAAGTAGGAAATATCAATTATATTTTCTGTGATGATGAATACCTACTAAAAGTAAATCAGGATTTCCTTAATCATGATTATTATACGGACATTATCACTTTTGACTATGTAAAAGGCAAAACCATAAGCGGAGATATTTTTATATCTTTGCCGCGCATTTCGGAAAACGCCTCTACCCTATCCAGTGGTTTTGAAAAGGAATTACTACGGGTTCTGGCTCATGGTGTTCTTCACCTTTGCGGATATAAAGACAAATCCGATGAAGAACAAAAAGAAATGAGAGCGAAAGAAGATTTTTATATCAATTTATTTTAATGTTTCACGGGAAACATTTTTATTATTTATAAACTTATTTACAATATATGATAAACGAAATATACGATGTAATAGTAGTAGGTGGAGGACACGCAGGCTGTGAAGCAGCAGCAGCAGCAGCCAATCTCGGCTCTAAAACTATGCTGGTCACTATGAACATGCAGACCATCGGACAGATGAGCTGTAACCCTGCGATGGGCGGAATAGCAAAAGGACAAATCGTTCGTGAAATAGATGCGCTCGGTGGATATTCTGGAATTATAGCTGATAAATCTGCTATCCAGTTCAAAATGCTAAACCTATCAAAAGGACCTGCTATGTGGTCGCCACGAACTCAAAACGACAGAATGCTCTTTGCAGAAGAATGGAGATTAGCTTTAGAAAACACTCCTAATCTTGATTTTTTCCAAGATATGGTGAAAAATATCATTATAGAAAATGGTAAAGTCGCAGGAGTAATTACCAACATCGGTGTAGAAATACGTGGTAAAGCAGTAGTTCTTACTAATGGAACTTTCCTAAATGGACTGATACATATCGGAGAAAAACAATTCGGTGGCGGAAGAATGGGCGAGCCAAAAGCCTTTGGAATTACTGAACAATTAGTAAGCTTAGGCTTTGAAGCAGGAAGAATGAAAACAGGAACGCCTGTAAGAATAGATGGAAGAAGTCTGGATTATTCTAAAATGGAAGAACAAAAAGGCGATGAAAATCCACAAAAATTCTCTTACCTTGATACTCCTAAACTTAAAGAACAAAGAAGCTGCTACATCACTTACACAAACGAAACTGTACATGATATTCTCCGCTCTGGGTTTGATAGAAGCCCAATGTTCAACGGAACTATACAAAGTATAGGACCAAGATACTGCCCAAGTATAGAGGATAAAATCAATCGTTTCGCTGAACGAAACAGACACCAACTTTTCGTAGAACCAGAAGGATGGAAAACTGTTGAAATCTATGTGAATGGTTTCAGCTCTTCGCTTCCAGAAGATATTCAGGCCAAAGCACTAAGACATGTACCAGGTTTTGAAAATGCTAAAATATTTCGCCCGGGCTACGCTATAGAGTACGACTACTTCCCTCCTACTCAACTGAAACATACTTTGGAAACTAAACTGATTGAAAATTTATTTTTCGCTGGACAAATCAACGGAACTACTGGCTACGAAGAAGCAGCAGGACAAGGTCTGATTGCAGGAATCAATGCACATAATAAAGTTCACGGCAAAGATGAATTTACCCTCAGCAGAGATGAAGCCTATATAGGTGTACTGATAGATGACCTCATCACGAAAGGAACAGAAGAGCCTTACCGTATGTTCACATCAAGAGCAGAATACAGACTACTTCTAAGACAAGATAATGCTGATATCCGTCTGACTGAAAAATCTTATAACATAGGTTTAGCATCAGAAGAAAGACTCAGAAAAGTAGAAGAAAAAATCAAAAAGTCTGGAGAACTGGAAGAATTCCTTAAAGAATTATCATTAAAACCAAATGTTATAAATCCTATTCTTGAAGAAAGCGAAAGCAATCCTGTAGACCAAGCATACAGAGCATCTCAAATATTAACTCGTCCTAACATAAATTTAGAAAAACTTTCTAAAATAGAAATCATAGGAAATAAAGCAAGAGAATATTCTGAAGAGATACAAGAGCAAGCAGAAATCAATATAAAATACAAAGGCTATATAGAAAAAGAAAAAGAAAATGTAGCGAAACTCCAAAGAATGGAAAATATAAAAATTCCAAATGATTTTGATTTTAGCAAGGTAGCCTCACTTTCTTCGGAAGCTCTACAAAAGATGAATAATATTCGTCCAAAAAATATCGCACAGGCTTCTAGAATTTCAGGAGTATCACCAGCGGATATTAATGTTTTATTAATTTATTTAGGAAAATAAAATCACAATGTTTCACATGAAACATTGTGATTGTTTTATAAAAAATTAAAATGAAAATAAAAGACCACTTTCTCTCACAGGAAGAATTTGAAATTATAGAAACAGAAATCCAAGGGATTTATAAAACTTCTCCCCTGCCTGATGATTTAGGTAAATATTATGAAAGCAAAAATTATATTTCGCATCATCAGGATTCGGGAAGTTTGAAAGAAAAAGTATATAAATTTTTACAGAAGTTTAATCTTAATTACAAAAAAAATATAATCAAGAATGAAATAGGAACTCATCTGAAAATATTAGACTACGGATGCGGCGCGGGAGAGTTTGTAAAATTTATAGAAAACGAATACACCACTTTCGGATTTGAACCAAATGAAAATGCAAGAAATTTCGCAAAACAAAAATCCGAAAAAACAGTTTTTATTTCCAATCCAGAACTCACAGAAATAGAAAACGAAAGTCTGGATGCTATCACCCTATGGCATGTTTTCGAGCATATAGAGGAAAGAGAAAAATATCTAAAAATTTTTCATGAAAAATTAAAACCAAATGGACTTCTCATCATCGCCGTTCCGAACCACACTTCCTACGACGGAAAAAAATATAAAGAATTTTGGGCTGCCTATGATGTGCCGAGACACATTTGGCATTTCTCAAAATCAGGAATGGAAAAATTGATGAATAATGAAAATTGGAAAATCAGAAAAATAAAACCTCTCCTGCTCGATTCTTATTATATCTCTATGCTAAGTGAAAAATATAAGAAAAATCCTCTTTTTTGGTTTTTTGGAGCAATTCACGGAGCGATTTCTAATTTTAAAGCATCAAAAACGGGTGAATTTTCAAGTTTGATATATATTATCAAAAAAACTTAGAAAATGGATTTTTAATAGGTTTAATAAAGCCAATTTTTTACTCAAAAATATATTTTTTCAAGAAATTTTTAAATTAAAAAGAAAACATCATGTTTGAATTTTTTAGCAACATATCAAAAATTAAATTTGTAGGAGAACTAACAGTGGATGTAGTTTTTTTACGACTTCTACTGGCAGTTATTTTCGGAGGAATTGTCGGGATTGAAAGAGAGAGAAATAACAAACCTGCTGGGTTCAGAACTTACATTCTTGTCTGCTTCGGTGCGGCGATAGTTTCTATAGTCCAAGACCAGCTCAGAATAAACATCTTCAATTTCGAAAAAAATTTCCCTGATCTAGCATCCTTTATGAAAAGTGATTTGGGGCGTCTTGGGGCGCAGGTTATTAGCGGAATAGGTTTCCTCGGTGCTGGAAGCATCATCAAAGAAAAAGGCGAAGTGGAGGGACTAACCACCGCGGCTGGAATCTGGGCAACTGGTTGCGTAGGTTTAGGAATTGGCTGGGGATTTTATAACATTGCCATCGTGGCCATTATTTTTATGCTCATCATCATGACAGCACTGAAAAAGGTAGAAACTATTTTCATGAAAAAATCTTCTAACCTTATTTTTGAAATTGAAATCGATGAAAATTCTGCTGTCTCAGAAATAATTTCTGAATGTTATGAAGTTTTTATCCAAAAAGAAATAAACATCAATAAAGTTGATAAAAATCTGAAAAACAATATTATAACATTCAATGCAACCACCGAGGAAAATAATAAGAATCTCTCAGAAATCGTAATGATTCTTTCCTCTAAAAATAATATAAAATCAGTAAAAGATATGAGTTTTTAATATTTTTTAAATTTGTCTATCAAAAAACATAACAAAAATGATTCCTACACAAGAACAAATTGAGCAATTAGTTGCTGACCTTAATGCTGCTACACAGCGGGAGATGATTCGTATCAAACTATCCTTATCTGATAGTTTAGCACTTACCGATAGTAAATTTGGTGGCATGCCCTATATCCCAAAAGGAGGCTCACTGCCTACAAGTGCTGAAGGCAAACCTCTCTTTATGCTAGCACAAATTAACTGTGAACAACTACCCGAAAACAATATCTATCCTAAAAAAGGTCTATTGCAGTTCTGGATAGCAGATACTGAAGATTATCTATTTGGGCTAGACTTTGACAATCCTTGCAGTAATGACTTTAAGCGAATACTCTACTACCCTACTATTGGTGAAGCTTTGTCCATTGATGATTTTATAGAAGATTATGTTTTTGATAATGACAATCTGCCTTTTGATGCTGATTTGCAGTTTGCTTTACATTTTACCAAAGAAATTGAAACTTTTTCATTGGACGAACATTCCGCACAAAAACTTTTTATAGAAAAATGGAATGAAACCTTTTCAGACAAAATAGAGTATCTATATCAGTTACCTGATGAAGCTGACTTTATTCGTGATTTAGACAGCACAGGGCATAAGATTGGTGGTTATCCTTACTTCACCCAAGATGATCCTCGTAAAGACAATGACCCTCATACCCTACTTCTTCTTCAAATAGATTCTGATGAAATAGAAGATGTAGAGATTATATGGGGCGATTGTGGCGTGGCTAACTTTTTTATAAGTCCAGAAGATTTGGCGAAATGCCAGTTTGATGATGTAATGTACAATTGGGACTGTACTTAAGTTTTTATATACACAAAAAAATTTTACTTAAAAATATTCATAAAAAAAGCGAACCCTAAAATTTAGAGTTCGCTTCTTTTTATAATTCAATTATTTATTAATAGCTGATACTCCTGGAAGTTCCAGTCCTTCAAGGCTTTCCAGCATCGCTCCACCACCTGTAGATACATAAGAAACCTTATCTGCATAACCAAACTGCTTCACGAATGCTACACTGTCCCCTCCCCCTACGAGAGAAAATGCACCCGCTTTAGTAGCCTCTGCTATACTGTCTCCCAGAGCTTTAGTTCCTTCAGCAAAATTAGACATTTCAAAAACTCCCAAAGGACCATTCCAAAGAATAGTTTTGGAACTCATAATCACATCGTTATTTATTTTCTGTGACTCACTTCCTACATCCAGCCCCATCCAGCCGTCTGGAATTTCATTTGCTGCCACTTCTTTTCTTTCAGCATCATTGTTAAACTCTTTCGCTGCAATAACATCTACAGGAATATATACTTTAACATTCTGATTTTTAGCCTTTTCTAAAATTTCTAAAGCCAAATCCAGCTTGTCATCCTCCACCAAAGAATTTCCTACATTTCCGCCCTGCGCTTTGATAAAAGTGAAAGCCATTCCTCCACCGATAATCAGATTATCCACCACTTGCAGAATATTTTCTATAATGGTAATTTTGGTAGAAACTTTAGAACCTCCAAGTATCGCTGTAATAGGCTTTTCTCCAGAGTGAAGGACTTTATCTATCGCTTCTAATTCTTTCGCCATAAGCAGCCCGAAAAATTTAGTCTGAGGGAAAAATTCAGCGATTACAGCCGTAGAAGCATGTGCTCTGTGAGCCGTACCGAAGGCATCATTCACATACGCATCGCCTAACTTGGCTAATTTTTCTGCAAAGGCCTTGTCTCCTTTTTCTTCCTCGTTATAGAATCTAAGGTTTTCTAATAAAAGGATTTCTCCGCTTTTCAGCTCAGAAGCTAGTTTTACAGCCTCCTCACCAATGCAGTCCTCAGCGAACTTCACCGATTTACCCAAAATTTTTTCTATCTCAGGAAGAATATGTTTTAGTGAGTATTTATCATTTTTCTCTCCTTTTGGCCGTCCTAAATGCGTCATTAGGATAACTGAACCGCCATCGGAAAGAATTTTCTCAATCGTAGGTTTCACAGCCGTGATTCTGGTATTATCTGTTACCTTTAGGTTTTCATCCTGAGGGACATTGAAGTCTACTCTCACCAAGGCTTTTTTACCAGAAAAATCAAATTGTTTAATCGTTTTCATATGTACATATTTTTATTTGATTACTTTCTGCAAAGTTAATTTATTAATTTGTCCAATAAAAATTTTAGCCAACAAAAAATTCCCCAAGCACCACACTATTACAATATTCATTTTTTCTATTTAATTTAAAAAAGATATATGATGTATATTGTTATAATGCTGGGTTTAGTGGATAAATTTTTTATGAAAGTTTAGCACAAATATTTTAGCTGAAATTCATAGATAATTCACATCATAAAACATTGATTTTAAATTTATAAAAAGGCTTATCAACATTCGTGAATAAGTCTGAAATAAAGACAATGTGACCAAGTGTAATGTGAATAAGCCTATTAAAAAACAGAGGTTTTTATTTGAAAATAATTCTTGACTTGTGGGAAAATTTTTCTCATTAGAATTTTATTTCGGATTTCAAAATATTTTTTCTTGGAAGTTTTCCACATGGAATAAAGATAGTTTTTCCTCATTAGCCACAGACATTGTTGATAAAAAAATCAGATTCAGTTTTTGAGGCTGAACCTGATGAAAAGTACCTATTTAGCTTGGTTTTTATTTCGTAGTAATTGTTATAAAAGAATCATCTTTTTTGAATTTAAATCCTTTTTTCTTTACATTATCCATATTAAACTTTATTTCTACCGTGTTGTTATTTACTTTTCTTACCAAATCATGTTTTCCTTCTATTTTATTTATTTCCGAATTGAAATGGAAAGTTACCCGATAGTTTTTAGTAAATATCATCCAATCGAAGCCACTTTCTTTGTCTTGATTTATTTTGACGAGTATATCATTTAGTACAGAAGTGTTTATTTTCAAAGTTTTTCCGTCCCATTCATTTTTGGAGAACAAATCAAGAACTGGAAACTCTTCTCCATCTTTTTTATTGAAGACAAGAGACAATTCTTTATTAGTCAGTTTATCAGTTTTAACGAAAATATCTGTCATCTCCTCATCCTTATCATAGCCGCCTTTTATATATATTTTTTTCATCACTGCTATGGTATCTGCATCGGTGGTTCTTTCTTTTTTATCCAGGTCATAGAAGCTGGTCCATTCTTTTGGGAGGTCATCTTTATCTTTTTTCTTCTTCTTATTCTCATCTTTAAAGATTTTCGCTGCTTCCTTCCCATCGAAGTCTATTTTTATACTCTGTGTTTTGTCTTCGTGCAGGGTAACATCAGCGGTTACATTACACGAAACCAAGGTCATCACTAGACCTATCATCCAAAAATAAATTTTATTTTTCATTGCAATAAATTTTTGTCTAAATTTAATAAAAAAAATTGGAACAAATTCATATAAAATTCATTCCAATTTTTTCTTTCTTATTTGTTGTAAAGTTCCTCTACTTTGTCCCAGTTAATGACTTCAAAAAATGCACTGATGTAGTCTGGTCTTCTGTTTTGGTAATTTAGATAATATGCATGTTCCCAGACATCTATCCCTAGAATAGGCGTTCCAGAGCAGCCAGCATTCGGCATCAGCGGGTTATCCTGATTCGGAGTAGAACAGATTTCTACTTCGCCGTTTGCTTTCTTACACAGCCAAGCCCATCCAGAACCGAATCTTGTCTTAGCAGCCTCCGAAAGATCAGCCTTGAATTTCTCAAAACCGCCGTAGTTTTCTATCGCTTTTTTCACATTTCCCACAGGTTCTTTAGCTCCATTGGGAGTTAGAATTTCCCAGAAAAGAGAGTGGTTGTAGTGTCCTCCTCCATTATTTCTCAGCGCGGGTGCATCTGCCGCCTTACAGATTTCTTCTATGCTTTTCCCTTCTAGGTTGGTTCCCTCTATGGCTTTATTAAGATTATCTATATACGCCTGATGATGCTTGGTATGGTGGATTTCCATAGTTTTTGCATCTATTGTAGGTTCTAGTGCATCGTATGCATATTCTAGTTTAGGTAAGTTAAATGACATAATATTCTATTTAAAAATTCCGCCAAAAGTAAATAAAAATCAAATATTATAATCAATTTTACCAAGAGATTTTATCAATGATTGAAATATATGCATTAACTTTGAGATAAATTTTAAGTAGAATTTTTTAATTTTATTTGTATAAACAATTAGTCAAATGAAAAAAACAGCAATAGGAATTATGGCAGTGGCGGCTTCTATGATGCACGCCCAGTCCAAAGAGTATTCTCTGAATTTTGATTCAGAAAAATACACCATAAAAACGGCTCAGGTCGCAGGAAAAGAAATTTCTTTCAGAGCTTACGAAGATGTAGTCTATGTCAGCCATCCTGTGGATGTACGATATCAGAGTATGAACATTTATATCCCTGTGGAATACTACGAGGGAAAAAACATCAGAAAGTATAATGCTGATACAGCGCCTATTTTCCTCCCAAATGATGTAGGTAGATATATGTCCTCACAAGCAGGAGAGCCAATAAAAGACCGAATAACAGGCAAGGACAATGCTATCCTTGTCGCCCTGTCCAAAGGCTATGTAGTGGCATCTCCAGGAGCAAGAGGGCGTAAACTTACTAATGATAAAGCACAATACATTGGCAAAGCTCCTGCTGCGATAGTAGATTTAAAGGCGGCGGTGAGGTATCTTAGATTTAATGATAAAATAATGCCGGGTAATGCCGAAAAAATCATTTCTAACGGAACAAGAGCAGGCGGAGCCCTTTCAGCGCTTTTGGGAGCGAGTGGAAATCAGAAAATTTATAATTCTTACTTGAATGAATTAGGCGCTGCTGCTGCGAGAGATGATATTTTTGCGGTCTCTGCCTATTGCCCAATTACCAATCTTGACAATGCTGATGCAGCCTACGAATGGCAGTATGGACATGTGAAGGATTATAAGGTAATAAATCTTGTCCATCCTGGTTATATTGAGATATTCACAGAAACCTTGACTGAGGAACAAATCGCTGTTCAGCCCAAACTGGCTGCTATGTTTCCTAAATATGTGAATTCCTTAAAACTAAAAGATGAAAACGGAAAAACATTGATGCTCAATGAAAAAGGAGAAGGAACATTCAAAGAATATATAAAAAAATATGTGATAAATTCAGCTAATAAAGCCATCTCGGAAGGAAATGATTTGAGTAAATATTCTTGGCTTGAGTTTAAAAATAAAAAAGTAGTAGGGCTGGATTTTAAAACTTATTCCAAAGAATATCTTCGTAGAAGTAAATCCGCTCCTGCGTTTGATGCCTTGGATTTATCCGCTGGAGAGAACAATTTGTTTGGAGATTTAACAGTTGATAATAAGCACTTTACAAAATTTTCTTTTGATAATAATACAGCCAAGTTTTTCATAACAGAATATCCTGTCGAAGGTGGAGCCAGAACATATGAATATACAAAAGCCGAAATGGCAGATGTGGATATCGTAAAAATGATGAATCCGATGAATTTCATTAAAA
>CAUQKV010000007.1:0-71927 GCA_963518845.1 uncultured Flavobacteriaceae bacterium | reverse complement strand
AAAAAATGAATAAAAAAATGAATGTTTTTTGTAAAATAATATTGCCTCTATTATGTATTATAAGCTGTTCCGAAAGAAAAGAAATAGAAGTTTATAATATGAAGATAAATGAAAATAAAAAAGAAGTATTAGTAGAAATAAGAAATAATACAGAAAATAATTACTATTTACTATCTCCTGTTGTAAGTATAATGACAAAATATTTACAGCATATAGGTGGAGAAATGATAGAAGGACAAATACATCATAAGAAAATAGATAATATAGTATGTTCCGTTTATATTTGGGATGATATATGCAAAGAGGAATATTATGCTATGCGTGATATAGTACTTTTGCCTAAGAAATCTGTAAAAAAGATAAAATATAAATATGATAATGAAGAATATATAGAAATAGAAACCGTTCATATAGGTTTCCCATATAATTTATTTTCTAATTCCAAAGAAAATAAAAAAATGTATTTCATGTTAAAGAAAAAATTAGATAGCAGTAATATAATAAAAGGATATGAGTTTTATAATAAGGATATAGAAACTATGACCATTAAAATGTAATAGTCAGTAATTATTATGATTTTCTATAGGATAGTTAATCTAATAAATAGTAAATTCAGTCCTTTAATAATAAAAAAAATGAATGTTTTTTGTAAAATAATATTGCCTTTATTATGTATTATAAGCTGTTCTAAAATAAAAGAAGCAGACAACACAAAGACATTAGAAAAAAATTATGCGTTTTCCTTATGGAATAATGATAGTTTAGGGTGTAAACACGAAAGAACTATTGAGATGGGAGAAGAATTATATAATACCTTTAAAAAAAGTAATAAAAATGATAGTATTTTGCTAAAAGAATATCTCGGAACTCCTAATAGAAGATTTAAGGATAAAGAAAAGATAGTGTTTATGTATTATATTAATTCTTGTTGTGATAATGGTCAGTTATTAGAAGAATGTGATATTTCTTTTATTGCTATAACATTCACTAATAAAAACGAGATTCTTTTTAGAAAAGGCATACAATAACGAGGGTAACGGACAATATTCCAAATGCATTGATATTAGAAACAGAAGGAACTTTTGCAACAAACTGTAATGCATTGCATCAATAATCAATCATCATATGCCTAAGATAGGACAACAAAATAACTTCATATTCCCATCTCAAAAAGAATTTAAAAAATGAAAAATTCATTAGAAAAACTTAAACTTTTAGGCAAAATGCCAAATGAAGATCTGGATAATGACTCTCAAGATATACTTGATTTATCTAATAAATACAGAAAGTTATTAATGCAAATAGAAGAACCTATTTCTATAGAAACAGATTATGCTCTTTTATCTTTTTTACCTTCTAAAAGATTTTATAGTTTAGAATTTGAAATCTTGTCAAAAATAGAAACTATAAAATTAAATAATGAAGAGCAGATGAAGAGCTATGAGAACCTTATAAATTCTTGTCCTAATGAAGAGATTAGAGATAATTTAATAGTTGGATATGAAAACTGGAAAGAAGACTGTTAGTTAGGTAATGTATCAGATATGTTGTTAAAGCCTAATTGAAAAAGCACGAGCGAGACACTCGCACTAGCGGAGAATAAATATCACTAATATGAAAGATTCAAGTAATAAAATGGAAGATTTTAATTCGTATTCAAAAGAAATAGAAGAAAAAACCTCAGAAATACCCGAAAATAATTTACTTTTTTGGGGTAGTTGGTTTTGTGAAAGTTTATTTCAAAGATGTAAAAATCAAATTCAAGTTTTTTTGACCAATGAAGAGGTTTCATTGATAAATGAAATAGTAAGTTATTTGTGGAATCTCGTTGATGAAAAAGAACAAATTGATATGAGTAAAATTAATTTGTTATACAAAAGGCTTAACGACATAGATGAAACAGATTTAGATGCAACAGATTATCAACAAGAAGAGATATATGAGTTGATAGTTTCTTTAGATGATATTTTAAGATATTGTCAGTCAGGTGTAAGAGGTTTTGAAGATAATATTTCTCAATCAATTATCAATGTAATAGATATAATGCTACAAGATGAAGATAAGGATATATTATCTAAGGAAGGATTTCAAGATGCTTTGGTTCAAAATGAGATTAAAGCCCAATTTGAAATGATATCTTTGCTCAAAGAGAAAAAATTAACAAGTGAGTTTAAACATTATTTACGCAATGTTTCAGATATGTGATGAACAACTTACTCTTGACAAAAATAAATCCATTCAAATCATCTTAAAAACAAAATATCCCAATGAGCAATTCATTAGGATATTTTTATAAATATAAAAATTTGATTTTTATTTGAACTTTGTTTAAACTTTTTTCCTATTTTATACCTATTTATTGACTAGTGTTTTTCTCCCTAAAATAGGCGTATTTTACCTATAATAAAAAAGTAAGATACTGAAAAACAATACCTTACTTGATTGAGCCATTATCGGGACTTGAACCCGAGACCTCTTCCTTACCAAGGAAGCGCTCTACCGCTGAGCTATAACGGCTTATAAAAAAATCACAATCCGTGGATTGTGATTTCTGTGAGCGGAAGACGGGGGTCGAACCCGCGACATTCAGCTTGGAAGGCTGACGCTCTACCAACTGAGCTACTTCCGCATTTTTTATTGTTGGTAATTTTTACTTTGCAAATGTAAGAACTTTTTCTTAAACCCACAAATATTTTTTAATGTTTTTTTTATAAATGTGGGGAGAGCAGGATTCGAACCTGCGAAGCCGAAGCAACGGAGTTACAGTCCGTCCCATTTGACCGCTCTGGTATCTCCCCTACCTTATAAAATGAGCCTCCAGAGGGATTCGAACCCACGACCCCGAGATTACAAATCACGTGCTCTGGCCAACTGAGCTATGGAGGCATTGATTTCAAAAGAACTTCTTTATTTCCTTTTTGCGTTTGCAAATATAGAAAAGTTTTTTTGAAACCACAAATTTTTATTGCTAAAAATTTAAATATTTTTTTAATTATTTTCTTTCTTTTTGATTAACAACTTTTTAGCAACATCTACGCAAAGATCTATACTCTCCTCAAAAGAACTTGTAGTCTTCTTTACTACGATATCATCCCCTGGTACATTTAGAATAATCTCTGCTGTTTTGTTTTCTTTACCACTTACATTTTCTAATTTCAAGAAAACCTCACACGCTTGGATTTTATCATAGAAAGTATCTAATTTAGCTATTTTCTTTTCCATAAACTCTTCTAGTGAAACATGAGGAGTCATCCCCATCGCTTGAACTCTAATTTCCATAATGATATATTTTATGTGTTAAACTTAGATTATCTCATCATCAGATGATAATTGCGTTTTCGCATTACCTCTGGGATGAGTTTTATTAAAAATATTTTTCAGCTGTTCAATATCCGCATTGGTGTATACTTGTGTAGAAGACAAACTCGCGTGTCCCATCATCTTCTTGACCTTAGAAATTTCTGCTCCGTTATTCAATATATGTGTCGCGAAACTATGTCTAAGGATATGCGGACTTCTCTTTTTCTTTGAAGACACAGCACTAAGATAGCGAGTTACGAGCAAATAAACAAATTTTTCTGTGATTTTTTTTCCTTTTGGTGTTACAAAAAAGTATAAATCTGCATCAGGATTAGGTTTTCTATATTCATCATTATAAACTTTGAGTTCCTTCATCAAGGTGGGCGAAACAGGAACTATTCTCTGTTTATTCCCTTTACCTATCACTGTAATTTCATTTCTATAAAAATGAACATTCTCTAAAAGCAGATTACAAAGTTCCGCTCTACGCATTCCCGTTTGATAGAGAACCTCTATGATGAGTCTATCCAACAGCTCCACTTCTCCACTATCTAAAATAACGGACAAATCCTGCATTTCTTCTTTGGAAAAAGGAATTTGTTTTTCGGGATAAAATTTTAGTGTTGATAAACCCTCCACAGGCGAAACGCTTATCAGCGATATTCTCTGTAAAAAAGCATAAAAACTCTTCAGAGTAGAAATTTTTCTATTGATACTTCTTTTGGTCAATCCTTTCTCACTCAGAAAAACAATGAAATTACGCACCATTTTCTTTTCTGCTTTCTGCAAATCTTCCATTCCTTCCCTATCCATAAGGAAAAACAGAAAATCCTCCAAATCCTTTCTGTAACTGGTAATCGTATTGGGAGAGTAGCGTTTTTCTTGCTGAATATATTCCAAAAACTTGTCTATCATAATCCAAAGTTAATCAATTTAAAAATAAAAGTCCATTCTCAATAAAGAATGGACTCAAAATATTTTCAAAACAAAACCTTATGCTTGCTCTTCTTTGCTAAGCAGTCTTTGTTTGTGAGCAGCTCTCAATTTACCTTGTCTAAGTATTACAGAAGGTTTAGTAAACTGCTGTCTAGATCTCAATTGTTTAACAACACCTGTTTTGTCATACTTTCTTTTGTATCTTTTAAGTGCTCTATCAATTGATTCTCCGTCTTTTACTTGAACTATTAACATATTTTACATCTCATTTATGGGCGCAAAGATAGTATTTTTTTTGAAATACACAAAATAAAAACGGTATTATTGAGATTTTTGTTTGGGTGTAATGATTTTTAATTTTAAATTAGCACCTTTAATTTTAGGAAACAGTATGAAAAAAATATTTGCTTTTTTGGTCGTTCTATCCATTAATTGTCTAACCTATGCACAGGAAATCTATGCCAATGTGCAGGTAAACCACAGCCAGATAGGTGGTAGTAATACTCAGATTTTCAAAACCTTAGAAAAAAGTTTGAGAGATTTTATCAACAACACGAAATGGACAGGCAAAAAACTGCAAAACTTTGAAAAAATCAAAGCTAATTTTGCCATTGTTATCAAAGAAAGACCGAGCCAAAACTCCTTTAAAGGAAGTCTTATCGTTCAGGCAGTTCGCCCTGTTTATGGGACTATTTATGAAACGCCTCTTATCAATATCAATGACACTCGTTTTTCTTTCGAATACACTGAGAATGAAAACCTTATATTCAATGACAGACAGTTTTCTGGGAAAAACCTTACAGATGTGATTAGTTTTTACATCTATACTATTTTAGGATATGATGCGGACAGCTTCCAGCAACTGAGCGGAAAAACTCATTTCGAAAAGGCACAAAAAATTTCTCAAAATGCTCAAAATCACAACTATGACGGATGGGAAATCATGGGCGAGACTAAAAGCAGAAGCCTGTTAGTCAATAGCTTACTAAACGAAAGGAGCATTCCTCTAAGAAATATTTATTATTCCTATCACAGAATAGGACTAGATAATCTCAGCAGCCAAAACCAATTCGCTGCAAAACAAACCATCGCAGAAGAACTGCTGAAACTAAAAGCTTATGAAGCTGATTTTCAGCTGAATTACCCTCTTTCTATTTTCATTGACACGAAAAAAGATGAAATTTTCAATATTTTTAATTCCAATAACAATGGCGGAATCAATGTCAATGAACTGAGAATAATGATGAGCACTTTTTCGCCGAGAGATACAGAATCCAAATGGAATAAGTGGAAATAACCTTCAATCTATAACCAATATTAAAAAATGCTTTCAAAAATTACAATACAAAATTTTGCTCTAATCCAGCATCTCAGCGTTTCTCTGGAAAACGGGCTGCAAGTCATCACGGGAGAGACAGGTGCTGGAAAATCCATTATTTTAGGTGCTTTGAGGCTGATTCTTGGAGAAAGAGCAGATTCAAAATCAATCTCTGACCCTGAGAAAAAGAGCGTTGTAGAAGCAGAATTTAAAATCGCATCTTCTTATCTTCCTTTTTTTGAGGAAAACGACCTTGATTTTGAGGAAACCACCATCATCAGAAGAGAAATCCTGCCCAGTGGGAAATCTAGGGCTTTCATCAATGATATTCCTGTGACGCTGGATGTTTTGAAGGAATTGTCTTCTAAATTGATTGACATTCACTCCCAGTTCGAAACTTCCAATCTTTTTTCGGAAGAATATCAGTTCAAAATCATCGATGGATTATCTGAAAACAAAGAAATTATAAACGATTATCAAAAGAAATTTGTCTCTTATCAAAATCTAAAAAAAGAACTTCTTTCGCTTGAAAACCAACTAGCCGAAAGAAACAAAGAGTCTGACTATCAAAGTTTTTTACTAACTGAACTACAAGAATTTAACCTTGATAATATCAATTTAGAAGAACTAAAAAACAAGGTAAATGTAGGCGAACATGCCGAGCTGATTTTGGAGAATTTGGGACAAATCTCAGGGCGCTTCCAGCAGGAAGAAATGGGAATTCTAGACAGCCTAAATGATATCAAAAACAAAATTCAAAAAATCTCTGAAAATTCGCCTCATCTAGAACAGCTAAGCCAAAGAATAGAGGAAAGCTATCTGGAACTAAAAGACATAGCGAACAGCATTGAAAATGAGATAGAAAGCACGGAAATCAATCCCGAAGAATTGGCAGTTTTCACGAGCCAGCTCAATAAAATAAATTCTCTCTTGCTAAAACACCAAGTTTCTGATATTGAAGAACTTATAACCATTAGAGAACAACTCTCCACACAACAGAAAAATTCGGAGAATTTAGAAAAAGATATAGAAGATACTAAAAATCAACTGAATACAATCCAGCAGGATTTAGATAATTTAGCTAAAATCTTATTTGAAAATAGACAAAAAACTATTCCTATTTTTAAAGAAAAAACTGAGGAACTTCTTTCCAGATTGGGATTAGAAAAAGCAAAAATAGAGGTAGAATTCACGGAAAGTCAAGACTTTAATAAGTTTGGAAAAGAACACATTCAGCTTTTATTCCAAGCGAACTCTGGTTTCCCTCTAAAACCGATACAAAGTGCTATTTCTGGTGGTGAGCGCTCTCGTGTGATGCTTTCTATCAAAAAAATCATGGCCGAAAACGCAGAACTTCCTACTCTGATTTTGGATGAAATAGACTCTGGTGTCTCTGGAAAAACAGCCGATGAAATAGGAAAAGTGATGCAGGATATGGCTAAAAACATGCAGCTAATCGTTATCACGCACCACGCACAAGTGGCAGCCAAAGGAAACTCCCACTACAAAGTAGTGAAACAAGATGTGGACGGAAAAACCCAGTCAAACATCATTCCGCTTGGTGAGAAAGAAAGGCTTCATGAAATCGCCCAAATACTCTCTGGAAGCACCATCACAGACGCCGCACTACAACAAGCGGAAGAACTTATGAAAAACTAACTCAAATGAAGGATATAGAAACAATAGAAGATATAGAACTGCTTGTAAATACATTTTACAGCAAGGTAAGAAAAAATGATGTCATAGGTTTTTTCTTCAATGATGTAGCGAAAACAAACTGGGAGGAGCATCTTCCCAAAATGTATCTATTCTGGAGGGCACTGCTCTTCATGGACATTAAATTTGATGGAAATCCTGTAGGCGCTCACATTCCGATAAATCTGCAAGTGCCGATGGAGGAACACCATTTTGACTACTGGGTAGGGCTTTGGAAAGAAACTGTGGATGAGCTTTTTGAGGGAGAAACAGCCGAAGATGCCAAAAACAAAGGGCAAAACATCGCAAAAATGATGGCTTTCAAAATGAGACAAGTGAGAATGTAGCTCTGTTTTCTAGCACCACAGCCAGTAATCCTGCCAATCTGTGAACATATGAAAAAGCAGTCCGATGGATACTACACGGTAATTTCCTTTCAGAAAAATACATCCCAAAGCATATGCCGCAACGGCATAATAAGAATGCAGCAGATGAAAACCTACACTGCATCTATCTGGGTCAAAAATAGGAGTTGCCAAAAGATGATCCAAATCCACCAGCATGGTCGCCAAAAGAATGCAATAAGTTTTTTTCCATGTTTCTTTATAAAAAAAATAGGCTATAAAAAACGGAAAACCAAAATGCAGAAAATAGTGTACCAGCGGTTTTAAAATCGATGTGCTATCCATTCATTATCTTTATCAAAATGCAAATATAAAGAAGATTGTGAATAATTATTTCTTTAATTTTATTTAAAATCATGATAGACACCCACACCCACCTCTATTCAGAGGAATTTGACCAAGACAGACAGGAAGCCGTTTCCAGAGCTTTCGCAAACGGAGTAAGCCAAATATTCCTGCCTGCCATAGACTCCGAAACTCACCAAAAAATGCTGGATTTAGAGGCTGCCTATCCGCAGAAAATCTTTGCAATGATGGGACTTCATCCCTGCTCGGTAAAGCCTGACACTTGGGAAAAGGAATTAGAAATGGTAGAAAAATACCTTAACCAAAGGGATTTCTGTGCTGTGGGCGAAATCGGGATAGATTTATATTGGGAGCAATCTACCCTTGACATACAAATAAAGGCCTTCGAAAAGCAGATAGACTGGGCAGTGGAGAGAGACCTGCCTATCATAATCCATACCCGAAACAGCTTTGATGAAACTTTTGAGGTTTTGGAAAGGAAAAAACACCCTCGCCTGCGCGGGATATTCCATTGTTTCAGTGGTGACAAGGCTCAGGCTCTGCGAGCGATAGAGATGGGATTCTATTTAGGCATCGGCGGCGTGGTGACTTTTAAAAATGGAAAAATAGACCAATTTTTGGGCCAAATACCTTTGGATAAAATAGTTTTGGAGACTGACAGCCCTTATCTGGCGCCCGTACCACACAGAGGAAAACGCAATGAAAGCGCCTACCTGAACCTCATCGCAGGTAAACTGGTGGATATCTATGGAGTGAGTTTTGAGGAAATTGATAGAATAACGACCGAAAACGCCAAAAAGATTTTTAGAACATAAAAAACATTAGATAAAATGATAGAAATAGAATTTGAAAAACCTAATTATACCACCTGCAAATGCTGTGGTAATCAGGTAACTTGGCTCACAAGATTTGTCTATAAGGATAACGAAGCTATTGCTTTTTACTATGCCACTTTCACAGAACATGCTGAGAAAAAAGAAGTAAAATGTTTGATAGGCATATGTGAATGGGAAAACCCTGAAAGTGAAGAATATACAAAATCAACTGGTTTCCCGATGGCGCTTTGGGTTGATGAAAATCAGCAGGCAAATGTTTCGTTATTGAATAAAAATGAAGTTCCTTGGGAAAACATACTAAAAGGGGAAATCCTTGACCGAGAGGAAGCCCTAAATCACCCTTATAAAGAAGAGATTTTCCATATTACTGACCATATTTTCTGGGAAGATGAAGAAATTATAAATTTTTTAGACCCTAAAAACTAAACTAAAAGAGCCTGAAAACACCATTCTAAACATCAAAAACATTCACGAAATTACGGCAGAAAACGGATTAAAATTGTTCAAAATATAAAAAATGAAAGTCTTAAATATTAAAATTTCTGCATTACCTCCAGAAAATAATTCTTTTTGGATGAAACTTCTTCTTTATCTGTGTATTCCTTTTCTTTTCATATTTGGAATACTTTTATTGATAGGATGGGGAATATATTCAGGCATTAGTTCGATTATTTCGGCTGTCAAAGAGGATTTTTTCGGGATTAAAGACAAAACAAATATTAAAACCAGCAAAAATATTTTATTTGAAAACGAACAATTTAAACTAAAAAAAGAAGACTATCTCCCTTATGAAAACAGCCAAGAATATAAAATTTTCAATGATTTTTGTGCCAAATCAAACGAACACCTTAATGATGATGATGGCTATATATTCTACAAACTAACAGATGAAAAATCAGCAACAGACCTAAACGAAGCGATTATAAGTGAATTTCAGGAAGATATTGGTAATTATATTTTATTACAAAATCTTATTTTGGAGGATAACCAGCTTAAAAACCAACTGATATCTTTCAATAAAAACACTGGGAAAATCATAGTTTTGGCTGACATCAAAGACTTTTTCTGGTTAGATTTTGATTCTGAAACAAAAACAATCAATGGTTACAACAATAAAGAACAAATAGAAATCGCCATTTCAGAATAAAATGTTTTTTATTAAATGATTTATCCCCAAAAATAAAATCTACTTCTAAACGAAGTAGATTTTTATTTTACGCAAATTTTCTCTTTCTCAGCCAGAAGAACAATGCTCCCATACCTCCAATAATTCCCAGCGGCAATAAAAGATTCAGCCACTGCCAGTAGGATTTCTCATCATTGATTCTCTTCCCATCCAAGAGGCGAACTTCTATGCTTCGGCTGCGCAGCTCGATGAGATTGTCATCATCCAGAAGATATTCCAGCGCATTTCTCAGAAACTGCTCATTACCATAGAGCTGGTTAGTCATCAGGTCTTCGCCTAAAGGAAGTGGTTCTCCTCTGATGACTTGGTTTCTAGCGACATCTCCATCAGAAATAACTATCATTTTATTCTCTCCACTTTTTGCTTTGAACTTTGGATATTCATTTTTCTCACTTCTGTTGGCATATGCAGAACTAAATTTCCCTTCCAAAGCCACTGCAAAAATCTTCGGTGTAGATGGTTTTTCCATCACACTAAGGCTGTCTATATTTTGCAATTCGCTCAGTTCTACATAATTAGGCGTAGATTTCAGGGTCGTTCTGTTACTAGATTCGTAGAGAACTTGGGTTTTAATCCCTGGTCTTCCCAAAGTATCTATCGCTGTTGGAAACTCAAATTTCAAAGGATTTATATTTCTAGTGATAGGGTTTCCTGTTTCGTTAATCCCAAGTGGGAAATACGGCCACAACAAGCTGGCATACTGAGGGTTACCTGCTATCTCTCCTACGACTATTCTTCTAAGAGCCGCTTTTTGGAAATCTTTAACCAAGGCAGAATTGATTCTCAGACCATAGTTGAACATAAAATCCGTTAGGTTAAGGTCTTGCGGATAAGCCATTATTTTTTTAGAATGATAGAGTGTGTCCATATCTGCATTCACCGCATCCAGCATCCATAGGGTTTTACCGCCATTCATAATGTATTGGTCAAGAATCACTTTTTCTTGGTTAGTAAAAGGTTTTCTCGGCTTGGCGATTACTATGGCGTCCATTTTTTGGAGCGTAGAAACATCCTCCATAGTGAGCTCTCCTCTGGTGTGTGGAATAATCGGCCCTACATTATAATTATCCAAAGCCAACTGCAAGAAGCCCTGAAACTGGTCTGGTCTAAGCTCATCATGATTAACCAAAAACCCTACATTTTTTCTCTTTTCGGTAATCATGGTTTTAATGGTGGAAACAAAATTGTACTCCAAATTCTCAATAGACTTATTCAGCTGTTCTGATGCATCTATCCCTGTCTGCTGGATAATCAGAGGAATAGCCGTTCCGTAGGTATTATACTTCACCGCTGCATATGGGAAAAGGACGATTTCAGAGATTTTACCATCTTTCATATTAGGTAAAATAGACGGCTCCATGCCCATAGCTTCCAGCGTATCTCTAGAAATTTTTTCCTTAATAGGGTCTATGAATTTATAGTCTATCTTTGGATTGATTTTTCGGAATTCTTCCAGCATGAATTTGGTTTCGTTCTGTAACTGCTTAAAACTCGCTGGGAAATCACCATCGAGATAAACCTCTATCATCATCGGTTTTTTTACCGCTTTCAGGGTTTTTATCGTGGAGTCTGTAAGAGTGTATCTTTTTTCTTGGGTAAGGTCTATCCTTGTGGAGAAACCAAAAATCCCAACAAGCAGAACTAAAACAATCCCAATAGATATTATTATTTTCTTATTTTTCATATTATTTTATACATTTTTTCAAAAATCCCTACTTCTTTTCCTTTCTTCTTAATTTTGAATATTTTATTTTTTTCTTTCAACAAAAAGGATGGCTGCTTTTAGCCCTAAAAATATTATCAATCCGAAATAAAACACATCTTTAGTGTCTATCAAACCTCTCGTAAAAGCGATATAATGATAATAAAAACCAAAGTTCTGAAGAATATAATCTCCGCCTCCCAGCAATTTATACGAAGCCAGCTGCTCTATTCCAAAAAACATAAAGAAACATAAAAAAACGCCTATCAGATACGCCATCACTTGGTTAGATGATAAGGCTGATGCCAAAATCCCAACTGCTGTGAATGCTCCTATAAGCAGCAACAATCCTACATATCCGCCCAAAGTCATCCCGAAATCTATATTACCTTCTGGAATACTGAGCGTAGAAATCGTATTAAAATACACGATGGAAGGCAATAGGCACAAAACACCTATCAACCACACAGACAGAAATTTACCACCGATAATTTCTGTCAATTTCAAGGGTTGAGAAAAAAGCCAACCAAGCGTTCCTGACTGCTGCTCTTCTGCCAGAGTTTTCATACTAAGCGCAGGAATGATGAACATAAAAAGCCACGGAACCAGCACAAAATAAGTCTGCATAGAAGCCGCACCTATATCAAAAAAGTTAAAATTATTCTCAAAGAAAAACAAGAACAAGCTTCCTAAAAGGCTGAAAGATGCGATGATGACCCACGCACTCCAATTCCCAAAATAAGCCCAAAGTTCTTTTTTAAAAACTGCTATCATTTTATATTTATTTTATCCAAAAATTTATTTAGTTCAAAAACACATCGTATCTACCGACTTTGTGTATCATCTTCAATACATTATCATCAATTCTTATTTTATGCTGCATAGATACCAGCTCTATGATGCTGTTATCTTCAGTATTTTTGATGAAAAAGCTAAGTTTATGCTCACCTTTATTAGTGAGTATTTCATTTCTGAAAAACTCTATATCTTCTTTTTTCAAATCCTGAACTGGCATTACAACGGTCAGAGATTTTGCAAAGTTATCAAATGCATCCCTTAGTTCCAAAACATCATTCACATTCACGAAACATCTTCCATCCTGCGAAACGGAATATTTTATCTTTAAAATCACAAATCTCTGTGGAGCTATCTTGTCTTTCAGCCTCATATAATCCCTGTCTCCCAAGCGGAAAGAGCACGAACCTGCGTAGTCCTCCAAGGTCAGAAAAGCCACCTTTTCGCCGCCACGCTTCCCATCCCGAACAGTATATTCCGTAATCATTCCCGCCACGGTGTATTCTTTGCCTTTATTCATATTGTTTTGGCGGTCTTTCCAGCTGAGATTGGTCTCTGGAACATTATTCGCGATGATTGTAGATTTATAATTTTCCACCTCATCCAGATTCAGGAAGTTATGAAAACCTCTCGGCTCTATTTTTTTGGTAGTTTCTTCTACTATCTCTTCTGACTCGACATCCATCATACCGAAATCTATATTTTCATCCTCTAAAATATCTGCATCTATACCGCTGTCCGCCACATCCAAATGCTCTTCTGGCTCATTTTTTCTCTCTTTTTCCAAGATACTTTTTTTACTCAAAGAGCCTTGCATAAACTTGTATTGATACTTAAACTCATCTATCGGATGGGCAGAAAGATAAAACCCGATGGTTTCCTTTTCTTTATTAAGTTTATACATATTAGACCATTCTGGCTGAGGCTCGATTTTAAAGCGCTCTATCTGAACCTCTTCCATCATATCCGCAAAGAGGGAATTTTCCACAGAGGACTTACTTTCATTATAGTTTTGTCCATATCTGAGGAGTTTTTCAACAGCCGTCTTTCCTGAGCTGTCTGGCTCTAAATACTGGGCTCTGTGGTAAGCGTCCAGCTCATCAAAAGCCCCTGCCATTACCAGCCCTTCCACCACTCGCTTATTCACCTGTGATGAAGAAACCCGCTCAAAAAAATCAAAAACATCCTTGAATTTGCCTTTTTGTCTTTCCTGATCTATGGCTTCGCTCGGCCCCTCGCCTATTCCCTTTATCGCCCCAAGTCCGAAACGAATCTGCCCTTTCTCATTTACCGAGAATTTGTATTGGCTTTCATTCACATCCGGCCCCAGAACATCCACGCCCATAGACTTACAGTCTTCCATAAACATGGTAATTTGGGCAGTGTTGTTGATATTATTACTCATCACACTCGCCATATATTCGGCTGGGTAGTTGGCTTTTAGATAGGCTGTATGATAGGCTATCAGAGCGTAACATGTGGAGTGCGACTTGTTAAAAGCATATTCTGCAAACGCCTCCCAGTCTTTCCAGATTTTCTGTAATTTCGTTTCATCCAGATTATTCGCCTTTCCTCCTTCTATGAATTTCGGATACATTTTATCCAAGACATTTCTCTGCTTTTTACCCATGGCTTTACGCAGGGTATCGGCTTCACCTTTGGTAAAGTTGGCCAATTTCTGTGACAAAAGCATCACCTGCTCCTGATAAACGGTAATTCCATAAGTTTCTTTCAGATATTCCTCTGTTTCTGGGAGGTCATAGACTATTTCTTCTATGCCGTGCTTTCTGTTGATAAAGTTCGGGATGTATTTTATCGGCCCTGGTCTGTACAGCGCGTTCATCGCAATAAGGTCAGCAAAAACCGTTGGTTTCAGATCCCTCATATATTTCTGCATTCCAGCACTTTCGTATTGGAAAATCCCGACTGTCCTTCCTTCCTTAAAGAGCTGATAAGTCTTCGCATCATCCAGCGGAATTTCATCTGGGTTTATGTCAATATTATATCTTTGTTTAATGAGTTTCAAAGCATCTTTGATAATGGTCAAAGTCCTCAAACCGAGGAAGTCCATTTTCAGCAGTCCTGCACTCTCCGCCACCGAGTTATCAAACTGAGAGACCAAAATATCGGCATCTTTTGCCGCAATGGAAATAGGAACAAGATTGGAAATATCCTCAGGCGTAATAATCACCCCACAGGCGTGAATTCCCGTGTTTCTGATACAGCCTTCCATTTTCCTTGCGGAATCCAAAACACGATAACGGCTGTCTTTCGGGTTCTCCAAGATGGCCTTCATCTCATCCACCAAAACTTTATCCTCATCCTTTAATTTATCATATTTTGAAAGGGCTTTTGCAATGTTCATCCCTGGCACAGACGGAACGAGTTTTGCGATATTATTCGTTTCAAAAATCGGCACATCCAAAACCCTTCCTGCATCTTTTATCGCAGATTTTCCACCCAAAACAGAATAGGTAATAATCTGAGCCACATTACTTTGCCCATATTTATCAATCACCCATTTGATGATTCTGTCCCTTCCCTCATCATCAAAATCTATATCAATATCGGGCATGGAAATACGCTCTGGATTCAGAAAACGCTCAAAAAGGAGGTCGTATTTTATAGGGTCTACATTGGTAATTCCGATGCAGTATGCCACCGCAGAACCTGCCGCAGAACCACGCCCAGGCCCTACAGAAACGCCCATATTTTTTGCCTCATTACAAAAATCCTGAACGATAAGGAAATACCCTGGATAGCCCGTTTTAGCGATTACTTCCAGTTCAAAATCCAAACGCTCTGCTATTTCATCTGTGATTTCTCCATATTTTTTCTTTGCTCCTTCGTAGGTCAAATGCCTTAGATAGGCATTTTCTCCGCGTTTTCCGTCGTCTTTCAAATCATCTTCGTGCTGAAACTCCTGCGGAATATCAAATTCAGGCAGCAAAACATCTCTTTTTAAGGTATAAGGCTCAAATTTCTGCAACAGCTCCGTATATGCCTCAAATGCATCTGGATACTGGCGAAAAGCCTGTTTGATTTCTTCCGTATTTTTTATATAAAACTCCTGTGAAGCTAGTCCTCTCCTCTTCCCAAAACCTCTACCAATAGGCGTTGAGAGTTTTTCTCCGTCTTTTATACAGCTTACGATATCCTGAATATCTGCATCAGATTTTTCTGTATAAAAAGTTTCGTTTTGAGCTAAAATTTTGACATCATATTTTTCTGCAAACTGGAGCAAAGTTTGGTTCACATGCTCCTCCTCGTACAGACCATGATTCTGAATCTGCACATAGAAATCCTCGCCAAATTCCTCTTTCCACCATTTGAAAAGTTCTTCCCCTTTCTGCTCCCCAAAATTCAAAATCGCATCTGGAATATCACCAGAAATTCCAGAAGTAACCGCGATAAGCCCCTCTTTATACTGAGAAATCATCTGTCTAGAAATCCGTGGAACACCGAAATAAAATCCTCTAACAAAACCTATACTTGAGAGTTTTGCCAAGTTTTTATAACCTGTGAAATTCTTCGC
The DNA here is from genome assembly GCA_963518845.1 of uncultured Flavobacteriaceae bacterium. Lineage (GTDB taxonomy): Bacteria > Bacteroidota > Bacteroidia > Flavobacteriales > Weeksellaceae > JABCPE02. The sequence continues at coordinate 55,914 of CAUQKV010000007.1, read as the reverse complement.
CAGCAGCACCATATTTGTCCTTCTGTCTGGATCATCTTTGGTAAACTGCTTCTGCTCAGGTCTGTCCGAGATATAAAACTCACACCCCAGAACAGGAATTATCGTTTTCTGCTGAGGTTCCGTTTCAGAAAATTCTACGCCTTCTTCCTCGGCTTTTTGTTTTTGTTCAATGTATTCTTGATGGGCTTTTTTAACCTTGGAATTATAATTTTCCACTTCGGAAATAAACTTAAAAGCCCCCATCATATTCCCCAAATCCACCATTCCCACAGCTGGGAAATTATCGGATTTGGCTCTATTTATCAAATCTTCTATGGAAGTGGTCGATTGTAAAGACGAAAAAATACTATGATTATGGAAATTAAAGTAATCCCCAATTTCCACCTCATCCGTATCCCCGAAATCTACCGTTTTTTTCTTCTTATTAAAATCCTCTACCTGCCGTCTGATAACGATTGCAAAAGGCTTGATGGGATTAGGATGAAGATTTTGGTAGGCTTCCAGCTGCTCTTGGGAAATTTTAAGATTTTCTGCTGGGATAATGCCGATACGCATCATCTCAAAGAAAACCTGAGCCGTAGCATTCACATCGGCGGCAGCATTATGGGCTTCATCAAATTTTTTACCGTAGAGTTTTTCGTAAAGTTCCTCTAATTTTGGTGATTTGTATCTTCCGTTTTTCCCTCCGCTCAGCTGACAGAAATCCGTTCCCAGCTCCATAGTATCGGCGGAAGGCGTTTTTTCTAATGTATTCTCTATTCCTTTTCGGAAAAGCTCTGCACCTACGATTTTATAGTCAAAATCTATATTGTGCCCTGCCACCACTTTGGTTTTCTTGAGTACTTCGGTGAACTCCTCCAAAACTTCCTGCAAGTCCCTTCCCTGCTCCTGCGCCATTTTAGTGGAAATCCCGTGAATTCTGGTCGCATTGAAGGGAATATCATAGCCCTCTGGCTTTATGATATAGTCCTGATTCTCTATCAGTTTGCCATTTTCATCATGCAGCTGCCAAGCAATCTGCACCATCCTAGGCCAGTTGTCAGAATCTGATAAAGGAGCATTAAAATTCTGGGGTAATCCTGTAGTTTCGGTGTCAAAAATGAGATACATTCAGTAAAAAAATTTGGTGTAAAAATAGAAAGAATTTTAGTATAAATTCAACTTTTGAATCAAAATAATTTTGACTTATATTTTTCTATACACTTCTTCAAAAGGAAGTCTGGTTCTATCTCCCCAAACACCCTTTTCTTCGCGGATTCCACAGGTTACGACCATATTGATTTCTGCACCATAGGGCAGTTTGAGCAGTTTTTTCACTCTTAAACTATCAAAGCCTTCTAATGGGCAAGTGTCATAGCCCTGCTCCGCCATTGCCAGCATGAAGGTCTGAGCTACCAGTCCACAGCTTTTATGCACCACTACACGCATGTCTGCTTCAGAAACCTGCCTCATCATAGGGCGGAAAAGCCCAACTCCCAGCGCTGTTATTTTTCGGGCTATTCCTAAAATTCCAAAAAAACGAGAATAGATAATTGGAAGAAGTTTTTCGTAATACATTCCCCACTTTTTTATGCGTTTTTCTTGTTTTTCTACTGGGCTGGTTCTCTTGATATTTTCTATTTCTAAACGCAGCATTTCTTTTTCACGCTTACGGTGCAAATCCTGCCGAGTCACGAAAACCACCATCTCCTGCGCTGTATCTGCTGAACTCTGCTCCAAACACGCAGAAGCCAATTTCTTGAGCGCATCTTTGTCCGTAATATGGTACATTTCATAGAGCTGCATATTGGAACTCGTGGGTGCCAGCTGCGCCAGCCTCAAGCAATGAGCCACCTTTTCTGTATCAATTAATTTTGTATCGCTATAGTATCGCACAGAGCGTCTATAATTGAGAATTTGTTCTAAATTCATTATTAAAATTTTTCGTTAAAGATAAAAAAACTGAATAAATTTTTCATAATCATCAAAAAAAATTCCCTTCCAGAAAACTCCGAAAGGGAACAAATGAAACATATTCTATCTTAATTTTAGAATTTCAAATTTTTAAATCTCTCAAAAGCAGCTCTTTCCAGCATTTCTCTGTCATCTGGGTGAGCTATGGAAATAAGCGCTTTTGCTCTCTGCTGGAAGTTTTTCCCATGCAGATCCACCACACCATATTCCGTAGCTACATAGTGCATGTGCCCTCTGGTAGTAACCACTCCTGCTCCTTCTTTTAGGAAAGGAACGATTCTCGGCACGCCTTTTTTAGTTCTGGCAGTAATCGCCAAGATAGGTTTCCCACCATCACTCAGCGCTGCTCCTCTCATGAAATCCACCTGCCCGCCGATACCACTGTATTGGTAAGAACCTATACTATCCGAGCAAGCCTGCCCTGTAAGGTCTAATTCTATCGCACTATTGATAGACACTGCTTTAGGGTTTCTACGGATAACGCGAGGGTCATTGGTATAATCCACATCAAGGAACGCAAAAGCTGGGTTATCATTCACGAAATCATATAGTTTCTTTGTCCCAAAAGCAAAGCTCGTTACAGATTTATGCGGGTGAGTTGTTTTATACTTGTTATTCACCACACCAGATTTTATCAAATCTACTACTCCATCGCTGAGCATTTCTGTGTGAATACCTAAGTCTTTATGATTATTAAGACACTTCAACACTGCATCTGGAATAGTCCCAATTCCCATTTGCAATACAGAACGGTCTTCGATGATTTCAGCAATGTTTCTACCAATCTGCAATTCTTCCTCCTCTATCTTCGCGCCGTAATCTACTGTAAGCAGTTCTGTTTCGTGCCATACCATTTTATCAATTTGGCTCATATGGATTACGCTGTCTCCGTGAGTTCTCGGCATTTTAGGATTTACCTGAGCAATTACATATTTCGCTGTATCTACTGCGGCTCTAGTAACATCCACAGAAAGCCCAAGCGTACAATATCCGTGCTCATCTGGTGGAGAAACCTGAATAATCGCTACATCTAGCGGCATTCTATTGTTTCTAAACAAATCTGGAATATCTCCTAGGAAAATAGGAATAAAACTTCCCCTTCCGCTGTTTACATTCTCTCTAACAGCCGTAGAGACGAACATCACATTAAAACGGAAACTATCCTCGTATTCTGGTTTAGTGATTTCTATATCGCCTTGTATCGTGATACAGGTAACTTCTACATTTTTTAATTCATTTGCTCGTTTTGCTAATTCGTTTACTAAATAATTAGGCGTACAAGCACTTCCTTGTAAAAAAATTCTATCATTGCTCTTTATCAATGACAGCGCTTCTTCTGCTGAACAATACATATTATTTTTCTAATGTTTTTATGACAAAATAATTTTTTATCAAATTATACTTATTTAAATTTTTCGGCAAATATAAAAATTTTTTCGCTTAGAAAATATCCCTATTTTTAGCCATTTATTTTCATGATAAAATTTAGTTTATTATTCTTTTATTCTAAGAATAATTTGCGTATTTTTGTAGAACTATATATTTTAATTATAACATTTTCAAATTATGAAAGTATTGATAATCGGAAATGGTGGAAGGGAATCTGCCATCGCATGGAAACTAAAAAACGACCCAAGAATTACCCAATTCTACTTTGCAAAAGGAAACGCCTCTACAGAGAAATTAGGAAAAACAGTTTATGAAACGGAAATAGCAGACCTAGTGAAGTTTGCTAAAAAAGAAGATATAGAACTTACTATCGTAGGTCCAGAAGCTCCGCTGGTAGAGGGCATCGTGGATGAGTTTAATAAAGAAGGATTGAGAATTTTCGGAGCTAAAAAAGCAGCTGCTTTACTAGAAGGCAGCAAGGCTTATTCCAAAAAATTCATGCAAGACTACGGCATCAGAACCGCTAAAGCGAAGATTTTTGATTCTTACAATGATGCGGTTGCTTATGTGAAAACTCAAGCTTTCCCATTAGTGATAAAAGCGAGCGGTCTGGCAAGTGGAAAAGGTGTGGTGATTTGTAAAGATTTAGCTGAAGCAGAAACTACCATTCACGATTTTATGATTAGAAAAATCCATGGAGATGCAGGAATCAGAATCATTGTTGAAGAATTCTTGAGAGGTTTCGAGGCTTCTGTAATTGCTTTCTCTAATGGAGAAAAATTCTTCCCTTGCATCGCGGTGAAAGATTATAAAAAATTAGGAAACGGTGACAAAGGCCCTAACACAGGCGGAATGGGAACTGTTGCTCCAAATCCAGAGTTCACAGCTGCACACATGGAAGATTTCGTTCAAAATATTATGAATCCTACCATCAAAGGAATTCACGATAACATGCTGAAATTCAAAGGATTTATTTTCTTTGGTCTTTTGGTTTCTAATAACGAATGCTACCTATTAGAATACAATATGCGTCTGGGCGACCCTGAAACTCAAGCAATTATGCCGCTTTTAGAAAACAATCTTTTAGATGCTATCAATGATTGTATCGATGGAAAAGACATAGAACTTAAATTTTCAGATAAAAAATCTGTTTGTCTAGTGTTAGCTTCTGGCGGGTATCCTCGTGATTTCGAAAAAGGACTGGAAATCAAAGGAATAGACAAAGTTAAAAACAGTGAAGTTTTCTTTGCTGGTGCTACATACCAAGGAAGCAGAATCGTAACAGATGGTGGAAGAGTGCTGAATTTAGTTGCTACTGGTGACACTTACGAAGAGGCTAGACAAAAGGTTTATGAAGATGCAGATGCTGTGAATTTTGACTATGCATATCACAGAGAAGATATTGGTTTAGTTAAATAATTTTCAGCAAAAAACTATATCAATATGAATAATGGTATCATTGTCCTTGATTTCGGGTCTCAGTACAATCAGCTGATTAGCCGAAGAGTACGAGAAATGCAGGTGTATTCGGAAATTATTCCTTATAACACTCCCATAGATGAAATCAAGGCTAAAAAACCTGCTGGAATCATACTTTCGGGCGGGCCATCTTCCGTAAATGCAGAAGATGCACATTTGGTGGATAAAGAAATTTTTAATCTCGGAATTCCTATTTTAGGAATCTGCTATGGAATGCAGCTTACGGCGCATCTCCTCGGCGGAAAGGTAGAAAAAGGCACCAAAGGCGAATACGGAAAATCTCATTTGGAGATTGTAAAACCTTGCGCTCTTTTCGAGGGAGTGAGCCAAAATTCTATCGTTTGGATGAGCCACTTTGACGAAGTAAAGGAGCTTCCAAAGGATTTTGAAATCAATGCTAAATCAGGCGTGATTGCGGCTATTTCCAACGAGGCTAAAAACTTCTATGCCGTGCAGTTCCACCCAGAAGTGACTCACAGTGAGGAGGGTGGAAAGATGCTGGAGAATTTTGTGTTTAAAATTTGTAAGGCAGAAAGAAACTGGAAATTAACCAATTACATAGAAAAAACTGTCAGCGAAATCAAAGAAAAAGTCGGAAATCAAAAAGTGATTTTAGGGCTTTCTGGCGGTGTGGATTCTTCCGTGGCCGCTGTACTTATCCATAAAGCGATAGGCGACCAGCTGACTTGTATCTTCGTGGATACAGGGCTTCTCAGAAAAGATGAAGCGAAAAAAGTAATGCAGAACTATGGAGAACATTTCCATATGAATATCAAATGCATAGACGCTTCTGAGAGATTTTTGAGCAAGTTAAAAGGCGTGTTTGACCCAGAACAGAAAAGAAAAATCATCGGAAATGAATTTATAGAAGTTTTCAATGAAGAATCTTCAAAAATAGAAGGCGCGAAATTCTTGGCACAAGGGACTATCTATCCCGATGTGATAGAGTCTCAGTCCATCAAAGGCCCTTCAGCAGTGATAAAATCCCACCACAATGTGGGCGGACTTCCAGAGGATATGAAATTTGAGCTTTTAGAACCTCTACGCGAACTTTTCAAAGATGAAGTGAGAAAAGTAGGTGAAGAATTGGGAATCCCTAGCCACCTTGTCCACCGCCATCCGTTCCCTGGCCCAGGGCTGGGAATCAGAGTTTTAGGTGAAGTAGATGCAGAAAAAGTGAGAATTCTTCAGGAGGCAGACGATATTTTCATCGAAGAACTCTACAAACACGAGCTTTATGACAAAGTCAGCCAAGCGTTCGTAGTGCTTCTTCCTGTGAAATCTGTGGGCGTAATGGGCGATGAGAGAACTTACGAATACACCGCAGTAGTCCGCTCTGCAAATACCATAGACTTTATGACTGCGACATGGAGCAAACTTCCTTACGAGTTTTTGGAATTGATATCCAACCGCATCATAAACGAAGTAAAAGGCATCAATCGTGTGGCTTACGATATTTCCAGCAAGCCGCCTGCAACCATAGAATGGGAATAAATTTAATAAAAAATATCTTTACGCTTTGTAAAGATATTTTTTTGTTTTAAAGTTCAAACTCTTCTCCTAATTCAGGGAGGGAAAGCTCTATTTTTCGCTGTTGAAAAACTTCCTTCGCCTGCTCGTGATTTATCTCAATCGGCGGAAAAGTATCAAAATGACAACCTATCACTTTTGGTGTTTTTATCAACTCCGAAGAAGCAAAAGCAGCCTGCTCTGCATCCATCGTATAATGCCCGCCAACAGGCAGAATAGCACAATCTATCTTACCAAAAAACTGTGGCAGAATTCCCATTTCGGAGATAACTCCTGTATCACCAGCAAAATACACGCATTTTCCATCAAATTTTAAAACATATCCCGCCGGATGCCCGCCATATGTTCCATCTGGAAAACTAGAAGTATGAGATGCCGAAACCATACTGATTTTCAGATCTTCTATCATTGTAGAACCTCCTATATTGATATCGATAGAGTGAGGATGTCCGAAATATCCGCATATCTCTGGTTGCGCGATAATCTGCGCCTCTGGATAATTTTTGATAACCTCAGCCACATCTGCCGTATGATCTCCATGGGCATGAGTAATCAGCACATAATCAATCTTCTGCGAACTGATATCAAATCCAGATTTTTCCTTTTGGAAATTATAAAATGGGTCTGTCAAGATATTTTTGCCTCTATACGAAAATAAAAAACAATTTTGTCCTAAAAATTTCACTTTCATAATCTTATATTTTTTAATTTCTTTCTTAAAAATAATTTAATCCCAAAGCCACCAAAACTGCCATCATTAGGGTAATTATCCCTACTTGTTTCAGAAATGGGTCCAGCTCATTTGGTGATTTTACTTTCATGATGTTTCGGCGGAGTGCTGCCATTGGAAAAAATAAAATCATCACAATAAAAGCGTAATATTTCCCCTGTGCATGCAGATTGTTTTTCATTAAGAAAACTAGAATAAAAATCAGCGGCAGCTGCATGAGAACAATTTGATAAATCATCGCATACCTAAATCCCAGCCACTGCGCAACCGTTTTTTTTCCTGCCTTTTGGTCGCTTTCCATATCCCTCATGTTATTGAGATTCAGCACCGATACGGACAGCATCCCTACCGCAGAAGCAGGAAACAAAATATCCCAATTCCATGTTTTAGTAAAAAGAAAATAGCTCCCGCCTACAGACACCAATCCAAAAAAAATAAAAACCATAATATCCCCCAAACCTAAGTATCCATAAGGTTTCTTGCCGATTGTATAACTTATCGCTGCCCAGATGCTCATCATCCCCAAACCGATAAAACCCAAAAATTCCATGACAAAATCAGGAAAAAACGCCAGATAAAGTAAAGCCGCTGTCGCTATCGCAGACAAAACCGCAAACGAAATCACTACTTTTTTCATTTGCTTTGCTGAAATTTTTCCTGATGCCACCGCTCTGCTCTCTGCTTTTTCATCACGGAAATCGTCCGTTCCCTTTGTTCCATCGCCATAATCATTAGAAAAATTGGACAAAATCTGATAAAGCATCGTAACAAGCAAAGCCAAAAGGAAAACCCTATAATCCCAAAATTCACCTTCCTGAACCAATCGCCAGCGGGCAATAAAAGCCCCCATAATAATACCGCTCACGGATAGCGGCAGTGTTCTCAACCGCGCCGCCTGAAGCCAAATAAATATTCCTTTCTTCATACCTTAATCACTGAAAATAAATTTTTATTTATTTCCTTTTTTCACCTAAAATTTGTGTAAAGATAATCATTTGTGATTAAAAAATAATCGTTAGATTTGCCGAGGTTTATACTGATTATGAAATCACTCAATGAAGAAAACTATCTAAAAGCTATTTTTCATCTTATTGACAAAGATGACACTTTCACAGTCAATGAGTTAAGCAAAATGCTCAACATAAAAATGCCCAGCGTAAACAGCATGATGAAAAATTTTTCTCAGAAAAACTGGGTTATCTACGAAAGCTACAAACCGATAAAAATCACAGCATTAGGAAAGAAAGAAGCCGCTCATGTGGTGAGAAAACATAGACTGACCGAAATGTTTTTAGTAGAAAAAATGGGCTTCGGCTGGGAGGTTGTTCATGAAATTGCAGAACAGCTGGAACACATCCATTCCGAGATTTTCTTTGATAAAATGGATGAACTTCTGAACTACCCAAAAGTAGACCCACACGGCGAACCTATTCCTGACAAACAGGGAAACATCATTCAGCAAAACCTAACAAAACTTAGCGAGTGTAAAGCAGGAAACTCTGTCATTCTTTCAGCAGTAATAGATTCCTCGGATGAGTTTTTGACTTACCTGAATCATAGAAGTCTGAGTTTAAATTCTGAACTGAAAATTTTAGAAGTGGAGAAATTTGACCAATCAATGAAAATAGAGTTTGATGGAAAAACCGAAACGTTCAGCAAAATGGTTTGTGATAAAATTTTAGTGCAGAAAATCTAACAAACAAAAAGAGACGCCCCAAAAAGCATCTCTTTTTTATCTATTATTTTTTAAGAATTGGTGTCAGAACCTTAGTTTTTCCATCTATATTTTTAGGATTTTCTACTCCTAAAATATAATTGATAAATGGATAAATGTGTATATTTTCAAAAGGTTTTATCTCATTATTTTCCTTGATTTTATTCCCAAAAGCATAGAAAATCGCCATCATTTCTGGTGTCACATACGGGTCATACCCATGAGTTCCCCAGATGCCTTTTCTATTTGCTAAAAAGTCTTTCTCGCTTTTTACCATATAGTATGGAGCATCGGTAATAATCAAAATATCGCCTATATTTTTATGATTTTTATAATGCCATTTTTCTGGTGTTTCTTCTTTTTTATACACCTTCACATGGCTGTTCCCCGCGAAATATTGTTTTATCTCTTGATAAACTTCCTCTTTTTGGTTTTTATTTTTTAGATAAACTTGGCAGTGCATACCATTGTTTATCATATCGGCTCTGTCTTTTAACTTGTTTTCAAGGTTTTCGGTGATGATTATTTTCCCTTTTTCACTTGTCATATCTATCATTCCGTGGTCAGCCGTGATGATGGTAGTTATTGGCAGGGCTAAATTCTCCACACCTTGCATGATTTGCCCTAAAAGCTCATCTGCTAACTGTAATTCTTGTTTTAGTTTTTCGGAATTTGTCCCTGTCTGATGTCCCGCTGTATCCACAAATTCAAAATAAAGCGTCACAAATCGCGGTCTTTCTGACTCTGGAAGTCTAAACCAATCCATCACCTGCTGGATTCTTTCGGTGTAAGGCACATTAGAATCATATTGTTTCCAGTAGGTAGGATATTCGCCTTGTATAGGCGCCTCTGAACCCACCCAAAAATAAGAAGCGGTCTTCATTCCATGCTTCTGAAGCCACTGCCACTGCGGCATCCCTCCATAGAATTTAGGATTTTGCACAGCTTCTCTATCTGGGATAGAATAGATTTTGTCCTCTGCTGGAGAATAAAATTTATTATCCACCAGTCCGTGGCTTCCTGGGTACATTCCCGTAATTATAGTGTAGTGGTTAGGGAAAGTTTTACTAGGAAAACTAGGAATTACTCCTTTTGCGTAGGATGATTTTTCTTTCAGTTTTTTAAAGTTTTCTAAATTAAATTTCTCAGGATAGTCATATCTAAATCCATCAAAAGAAACCAACAAAACATATTGTTTCTCTGATGGCTTGTTTACCAGTGCATTATTCTTACAAGAAGTTAGAAAAAAAAGACTAATCCAGATGAATAAAATTTTCTTCATTGTTAAATTTAAATTTCCACAAAGGTAAAAAGTTTTGAGTAAATTTGTGACAAATAAAATTATTATCATGAATTTCAGAATAGAAAAAGACACTATGGGAGAAGTGCAAGTCCCAGCCGAAAAATACTGGGGAGCACAGACTGAGCGCTCTAGAAACAATTTCAAAATCGGTGAGGAAGGCTCCATGCCTAGCGAAATCATAGAAGCATTTGCATACCTAAAAAAAGCCGCCGCCTATGCCAACTGTGATTTGGGCGTACTTCCTTTGGAAAAGCGAGATTTGATAGCCCAAGTCTGTGACGAAATTCTATCTGGAAAACTAGCCGACCAGTTCCCTTTGGTTATCTGGCAGACAGGCTCTGGAACTCAATCAAACATGAATATAAATGAAGTAATCTCCAACAGAGCTCATGTCTTAAACGGCGGAACTTTGGGCGAAAAATCTTCTATTCATCCAAATGATGATGTGAACAAATCCCAGTCTTCCAACGATACTTTCCCTACCGCTATGCACATCGCGGCGTACAAAAAATTAGTAGAAAAAACTTTTCCTGCTGTAGAACGACTAAGAGATTCTTTAGCTAAAAAATCTGAAGATTTCAAAGACATCATCAAAGTAGGAAGAACCCACCTAATGGATGCCACGCCCCTAACTCTAGGACAGGAATTTTCTGGGTATGCAGCACAGTTGGATTACGGACTAAAAGCCTTATCAAACACGCTGGAACACCTTCGAGAGTTGGCGCTGGGAGGGACTGCCGTAGGAACAGGGCTAAATGCTCCAAAAAACTACAATACAAAAGTCGCAAAATACATCTCCGAATTCACTGGACTTCCGTTCATCACCGCTCCGAATAAATTTGAGGCGCTTGCTGCCCATGATGCCATCGTAGAAAGCCACGGCGCACTGAAACAAATTGCTGTTTCACTATTTAAAATAGCTCAAGATATCAGAATGATGGCTTCTGGCCCTAGAAGTGGCATTGGAGAAATTTTCATCCCAGAAAACGAACCAGGTTCTTCCATCATGCCAGGGAAAGTAAATCCCACTCAGCCAGAGGCAGTTACTATGGTCTGTGCGCAAATTCTTGGGAATGACACCACTATCTCTTTTGCAGGAATGCAGGGGCATTTTGAGCTGAATGTTTTCAAACCTGTGATGGCTTACAATTTTCTACAATCGGCGCAGCTTCTCGCAGATGCTTGTATTTCGTTCAATGAACACTGCGTATCGGGAATTACACCTAACAAACTAAAAATCAAGAGTTTATTAGAAAATTCACTGATGCTTGTCACAGCGCTAAATCCTCACATCGGCTACGAAAACGCCGCAAAAATCGCTAAATCCGCTTATAACAATGGAACAAGCCTAAGAGAAGAGGCTATAAATTCAGGGATGCTCACTGGCGAAGAGTTTGACAGCTGGGTCAATCCTAAAGATATGATTTAAGTTTTTTAATTAAACTATAAAAATCCATAAAACCTATTAGTTTTATGGATTTTTGTTTTAAATATTTTTCTCCAAAATCTATTCTGCAAGTCCGACCAAAGTACCTTTTGCATAAAACTCCAGCAGCTTGACTTGGTATAAATAATTGTATTTCGCTTGTGCTGCCGAACCTTGGGCATTTACATAGTTGTTTCTCGCTGTGTTCAGGTCGTAGATAGATGATTTCCCTGCCTGATAGCTCTTTTCCATGAAATCCAATGCCAGTTTTGAGCTTTTCTCGGCTTCCACAGCAGATTTATAAACCTCAAAGTTATTTTCTGCCGTGTATTCTGCTTTTTGAATATTCTGTAAAAGCTCTTGTTTTTGCTGCCGCAGGTTGTTTTTGGCTATATCTTCGTTTATTTTAGCTTGTTCTACTTGTATTTTTGTAATTCCTTTGTTAAAAATAGGAATGTTTGCAGTAAGCCCTATCTGCTGACCAAAATTATCCTTATACTGCTGACCGAAATTCCTGCCTCCATCATTATTAAACGAATTGAAATAAAATGTCCCAACGCCTGCGCTGGCCGTAATGGACGGAAGGAAACCCGTATTTGCTATTTTTGTCTGCATTTCAGAGACTTTTATTCTCGCTTCTGCTCCCTTTATCTGCGGATGCCAGCTGTAAGCCTTTTCCAAAACTTCACTTACCGAAAAATCAGTTTTTTCTACATTTTCTGCTACATCCCAGCCCGCTACATCAAAGTCCTTATAATCCTCCAGCTGAAGCAGTAAAGCCAATGAAAACAGTGCGTTTTTGGTGTTTACTTCCGCTGATTTCATGTTTTGGTATTCCCTTGCCATAGAGGCATTTGCTTCCGCTAAAACTGTTTGAGAAGTTGTCCCTACTTTGGTGGTTATTTCGGCTTTTTCATAGACTTTCTGAGCATTTTCATAGGCAGATTTATTGATATTTTCCACTTCTCTATTCAGCAAAATATTCAAATACTGCTGGGCTATCTGAAGGGAAATATCGCTTTTTATCCTTTCCAAATCATAGGTGCTGGCTTCCACCTCGTACTGAGATTTTTGAATTTGTTTTTCAAGTCGGCTTCCGTTGTAGAGGGTCACGCTTGCACCAATGTTCACAGAATTATTAAAATTATCATTCCTGCGGTGATTCCCGAAAACATCTTGATTTTGCCCAAAATTAGCCGTATTGCTCACCGTTGCCGAAACGCTCGGAATACGCTCTTTTTTAGCTGTTTTTAGATTATTTTCCTGATTCATTTTTTCTAGTCTGCTCTGTTTGATATGCAGATTATGTTCAAAAGCGTAATGTATACACTCCTGCAATGTCCACTTTTTCTGAGCATTAGCCACAGAAAAAGAAAAGGAAAAAACAAGGAAAATAATTTTATAAATTCTCATATTTTTATTTTATACTACTCAGTATCACATCATTATAATGAACTAATTCTGGAATAGCAGCGCAGTCCATATTGATGATTTGAACATTATTTTTATCAAGTGTAGCGAACAAATCATTCTGCTTATTCATAGGAACGAATCCGAAATGATAATATTTCTTTTTATTGTTTTTTATATCATTTTGAGCTTGTTTTTCGTATTCTATGTATTTATCATTATTTTTATTAGATTGATAATAGGAATAACCTACAAATGAAACAGCTACAACGATTACAGTTAATACAATATATTTTATTTTCATAATATCATTTTCTAAAATATTTCAGGCTAACCTTTTATGCTTCGCCCAAAAGACTCTGCAACAGCTCCAAGCACAAAAACTATTACTAAAACACGGAATATGGTGTATAAAACTTTCTTATTCATATCTTTTTTAATTATCTATCAAGCAATGCCATCGTTTTTCCTATTTTGTATCCAAAAAAATACAAAAAGAAAACTAAAGCCACTATTTTTGTTACAATTCGCGGGTTTTTACTAATATAAGAAATTAGTTTCTCAAATGTTGCTTCCATTATTTTATCATTTTTTTCTTGGCGAATATCAGAATTTTTCTTGTAAAAAACTATTTTTTGTTTAACTTAATTATTTTTTTTACGCTCATCAATTATTCAAAATTAATATTAAACATTAGCTTCTCATTAGTAGTTGGATTGATAATATTACCATTTATGTATTCTATTTTATACTTTTTGTCAATTACACTTAGATGTATTTCTATATAATCTTTTCCTTTTCTATTGAATCCTTTAGATGTTTCTGAAAAAGTAAATATATGCCGAACCATTCCTTTTCTGTCTAATACAATATCAAAGTTCATTCTATCAGAAGTATTTTTATTAAATTTCCCTTTTGTATTTTTATTATATACCTTGAAATTCCACTGGTCATTTTCATTTTGTATACAATAAAAATCACTCAGAATACTATTTTTGTCCTGAGAAAATGAATAGTAGGTATAGGCGAGATTGTATATTTGGTTAAAAAAATTATACAAAGTCGTTTCTTCTTCCTTTTTTATATTTTCACTAAAGTGAATATTATTTAAAAACAAGTCATTTTTATATTCTGCTTTACCAGTAAAAACCATAGGATTCTTATCCCCATTACGATGAAAAATCCCACTAAATTTCATATGATAAGACAGGTCTAACTTATTTTTACTAAGTTTTTCACGATAGTTATTTAAGTTTTCTAAATTCGCTTTATCTGATAAAATCACAGAATCTACTTTTATCTGGCTAAATAAAAAGCTATTGAATATAAGCAAAAAAACTACGCTAAATTTCATTTTTTATAAATTTAAAAGTTAATAATTCATTTAAAAACGCCTAACAAAAATCTTTATTCATATTTATTTTGTTAAGACAAATATGAGAAGAGTTTTTATAAAATCCTATTTTTTTTTGTATAAATTTAATGAATATTTATCACAAAATTAGTAAATTTGTCAAAAATGTTGCTGCCGTTTAAATAAATTCATATGGTTTTTATTAAAGATTTACAAAAATCCTACGATATCGGAAAATCCAAACTTCATGTTTTGAAGGGAATCAATCTGGATATTTCAGAAGGCGAGTTCGTATCCATCATGGGTTCATCAGGTTCTGGGAAATCCACTCTACTGAACATCATAGGGATTTTGGATCAAAAAGACAGCGGAATCTACGAGCTGGACGGCATTCCCATAGAACACCTCAACGAGGCCAAAGCCGCAGAATACCGCTCTAGGTTTTTAGGATTTGTATTTCAGTCGTTTAACCTCATCAGTTATAAAACCGCTTTGGAAAATGTAGCTCTTCCGCTCTATTATCAAAATGTAAGCAGAAAAGAACGAAACCAAAGAGCCTTAGATTATCTAGAAAAAGTAGGTCTTGCAGACTGGGCAAACCGCCTGCCGAACGAGCTTTCGGGAGGGCAGAAACAAAGAGTAGCCATCGCCAGAGCCTTAATCACTGATCCGAGAATTATCCTTGCCGATGAACCGACAGGAGCTTTGGACAGCAAAACCACCCATGACATTATGAAACTTCTACAGGAAATCAACAATCAAGGAAAAACCATCATCATCGTAACCCACGAACCCGATGTAGCAGCACAGACAAAAAGAAATGTCTTCCTAAAAGACGGCATTATAGAAAGTGATGAAGTCATCGAGCAATTTGTTTTATAAACGCATTTTTAAATAAAAACCAAAAAAAAAAAAAATGTTTGATTTAGACCGCTGGCAGGAGATTTTCAGTTCTATTCGGAGCAATATGCTTCGGACGGTGCTTTCTGGCTTTACAGTGGCGCTGGGACTTTACATTTTCATTGTTCTTTTTGGAATCGGAACTGGTCTAAAAAACGCTTTTAATGATGGTTTCAGAAGCGCACAAAACCTGATTTCCATTTCCTCTGGGCGGACTTCCCTTGCCTATGCAGGACTTCAAGCGGATAGGCTCATTAGTTTTAATAATGATGATTTAGAGGCGGTTACCACTGAAAACAAAAAAAACATAGAATATTCCTCACCGATATATTCCACCTTTTGGACAGTGAAATACGGCAAAGAAAGCGGCAGCTACGGCATAAACGGAGCTGGTGAAGAGGAAGTCTACATCAAAAACAGAACGGTTTTGGATGGGCGGTATCTTTCGCCTGCGGATATCAAAGAAAATAGAAATGTAGCGGTCATTGGTAAAATGGTGCATCGCGACCTCATCAAAAACGGAAATCCTATTGGTAAAGAACTAGATATCAATGGAACTATATTCAAAGTCATCGGCGTTTTTTCTGATAACCAAGGCGACTGGGCGGAGCGAAGCATCAGTATTCCCATAACCACCATGCAGCAACTTAAAAAAAGTTCTGATACCATTTCTGAAATTTCTCTAACCTATAACATGGAACTCTCTCCTGATGAAGCGATACAATTCGGAGAGGAACTAAAAAATCAGCTTCAGGAGCGAAAAAAAGTTTCGCCAGAGGACGAACAGGCGATTTGGGTTTTTAATAATGCTGAAAACACCAAAAACGGAACTATGTTCCTAAGCGTAATTATCATTATCGTAGGTTTTATAGGAATTGGAACGCTTGTCGCAGGGATTATCGGCATTAGTAACATCATGGTTTACATCGTGAAAGAACGAACGCTGGAAATAGGAATACGAAAAGCCATAGGAGCAAGACCCATAAGCATCGTGGTGCTTATCTTGCAGGAAAGCATTGTAATTACGGTTTTATCGGGGATTATTGGAGTTATTTTAGGAGTTCTTTCGCTGAGGCTGATTGGCAACAATTTACGAGAGTATTTCATTTTAGACCCAAATGTAGGCTGGGGAGCGATATTTTCAGCATTTGTTTGTTTAGTCATTTCAGGGGCGGTAGCAGGCTTTGTCCCAGCATATCGAGCTTCAAAAATAAAACCAATAGAAGCGCTGAGAGGCTGATGTTAATTCATTAAAAAAGAAGCAAAATGAATATCATTTTCAAAAAAGATACTTGGCAGGAAATTTATTATTCACTGAGGAATAATAAACTTCGGACTTTCCTTACTATGATTGGCGTGGGCTGGGGAATGTTCCTGTATGTCACGCTTTTAGGAGCAGCCAAGGGAATGGAAAACGGCTTCAACAAGTTGTTTTCAAGTTTTGCTACAAATTCCATTTTCCTCTGGGGGCAGGAAACTTCCATTCCTTATGACGGCTTCCCAAAGGGCAGAACCATAGACCCGCACCTTTCAGATATAGAATATTTAAAAAAGAAAATTCCTGAAATAGACTACATCGCTCCACAAAATTCAAAGGGAAATTTTGGTTCAGCAGGAGTGCTGATGACAAGGGGAGGGAAAAGCATCACTTACAGCCTCAATGGCGACTATCCTATCGGAAATAAAATTTCTGAAAAAAAGCTGATATACGGTAGATACCTGAATGATTCTGATGTTTCTGAAAATAAAAATGTAGTGGTCATTGGTGAGCAGATTTACAAAACACTTTTCGAGGCGGGTGAAAATCCGATTGGAAAATCCATCAATATAAAAGGCGTGTTTTTCAATGTGATAGGAGTTTTCAGAATGAAAAGAAGAGTAGGAATAGAGAGCGACCAAACGGCCATAATTCCGCTTTCTACCTTTACTCAGTTGTTTAACGAAGGCGACAGAGTCGGTGTTTTATCCATTGTTTCTAAACCCAATGCAGATGTGAGCATCGTGGAAGAAAAAGTAAAATATGAGCTAAAAACCAAATATAGAGTTTCACCCGAAGACACCAATGCTTTTGGAGCTTTTAACCTTGGGAAAGAATTTAAGAAACTCACAGGTTTCCTTGACGGCATGCAGCTTTTGACCATCATCGTGGGGACACTTACCATCATCGCTGGGGTCATTGCGATATCCAACATCCTGCTCATCACCGTGAAAGAAAGAACCAAAGAAATAGGAATCCGCCGAGCTTTGGGAGCGAAACCCTCCGAGGTGAGAAACCAAATTTTATTGGAAAGCGTGGTCATTACTTTATCCTCTGGCTTAGCTGGATTTATGCTGGGAATGCTGGTTCTGATGCTTTTAAGCCTCACCACCCAAAACCAAGATGACATTCCGTTTTACAATCCTACTGTTAATTACGGAAATGTATTCGGAGCAATGGCAATAATGGTTTTCCTCGGACTGATAATAGGCATGATTCCTGCACAAAGAGCCATAAGCATCCGCCCGATAGATGCATTGAGAAGTGAATAATAAAATTGAATTTTAAATATAAAAATAATGAAAAAGATAATTTATGCCATTCTTGGATTAGTTGCTGTTGCTCTACTGGGATCAACTGTAATGTATTTGATAAAATCCAATTCTGCCGAAAGCAAGGAATTTCTCACAAGAAAGCCCACTGTGCAAGATATGGAGGACAAAGTGATGGCTACGGGAAAAATCGTTCCTAAAGAAGAAATAGAAATAAAACCCAATATTTCTGGGATTGTTGACCAAATTCTCGTGAAAGAAGGCGACAAAGTGACAGCAGGACAGCTCATCGCCACGCTGAGAATCGTTCCCAGTGTAGCCGATGTGAACAATGCCCAGCAGCAGGTAAGCAATGCCCAGCTCCAAATAAACAATGCAAGAACCAATCTTGCCAATCAAAAACAGCAGTTTGCAATGCAGGAAAGTCTCTATAAACAAGGCGTTATCTCCAAACAAGAATTTCTAACCTCCCAACAGCAGCTGTACAGCGCTGAACAAAATGTGAAAAATGCCCAACAGCAATTTTCCACTGCACAAAAAAATTTGCAGATTGCTAGAACTGGCGCTACTCCTGAACTGCAAAGCATGGCTACAACTCAAATTCGTTCTAAAGCAAGCGGCACTGTCCTAGAAGTTCCTGTGAAAATAGGAAACCAAGTGATAGAGGCCAATTCCTTCAATGCGGGAACTACCATTTGCTCCATCGCAGACCTAAATTCACTCATTTTTGAAGGAAAAATAGATGAAGCGCAGGCAGGAAAAATAAAAGAAGGCATGAATATGAATGTAGTGATAGGCGCCCTCCAGAACAAGGCTTTCTCTGGAAAAGTGACCCTCATCGCACCAAAAGGAACAGAAGAAAGCGGAACTATAAAATTCCCAATAAAAGGCGATGTGTTTAATCCTAATAATGAATACATTCGCGCAGGTTTCTCAGCAAATGGAGAAATTATCCTGAGCTCACAGAAAAATGCCCTTCTTCTGGACGAATCTCTTATCCAATACGAAAAAGTGAACGGAAAAGATGTTCCTTTTGTGGAGGTAAAACAGGGTAATGGTTCGTTTAAAAAGGTTTTTGTAAAACTAGGAGCCAGCGATGGTATCAATGTGCAGGTGCTTTCTGGAATTGACAAAAATTCTGAAATAAAAGTCTGGAACCCTTCCGATAAAGACAAAGAAGAACTGAAAGAAAAGAATAAATAAAACATGAAAAACCAAAATTTCATTTGCCCTCATTGCAGTAAAAAGCAACAAATAAAAAAACTTCTTCTCCTTTCTAATTTTAGTAAATGGAATTGTCCTTTTTGTGGAATGGAGATTGCACCCCAAAAAAAGAGCGCTGTACACGGAGCTGTATATGGAATTCTTGGTGCGCTTTCCACCGCTGTTCCAGCAAATTATTATTTATACATGCTAAATTACAGCCTTCTCAAAAGCATACTGATAGCTCTTGGCTGTGGAATTATTTGTTATACACTGATTATCACTTATCTATACAAAACCATAAAGCTAAATTAACCAAAAAGAGAAAATATAAAACTTTCTTGGCTAAAAAAGTTTATACTTTCAATTTTATTTGTTACATTTGCGGACTTAAAAAATATTAACAGGGACGAGTTCCCACTAAATCAATTTTAATTATGTCAGTAAAAATTAGATTACAAAGACACGGAAAAAAAGGAAAACCTTTCTTTCACATCGTGGTAGCAGATTCTAGAGCAAGAAGAGATGGTAGATTCATCACAAAACTTGGAACTTACAATCCTATCACCAATCCAGCAACTATCGAACTAGATGTGGATGCTGCTGTAAAATGGTTGAACAATGGTGCTCAGCCTACAGACACTGCTAGAGCTATCCTTTCTTACAAAGGTGCTCTTTACAAAAAACACCTTCAAGGAGGAGTTGCTAAAGGAGCTTTCAGTGAAGCTGAAGCTGAAAAAAGATTTAACACTTGGTTAGCTGAAAAAGAAGCTAAAATCCAAGGTAAAAAAGATGGTTTAGTTAAATCTAAAGATGATGCTAAAAAAGCTGCTTTAGAAGCTGAAAACAAAGCTAATGAAGCAAGAATCAACGCTAAAAAACAAGCTGAAGAAGAAGCAAAAGCTGCCGCTGAGGCTGCTGAAGCACCAGTAGAAGAAGCTCCTGCTGTAGAAGCTGAAGGAGATGCACCTGCTGAAGAAACTGAAGCTTAAAAAAACTTACCGATGCAGAAAGAAGATTGCTATTTTTTAGGCAAAATTACTCGTAAGCACGGTCTTTCGGGAAATCTTATTTTAAAATTAGATACAGACCAACCCGAAATTTATAAAAAATTGGAATCAATATTCGTTGAAATCAACGGACTATTGGTTCCGTTTTTTATTGAAAAAATCATTTGGAGTAAACAAGATTCTCTCAATATTCTTTTCAAAAACTCCTCAGAAGCACTGGTAGAACAGCTTATTGGCAAGAATGTATTTCTTCCGCTTTCTACTCTTCCAAAACTGAGTGGAAATCAGTTTTATTATCACGAAGTTATTGGTTTTGAAATTTTAGAAAAAGATGGAAAAACCTGCGGAAACATCGTTTCTGTGAATGACCAGACTGCGCAGCATTATTTTATCTTGGACTTGGTTCAGAAAGAAGTCATCATTCCTATCGTAAAAGAATGGATTTTAGAAGTAAATAGAGATGAAAAATTCATCAAAATGGAACTTCCAGAAGGGCTGATAGATGTTTTTCTTAACTAAAAAAAGCTCCTTTTTAGGGAGCTAATCTTGATGTTTTCCATTTACCATCTTGGAACTGATATACTATTCTGTCATGCAGACGGTTAGGTCTTCCCTGCCAAAATTCTATTTCATACGGTTTGGCAAGATATCCTCCCCAGTGTGGCGGTCGTGTCACTTCTTTTCCTTCAAATTCTTTTTCTAAATCTTGTAATTTTTGGGCTAAATAAGCTTTGCTAGGGATTTCTTCACCTTGTTCAGAAGCCCAAGCGCCTAATCTGCTTCCCCTAGGTCTTGATGCAAAATATTCATCAGACATTTCTGGCGAAACTTTTTCCAGCCTTGCTTTTATCATTACTTGGCGTTCTAGAGCTGGCCAAAAGAAATAGAGACAAGCTACCTTATTTTTGTCGATAGATTTCCCTTTTTTACTATTATAATTGGTATAAAACACAAAACCTTCTTTGCTATAGCTTTTCAGAAGCATGGCTCTCGTTCTAGGACAGCCATCGTCATCTATCGTAGAGAGAATCATGGCATTAGCCTCAAAAATATCAGGATGTTTGTCCGCATCTGCAAACCATTCCTTGAAATGCTCCATTGGGTTTTCCTTTACTTCGTGGTCATGAAGTTCGAACTGCTCGTAGACTTGGCGTTTGTCATGTAAGTTTTCCATATTTTAATATTTACAATTTATACTACAAAGGTAAGATATAATTCCTACTCTTTGGGATAGGATTTAATGTTTTTTATTTGTAAAAAAGAAAAAATAATCCCTTTAAATCATTTAAAATTCTTAAATTTAGCCCATTAATTTAATTTTTTCTAAAAATGAAACGACTATTTTTATTAGCTGCCTTCATTCTGAATTTTATTCCAATGAAAGCTGATGAAGGAATGTGGCTTATGATGCTTATCAAAAGGCTGAACGGCGTAGATATGCAGAAACAAGGGCTGAAACTGACCCCAGAGGAAATCTATTCAGTAAACAATTCTAGTTTGAAAGATGCCATCGTAAGTTTTGGTGGTTTTTGTACTGGGGAAATCGTGTCCAAAGAAGGACTTATCTTTACCAACCACCACTGCGGATATGGCTCTATCGCTGCGCTTTCTACTCCACAAAAAGACCACTTGACCAATGGTTTCTGGGCGATGAACAAAAAAGAAGAGCTTCACGCTAAAGACCTGTATGTAAGATTCCTAGTAAGAATGGGAGATGCTACAGAAAGAATAAACTCCAAGCTGAACAACCAAATGTCTGCAAGCCAGAGACAAGACATTATCAATCAGGAATTTAAAGCGATTGAAAAAGAAAATAACGAAAACGGAAAATACACTGTAGTGGTTCGTTCGTTCTTTAACGGAAATGAGTTCTATTATTTTGTTTATCAAGACTATAAAGACATCAGATTAGTAGGAACGCCTACCAACTCTATTGGTAAATTCGGTGGTGATACAGACAACTGGGAATGGCCAAGACACACAGGAGATTTTGCAGTTTTCAGAGTGTATGCAGATGCGAACGGAAACCCAGCAGAATACTCTCCAAACAATGTTCCACTAAAACCTAAACACCACTTGCCTGTTTCTCTAAAAGGTATCAAACCTAATGATTTCACTATGATTATGGGATACCCAGGGAGAACGAACAGATATTTGACTTCTTATGGAATCAACCAATTGATTACCAAGGATTATCCAGCTTGGGTAGATGCTTCTAAAGCAGCTATGGATGTGATGAAAAAATACATGGACAAAGACCAAGCTATCCGTTTGGACTATGCAAGTTCTTACTCCAGCACGGCTAACTACTGGAAAAATAGAGCTGGAACGATAGAAGCTGTTTTGAAAAACAAAACCATCAACGCGAAACAAGATTTGGAAAAAGTATTCCAAGCATGGGCTGATAAGCCAGAAAACAAGGCAACTTATGGTAATGTTCTGAAAGAAATAGAAGAATACTACGCAAAAACTAACGAAAGAAACGTAGAATTAAACTATCTAAGACTGATGAGCAGAAGAGCAGCTTACATCAATATGCCATATGTATTAGGAAACAAATTGGCTGTTTATGCTGACCAAGATGCTAATGGGCAGGCTGCTATGAAAGCAAAACTAATAAAAGAAGTGGAAAGCATCTACGAAGACTTTCATCCACAAGTAGAAGCTGACCTTTTCGTGACATTGCTTACACTTTATAAAAACAAAGTAGATATAAACCACCAATTGCCTATCATCAGATTTACTAATCCAAATGAATTTTCTCCTAGCGGTCTTTTTGATTCTAAAGAGAATGTTTTAAACTTTATCAACAATCCTAAAAAACGAATGTTGGAGAAAAACCCATTATATCAGTTCTCTTCTATTTTAGCAGCTGAAGCTCAGATGATTGCCAATAAATACAAGCAAGACGAAGAGAAATTCGCAGAAAACACTAGACTTTTCTTGGACGGGCTTAGAAAATCTCACCCTAACAAGAAATTCTACCCTGATGCTAACTCTACGATGAGACTTACCTACGGTTCTGTAGACAAACTGCCTTTCAGAAAAGACAGAAAATACCACGGCGTGAAAGACAACTACTACACAGACCTTACAGGAATGGTAGCTAAATACAAAAAAGGTGATGAGGAATTTGACCTTCCGCAAAGACTTCTTGACCTTCATAAAAAGAAAGACTACGGATTATACAAAGACAAAAAAGGATACCTTCCGGTGAACTTCCTTTCTAATAATGATATCACAGGAGGAAACTCTGGTTCGCCTATCATCAATGCTGAAGGACACCTTATCGGTCTTGCTTTTGATGGAAACAGCGAGGCGCTGAGTGGAGATATTGTTTTCGAACCAGCTCTACAAAGAACCATCAATGTGGATGCTCGTTTTGTACTTTGGGTAATTGACAAATACGCTGGTGCTAAACACCTCATCGATGAAATGACAATCGTGAAATAGTTTTTTTCATAACAATTATAAAAATCTACGGGAAATTTTCTCGTAGATTTTTTTATGTATTTTTGCGAAAATAATGAGCAGAAATTGGATTTAGATTTTTATAAAAAACAGGCACTAGCCAAACAAAAAGAGCACAAAAAATTCTTAGACAACCTGAAAAAGAAACCGCCTAAGAACTTGGACTACATCACTTTGGACACCCATGAAGAAGTTTTCAGTGAGATAGATTGTCTCAGCTGTGCCAACTGCTGTAAAACCACAGGCCCACTCTTTACAGAAAAAGACATAGAGCGGATTTCTAAACATTTGCGCCTTTCTCCTGCTGATTTTGAGAAGAAATATCTCCGCGTAGATGAGGACAATGACAAGGTGCTGCAATGCCTTCCCTGCCCTTTTCTTGCAGAGGATAACACCTGCCTTATCTACGATATCCGCCCAAAAGCCTGCCGTGAATATCCACATACCGACCGCAAGAAAATCTACCAAATCAATCATCTCACGATTAAAAACACCATCATTTGCCCTGCTGCCTATCTCTTCGTGGAGAAAATGATGAAAAAAATCCAAAAATAATACTTCCTTAAATTTTATCAATGGTAACAATTGATATAGTTTATGTGTTCAATTTTTCATTTTAATTTTTTATTGTATATTTGCGACCTTAAATTTACACTTATGACAAATAAAATTTTACTATTAGGTTTATTATTGGGAGGAGTATCTATAAATGCCCAAGTTATTAATGAAACAAAAGCTGCTGGTAAAACAGGACAAAAAGTAGGAATCAATACCACTATTCCTACAAGAACACTAACTATAAAAAACTCTACTGCTAATGATGGAAAACCTCTTCTTAGGCTGGTAGATGCACCTATATATAGCAAGAATATTCGTTCTGATATGGATGCTGACTTAGGTGGAAATACAGCAACTACTACCAATTACACAGATTACAGACCTCTTGTAGTAGATAAAGTAGGTGATGTATACAAAGGGCTTCCTATCCACAATATGAGTATCCTTACCCTTACTATTGATAAGGTAAATGGTGACTATATTAGAAAATTTGATACAGGTATTGATTATAATAAATATGCCGTAGCTATTATGAGCTACTCTTTCAAAATGCCAGCACCTGCTAGTGGTGGTATAGTAATGCTGAGAGGAGGCAGCAACACTCCTAGTGTAGCCCATGGTGGTAATAAATATGGTGTTACAACAGCTCCTGCTACAGTACTATTAACGAAAACTGGATCAAATTGGGGTATATATGCAGATTATCCTAATATAGGTTCTTATGAGTTTACTTCAGGTAGTACTGCTATTGGAAACCTAGTAGATGGTACTTGGGTAATTACTCTATTGGTAGGTAAAAGAGATGCTGTTAATTTCACTGAAATTAAATTTGATCAAAATGGTCAGCCTGAAGGAATAGGACCTAATAATACTACTTATACAACCCAATTAGATAACTTCCTAAAAAAATTAGAATAAAAAAACATTGAAAATAAAAAACACTCTCCATTCAGAGGGTGTTTTTTTGTATAGAATATTAAACTAAAATCCTTATTTTTGCATAAATTTTTTAACGATGGCAAAGCAAGAAGATGTTTTTAAGAAAGTGATTTCTCACGCCAAGGAATATGGATTTATTTTCCCTTCTAGTGAGATTTATGATGGACTTTCTGCAATATACGACTACGGACAAAATGGTATAGAACTAAAAAACAATATCAAACAATATTGGTGGAAAGCGATGATTCAGCTCAATGAAAACATCGTAGGGCTGGACAGCGCTATCTTTATGCACCCTACCATTTGGAAGGCGAGCGGGCATGTGGATGCCTTCAACGACCCACTGATAGACAACAAAGACAGCAAAAAGCGTTTCCGTGCTGATGTTTTGATTGAGGATTATTGTGCTAAATTAGAAGATAAAGCAGTAAAAGATTTTTCTAAAAAAGAATCTCCTTTTAAAGATTTTTCGGAGAGTAAGGCTTACTTTGAGAGTTATTATAATGTATATAAAAATAATTATATCATTACTAATTATAGTGAGTTTAAAAAAGAATTTAAAAAGTTAGTTTCTTACTTGTCTGCGTTAAGCATAAATCAACTTTTAGGGGAGAATAATGAAGAATTAAAAAAAATTTATGAGGAGTGGGTATTTGAACTTGCCACTAAACATGGAATCATTCCATCTACTGAATATGAATCTGCTGTTATTACCGCTGTAACAAATTGTTTAGAATTTATTTTAGCCAATGACAGAATTTTCGAAAAACTATTTAATAGTAGAAACATCCTCTCCAGAATGGCTAAATCGCTGGACAATAACGACCTAGCCGATGTAAAAGCCCTGATAGAAGAACTGGAAATAGCCGACCCAGACACTGGTTCTAAAAACTGGACAGAAGTAAGACAGTTTAACCTGATGTTCGGGACTAAATTAGGAGCTGCTGCCGAGAACGCGATGGATCTTTACCTTCGTCCAGAAACGGCGCAAGGGATTTTCGTGAATTATCTGAATGTTCAGAAAACATCACGCCACAAACTTCCTTTCGGGATTGCACAGATTGGTAAAGCATTTAGAAATGAGATTGTTGCGAGACAGTTTATTTTCAGAATGAGAGAATTTGAACAAATGGAAATGCAGTTTTTCGTGCCGCCAGGAACGGAACTAAAATTCTATGAAGAATGGAAACAAAAGAGACTAAACTGGCACCTTGCCCTTGGTCTTGGCGAGGAAAACTACAAATTCCACGACCACGAAAAACTGGCTCACTATGCCAATGCAGCAGCGGATATAGAATTCAAATTCCCATTTGGGTTTAAAGAATTGGAAGGAATTCATTCCAGAACGGATTTTGACCTTTCGGCTCACGAAAGATATTCAGGGAAAAAATTACAATATTTTGACCCAGAAAGAAACGAAAGCTATGTTCCGTATGTGGTGGAAACTTCGGTAGGATTAGACCGATTATTCCTAGCTTTATTCTCTCACTGCCTGAAAGATGAAGTTTTAGAAGATGGTTCGGAGAGAACGGTATTGTCCTTGCCGCCAGCCCTTGCTCCTGTAAAGGCTGCCATTTTACCACTGATGAAAAAAGATGGAATGGGAGAATATGCAGAAAAAATCTTCAATGATTTGAAATATGATTTCAATCTTATCTATGAAGACAAAGATAGCATCGGTAAGCGATACAGAAGACAGGATGCCATAGGAACGCCTTTCTGTATTACCATAGACCATGACACCCTGACTGACCACACGGTAACGATAAGACACCGCGATACTATGGAGCAGGAGCGTGTAGCGGTTTCTGAATTGAGACAAATCATAGATAATAAAGTGAATTTCAGAAACTTACTTAGTAAGATTTAATAATAAAGCAGGAAATATTTCCTGCTTTTTATTTTTTAATGTGAATATTAAAATTCTATTTTGCTTTCATCTATGACCAATGAACCTCCGAGCTGGTCTATGTCATACATGTATTTTTCCAAAACTTTTTCGGTCGTTCCTCTCAATCCTCTCGCTCCTAGACCTTTTTCCATCGTTTCTTTTACTATTTTTTGTAAAGCGCCTTCGGTGAAACTCAGCTCCACTCCATCTAGTCTGAATAGTTCTATAAACTGATTGATAATAGAGTTTTTAGGCTCGCTTAGGATTCTGAGCATAGTTGCTTCATCTAGTTTATCCAAATGTGTCACGATAGGGAAACGCCCCAAAAGTTCTGGGATAAGACCAAAATTCCTCAAATCCGTAGCATCCAATTTATCTAAAATATAGGAATCATCATCCACCTTATTCGTCTTCTCCGAACTGAAACCTATCGCCTGCTTGTTCATTCTTCGTTCAATGATTTCTTTGATACCATCAAACGCTCCTCCTGCGATGAATAGAATGTTCTGAGTATTTACCTGAATGTATTTTTGGTCTGGGTGCTTTCTCCCTCCTTGTGGCGGTACATTTACAATACTTCCTTCTAAAAGTTTCAAAAGTCCCTGCTGAACGCCTTCCCCAGATACATCACGAGTCAAACTCGGATTATCCGATTTTCTAGCGATTTTATCTATTTCATCTATAAAAACGATGCCTCTTTCGGCTTTTTCTACATCATAATCAGACACCATCAGCAGTCTAGACAGAATACTTTCCACATCCTCCCCTACATAGCCTGCCTCTGTAAGAACCGTAGCATCTACGATACAGAACGGAACTTCCAGCTGTCTGGCGATAGTTTTAGCCAAGAGCGTTTTTCCTGTTCCTGTCTCTCCCACCATGATGATGTTAGATTTCTCTATCTCTACAGATTTATTTTCATCTGCATTGTGAGCCAGTCTTTTGTAATGATTATAAACCGCTATCGAAAGCTGTTTTTTCGCTTGGTCCTGCCCTATTACATATTCATCCAAAAATTCCTTGATTTCTCTCGGTTTCTTTAGCTGAGCCGAAGTTTTTACAGATGAATGATTTTTATTTTCTTGCTCGTCAGTCTCTTTCACTATGGTGTGAGCCTGCTCTATACAGTAGTTGCAAATAAACCCATTCTGACCAGAGACCAAAACAGATACCTCATTCTTATTTCTTCCACAAAAGGAACATTGGTTAGGATTCATCTAATTCTTTTTTGTTTTTATGAATAAATAAACTCCAATAAGAATTTATTGAAGTTTGTAATTTTAGTGATTATTGCCCTATTATTGCTTTTTGAATTTCTCTGAATTCCTCTTCTGTGAATTTCAGTTTTTCATTAGTAAAATTCAAATCTTTGATTTCGTTGATAGGAACGAGGTGAATATGCGTGTGCGGAACTTCCAGCCCTACTACGGCTACGCCCACTTTCACACACGGAATCGCAGCTTTTACTTTTTTGGCTACTTCTTGTGCAAATGCCCAGAGCCTTTTATGCTCCTCTTCTTCCATATCAAAAATAAAATCCACTTCTTTTTTAGGAATTACCAATGTATGCCCTTTGGCTATCGGCATAATATCTAAAAACGCCAAATGATGTTCATCCTCTGCTATCTTGTAGCACGGAATTTCGCCATTGATTATTTTTGTGAAAATTGAAGCCATTTTATTGATTATTAAGGTTTTACTATTTATTTTAATTTAGCTAAAAGACTAAATTGTAATTTCTAAAACTTCGAACGAAAGTTTGTTCCCATTAGGAAGCACTATTTCTGCTATTTCGCCTACAGTCTTCCCTAAAAGCCCTTTGGCAATAGGAGTATTTACAGATATTTTATTAGCCTTCAGATCACTCTCATTATCAGGAACTAATGTGAATTTCTGCTCGGCTTTGGTTGCGTTATTTTTTAGTCTTACAGTCGTAAGGATAGATACTTTAGATGTGTCTATCTGGTTTTCTTCTATGATTTTAGAATTTGCTATTATATCCTGTAATTTGGATATTTTCAGCTCCAAAAGTCCTTGTGCTTCCTTTGCTGCATCATACTCAGCATTTTCAGAAAGGTCTCCTTTGTCTCTTGCTTCTGCAATCTGTTGAGTGATTTTTGGTCTCTCTATTGATTCCAACTGCTCTAGCTCGGCCTTCATTTTTGCTAAGCCTTCTTTTGTAACATAATTCATGATTTTTTTCTTTTATTTGTGTTAAATAAATAATAAAATATCCGACCTTTGCCGGATACTTTTAAATTTTAACTAACTTTACTTGGACAAAGATAAAAAATTTTTTCTGATTATGAAAATATTTAGCGTATTAAAAGCCTTTTTTATTTTATTAGTTTTCAGTTTGTTATCCCTTGTTATTTCCTGTGAAAGTAGAGCCGAGACCGTGGGCTGCTTTCCTAGTCAGATTATCAATGTTCAGCTGTATACTAATCTTCCTGCTTATAGAAATTTAAACACAATGGGTGGTTGGATTTACATCAATGAACAGCAGAGTGGCACACGCGGACTGATTGTAGTAAATACAGGAACTGGCTTCAAGGTGTATGACCGAAACGCGCCACACCTCTGCCCTGACACGAATACTACACTGGAAGTTCAAAACAATATCAAAATCGTCTGCCCAAAAGACGGCGCTGAATGGATTTTACAAGATGGAACGCCTATAAAAGGCTCTGGACTGCCTCCTAAATCTTATGATTATAGTTACAATGCCGCTACGGGCGAACTTTTAATATATTATTAAACTTATGAAAATCGTAATCCAAAGAGTATCAGAAGCTTCCGTAAAAGTAAATAATGAAATCACTGGCGAAATCTCCAAAGGGCTTTTGCTCCTTGTAGGCGTGGAAGAAGAAGATTACCAAGAAGATGCAGGCTGGCTCGCAAAGAAAATCATTGATTTGAGAATTTTCAGCGATGAGGAAGGGAAAATGAATCTCTCGGTAAAAGATATAAATGGAGAAATACTGTGTGTAGGCCAGTTTACGCTGCTTGCCGATTACAAAAAAGGAAATCGTCCATCTTTTATAAAAGCCGCAAAACCAGAAAAAGCTGTTCCTCTGTTTGAGTATTTCAAAGACCTCATCAAGAAATCAGGCTTAAAAACCGAGAGCGGAATTTTCGGTGCAGACATGAAAGTCTCCCTCCTCAATGACGGCCCTGTAACGATAGTGATGGACAGCAAAACGAAAAGTTAGGAATTTTTCACTTAAATATTTTTTCCATAAAAAGACCAAAAACAAAACCAACAATGAGTCCCATAAGTGAATAAATTAAGAAGTGTTTAATGAATATTTCAGATGATAGAATATTGGCTATCATTCCGCTGAGTGGTTCTTTTAATGAAGCTGTATCTGTATAGGAAACTACTCCATCTACAACGGAAAAGCCCATCCCAAAAAACATTCCCACAACTGAAAATATACTTCTCTTTTTCATATCCAATAAATATTTAAGTTGTAAATAAAACAAACCTTCCCAAATTTGAGAAGGTTTGTTTTGTTATTATAATTTCGGACCTGCATTTACTAATGCTTTTCCTTCTTCTGTGTCTGTATATTGTTCAAAATATTTGATATACTTTCCTGCTAAATCTTTAGCTTTAACTTCCCACTGAGAAGCATCAGCGTAAGTATCTCTTGGGTCAAGAATTTCAGAAGGAACATTTGGCAACGCTGTTGGGAATGTAAGTCCTAAAATTGGGATTTGATTTGTTTCCGCTTTATCGATAGAACCATCTAAAATAGCATCTATGATTGCTCTGGTATCTTTCAATGAAATTCTTTTCCCTGTTCCGTTCCAGCCTGTATTTACTAAATAAGCCTTTGCTCCGTGTTCTTTCATTTTAGAAACCAAAGTTTTAGAATACATTGTAGGGTGAAGCGCTAAAAACGCCTCTCCAAACGCTGGTGAGAAAGACGGCAGCGGCTCTGTAACACCTCTCTCCGTTCCTGCCATTTTAGAAGTGTATCCGCATAGGAAGTGGTATTGTGCCTGCTCGTCTGTAAGGATAGAAACTGGAGGAAGCACCCCAAATGCATCAGCAGAAAGATAAATCACTTTCTTCGCGTGTCCTGCTTTTGATGGTAAAACTATTTTACTAATGTGATAGATAGGGTAAGAAACTCTGGTATTTTCCGTGATAGAACCATCGCTGTAGTCCACCTCGCCGTTATCCTTTACCACTACATTTTCCAGAAGAGCATCTCTTTTTATCGCCCCAAAAATATCTGGTTCTTTTTCAGCAGAAAGGTCTATTACTTTCGCGTAGCAGCCTCCCTCGTAGTTGAACACGCCATTGTTATCCCAACCGTGCTCATCATCACCAATAAGGTATCTTTTAGGATCAGCAGAAAGCGTAGTTTTCCCTGTTCCAGAAAGCCCGAAAAACACTGCTACATCGCCTTTTTCGCCGACATTTGCAGAACAGTGCATAGACGCCATTCCTTTCAGTGGAAGGTAGTAGTTCATCATAGAGAACATTCCCTTTTTCATCTCGCCTCCGTACCAAGTTCCTCCGATAATTTGAGTTTTTTCTGTAAGGTTAAACATCACAAAGTTCTCTGAATTAAGCCCTTGTTCTTTCCAGTTCGGGTTAGTTACCTTAGAACCATTGATTACCAAGAAA
This sequence comes from uncultured Flavobacteriaceae bacterium, assembly GCA_963518845.1. Classification (GTDB taxonomy): domain Bacteria; phylum Bacteroidota; class Bacteroidia; order Flavobacteriales; family Weeksellaceae; genus JABCPE02. Next base: position 24,483 of record CAUQKV010000007.1, on the reverse strand, counting down.
TCTGGCTCTCCGTAATGTTCTAGGTCATAGTGAGAAGGGCGGATAAACATATTGGTAACGAAATGCGCCTGCCAAGCCACCTCCATCACGAATCTCACTTTCAATCTTGTGTCTGGATTGGTTCCGCAGAAAGTATCCACCACATAGATTTTTTTATTTTCAAAGGAATCAGTTACTATTTTCTTTAAACCACCAAAAATCTCAGGCGTCGTAGGCAAGTTTATTTTACCATCCCACCAAATCGTATTCTCCGTAGTTTGGTCTTTTACGATATATCTATCCTTTGGCGAACGCCCTGTGAAAACACCTGTCTTCACAGCAACAGCACCTGAATTTGTTAAAATTCCTTTCTCAAAACCTTCGTTTTCTGGCGACATTTCATCTTGGAAAAGTTGTTCGTAGGTAGGATTATACACAATCTCCTTAACTCCCTTAATTCCATGTTTTTCTAAATAGTTTTTAATCTGTTCCATGTTAAAAATTTTATATAAATTAACTATACGCAAATGTATTGATATTTTTAGGTATTTCCTATGATTTAGCTCAGTTTTACTTAATTATTTCGTTCCAGTCAAAAAAAGTATGAAACCCATATCCGTGAAAAAAGTTTTCATATCCTTGAAATTTTCTAGTCATCACAAAATCTCCTCCCCACGCCCCAAGGCTTTTCACAAAAACAGGGCAATCAGGGAAATACTGCTGTTTAACTTTGGGAAGTCCCAAAAATGCGGAAACTTTTTTTTCGTGAATTTCCATTAAATCAGAAAATTCGTCAATGTTTTTACAATTCAAAATTTTTTCTGTTAAATCCGAAAACTCGCCAACTATTTCCTTTGATTTGGGTTTGGATTTATAGAGCTTTATGCCTTCGCGGCTGTCTTGTTTTTGATTGAGATGGACAAATATCAATTCATCCTTAAATTCTGGATTAAAATCCACTTGTTTTATCTCTCTATTTTTCCAATTTAACTGATACAAAACAGGCGTTCCCTCCATTGCTACTGCTATATCATAGCCGCTTCCACCAAGGGAAATCTCATTAAGCTCAAAAGCATTTATCCCAGCCCATTTAGCAAGATTTGCCATCAGCGTAGAACTGCTCCCCCAGCCGAAATTAGCAGGAAATTCAAGATTTGTCTTGATGAAATATGACTTCTTATCTTGTAAATGAGATGATGAAAGTTTCTGAATATTTCTGAGAACATTCACGATGAATTCGGCATTTTCGGGAAGATTAGTTTTTATAATTCTCCAATTGAGATAATCAATTTCTGCACTCATCCAAAGCCTCCCATTATGATAAGCCTCCCAAAAAACGAGAGCCTTGCCATCATTTTTTTCTTCTACACAGAGGTTTTGTCCAGATTTGGTCGGAACAGCCAGTGCCATTGCCCCATCCAGCACGAAATATTCTGAGGTAAGAAGCAGTTTGCCGTGTGAAAAAAAACTTTCCATAAAACAAAGGTAAATAATATTTATAAACAAATTGCTATCCTCAGAATATCCAAGAATAGCAATATTTTTTACAGATTACAAAATCCATTATATCCCTGATGAAACCATAATACTAGGCGATATTTTCTTTATCAATCCTTGTAATGTTTTCCCTGGCCCTACTTCCACAAAATGGTCAGCGCCATCTTTTACCATATTCTGTATTGTTTGTGTCCATTTTACAGGACCTGTCAGCTGTGCTATCAGATTCTTTTTTATTTCCTCTGGGTCTGTCACAGGAGTCGTTGTTACATTCTGATAAATTGGAAGAATAGGATTATTAAACTTAACTCCTTCTATTGCTTGTGCTAATTTTTCTTGCGCTGGCTGCATCAAAGGAGAGTGAAAAGCTCCATTCACTGGCAGTAAAAGCGCTCTTTTTGCTCCAGCTGCTTTTAGGGCTTCGCACGCCTTTTCTACTGCTGATGTTTCACCAGAAATTACGAGCTGCCCTGGGCAGTTATAGTTCGCAGGAACTACAAGTCCCTCTATCTCTGCACAAATTTTTTCTACTTTATCATCATCCAGCCCAAGTACCGCTGCCATAGAAGAAGGATTGATATCACAAGCCTCCTGCATAGCCAAAGCTCTTTGATAAACCAGCTCCAGTCCGTCTTTAAACGATAAAACTCCATTCGCTACCAATGCAGAGAATTCACCCAAAGAGTGCCCCGCCACCATACCTGCTCCTATCGTATTGATTGCCTTTACAATAGCTACAGAATGAATAAAAATAGCGGGCTGTGTTATTTTGGTTTTCTTTAAATCCTCTTCTGTCCCATCAAACATCACGGCCAAAATATCAAATCCCAATATATCATTAGCAGAATTCATCAAATCTCTAATCTCCTTACGGTAGTCATAAAGATCCTTACCCATCCCCACAAACTGAGACCCTTGTCCAGGAAACACTAATGCTTTCATATTTTTGAAAAATCTAAATCTATTTTATTATTAAAAAACTAAGGAACCAATCTTACTACTCTAAATCCAGTATTCACAAAAGCCCCATTTTTTTTGTTTCGGATATATTCAAACTTGGTTGCCAACTGAGTCTGAACTTTACTCATATTTCTTAGGACTTCTCCTTTTGATTCCCTTGCCAACATATCACTAACCACATCAAAACCTATAATGGTATATTTGGATGGTGTTCTACAATATTCTTTTTTAAACTCAGCCAAAACCTCCTTCTCAAAATCTCCATCTGTATTTATTTTTCTATCCATCAAATAAACCAAATTCGCTTTACTTAAAGGATCTACATTCTTCTCAAAATCAGGGTGATAATACATACTAAACGCCTTGATTCCTTCTGTTTGCTTGGCTAGTTCTATTATTTTCTTTGCAAACCCTGCTCCCACAGCATTATTATCATTTGCTAAAATAACTACTGCTGGCAGGCTTTGCCCTGTTACCATATTCTGCTCAAGTTCTATTCCAGATGGAGAACTAATCACCGAAATTTCAGTTTTAGACAGCTCTTTTGCTAACTGCTCTTTAAGGAAAATAACTTCTGGATTATTTTCTTCACCTACAATAAATACTTTTTCCTTTGAATGAGCATTTTTGACCTCACGAACTATTCTCTCTGCATACACTCTATTCCCTGGCTCTACAATCACCAAATTATTGTATTTATACATCTCCTCTGTATGGGCAAATGGAGCCACCACAGGAATTTTTTCATTCTTCACATATTCAAGAACTTCTATTACATTTGATTTAAAGAACGGACCTATAATCAAATCTGTATTGGTCTTGTTAATCTGCGCCAAATTATTCTTGAAAGAATTCTCATTTTCAGCATCTATCACATTGATACTTACTTTTTTACCATCTCGCATTCCTCTTTGTGCAGCAAGTTTAGCACCAATTAGGAAGTCCGCAGAAAGCGTTCTATATTTAGTGTCATTAGTATCAAACCCAAAAGGCAGAATCAAAGCAATACTAAACACATCATCATCAGCTTTTACATATTGTCTATTTACCTTCTTGATATTCAGCACCATTCCTTGTTTTATCCCATTAGGAAGCCCTCCGTTCATTTCGGCAAGTTGGTCATATGTGATGTTATATTTATTCACAATTCCAAATGCACTTTCGCCTTTTTTAACCTCGTGAGTTACATATTCCTCTACGGAATAAGTTTTGGTTTTCACCTCTTTTGGAGGCGTATTTTTTTCCTCTTTAGGTTTTGTATTTTTCTCAGAAGTTTCTTTCGTTGTCGTTGCTATATTTTTAGAAGATGCTGTATTTTTCACTATGATAACATCTCCAGACCTAAGCCCTCTCTGTTCCAACCCTGAATTTAATGCAAACAACTCACTCTGTGAAATGTTAAACTTCCTTGTAATTCCATAATATGTATCTTTTGGCTGAACCACATACGCTCCATCTTCTGAAGCCAACATTTGATTTTTTTTCTCCTCCTCTTTATCCTTTTTAGGCGTATCTACCACCTCCTGCTGAGCGGCTTTGTCTCCATACTTTCTGATTTTATCTTCTGGTAATACAAGCGCCTCGCCCACTTTCATGTGGCTTTCCAAATTAGGATTCAACTTTCTCAGTTCTTCTTCAGAGATTTTGTATTGTCTCGTTATGCCATAGATGGTCTGTTTTGGCTGAAGATAAATTTTACCCAATTTTTGATTGGATTTCTTTTCAGTAGACTTTTTTTCTTCCTTTTTTTCCTCCTTTTTCTCTTCTGTTTTCTGAGTGTTTGTTTGTTTATTAGGAATAATCAAAACATCTCCTATATCTATTTTCCCATCCTTTATTTTAGGATTTTGCTTGATAAGTTCATCTACGCTGACACCATATTTTTTAGCAATAGTAGTGGGATTTTCTTTAGCCACCACAGTATGCTTCTTCTGCTGCCCAGATAATACCGCAAATGCTGTTCCTAGTATGGTTAAAAATATTTTTTTCATCTGATTTAAGTATTGTTGTTATATAACAATTAGACCACAAAAATACGGCTTTATAATTAAATGCACGAAATAATTAGCACAGAGTTTTCCACATCCATTTTTTGATAGCATTCTTCTATCCATCCTCTCCCTTTCTGAGCATAAAACACACTGAAATTCAGCACTCTCTCCTGCCACACAGCATTAGGATGAACATCTAAATATAACTGTCTCAGCTGCATATATTTCTCGTATTGTTTTATTTTTTCTGCTCGCAAAAGTCTCTTTTTCATTCGGTTATAAGATTTCAGCTGACGGGTTTCCTCCGCTTCCACCAAATTCCTAAAAGTCTTATCCGTAAGTGAAGATTTTTCTTTCAGCAGCCCGAAAGATTTTTTCAGTTCCTCTTCTTTCTCTGTCAGAATCTCCAAAAGTTCCGATTCAAAAAGCAATTTTTCCTTGATAATCTCCGCATAATCCATGAAAAACTCCTCTATCCCAAGTCCCATTTTCTGGATTTTATTTGCTGTTTTCTCAGTCAAAAAAAGCATTGAATTTCTCGGAATTAAAATCGGAAAAGGAACTTCCACATGTCGGAAATATTCTTTCAGCTCCAGCCAATACATTACCTCTGCATTTCCGCCTATATAAGCTATATTTGGAAGTATTTTTTCCTGATAAATAGGGCGCATCACTGCATTTGGGCTGAATTTTTCTGGATAACTTTCTAATTCCGCCAAAATTTCCTCCTCTGTGAAAGAAATTTCCTTGTCCACCACATGGTATTTTTCTCCATCAAACTCTATTCTATCACGAGTTTCCGTAAGATAAAACAAATTGATTTCCCTCGGATTTACCTGCACTTTTCCGTATTTCTTCGTAAGATTTTCTACGGATTGGTGCGTTTCTTTTTTCAGTGAATTATTTTTCAATTCATCAGCAAAAATCTCCTTCATCTGCTCTTTCAGCCTTCGGTCATCTCCATCTATCATCAGCAACCCTCGGTCGGCAAAGAGTTTATTTACCAGCGTTTTGGTAGCTTCTGCTAAAGTTTTTCCCTCTGCATAGGTTTCTTTCATCCAGTCTATCAGCTCCTTACCAAAATCATTGTATTTAAATTCTTTTTCAAATTCTTCTATGAAATTGTTTTTCTCGACCTTTATTCTGCCGACTGCTCCTCCTGATTTCCCATCGATGCTATAAATGTAGTTTTCAGTTTTAAAATGATTTATTTCCTCAAAATCATGGTCTTCCGTAGCCATCCAAAATATAGGAACGAATTTTTTCCCTTGAATATTTTGGTTCAGAAAATCTGTCGTTTTTATCGTCTGCAAAATTTTATAAACGAAAAATGCAGGTCCTGTAAATAGGTTCAACTGATGTCCCGTAACGATAGTAAAAGCATTCTCCTGTGAAAGAGCTCGCAGGTTTTCTTTCTGTTTATCAGACAGTTGCAAACTTCCTAATTGTTTTCCCAAAACCTCACAAAGAATTTTTCTCTGCTCTTTGGAATAACTTTTTTCCTTAAATTCCACCTGTTTCTGGACATTTTCCAAAGAAAATCTATGCGAAGCATATTCCTCATCAGCGAAAAAATCCTTAATAAGGCTCGGAATGCTGTATATGTCTTTTAAAAATATCTCTTTTTCGTTCATTTTACCTTTATTTTAGTGGAATAAATACCATACCAAACCTAAATTCAGTCTAAAATCTGCCACTGGATAAAACGGCGCAGCATAAGACTGGTTTTTCATGAAAGTAGTGTTAAGATGCTGTGCTTCAGCGTAAATCATCATTCGTTTTACTTTCATATTAAAATAAACATCCACCAATGGTCTTCCTCCGATGGAATGCGAATCTGTGGAAGGCAGGATAAATTCATTAAGTATCGGAAAATACTGCTGAGAGGCGAATTTTGAGAAATAATAAGCCTTGATTCCTGTCTGTATTTCCGCCGCTTTTTTGAATATTTTGGACTGATAATAAACATTCGCTCTTCCTATGAATTCTGGCAACGGAAGTACATCTTTATTATTTAAAACATTCTGAACCAATACTTTAGCATTAAAATTAAATTTACGATAAGTAAATGTAGCCTCTCCTCCTACCTGCGATATATTCACCGATGAAATGCCCTGCTGAGGCATCGCCGAAGAATCAAAATACGCCAGCTGCCCTATTCTGAAATAATTCGCAAACAACTTAGTATCAAACCATTTAAGATTTAAATCAGCTCCTATTTCCAAAACATTTTGGTTCTTAAAATCAGAATATTTAAAATTATAATCTTGATAAAAAGAAGTGTTCATCAAATAATTAAACGATGGAGCCGCCGATTTGAACTTCACATGCCCGCCGATGGAATAGCCCTCAATAGGCTCAAAAGTCAAATGATTTTCTGAATTTAGATAATTCCCAAAGGCTTTTCCGTTAGAAATTTCCAAATCCGAATTTAGATTGATTTTATCCCAAAGTTTTATTTTAAGATTTCCTACCAATCCCAAACGATTTTCCTTAAATTTAGAATCTTCCTGTACTCCACTGATTATCAACGGATAAAATGACCTGTAACCGATATTCTGATAACGAATTCCCGCTTCCGCTCTAAAAGCCTCATTATCAAAAAGCAAACTCACTGTATTGCTGAATTTAGTCGATTTCCTCTTATTATTGGTAGGATAATCCGTAATCAACGAAGATGAATAATAGTTCTCTGTGCCATCCTGTGTGTAGAAATATTTATTGGTTTGATAAAAAATTGTATGACTCAGCTTAAATGGAAATTTCTCCACATCGAAAGGTGCAAAATAATGGCTAAAATAAAACCTCCTCACTGCCATTCTGGTGTAGGTATTATGCAAATTTACCGTAAGATTTTTTCTGCTGTTGAACCGAGAATCTCCACTTGTAAAATTCTCCAAATTCGCAATCCCACCATTCTCTTCATTAGAAATATTCTGATGAATGAAATGCGCAAAAGCCTCATATTTAGAGTTTTTAGAAAGATAATGTGCAGAGAAAATGGTATTATTAGAAGATGCTATTTCCCTCTGATACAACCCCTCCGAACGCAGCCCCATATACTCTATCGCAAAATTAAACCTTTTGCCAATATTCTGAGTATAAGTTGTTTGCAGAGCTCCGCCGCTACTCATTCCATTATGATAATAGAATGCCGTAGTGGGACTTTTCACATCGTAATATTTTATATCCTTAATTCCAAGTATAAAGAATGATTTTCTTGTAGGCAATAATGCTAAATCCTGCTCTGCATCGGTCTTATAAACCAAATTCTGAAACCCTTCTCCGATATTCGCAAACTGGATTTTCCCAAAATTATCTCTATTATTATACTGAGTAAATTGGTAAGATTTCCCAATAGTGAAAACAGTATCAAACACTTTTCGCTGAGAAAACTGTGTGAAAAACTGATAGTCATCAATCGTTGGGCTAAAAATCTGTATAGAATCCTTCTCTCCATTGTCCACCACAACGGAATCACTCACTGGCAAATCATCTGTCTGCGCCTTTAAAAGGCTTCCCAGCAATATCAATATAAAAAAAATGTACCTCATAAAGTTTTTATGAGGTACAAATTTAATAAATTTTGGAAAACAAAGCTTTCTAATTAATATAAGGATTGTTTAACACTTCTTGTTGAGGAATTTTGAATGATAATTTAGGATCATTATATTGGAAACTTGCTCCTGCATGGTTCAAATGATTACTTCCCCTAGTAATGGTAGCTCTATTACGCTTCATAGCTAGGTATGATTTCCCTTCTCCCCAGAATTCTATCCTTGTATTCTTATATATTTCAGCTTGTAGACTTGCTCCTGACAAACCATCAATATATGATACATTCGTAATTCTATTTGATAAATAATTTTTCAATATAGATCTTGCCTGAGCATCATTACCCTGTTTAGCAAAAGCTTCTGCTGCCAAAAGATGGAATTCATCCACTCTCATGTAGAAATAATCATTAGTAGTATTTCTAGTTCCTTGAAGAACTCTCTCTGGCGTAAAGAACTTATTTGCTGCAATATAACTATATCTTGCATTAGTATCTGCGATATTACTTAATACAGCTCCTGAACTAGTCATACTCACAAACTGATTTTTTCTAATATCATCTGCTCTTATGGAATTATACAAACCTTCATCTATAGACTTAGTATCTCCAGCCCACTGATAACCATATGTATAAACATCAGCTTGTCCCCACCAGTTTATCCATCCTAAATCACTATTTGTAGTAATATCTATCCCCCACATCCAGCTGCCTGTTCTTAAATCATTAAATCCACCTCCAGATTCTGTAGCTCCATTGTGACGATATCTCACTACTTGTTCTTTTGTTGTGATAGAATGTCCACTATTATTCATAACCTCTAATGCTAATGCAGAAGCATTGGCATTATCTCCCATCGCTGCATATGTATAAGCCAACATTCCTTTTGCTACATACTTATTAACTGCCCCTTTATTAGGTCTCTCAAAGCTGTCCAATAAAGTTACAGCATCATTCAAATCGCTAATAATTGCTGAATAAACTTCTGCCTGTGTAGACTTTGGACGAGGTTGCATATTAGGCTCTAAATACAAAGGAATTGCCTCTGAAGAAGGATCGTATCCTGTAGTATAAAGCTGCAATAGATAGAAATACGCGTGAGCTCTCAAAACTTTTGCTTGTCCCATTAGATATTTATCATCTTGGTTAGTCGGAACAACTCCATTCCCTCCTGTCTCCTTAATAACATCATTCACTGCATTAATCAATCTATAATAATATCTCCAAGGCATATAATTATATGTATCTGTATAATCAACTGTTCCTGTTAAATCTATTATAGATCTGTAATGATTATAAGTATTTCTCGGCATTGCCATATCAGACGAAAGTAAGTCTGTGAATATATCATATCCTCTTTGTCCAAAATCACTATGTTGAGATGTTCCCCCAGTCCCAGACTTTGCCATCATAAGGTACGCCCCATATAATTTAGCTTGTGTGGAAGGAGTAGAAATAGTCTCTGTTGGTTCTGTATTCAGAAAAGATTCTTCCCTACAAGAGATAAGTCCTCCAAGTAAAGATATTGTTGATAATAATACTACTATTTTTTTCATAATTTATTTCATTAAAATTTAACTTTTACTCCCACTGTAAAATTAGACAATGGTGAATATCTATAAGAACTTCCTTGTCCTGTTTCAGACACAGTAGGATTAAATCCTTTTCTTTTTGATGCTAACCAAAGGTTATCCGCAGATAAAGTTATTGACAAACCTGTTATACCTGTATCTCTAAGAAGATCTTGAGAAAAAGTATAACTAAGATTTATGTTATTCAAAATAAAATAATCTGCTTTAGTCAAAAATCTCGTAGATCTAGAGTTATAGTTGGTATCTCTACCAGAAGTAAGCCTTGGAACATCTGTGATATCCCCTGGATTCTGCCATCTGTTTCGTATATCTGCATGCCAGTTATTACTTCCTACTTTACTATTATGCATTAACCCAGCATAATTAGAATCATAAGCATACCCTCCTATACTATAAAGCATCTGTGCTCCTAAAGCAAATCCTTTATATCCTATGTTAAAGTTTACTGCTCCTCTCACATCTGGAATAGCTGACTTACCTACAAACCTATTTGTTGCTTTAGAAAAAGATTCAGTAATAGCTTCACTTACAGCAACTCCTGGATTCAGTGTCTGATACTCATGTAAAGATTTTATTGCTGTATCAACTCCATCATCATACACTCCATTATTATTAGTATCTACATAGTTCATATACCACTGCGCAGCTCCAGTAGCAGAATTTACTCCTGCCCACTCTGCCATGTAATAATCATAAATAGAATATCCTTCCGCTCTACCTATTCCTCCTTCTGATACATCTATTATCTTTCTTCTACCTAAAGAAGCATCATAAGGCATTCTAGTAAGTTTACTCTTTGGAAGTTCTCCATTTATTCCTAGGTCAAGGAAGAAGTCATCTTTTTTAATGATATGTCCAACCAAACTAAATTCAAGTCCTTGATTTAAAAGTTGTCCATCATTATCTTTGAAAATTGCATTTCCTGTAGATGGTGGTAATCTTTTATCAAATATCAACTGATCTGTCAGTTTTCTATAGTAATCTACATTCCCTTCCAATCTTCTATTAAACAATGTAAAATCAACTCCTGCTTGGAACATCTTAGCTTTTTCCCATGTCAAATCAGGATATCCTCCTCTATCAAAAGGTGTTCCTATCTGTCCCATGAAGTTTCCTGTATTATAAACATTATAACCAGGATAATATCCTACCCCCGCTTGGTCTCCCACGAAACCATAACTAGCCTTTAATTTTAGGTTATTTACCATTTTTGAATCTTTAAGGAAATTCTCTCTAGATACAACCCATCCTAAACCTACAGAAGGGAATACATCCCATTTCTTTCTTAAGAATCTAGAAGAACCATCTCTTCTGATAGATGCAGAAAGAAGGTATTTACCCATAAAATCATAATTAACCTGTCCAAAATAACTTTCTAATGCATAGTTATTCACATAAGATTCTGGCACTTCTGAAGTTATCGCATTATTAAGTTCTGGAATACTAGGAGTTACAAGTCCTGTTTTTCCTGCAGCAAGAGCTTTATAATCCCATTTTGTTGATTCGTGTGCTGCAAAAGCATCTATATTATGATCACCAAATTTCTTACTATATCTTAACATTTGTAAGAAATTCCATGTAAACATTTCATATTTATTCTTATATATAGCACCTTTTACCCCTACAGAACCTCCATAATATGGGTTTCTAAGATCATCTACACTATTATTATAATATTGTCCCCCTATTCTTGTTTCGAAACTTAATCCTTTGAATAAATCTGCTTTAAGGAAAAAGTTAGCATTAACTTCGTGTCTATTAGAGTTTCTCTTATTATAAACAGCATCTGCTACACCATTTGTCAGTGCACCAAAACCTCTTCCTATACCATAGTCATATTGATAACCTCCAAAGTAAGGATCAGAAACTAAATTACCATCATTATCTCTCAAATACAATGGATATATTGAAGGGATGTTATCTGTATACCAAAAAACATTACTAGAGTCTTCTGTTTGTCCATTATTACGAGTTTTTGCATACGCATACCCTAAATTAAATGTTCCTGACAACCAAGACTTAGGTTTAAATCCTGCATTCAATCTACCTGTATATCTTTCATACCCTGTGTTAATTGAATATCCTTCATCTTTCAAATATCCTATCCCAGCATAGTAATTAGCTCTTGCAGTACCTCCTCCTAAACTCAAATTATGTTCAGTTCTAACTCCTTCTTTAAAAGCTCTTTCAGCCCAGTTTTCAGGCGTATATTTTCTAGTTACACCCTCTCTTACTTGTCCAGTTGCAGGATCTATCAAATTCGCACCTGTCGAATTCCACATATTATATCGAGGATCTATACCATTATTCCCAAATAAATTATTATTTGCATATTGAGAAGGGTTTGCATTACCATTAGCCAAACCTTGGTGGTACAATGCAGACCATGCTAGTGATATAAATTCTTCCGGAGAGGAAATAACATCATACATAGGCAACAACCTTGTATTTATCCCCACCTTAGATTCTAATTGTATATAATCTTTAGCTCCTCTTCCTGATTTTGTTGTGATAACAACAACACCATTCGCTCCTCTAGCCCCATAAATAGCCGTGGCTGTTGCATCTTTAAGAACAACCATATCCTGAATATCCTCTGGGTTAATAGATGAAACATTACCAGAAAAAGGCATTCCATCTACAACATACAAAGGATCTCTATTTCCATTAACAGAACCAAACCCTCTAATTCTAACAGTAGGTTCACTACCAGGCTGCCCAGAGCTATTAATAACCCTAACCCCCGCAGATTCTCCTGCTAATGCTTGTGAAACGGTTGAAACATTTTTGTTTTCAATAGACTTCATATTCACTTTGGCAGCTGTACCTACATAATCATTCTTTTTTACTCTAGTATACCCTACCAAAACCACTTCATCTATTGTTTTTTCTTTTCCAGAAGCAGTATCCTTCTTAACTTCTTGCGCAACTAATGCTTGTCCTGTGAAGAACAATACACCAGCTGTTAGAACTTTCAATTTCACATTCATTTTTAACAAAATTTAATAACCATTGAGCAAAGGTGTTAAATATTTTTTAAACAACCAAATGTTTTTATGTTTTTTTTGTTATTTTTTTGATGTTTTGTTAAAAATATCCGAAATTTATCATTTTAAATAAACTAAATATTAAATTTTTGATAAAGTTATCTTAATTTTTCCTAAATTTGCATCTAGTATGGATTTAGCTTTTTACATATACAGTTATTTACAGGAGCAAAAACCAAGGGTGGAAGTTCCTGATTTTGGGATTTTTAGACTTGAAAAAGAACATGCTGTCGTGGATGCAGAATCTTCTAAAATTCTTCCTCCAAGTGAGCATATCTATTTTGAAGACAACACCACTGTCTTTGATTCTAGCCTTGCCCATTATATAGCAGAAAAAACAGGTGAGAACCTATTCATTATACAATCTGAAATAAGAGATACTGTGCGTGAATGGATAAGATTACTCATGCTCCAAAAAAAATTAAATCTTAAATACCTCGGGGAGCTTTCCCTTAAAGAAATAGATATCATACGGGAAGAAACTAAAATTCCACAATCTATGGAATTCTTTGGACTGGAAGAAGTTAATTTATCTGAAATTTCTCCTGCATCAACCATTAAAGAAGAACCGCCCCAAAAGCAAGAAACCACAAAAACAGAACCCCAGAAACAAGAAAAATCAAACAATGGTATCTGGTGGGTATTGTTATTCATCGTTCTTGCTGTTGCTGGACTTGTATTTCTATATTATAATTACGGAAAATCCGATAAATCTACTGATGATAGTGCAAAACAAGACTCTATCCAATCCGTACAAACTGAAATTCCACAAGCTGTATCACCTTCCACGGCAGATTCTATAACGATTGATAGTGTACAAATAGAATACTAAATGAAAATCCTGCTTTTAGATAAAAATCATCCACTCATCACAGAACAACTCTCTGAAAAAGGATTTGTTTTGGAGGAGGATTTTTCATCAAGTTATGAGCAGGTTTTGGATAAAATACACCTTTATGAAGGCATCATCATCCGAAGCCGAATTCCGCTGGATGCTCATTTTTTAGAAAAAGCTAAAAATCTAAAATTCATCGCACGAGTAGGCGCTGGAATGGAAAATATAGACATCACCAAAACCCAAGAACTCGGCATAAAACTCATCAACTCTCCCGAAGGAAACAAAGATGCCGTAGCTGAGCATGTTATAGGAACACTTCTAGTGCTGATGAACCGCTTATTTATTTCCTCTAATGAAGTCAAAAATGGAATTTGGCTTAGAGAAGAAAACCGAGGTGAAGAAATTTTGGGCAAAACCTTCGGAATCATCGGTTACGGAAACATGGGAAAAGCCGTAGCCAAAAGACTTTCGGGATTTGGCTGCAAAACTATTTTCTACGATATCAAACCTAATCTTTCCGATGAATTTGCTACACAGGTAAGCCTTCAAGAATTACAAGAAAACGCTGATATTCTCAGCCTTCACACGCCACTTACAGAGGATACACTCTATATGATAGATGAGAAATTTATCTCCAAAATGAAGAAAAATTTCTACTTCATCAATACCGCAAGAGGCAAAAATCTAAAAACTTCTGCGCTGGTAAATGCTTTGAAATCTGGTAAAATAAAAGGTGCTTGTCTGGATGTTTTGGAATACGAAAAAACTTCTTTTGAGAATTTGGAAACAAAAAACGAAGATTTGGAATATCTTCTAAATTCAGAAAAAGTCATCATAACGCCGCACATCGCGGGCTGGACTCACGAAAGCAAAATAAAATTAGCCCAAGTCATTGTAGATAAAATATTGGCTTTCACTGCTGAAAATTAGCATCATTTAACATAGATTTAACGATAATTATTATTCATTTTTCTTGTTTTTATCATATTTTGCGCGAAAATTTCAAAACAAAGATGAAAATAAATCTATCTCACATAGGATTTCTTGCATTTTTTCTATTTTTTTCGTGCTCAAAAAAAGAATCCACAACGACCACCAGTGGATATTATTCAGCTTCAAACCTTCCTAATTTCGGCAATGTAGATGTGGACAATGTCTTCAAGGGAGAAAAATTAAAACTGGAAAACCAGCAGAAAATCGTAAATTCCCTTAACCAATATTACGAAAACATCTGGAACAGCACTGATATGAGCGGTGGAGTTTTGGTAGCGCACGGAGACAATATTCTTTTGGAAAAATACAAAGGCTTCGGCAGGGAGAACAACCAAATGCCGATTAACAAAGACACTCCGCTCCATCTGGCCTCTATAAGCAAACCCATCACATCGATGGCAGTTTTAAAACTGGTGGAAGCAAAAAAAATCAGCCTTGAGCAAAAAGTAAAATCCATTTTTCCGAATTTTCCGTATGCTGATGTAACGATTCAGCACCTGCTCACCCATCGCAGCGGACTTCCGAAATATGAGCATTTCTTAGAAGAAAATGATATAAAGCCTAAAAATAAATTCTTTACCAATCAAGAAATTTTTGACCTCGTTGCTAAACACAAACCAGAACTTGCCAGACCGACCGACACGGGCTTTATGTATAATAATTTCAACTATGCTATTCTGGCGCTTATCATTGAAAAAATCACAGGAAAAACCTATCCTGAGGCGATGAAAGAAATGGTTTTCGCGCCTTTAAAAATGAAAAATACTTTTGTTTTTGAGGAAAAACACATCAATTCCGCTTCACAATCTTTTTACCAAAGAAGCACTAGACTTTATCCTTTAAACGAATACGATTTGATTTATGGCGATAAAAATATTTACACCACTCCACGCGATTTGTTCAATTTTTCAAAAGCAATGTTTTCAAAAGATTTTCTCCCAAAAGAACTAATGGAAAAAGTTTTTGAGCCATACAGCAATGAGAAAAAAGGCGTGAACAACTATGGTCTTGGATTTAGGTTAAAAGTTTTTGATGAAGGGAAAAAACTAACCTATCACAATGGCTGGTGGCACGGCTCTAACACGGTTTTCATCCATCTGAGAGAATCTAAAACCACCATCATCGCACTGAGCAACAAATATTCCCGAAAAATATACGGAACCATGCTTCTTTCCACGCTCTTTGAAGATTTTCCTTTTGAAATTGATAAAGTGATAAATCCAGATGCCGAAACTGCAGATTCCACAGAAGTTTTTGCAGAAGATACCGAAAGAGCAAAAACTCCAAAAAAGAAATCAAAGAAAACTTCTATGGACAGCCTAAAAGCAACAAAAACAGAGGAAACCATACAAAAAACCTCAGAATCTACAGAGGAGGAAGATTAAATTTAAAAAACTTATTTTTGTTTCATGAAAAAGATTTTCTTTGTTGCTATTTTTATAGTTCTTCTGAGCGCTTGTGCAAGAGTAGGCTCTCCCGAAGGCGGTGCAAAAGACACTACTCCACCTAAGTTCCTGAGATCCAATATAGATACGAGCAGAGTAAATGTTCCCACCAGCACTAGGGAACTTCGGCTGTATTTTGATGAATATATTAACTTAAAGGATGCGAATAAAAATCTCATCATTTCGCCACCGATTAAAAAGATTAAAAAAATCATCCCTTCTAACCTTGCAAACAAATATATTTCCATAACATGGGATGAAGATTTGCAGGAAAACACGACTTATAATTTCAACTTTGGAAATGCCATCGTAGATAATAACGAGGGAAATGTGCTGCCTTATTTCAATTTTGCTTTTTCTACAGGAAAGGAGCTTGATAATTTGTATATCAGCGGAACTATAACTGATGCCTTGCTCATCCCAGAGAAACCCTCTAAACACGGAATTGTAGTAGGACTCTATGCGGATAGTGCTGATTTCAAACAAAAACCAAACTACATCGCAAAAGCTGATGAAGACGGCTATTTTGAACTAAACTACCTAAGTAAAGGGAAATACAGCATCATCGCTTTTGAAGATGAAAACGAAAACTCTGTGTATGATGCAGGTAAAGAAAAAGTTGGTTTCTTAAAGGATAAAATAGATTTAAGTCAAAATTTATCTGGTTTGAAAATGAAAATTTACCCTTCTGAAAAAAACATCAGATACAAAGAAACTACGCCTATGAGCGGAGGAATGCTGATGGTTTTCGAAGGAAATCCAAAGAAAGTAGATGTAAAAAGTATCAGCAGTGAACTCACTGATTATCAAGTAACTCACGCCGAAAAATCTGATTCTGTGATGGTCTGGGTAGGGAAACAAAACGCCCTAAACAACAGAACTCTCACGCCGCTAAAAATAAGTTATAATGCTGATGGTAAGGAAGATACTATTTCTGTTTCCTATAAAACCAACGAAAAAGATGAACTGACTTTAGCCAATAACAAAGGCGGACAGCTTCCTCCTGAAAAAGATTTTGTCATTACTGCTAATATGACTTTAAAGGAGATAAATAGCGCTCTATGGACACTGAAAAGAGACAGTATCAGCCAAAAATTTGAGGCAAGAATTTCTGAAAAAAATCCAAAGGAAATCATCATTTCATCGGACTTTAAAGTTGGAAAAAAATACTCGCTCAGCATTCCAAAAGGAAGTGTTCAAGGACATTATTTCCAAAATCCAAAGGCTTATATTTTCAATTTTGAAGCGGATAAAGCTGAAAATTACGGAAGTTTAACCCTAAAACTAACGAACCAGCCTAAATCCTATTTTTGGCTACAACTAATTGATAGCGAAGGAAATATAAAATATTCTCAATATACAAATAAGAACGAAATCCGTTTTACGAGCCTTGACCCAGCCATTTATTACGCCCGAATTTTAGTGGATGATAATGGTAACAAATACTGGGACAAAGCCAATTTCTCTGAACAAAAATTCGCTGAAGAAGCCTTTGTTTTCGAAAAGAAACTGGAGGTGAGAAAATTATGGGAAATCGTGGAAAATTGGGTTTTGGAATGATTTTTTCATCACTCCTTGTTCAAATTAAATTTTTAAATTATGAAGAAGTTTAGTCAATTATTTTTAGTTTTAGTTTCAACTTTAGGTTTCTCTCAATGCGAAATCACAGGAAAATCCTCATTAACAGTAGGAGAAAAAAGCAACTACAACATAAAAAAAGATGCACAATGCAAAGAATGCTACCGATGGACATCTGAAGGCGGCATCGTGGTGGAAAGCGATAATAGGCTAGATTCTGTGGAAATCATGCCTGTAAATGCAGGGAACTCCACACTGTCTGTGCAGTATATTTCTGAAAATGGAAATATCACGAAATGCAGCAAAGATATCAGTATCCTCGCTAAGGAAAATTTAGAGGAAACGCCATCTGAAGCTCCTAAAAAAGGAGACTGTGATATAGATGTGACAAACTATGAAACGAGAAAAATTTCTAACGACAGATTAGGATTTTTCAGTAATTCCAGTAAAGATTTCAGCTATACTTGGGAGGTGCTTTATAAGAACGGACAGAAACAATATTCTACAGAAAAAGCACCACAGTTCAGCTATTCCAAAGACAACCAAATCGTAACGGTTTCTGTGACTGTGGTTTCTAAATCTTGCTATAAAAAATTCACCAAACCTTATGATGATAATTTTTGGAAGTTTTTCTAAAAATATAAAACAACAGCAATGAAACTATACATCATCAGCGGACTGGGCGCAGACAGAAGCGTATTTGAGCATATCAATTTCCCATCAGAAATGGAGCTTCATTTCATCGATTGGCTCGTCCCAGAGCAGAATGAGGAGTTTGACCATTATGTGAATAGAATGGCTGAAAGCATCAATCCTGATGAGGATTTTTGTCTGCTCGGCTACTCTTTTGGCGGAATTATCGTGCAGGAAATTCATAAAAAATTTCCAGCTAAAAAAGTCATTATTCTTGCCAGTATAAAATCGCCTTCGGGAAAATCCAAACTGATGGAAATAGGAAAACGCTCTAAGCTTTACAAAATAATCCCAACTTCGGCATTTAATGAAAAATCCTATAGTTTTTATTCTTTTGTAAGGCATCTTTTTGACCCAAAAAACCCAAAAATTTTAAAATATTTTAAGGTCAGAAATCCTTATTATATCAAATGGAGCATAGAGAAAATCCTTGACTGGGATGCGAAGGAAAACCCTGAAATCATACAAATATCCGCGGATAAAGATATCGTTTTTCCTATCAAAAACTCAAATCCGAACTATGTCATCAAAGGAGGAACGCACCTCTGCCCTGTGACAAAAGCAAAGGAAATTTCTGCGATTTTAGAAAAAGAATTTGGAGGATTATAAAGATTTTAAAATCAATAAAATCATGAATACAGAAAAAATCCCAACCCAAGAGTGGCTGGAAAAGTACGAAAAAGTAAAATCTATTCTCGTTCCGCCCGTTTCTTTTGAAGAAATCTACTCTCAAAAAGAGACTTTTGGGAAGAAACTTTTTATCTTAAATATGGGAGAAGTCCATTTTCCTACGGGAGAAATTTTGGTAAGAGACCCTTTGTTTTTTCTTCATCGCGACCAGCTGCCCTATTATCAAAAAGTCCCAACAGGAAAATTTCCACTTAATACATTGATTGTAGAAGCGGAGGAAGGTCTCTATTATTATGTTTCTACACGAGTAAAATTTAGTGACAAAAAGGCTGTCAGCTACACAGAGGCTTTGGTTGGAGATGAAAACTTGGATGATTTGGAAGATGGAAGTTTCTTCGGATTCTTTGCTGATTCAGGACTGGCAACTATAGTGGATGTAAAAACCCGTGATGCCTTCTGCGATTTCAAGGAAAAATGGTATAAAGGGCAGCCTAATGATGCCAATATCTGTGATGAACTTTTTGCTGAAGAATTTGCAAAAAATCACAAGGAAAATCCTCATTTTCAAAGAGAAGGAGGCGAATGGATTAACTTCAAAATTCCAAATACAGACCTAAGCGTACCGATGATACAAAGCGGCTTCGGCAAGGGGCAGTATCCTGTATATTTTGGATATGATGAAAACAACGAAGTCTGCGAAGTTGTTATAGAATACTTTGATTTAGAACTGACTTTTGGGCAGGAAGAAGAATAACTTTATTTTAAATCTAAAAAAACTCTCATAGGTTTTAAACCTGTGGGAGTTGTTTTATTTCCGAATCTTCATAATTTTTCACTGCTCGTTCCAGTGTGTTTTTTATTCTCGTTTTCAGTCGGTTTGGTTTATGAACTGTGATATAATCACCAAAGCCTAAAATAACTCTTTCCAACTCAAAATTCAGCTGAACTCTTATCCTGAAATATGTTTCGCCATTTTTTTCTTCCAAAATCTCCTGCGTGTGATGAAAAGGCTTGGTTTTCACATATTCTGCATGAATTCCTTTTATTGAGAAAATCACATTTTGCCCTCTTTGTTCTGACGATGTTGTCACGCCGATCACTTCAGAGAAAAATCTATCGGCATTAAACTCCCGCTCCCGAAAAGGAATATTTTCCTCTATCTGCACGCTTATTATCCTATCAAGTGCAAGGTTCAGAAGCACATCTCCATACCAGCAGATGAGAAACCAGCGGTTATTATATTCCTTCAAAAGCTGTGGAAAAACAATGTATTTTTTCTCTTCTCTTGCCTTAAAACTTTTATAAACCACTCCCAGCGTCTTCTTATTCAAAATCGCATTGTACAGAATATCAATATATTCCAAACCTTTGAGCTGTTCATTTTTATCTAAATGAATAATGGACTGCTGCTGCGCAGAATGCACTGTGTTTTCCAATTTTTGGATAACACCATTCAAATCCTTAAACATAGAAAAATCCTTAAACTGCTTCAAAATCTGCACAGCATTATTCATGGCTTTTAGGTCGTTTTCATTTACTGCAATATTATGAATACTGTATTCAGGGTCACTGTATCGGTAGTATTTTCTGTCATAGACCTCTATGGGAGCTTCGTAGCCAAATTTCTCACTGCGCATATTCTGTATATCAAGCTGAATGGTTCTTTTGCTGACATAGGCTTCTTTCCCTTCAAATTCAAAAAGAGCCTCGGAACACTCCTCTATCAGATCCTCCAGCGTATATTTTTTATATTTATTTCTAAGGCATCTGTCAATGGTTTTGTAGCGAATAAGAGCGTTTTTATTTGAAGACATTTTAATTTTTTTACAAAATTATCAAACTTTTTTAACTACGCAAAAAGATTGCGCTTTTGTGTATTTACTTTGCATCATCAAAATGAAACATTATGAAAGTTACAGGAAAAAATATTATCAACTGGGGATTCCGCCAAGGGAAATGGTTCGGGGAAGCCTTGAAAACCATCAATGAAAACGAATGGGAAGAAGCTGAGATTTTGGAATATTTAGAGCAGTTCAGACTTCCAGACCCTATTCCACTGAAAAGAATTCCTGCTGATTTTGTGGTTAATATTCATCCTGAAAATGAATTAGAAGAAGATAATGTAAGCAAAGTAATCGCTACAATGAAGAAGCTGATGAAAACGCCAACTCTGGAAAAAGGCGCTTTGATGCCTGATGCCTGCCCTACGGGTAAAGAAGGAATCATCCCTGTGGGAGGTGTGGTAGTCGCTAAAAACGCCATACACCCAGGATTCCATTCTGCCGATATCTGCTGCTCTGTGATGCTTACTGACTTTGGGAAAATAGATCCTAAATTAGTTCTGGACGCCGCTCATGATTCTACTCATTTCGGGTATGGAGGCCGCCCAAGAGGTCAGCAGATAGCGATGAGCAAAGAGCTTATAGAGGCTTTTGAAAAGAATTTATTCCTAAAAAAGCCCGAGCTCATCAGCACAGCCAGAGACTGTATGGGAACGCAGGGAGATGGGAATCACTTCTTATTCATTGGAACTTCCATGAAAACAGGAAATACGATGATGGTCACCCACCACGGTTCTAGAGCTGTGGGCGCAGAACTCTACAAAATGGGACTAAAAACAGCCAACTACTTCCGTAGAGATATTTCGCCTGATACTTTGGAGGAAAATGCGTGGATTCCTTTTGATACAGAAGAAGGACAAGCCTACTGGGAAGCGCTGCAAACCGTAAGACAATGGACAAAAGAAAATCATGAAGCAATTCATAATTTAACTTTGAAAAAACTTGGAGTAGAGATGCAGGATAGATTTTGGAATGAGCATAATTTCGTTTTCCGTGATGAAGATTCGTTTTATCATGCCAAAGGTGCTACGCCTTTAGATACCAAATTCCTTCCTGAGGATAATGAGCTAAGACTCATCCCACTAAATATGGCAGAGCCTGTCCTCATTGTAAAAGGAACTACCAACGAGCGAAACATAGGATTTGCGCCACATGGAGCAGGGAGAAATTTTAGTAGAAACGAGCATAAAAGAAACAAAGCCCACCAGACAGATGAGGAAGTTTTTGCTGAGGAAACGGCAGGGCTGGATGTTAGATTTTTCTCTAATGAAATAGATATTTCGGAACTGCCATCCGCCTACAAAAACGCACAAAATGTGAGAAAACAAATTCTAGAATACAACCTGTGCGAGATAGTAGATGAGGTCATCCCTTACGGATGTATCATGGCTGGAGATATAGAAAAAAACGCTCCTTGGAGAAAAAAGAAGAAAAATAAAGAATTATAAATAACCGCCACCTATTAAAAGTTGAAAATAACCCAATAGGGAATTGCGGAGCATTTGATGCAGGGTTATTTTCTGGTAAAGTCTTCAGACTCGGGGGTTCGAGTCCCTCTTAATCAGCTGCTTTACACAGCCTAACACAACAAAAGGAGCTGCGGAATTTCGGTTCATCAGGGATAAAGTCTGCAAAATGAAGGATACCGTACAATATTGATACTCAATTCGTTTTCCCTTTATTCTTGTCAGCCGCTCCTTTTTAACTTTAAAAATTTAGAAAAAATGGGAATATTTACAAAAACTTACGAAGTGATGCCTTTTTACCAAGGTTTCCTTTTTAGAAACAATACTTTTGAAAAGCAGTTAAATGCAGGTTTTCACGAAATTTATGATTGGAAAGATAGAACCAAACTCTATCAAATTCCTCAAAATTCGCGGCTAATCACGGTGACTAACCAAGAGATTTTGACCAAGGATAACATCGCCCTCAGGTTTTCTTTTAATATTATCTATAAGGTGACTGATGGTCTTAAACTACTGGAAAACACCATAATAAACAACGAATACTACATCTTGAGCGATGCAGAGTATAAGCTGCAAAATATCGTTCAAATTTATTTCAGAAAAATGATTTCCCAAATAGAGAGCGAAGCTTTGAACGAAAAAAGAGCCGAATGGACGGATTTAAAACCTGAAGAAATTCAAAGTAAAACGGATGAATTCGGAGTGGAAATAGAAAATATCCAAATTCGGGATATTACTTTTCCGAAGAGTATTCAGGAATTATTTGCAAGACATTTGGAAGCGAAAATAAGGGCAAAAGCTGATTTAGAAAACGCCAGAACGGCGGTTGCTACTGCCAGAGCCTTGAAAAACGCTTCTGAACTGATGAAAAATGATGAAAACATCAGATTCTTCCAAACCTTGGAAACTATTACGAAAATAGCCGAAAAAGGGAAACATACTTTTATGATTGGAGATATCCATCAGATTGCGAAGTAATTTCACAAAAAAACAGCTCAAAGATGAGCTGCTTTTTCGTTTTTATTAAAAATTAAGCATTCTCCAAAACATAGCTGAATACCAATGGCGCTACGATGGTAGCATCGGATTCTATGATATATTTTGGTGTATTGATGTCTAATTTACCCCAAGTGATTTTTTCATTTGGAACTGCTCCTGAATACGAACCATAAGAAGTCGTAGAATCAGAAATCTGGCAGAAATAAGACCAGAAAGGAACATCATGCATCTCCAAATCTTGATAAAGCATCGGTACCACGCAGATTGGGAAGTCCCCAGCGATACCACCACCTATTTGGAAGAATCCTATGCCTTTTCCAGCGCTATTGTTTCTGTACCAATCAGCAAGGAAAGTCATGTATTCTATCCCTGATTTCATCGTAGAAGGCTTTAATTCACCTTTGATGCAGTAACTTGCAAAGATATTCCCCATTGTAGAATCTTCCCACCCCGGAACTACTATCGGAAGATTTTTCTCCGCTGCTGCAATCATCCAAGAATCTTCTCTCGGAATCTCGTGATACTGTTCTAGAACGCCTGAAAGTATCATTTTGTACATATATTCGTGCGGGAAATATCTTTCACCTTTGCTTTCAGCATTTTTCCAAATTTCAAAAATGTGCTTTTGTAATTTTCTGAAAGCTTCTTCTTCTGGGATACAAGTGTCTGTTACTCTGTTTAGTCCTTTTTCTAACAATTCCCACTCATCTTGCGGAGTCAGATCTCTGTAGTTAGGAACTCTCTTGTAGTGAGAATGCGCCACAAGGTTCATCAAATCTTCTTCCAAGTTTGCTCCTGTACAAGAGATAATTGCCACTTTGTCCTGACGAATCATCTCTGCTAAGATTTTACCCAGCTCGGCAGTAGACATCGCCCCCGCCAAAGAAATTAACATTTTCCCGCCATCTTTTAGGTGTGCTACATAGCCTTTAGAAGCGTCCACCAAAGATGCTGCATTGAAATGCAGATAATATTTTTCGATAAATTCGGTAATTGGTTTGTTTGCCATTTTTCTTTATTTTAACTTTAATTATATTTTATATTCTTTTTCTTTAATCACTAGGACTAAAAAAATAATTATCGCAAAAATAAGAATAATTATTTACAAATTCTGTATTTACTCCATTCTATATTATAAAATCACCTATGCTCTATCATTTTATTTTATAAATTTGTATAAGTGAGTTTTAAAATTATTCTAACTAAAAACTCCTCAATAAAACAAATGCAAAATTCTGCTCAATAACTCATCACAAAAATGAAATATTTAATTTTAAAATTCTTCAAAACATGGAAAGCAAACTTTTATATGAGATGTTCTATCTTTGTGTCTTAACAAAAGAAGAAATCATATCTTACATAGAGCAAAAAGAAGAAAAAT
>CAUQKV010000006.1:0-79289 GCA_963518845.1 uncultured Flavobacteriaceae bacterium | reverse complement strand
CGCATTTCTTAACGAAATTAACATAAAAGAAAAAACACTGAAAATCAGTGTTTTTTATAATAATCCTAATTCAAATTTAGCTTCCTCGCTCATCATGTCCTTTTCCCATTCTGGCTCGAAAGTTATCTCCACCTTGGATTTTGTAATTCCTTCTACTTCACCTACTTTCTCCTCCACCTCCATCGGAAGGCTCTCCGCTACGGGACAGTTGGGCGTAGTGAGGGTCATCAGCACTTTTGCTTCGCCCTCATCACTTATCTGCACATCATAAATCAGCCCTAGTTCGTATATATCCACAGGGATTTCTGGGTCGTAGATGGTTTTTAGCACCCTTATAACCTCCTCTCCTAGCGAAGCGATTTGTTCATCTGTTAATTTCATATAATTTCTCTTTTCTCTAATTATTCGGATTTCGTCAATAAATCTTCCTGTCTCATTTTTCGGAAAACATTCGCCAAAGTTAAAACATCTTTTTCACAATATTCCACTATTCTCTGCAAATCCTTTTCCTGATAATAAATTTCTGCCACCATAGAGCCGTCAATATCATCCTTTGGTGTAGGAACGCCAAAGATATGCGCCATCAGTTCTAAAGAAATAAAACTCTTCCAATCACCAAATTTCCAAAGTTCCATGGTATCCAAATGCGAAACCTCCCAAGGTTTTTTCCCAAAAGTCTGGAACGGAACGGGCGGCTGAAAACCATTAATAAGCATCCTTCGGGCAATCCACGGAAAATCAAATTCCTTACCATTATGGGCGCATAGGATTATATTTTGAAGTCTAGGGCTGTTGAAAATAGTTCCAAAATCTTCCAATAATTTTTTCTCATCATCGCCATAGAAAGATTTGATTTTCAAACGATTATCTTTTTCCAGCATTCCCACAGAAATACAGATGATTTTTCCAAATTCCGCCATAATTCCTGCCCTTTCCTGATAGAAATCCGCTGCTGAAACATCTTCTCCGCGCTGCCGCAGCGTTTTCTTATCCCAAAGTTTTTTTTCTTCTTCAGAGACTTCGTTCCAATTTCCAACTTGTGGAACTGTTTCAATATCCAAAAACAAAATCCGCTCTATGGGAATACTCTTTATCATAAAAATAAAATAGGCTACAAAAATAAGTTTTAAAAAATTAAATTCATTAATTATTTAAAAAAATCTTGTTTTGACCTTAAAAAATAAAGAAATAAATGTAAATTTGTTTCGATTTAAAAAAATTTAATTATTATGAAAAATCTAAAATTTTTATTTGCTTTTTTAGTTTATTTTGCCGTGCTTTCTTGCTCAGCCGTACCTTCCCAAAAAGACAATAAAAAAGGAGAGCTGGGTCTTTCTATTTCCAATCCCATAAAAGTAAACAATGTACCAGAAGAATACCAATACATCAGAGAAAACTGCGAAGGCTGCAAGGTTATAAGCCAAGCATTGATAAACGAAGGAAAATCCTACTATGACGAACTAAAAGTGCAAAAACCAGACGGAACCACAGTCAGCTATTTCTTTGATATCAATTCTTTTTACTTAGATTTTTAATATTTACTTAGATAAATAAAAAGCTGTGTAGTATTGCACAGCTTTTTTTATTTTCATCTAAATCATTTTTCAACTAAAAACGAAACAAGTTCAGATAAGTTTATTTCCAAATGCTGAGCTATTTTGTAAAGTGTGTAGATATTTGGGCAGGTTTTCCCAGCTTCTATTCTACTCATATTGGATTTTTCAAAATCACAAGCATACGCCAAATCCACCTGCGAGATATTTTTGCTCTCACGAAGTTCTTTTATGCGCCTGCCTATTTTTACCTGAAGTGATAATTTATCCAATCTGAACAACTATAAATTATAATTGTTGACAAATTTGATAACTATTCCTCTTTTTAAAGTTATCAAAAATGATAACTTTTGTTTATATTTGCTGAAAAATTATTTAAATTATGGGACACATATTAGGTATTTTAGTTTCTATTATCATATGGGCAGCAATTCTAGCTGGCATTAAATCTGCTATTAAGAGAAAAGTTTCTTTCAAAGAAGAATTCCCTATCGCTCTCTTTCCATCAGTATTAATAATGGTCTGTGTTATCTTATCTTACTCTGATGAGAGTTCCTACCTCATATTTTTATTACCAATGATTATTATCATATATTTAGTTTGGAGTTTGGAATCTACTTCTTCTACAGAAGGTGAAAATAAAAAAGAAAAATACCTTGAACTGTTGAAAAAAGATGAAAAAATTAAATTATTGCGAGAAGCTTATGCTAATGGAACTATTACAGAAAAAGAATATTCTGAAAAAACTAAAATTTTATCTCAAACTTTAAGAAAAAAAGCCAAAAACGATATGATTCAAGAAGATATAGATAATCTTAAGAAAGAATTGGAAAAACTAAACGAACTTTACAAAAATGGTGTTTTAACACAAATAGAATATATTCAAAAACAAGAAAAATATGAGCAAAAAATAGCAGAACTGAAAAAAAACATATCATAAAAAAACACGGCTTTTAAAATTTTAAAAGCCGTGTTATACTTTTTTTAATTCTAATTAGAAAATTTCTCTTCCTGAGAAGTGGAATGCTGCTTCTATTTGTGCATTTTCATCAGAGTCAGAACCATGAACTGCGTTTTCTCCTACGCTTCTTGCGAACATTTTTCTGATAGTTCCTTCTGCTGCTTCTGCTGGGTTAGTAGCTCCAATCAATTTTCTGAAATCTTCTACTGCATTGTCTTTTTCCAAAACAGCCGCTACGATAGGCCCAGAAGACATGAATTCTACTAATTCTCCGTAGAATGGTCTCGCTGCGTGAACTTCATAGAATTTTTTAGCATCAGCTACAGTAAGCTGAGTAAGTTTCATTGCTTTGATTTTAAATCCAGCTTCTGAAATTTTTCCTAAAATTGCTCCGATATGCCCGTCTGCTACTGCATCTGGCTTAATCATTGTAAATGTAATCTTTCCTGACATTTTCTTAAAATTTATTTTCCGCAAAAATACGATTTAATTTTTACATCTGCATATTTGTTTTTAATATTTTTGGCACGATATTTGATAATACCAAAATAAGATTCTCATATTAAATTTGAGTTTTCATGGTTATTAGTTTTTACCTCTTGTAAATTTTAATTTACAGGAGGTTTTTTATTTTCATTTTTTTAATTTAATTTTGAGTTTGGCACGGTATTTGATAAATGTGATAAAGAGTAGATTCTCATGTTTAATTTGAGTTTTCATGGTTATTAGTTTTTACCTCTTGTAGATTTTAAATTTATAGGAGGTTTTTTATTTTCAATTTTTTAATTCTATATTTGCCGTGACAAGTGTGGCTTGTTGATTTCTTTATGAAATAGGAAAGTCTGGACACCACAGAGCAGCATAGCGGGTAACGCCCGTCCGTAGCGATACGAGGACAAGTGCAACAGAAAGCAAGTACAGTACGGCTGTAGTGAAATCAGGTAAACTCTATGCGGTGCAACACTAAGTATATCGGCAACTAAGGGTAGCTCGTCCAATGCCGAGGGGTAAGTGGCTAAAGTTTTATAGCAATATAAAATGTAGATAAATAACAAGCACTTTGATTTTTCAAAGGACAGAATCCGGCTTATAGCACTTGTCTTTATTATATTTTGGTTCTATTGAGAAATAGATGAAAAGGGAATCGGATGAAAATCCCGAGCTGTCCCCGCAACTGTAAATTGCAAAAAAAGTTTCTACAAAAAAGCCACTGCTCACGCGGGAAGGCGTAGAAATGCAAAAGCCAGGAGACCTGCCAGATATAAATTTAATAACAAAACTTTCGGAGGAAAAGTAGAATTATGATTAAAAAGTATATTTCCCTAATCGTTTGGGGAGCTGTCTCCTTTGTAGCTGCACAAGAGAAAAAAATAGATACAGTTTTTATTTCGGATAAAAAACTGAACGAATCTGTACATTTCCAGAAGGTTATCAATCTTTCCGACAATATTCATAAAAACACCAGCAACCTTTCGGAAACCCTTCGGTTTTCTACACCTCTCTACATCAAAGAAAATGGAAGAGGAATGGTGTCTTCACCCTCTTTTCGTGGGACAACTGCACAGCAGACAGCTTTCATCTGGAACGGCATCAATATCAATTCCTTGTTTTTAGGACAGGGAGACATTAATAATATTGGACTTCTTAATTTTGATAAAATCAGCGTAAAAGCTGGTGGAGGAAGCATTTCCTATGGCACAGGCGCAATCGGCGGAACGATACACTTGGATGATAAAATCCAGTTCGGAAAAGGGCTTAACGGAAATTTGTTCTCAGAATTTGGGTCTTTTAATACCTTAAATTCAGGATTAAAAATAACTTATAGCAATGATAAATTTTCTGTAAAACTAAACACCGCCCTTTCCAAAAGCGAAAACAACTACGAAGTCCCAAAAGAAAAATACACCAACAGAAACGGAGCCTACTACCAGTACAACTACTCTATTTCCGCCGCCTATCGTTTTAATGACCATCAGAAAATCGCTATATTTTCGCTGTGGAATACAGGATTACAGCATTATCCTGTTTTTTCTGAAAGCCAGACAAAAACGAAATATTCCACCGATGGGCTGAAAACCATGATTAACTGGCAGAGCGATTACGGCAATTTTCATAATGATTTGAAACTGGCTTTTTTGAGTGAAAAATATGATTATTACACCGATATAAATTTACCCAAAAGCAATGGCGCAGAGGGAAAAACTTGGCTCGTCCGCAATGATTTTTCTTATCAAAAGCCTAATAATTTCAGCATAAATCTAATCAGCGAATACCAATACAATTCCGCCGAGGGATATTCCTCTGGAATCACAAACCCTAAGAAAAACACTGGTTATCTGGCGATTACGGCTAATAAAAATTTATTTTCGCGCCTCTATATAGAAGGCTCACTCAGAAAAGATTTGATAGAAAATATAGAAAGTCCTTATCTTTTTTTCGTGGGCTCTCGCATAGATTTTACCAAAAATTATTCATTAAAACTAAACGCTTCTAAAAATTTTAGATATCCTACTTTTAATGATTTATACTGGCAGCCAGGCGGAAATCTGAACCTAAAACCAGAGACTGCATATCAGTTTGAAATCAATCATTTATTCAAGTTTAAAAACCTGAATATAGATATCGCTTCTTTTTATAACGATATAGAAAATCTTATCCAGTGGCTGCCCACTTCTTCTGGATATTGGTCGCCATTTAACAGCAAAAAAATCCACTCCTTTGGTGGTGAAATTTATGCTGATTATACCCATAACATAGGCAAAAACACTTTGAAAATAAGTCTTTCTTACGCCTATACCAACTCCAAAGACACAGAAAAAAACAAATCACTTTCCTATGTACCAAAGCATAAAGCCAATGGGCTTATTTCGCTGAAAAACAAGCATTTAAACCTATTTATCCAAGGAATGTTTACCAGTGAAGTTTTCACAACGACTGATGAAAACAAAAACTACCAGCTGCCTCATTACACCATTGTAAATGCAGGAGTGAAGTTTTATTTAAAGAAAAATATCGCTTTGGGTGGAAAGATTAACAATATTCTAAACCAAGTCTATAAAACCAGCAACTACTATCCGCTGCCTTTGAGAAACTATAATATCAATTTTAATATCAATTTTTAATAATTTACATTCTATGAAAAATTTGAAAATTACAGGGCTTATCGCTCTTTTAGCCCTAACGGCTGTTTCTTGTAACCGAGATGAAGCAGATGCTATCATTCCTGCAGAAAAGCACGAAAACGGAATTCTCGTAGCAAATGAAGGTAAATTCGGAACTCCCAATGCAGAACTAAGCTACATCAGCAGAGGGTTTTCCTCCATCAAAAACGACATCTACAAAACTACGAATGGAGAAAACCTAGGAGATGTCCTTCAGCATGTGAATTTCCACAATGGAGAAGCCTATCTTGTGGTGAATAATTCTAACAAAATCATTATCACTGACAGATACACTTTCCAGAAAAAAGCCGAAATTACACAAGATGTTAAAAATCCTCGCTATATCACTTTCGTAGGAAATCAGGCCTATGTCACAAACAGCACTTACGGCGGAGAACAAAGCGTAACTATTTATAATACAGAGAATAACAGTCTAATTAAAAAAATCCCTAGCAGTGATACAGTTGAAAGAATCGTAACTGCTGGAACCAATGTATTTGTTCAAAATGCAAGTTTTGGAACAGGAAACAAACTCACTATCATTTCCTCTTCATCTAATAATGTAACAGGAACTATCACTATTCCTAACGGAGCCATCAACAAAACTATTTCCTACAACAGTGATGTCTATGTAATTGCAGGAAAAGCCACTGAACCTGATTCTCATATTTATAAATATAATTCCAGCGGAAACCTCACAAATACGATAACTCTCACAGGAATAAAAAATGCTAACAACATCGAAATAGACAACGGATACATCTATTTCACAGCAGGAACAGGAGTATATTCTATGGAACTTTCTTCCAGCACCGCTCCAAGCAGTCCTATATTTAGTGTTGCAGAAAACGGATATTCCACTCTTTATGGATTTAATGTGATTGATGGGCTTATATACATTTCCGATGCCAAAGGATTTACCCAAGCCAGCGAGGTAAGCATCTATACTCCTTCGGGAGTTCGTATAAAAACTTTCTCTTCAGGAATAGGAACGAATGCTTTTTACAAAAATTAAAATAAAAAAAATTGGGCTTAGATAAGTCCAATTTTTTTTGCTTCTTGCATTACTAATTCTTTTGCGGCTTCATGCTCATTAGGAATCTCTCCCTCCAAAACTGCCTCTTTTACTCTTTCCTTCAAAATTCCTATCTCTCTGCCAGGCTTCATATTAAACATCTGCATAATCTCCTCACCTGTTATTGGCGGCTGAAAATTTCTTACATGGTCTTTTTCCTCTACTTCCTTTATTTTTTTTGCCACATATTCAAAATTCTTCTTGAATTTTTCCTGTTTATAAGAGTTTTTTGTCGTGATATCTGCTTTACAAAGGGTAAACAAATCCTCTAAATCCTCTCCTGCATCAAACAACATCCTGCGCAGCGCACTATCCGAAACATCATCAGAAATCAGCGCAATCGGTCTGGAAGACAATTTCACCATTTTTTGAACATATTTCATATCCTTCCCTAGTGGAAGTTTCAGCCTTTGGAAAATAGTTTTCACCATTTTTGACCCTAAAAACTCATGCCCGTGGAATGTCCATCCTGTTCCTTTCACATATTTTTTTGTCGGAGCTTTGCCCACATCATGCAGCAGCGCCGCCCATCTGAGCCAAAGATTATCCGTGTTTTTTGAGATGTTGTCCACCACTTCCAGCGTGTGCCAGAAGTTATCTTTATGCTTCTGCCCTTCTACTTCTTCAATCCCTTCTAATGCCGTAAGCTCTGGTAAAACAATATCCAAAAGCCCTGTTTTTTTCATAATTTCCAGCCCTACGGAAGGTTTTTCGGACAGCATAATTTTTTTAAACTCCACCATTATCCGCTCCACAGTGATTATTTCTATTCTTTTCGCTTCTTTTTCTATGGCTTCCAATGATTTTTGCTCTATTGAAAAACCAAGCGTAGAAGCAAATCTAATGGCGCGCATCATTCTTAAAGGGTCATCTGAGTAGGTTTGGACTGGTTCTAGTGGAGTTCGAAGTATCTTCTGCCCCATATCTTCCATCCCATTAAATGGATCTATCAGTTCCCCGAAATTATCTTTATTAAGGGAAATCGCCATCGCATTTACCGTGAAATCCCTGCGTTTTTGGTCATCTTCCAATGTTCCTTGTTCCACCTGAGGGTTTCGGCTGTCGGCACTATAGCTTTCCTTTCTTGCGCCTACAAATTCCAATTCTAAATTTTCATAACGAAACATCGCTGTCCCATAAGTTTTGAAAACAGAAACTTTAGTTTCAGGATTGATACTTTTTGCAACGGCTTGTGCTAGTTCTATTCCACTACTTTCCGTTACGAAATCTATATCGGTAGGAGATTTTCTACCGAGCAGCAAATCTCGGACATACCCACCGACAACATAGACAGACTGCCCTCTATCATGGGCAACCTGAGAAATTATTTTGAATATTTTTAGATTTTTATTTTGTGTAAGATTTACTTTCATCACATAAAAGGATATTCGTTATTCTAAAAAACACATTGATAAAAGTAACAAAAAAGACCTTTGATAGTTACCAAAGGTCTTTCTTTTGTAGCCCGTAGGGGAATCGAACCCCTCTTGCAAGAATGAAAATCTTGAGTCCTAACCGATAGACGAACGGGCCAACTATACTTTCTTATGCTAATTTATTAACATGTTTTGTTAATTTACTCTTCAAATTAGCTGCTTTGTTTTTGTGAATAATATTTCTTTTCACTAATTTATCTAACAAAGAAACTACTTTTGGTAATTGTTCTAATGCAACAGCTTTATTTTCTTCACTTCTTAATACTTTCATAGCTGTTCTAGCAGTTTTATGATAGTATCTGTTTCTCACTCTTCTTTTTTCAGACTGTCTGATTCTTTTTAATGCTGACTTGTGATTTGCCATAATCTTTTAAATATTTTACAAAGTAAATTTATTACTACTACTATTTTAAATTTAAAAAGTAGCCCGTAGGGGAATCGAACCCCTCTTGCAAGAATGAAAATCTTGAGTCCTAACCGATAGACGAACGGGCCAACTATTTTTTGCGTTTGCAAATATACAAACTTTTTTTATCCCACCAAATTTTTTTTGAAAAATTATTTATTATTTTTTTGGATTACGGGATTTTTTATACCTTTTTCCTCCATCTGTTTTCTCAGTTTTACGGCTTCTTCAAGGGTTTTTACATTTCCTGCAGTATAGTAATGTGTGTCTCCTATTTTTTCTCTTTTGACATCAGAAATTTTATTTACAGGAGAATCTTTTGGCAACCTTGATGGTGAAGCGGCTAATTCTATAGTATAATAACCTTGTGATAACTTTTGGTCAGGTGTAAAATTAACCACCGTAGCGTTTTTAAATCCAGCATCTTTAGCTGTTTTCAAGTTTTCATCTCGTATAGATGCATAATTGGTCGTGCTGTAATAGTATCTATACATAGAACCCTCTTTTATGGTTAAAATATATTTCAAACCTCTGAATGCAGGGTCTCCTTCATTATATTTGGTTACAGAACTCATCAGCAAGATACGGCTGTCGGTTTTCATTGGTTTTTCTGGTTCTTTTACTGGCTCTGCTTTTACATTTCTATCCAATCTTTTCTTATAACTTACAATAGCCTGATATACAGACTCCGCTATAGCTTCTTGCCCTTCTTGGCTGGATATATATTTAGCTTCTTCATAATTACTAACAAAACCCATTTCTACTAAAACTGAAGGCGTTGCATTTCTTCGTAAAACATGGAGGTTCTGCTGTTTCACACCTCTTGAATATCTTTTATCTTTATTCACAAAGTTATCTTCTATAAGTCCTCCCAATAAAAGACTGCTTTCTAAGTATTTACTTTGCTGAATTTTTAGGGCAATCAGAGATTCTGGAGAATTCGGGTCATAAGAAGCAAAGGTTTCTCTATCCTGCTCATCGAGATAGATTACATCGTTCTCAGCTTTTGCTACTTCTAGATTTTCTTTGTTTTGGTTCGGTCCTTGTACGAAAGTTTCTGACCCATAAGCCTCTGGTCTTTTGGAAGCGTTACAATGCATTGATACGAATAAATCCGCCTTACTTCGGTTGGTTAAATTAGTCCTTTCTGTAAGTGTAGGATAAACATCTGTTTTTCTAGTGTATATGACTTTAAAATCTTTATTTTTTTCTAATTTTTTCCCAATCAATAGAGTGACAGCCAAGGTGATATCCTTTTCGTTCAGAGTTCCCAAATCCGAAAAAGTTCTGTATGAACCAGGGTCTGACCCACCATGCCCTGCATCCAAAACAACCGTAAACTTCTTATTCTGGGCGTAGGCTGGGATGAAAAATAATGTTAAAATTACTGTTAAAGTTGCTCTTATTAAAAATTTATTTATTCTCATCTGTTTAAAATTATTATTTTTGGGGCATTAAATTCTTACCATTGATAAATAAAAAGTTCAAATTTACCTTACAAATCTTAATTATCCTAATTTTTAACAATTTTTTAGCACAAACAAGCCCTAAAAACATTGAAGAAAATAAAGGAAAAAAAGATACTGTCGTTGTAGTAAACGAACAATTAGAAGACATATTGCTCAGCAAAGCAGAAAACAGCCGTTTTGATGTTGAGAAAAAAATGACTTTCCTTAACAAAAACGCCCAGATAAACTATCAAGATATGCAGATAGAGGCTGACTATATCAGTATAGACTGGGAAGGAGGAACTATTTTTGCAAGGGGAGTTGTAGATTCTTCGGGAAAAATCACAAAACCTGCCGTGGCTACACAAGGTGGTAAAAAATATGAATACAACGAGGTAAGCTATAACTATAAAACCAAACAAGCCATAGCCTACAACGCTAGAACAGAGGAAAATGAAGGGGCTATCGTAGCCGAAAAAACCAAGAAAGTAAACGACTCTGTATTCTACATGAGAAGAGGTTTCTTTACAACTGATGAACTTTTCAGAGCTAAAAAAGACACTCTTCCTGACTACCACCTCTCTGCTCCCATCCTAAAACTTGTCAAAGGGAAAAATTCAGGAAAAGTAGTTACAGGGCCTATTCAGCTTTATATAGAGCAGGTTCCTACACCTCTTGCTCTACCATTCGCTATTCTTCCTTTCACTGAAAAAAGAAGTGCGGGGCTCATCATCCCTAGTTTTGGGGAAAGGGCTGATGTAGGTTTTTATCTCAATGGTTTAGGATATTACCAGCCTTTGGGGAAACATTTTGACCTAAAAATACTCACTGACTACTACACCAAAGGAAGCTGGAACATCCGCCCAGAGGTCAATTACAAGAAAAACTACAAATACAGCGGTACTTTCCGCGGTGATATAGGAACCACCATAAGAGGAATAAAAGGCCTTGATTCTTATTCAAAATCAAGCACTTACAGGATATATTGGTCTCATCAGCAGGATACAAAAGCCAATCCTTTCCTGCAACTATCTGCTTCTGTGGATATTGTAAGTAATCGATTTTATAATAATAACATCAACAACTCTTATATATTCAATCAAGATGTGCTAAATGCCCAGCAAAACTCATCCATTACGCTTACTAAAAGATTTCTAAATCTACCTGTAACACTTACTGGAAACCTTACCTATTCGCAGAATTTTTCTACTGGATTAACCAATTTGAGGCTTCCATCCCTCACTGCGAGTGTAAATCAGTTTTATCTATTCAAAGCTAAAGATGGCGTAAGAAAAGGGCTAATAGAGAACATCACAGTAAATACTAAATTTGATTTCAGAAACGAAGTCAATGCACAGCAAAACGAAATGTTCACAAAAACCATGTGGGACAAAATGAAATACGGAGCTAGAAATGTATCTACATTCAGCACCACCACTACATTTTTGCGATATTTTAACCTGTCACTATCTGCATCCACAGATAATGTTTTGACAAATAAAACCATTAGAAAAAACTACAACTCTGCTACCAACGCCGTAGAAACCACGGATGTAAAGAGCATCACTGGATTTAGCACCTTTAATACAAGTGCATCCGTGCAGACTACTCTCTACGGAATGCTAAAATTCGGAAAAAACAGCAAAATCCAAGCGGTAAGACATGTCTTCACGCCGAGCATTGGTTTTTCCTACAATCCTGATTTCAGCAGTGAAAGCTGGGGATATTATCAAAAATACATAGATGCTACGGGAAATCCTATTTCGTACTCTATTTTTGAAAACGGAGTCTATGGCTCTCCTAGTGCAGGTCTTTCAAAATCAGTTACTTTTAATTTTAATAATAATATTGAAATGAAAGTTCTTTCAAAGAAAGATTCTACAGGAGTATCGAAAATAAAACTTTTTGAAAACATTGGAGTAAATTTCAGCTACAATGCCGCTGCGCCTACCTTTAAGTGGTCGTATATCAATATCAATGCTCAGAATTCGTTCTTTAACAATAAACTGAGCCTGAATTACAATGCATCGTTTGACCCTTATAAAATAGCATTTACGCCAGGTTCTGAAATAGGAACAAGGCTTGACAAAATTGGGAATTTCAGACTACAATATTTTAATTTAGGAGCAAATCTATCCCTCCACGAAATTTTAAAACCAAAAAACAAAGAGAAAAAAACATATCAGAAAAAGGGCTACGCTATGATGGAGGCCTACCATTTTGATGATGATAACTATGCTCGTTTTGACCAAGATTGGACGATGAGCATCACCGCAAACTATTCCTACAACAACTCTGCAAGGAGATACGGAGACCGCACAGCATCCATCGGGCTGAATGGTTCTATAAAACTTACACCTTATTGGAACATCACAGGAAGCGCCCATTATGACTTGGTTAATAAAGCTTTCTCATACTCCAGATTAGGCTTTGTAAGAGACCAAAGAAGTTTTACGATTACTTTCAACTGGGTGCCTATCGGACAGTACAAAGTGTATGATTTCTTCATCGGAATCAAAGCCAATATCCTAAGAGATGCTTTAAAATACAAAACCCAGAGCTTCCCACAATCCACAAGCTCTTTCTAAAAAGAGAAGAATTTTGTATCTTTGCAAGTATGAAAAAGGTAATTTCTACTCAGGATGCTCCTCCTGCTATTGGAGCTTATTCACAAGCTGTTTTAGTGGATGGTATACTTTATATTTCTGGACAGATTCCTATCAATCCAGAAAATGGTAATCTTGTAGAGGGAATAGAGGAAGAAACCCACCAAGTGATGAAAAACCTAAAAGCCATTCTCCACGGAGCTGGGCTGGATTTTTCTAATGTTGTAAAAACGAGTATTTTCCTTACAGATATGAAAAATTTTCCTTTGGTAAATGATATCTACTCTTCATATTTCAGTGATGATGATTATCCTGCTAGAGAAACCATACAGGTAGCCGCCCTTCCCAAAGGAGTAAGTGTAGAAATTTCCATGATAGCCCACACCAAAATTTAGTTATGAGTTTTTTGAGAAATACTTTTGCTGTGCTGCTGGGACTTGGTGTCGCCATGCTTACCATCACTATCGGTCTGAGAATCAACTCCGAGTGGATAACTTATTCTGGCTTCACACCCTTTGAAAAATGGAGCAGACTATTAGAGGACATGCGTGGAAACAGCTCTTTTTTCGTAGCATTACTGATTTCTACAGGAGTTGCATCCACTATCGGCGGTATTACAACAGCCTTCATCGTAAAAAAAGCCAAAGTAGCCTATGCCATCTTGATTGGTTTTATTCTGCTTTTTTTAGCGGTTTTGGACATTGTTTTTTTCGGATACCACCCTACTTTTTATCAGATAGGAATATTTCTTACAATATTTCCTTTTTCTTGGGTTGGAGGGAAAATTATAGAAGTTATCTTTAACCAAAGAGAAGAAAAAAACAGGAAAATCCAAGCAAACAAACATCAGGAATAATCCTATGAGCTGGGAATATTCCTTTAATTTAGACTCGGAAGAATCTGTGAGTTTAGTTGTAATGGATTTAAAAAATTGTGAATTATTTTCCTCTTCTACAACGGATTACATCGATTGGAAAAATCCAGAATCAATGGATGACATCCCATATGATGCCAGATTTTATACAGACAAGAAAAAAACTATTTACATTGCTATAAATAGTTTTTCTAAAAATATTTTTTCAGCTTTAAAATCAATTTTAGCTAAACACGATTATCATCTAACTGATTGTGACACAGATGAAGAAGTCACTTTGGAGCATATTTTTCGCTCTGTTATTTAGTGTTTTTCGCTTTATTCCTCATTCTCTATTCTCTTTCCTATGTCTTTCAGTTTAGAATATTGTTCTATCAATGATGGCATATCATCCAGACTAATCACAAAAGTCCAAAGATATGTAGTAACAGAATAGATGTGCCCTGCACTTTCATAGCCTTGTGTTGCCATAATCCCAAATGCCAATCCAAACAACGCTGTTGCAAAAATCCCTACACAAAAATAACCAAAAGCCTCCCTATTAGAAATCAATATTCTCAATTTTGTCGTAAATTTATAATGTTTCTCGAGATGTTCTATTTTATTTTTTTCTATCAAATACACCTCGTTTTCTAATCGGTTGTTTAGTTTTGAATATAATTTGTCATTTATTTTAGCCAAACGAGGTATCCATAAAACCAAAATAAACATAATAAACAGCCCTAAAATCCCAACCCAAATTTCCAAAAACAAAAGCATAACGAGAGCCCCTACAATAGAAACCAAAGAGGTGATGAATATCGGTAGATGAAGTTCAAAAAAATCAACAAACTCACGAGAAAGAGCCACACGAGCCGCTACCGCAGAAGCATCATTGCCTTTATTTCTTTGATTAATAATCATAGGCACCGCCATTTCTGCATAAATTTTAGTAAAAACTCGAGTGTCCACACGCCTTCTGAGCATTCCTATTGTCCACATAACAAAAACGACAACAGCATAAGATAGCGCATGTAAAACATCTCCTTTAACTACTGCATTAATCGCAAATCCTGCAAAAAGAGGATATAAAATTGCCATCAAATTTTCCATTGCAACCAATAAAAAAGTTAAAAACAATTGTCTCTTATTTTTCTTTGCGATGTCTTTTAAAATCTTCCACATACTAGAGTTAATTTTTATTTTTCTTCGCCTCATCCCAGAGTTCATCCATCTGTTCTAGGCTCATTTCAGACAAAACCAAATTCCTCTCTTGGGCTAATTTTTCCATCTCCTGAAAACGAGAAATAAATTTCAGATTTGTTTTTTCCAAAGCGCTATCAGGATTTAGACCTATAATTCTGGAATAATTTATCAATGAAAAGAAAACATCGCCCAGCTCCATTTCTTTTTTCTCCTTCTCGGTCTCTGCATGAAATTCTGACAACTCCTCTTCCACTTTTTTCCACACCTCCGCTTCGTTAGGAAAATCAAATCCCACGCCTCTCACTTTATCCTGTATCCTATACGCTTTTATCATAGACGGAAGCCCTTTCGGAACGCCCGAAAGTACAGATTCATTCCCTTCTTTTAGTTTTAGTTTTTCCCAATTTTGTTTCACCGTTTCTGCATCATCTGCTTTGGCATCTCCATAAATATGCGGATGGCGGTAAATCAGCTTTTCACAAAGAGAATTGATAACATCCACGATATCAAATTTTCCCTTCTCCGAGCCTATTTTCGCATAAAAAACCAAATGCATCAGGACATCTCCCAGCTCTTTTTTGATTTCATCCATATCCTCTTCCAGCAGGGCATCAGACAGCTCATAGCTTTCTTCCAGCGTTAAATGTCGCAGGCTCTGCATGGTCTGTTTCCTGTCCCAAGGGCATTTTTCCCTCAGTTCATCCATGATATCTAGCAATCTCCCAAAAGCTTCCTGTTTTTCTGTTTTTGTATGCATTTCTGTGAATTTTTCCTCAAATTTAACTTAAAATTATAGACAAAAAAACCTTTATTCCGAAAAAATAGAATAAAGGCTTGTTTATACTAATCAAACATATACTGATTACTATTCTGCTGGCTGCTCTGCTTTCACAAAGCTGCTCGGAGTGATGTATCCTGCTTTTTGAAGGATGTTATACCACTGAACTAGTTTTTTAATATCTGAATCATAAACTCTCTCAACATCGTAGTTTGGAAGCACTTCCACCATGAAACTTCTCAACTCTTCAGAAGAAGATTTGTGAGAAATAGTAGCTTTGTAGTCTTCTTTTTTTGCTATATTTTCAAACACATCAAAAAGAGGAACCTCATTATCAAATGTATACATAGATATATTATCCAAAAGACTCACTTGGCTGGTGTTAGAAATACTTATTTTTTTCTGTGTAGTCACATCTTCTATAATAAACCCATTTCTCAGTTGAGAAATCAACTTAAACAACCCTGGTTTTCCAGAAATTGAAATAATTTTTTCTAATTGCATATTCTAAATTATTATTATATTTTCTATTCTTTAATTACTTCGGAAATCGCATTTTATAGCCTACATTTACATTTCCTTCGCTGATTTTATTAAGCTTTCCTTTGATTATTTTTTTCTTTAAAACACTAAGTTTATCCGTAAACAAAATTCCCTCTATATGATCGTATTCATGCTGGATAACTCTCGCTCTCATATCGGAGAAAGTCTCTGTGTGTTTAACGAAATTTTCATCCAAATATTCTATCAAAATCGTTTCTTTTCGCAGAACATCCTCACGGACATCAGGTATGCTGAGGCATCCTTCATTGAATTTCCATTCCTTTCCGCTTTCCTCTAATATCCTAGCGTTGATAAAAACTTTCTTAAAATCCTTCAGTTTATCAGCTATATCCAAATAATCCTCATCCTCTGCTAATGGGCGGATATCAATCACAAAAAGTCTGATATCCAAGCCTATCTGCGGCGCTGCAAGACCTATTCCATGAGCATCATACATTGTCTCAAACATGTTGTCTATCAATGTTTTCAGCTCTGGATAGTCTGGTGTAATATCTTTACATTTCTTACGAAGAACAGGGTCTCCATAAGCTCTAATAGGTAAAATCATAGTTTTTGTTCTAAATATTGTTGTAAAATAAGCGTAGCGCTTACTTTATCTATCAATCCTTTTTCTTGTCTCTGCTTCTTATTTTTGCCGCTTTGACTGATGAAATATGAAGCTATTTTAGAGGTAAATCTCTCATCAAACCGCACCACTGATACCTCTGGAAATTCATTTTTAAATTCTTCTATAAACTTCTGAATATCCTGCTCCACTTCGGACATATTTCCTTTCAAATCTGTAGGAAGTCCTATAACTACCTCATCTACAGTGTTTTTCTCAAAATATTTTTTCAGATACTCCATCAAAACGGAAGTTTCTACGGTATCCAGACCACTGGCTATTATGCACAAATCATCCGTTGCAGCTAGGCCACAACGCTTTTTACCAAAATCTACTGCCAGTATTTGTCCCATCGTGGCAAAAGTAATAAATATTTTTCAGATAATGGGAAACGAATGTAGGATTTAGGAAATCTTTGATAAAGATTTTTTCTAATTTTCCAAATCGAAATAAAGATGATAATGATTAGAACATCTGGGATTAAATTGTTTATTGCAGTTCGGGCAAGAATCTGTATTCAGATATTCCCTGATACTCAGCACATTTCTACAACAACCACACAAAATAGCCTTCTCATCCAATTCTTCAGAAGACCAGCGTTTTGGTTCATGATCTTCACAAACATTGTGACACAGATAGCATGGATAAAAAGTTTCACAACACTTGAATTTTATAGCTACAATATCCAATTCACTATGATAATGTTCACAGCGGGTTTCCTCATCTACAAGTAGTCCTTTTAGTTTTATCATCTGATTTTACTTCAAAGAAAAAATCCAACTCTGAGAGTTGGATTTTTTTATATTATATTCCTCTTTTATATACGATTACATAGAGTTCTGCCTTACCATCTCCATCATAATCAATATTTTGAGTAGACCTAACTCTAATTTCACCATAAGTCACACTGATAAGATTCAGTTCTGATTTAGTCCCATCATTTCGAGTCATTGATATTTTTTTTGCAGCAGCATCATACTGATATGTTCCTAAAAACTCTCCTTTGTCAGAACATCTTCCATCACTACCTGTTTCATATTGATGCTCATTATAAGTATCATCATTTGCAAAATGATACCCATTATTAGTCTGACAACCTACTAATTCACCATAATCTAATATAGTATTTTTATCTCTTCCATCATAGATTACATATCCTGATTCTTTCCATGTTCCTACAACTTCTGATTTGAAATACTCAGCATTATATTCTGGTCCTCCATCTCTATAACATGCCGAAATAGCCAGCATACCAACAATAGATAATATTACTTTTTTCATAAAAAATGTTTTTTTATTCAAGGCAAATATAATCATTTTTTTTCATTATACAAATCGTATTTGCCTTTTACATAATGATTTACATATTCCAAACATCATCAAACGCCCTATAAATTTAGGTTTTTGTGCGGTTTAATTATATTTACAAATTTCTAAATTATTTTTTGCGAATTCTTATTTATTAAATTAAGAACAAAAAAATTAAGTTAAAGAATTCTTCCCAAAAATCTTCTCCACGAAATTTTCCTCAGTGTATTCTTTTGGATTGGCAATATTCAATTTTTTCAAGCCTTCCTGCCCGCTTTTGTATAGATAAAGAGCATTTTTATCCCTAAAATAATATACATAATTCACCTTTACAGAAGATTTTCCATTGCCATCACAAGGAGAAACCACCTCTACAGAAGAACCCACAAACTCCATCGTCGCAAAATCTCCAATGTTTTTTATTAACCTTTTCTCTATCAATATTTTATCATCAAAAGCAAAAGCCAGTTTCAAATCCTTAATCTTTGATTTATAAGAAGATATATTTTTCTTCGTTTGGCTCTCATGCTCCCAGTAAAACAGATTTTTACCATCCGCCCAAAACGCTGGCTGCCCTTGATACGAATAAAGTCCTTGATTTTTGTAAAACACAAACTTCTCAAAATCAATATTTTGAAGACTTGGATTTAAGGCTAATTTCGCATCACTATTCATTCCTAATCTAAGTTCATAGTTATTCTCTCCATCGCTATAAACATCCTCAAAAACCTGTTTCAGCTTTTCTTTATGTTTAACTTCCGAAATATCCAATTCATTTCGTAAGTTTAAATAAGCTCTGTCTTTATAAAAAAACAATTTACTTTCCGGCTTAAACTCTGCTTTACTAGCCACAAAATAAACATCACCTATACCCTTAAGCGAAGCCAAGGAGTAAAACCAAATCCCTCCCTCGTTACCAAAATCAAGACAATGCCCTAGCCATATCTGTCTGACTTTCAAGTTATTAAAATTACCATCAAAATCCTGCTTTCTAAATTCTGCTGTAACATCCGTAAAAATTGGGAAATTCACCAAATAGAAAGTATCTTCATCGTAAAGGAAAAACTTAGTTTCATCCTCTTTAAAAATTTGGGTAGTTTTAGGGTTTAAATCTGGGTAATCCTGCATTTTTTTCTGATCTACACGATAAGAAT
Source organism: uncultured Flavobacteriaceae bacterium (assembly GCA_963518845.1). GTDB lineage: Bacteria > Bacteroidota > Bacteroidia > Flavobacteriales > Weeksellaceae > JABCPE02. The sequence continues at coordinate 60,176 of CAUQKV010000006.1, read as the reverse complement.
ACACCTTTTTATCATCTTTCATAATGTAGAAATACCCATCATTCGATCTGTATCCAGAAGCCAAAACAACAGGATTTACAGGAAATTCAGGAATGGGAACAAACTTAAACTCATTACTATAAATATTAAAATCTAAATAATGCCACACACCACTGATTAAGAACAAATTACCATCCATCACCTTGGTAACTTTCTTATTTTCAATAATTTTCGTACTTTTATACTTTTCAAAAATAACCTCCCTATCGGGAAAAACATAGTAAAAATAAGCATCCGCAACTATCGTATAATCACCATTAATACTGACAAATCGTGCATCTTTCGGCGAAACTCCCTCCAAAAGTTTTTTCCCATAAGAAACAACACTTATTCCATTAGGGTCTTTTATAACATTTACCAAAAACACCTTGCCATTTTCCACTTTCACACTAATTTCTCTCCTTGTATGGTAGCGGTAGCAGTCACTTGCTTTCACCTCATAAAACACTGAAAATAAAAACAATAGAATAAATCCTATTTTTAAAAATCTGGCTTTCATACTTTCTATTTATTTGAATTTTTCTTGGCTAATTTAGTGTTTTTTAGGCTAAAAAACCGATTTTTTATCCAATTTTATTTCAATGTTTAAATCAAAAAAACTCGCCTCAATAACCGAAAACATAAACTCAAAAGAGAGAAATAAGATAAATTCACTATTTTTGCCGATTATTTTTAAAAACTTTTTACATAAAATATGCTTTCAGTTCAGGGATTAGGATTACATCATTCAGGGAACTATTTGTTTCAAAATGTGAATTTTACGATTAAAAGAGAAGACAAAATAGGCTTAGTCGGGAAAAACGGCGCTGGGAAATCCACACTCTTAAAGATGCTTTCGGGCGAAATCAGTTTCTACGAAGGAAATGTAATTCCCGAGGGAAACATCACCATTGGTTTCCTTAAACAAGATTTAGATTTTGTAAAGGGAAGAACCGTTTGGGATGAGACCATGCAGGCTTTTGAGAAGATAAACGCCATGAAAGCAGAGCTGGACGAGGTTAATCATCAGCTCGCTACCCGCACGGATTACGAGAGCCAAGCCTACCATGACCTCATCGAGAGAATGACGGAGCTAAACGACCTTCTGCACCACCACGATGCCTACAACCTAGAAGGAGATGTAGAAAAGGTGCTGCTCGGGCTGGGCTTCAAGGCGGAGGATTTTAATAAAATCACTGATGAATTCTCTGGTGGCTGGCGAATGAGAATAGAATTAGCCAAACTTCTCCTTCAAAAAAATGATTTGATGCTGCTGGACGAGCCTACCAACCACCTCGATATGGAATCTATCATTTGGCTAGAAAACTTTTTGAAAGACTACCCTGGCGCTATCGTTCTCGTGAGCCACGACAAGCAGTTCATGACCGCTGTCTGCAACCGAACTTTTGACATTAATAATAAAAAAATTGACGATTATAAAGCCAACTACACTAAATACCTTGAACTAAACAAGGAACGAAGAGAAAAACTAGAGCAGGCGAAGAAAAACCAAGATGCCGAAATCAAACAAATGGAGGACAATATCAATCGCTTCCGAGCTTCGGCTACAAAAGCAAGTTTTGCTCAGTCTTTGATTAAAAAATTAGAAAAAATAGAGCGAATAGAAATAGACAATGAGGATGTTTCTAAATTCAATATTCGTTTCCAGCCGAGCATCACGCCTGGGAAAGTCATCTTCGAAGCTGAAAATTTAGGAAAAGCCTACGGCGATAAGCAGGTTTTTGACCATGTGAATTTCTTCGTTCAAAGAGGAGAAAAAATCGCCCTTTTGGGACAAAACGGACAAGGAAAAACCACCCTCGCAAAGATACTTGCAGGCGTAACCAAAGATTACACAGGAAGCTGGACTCTCGGGCACAATGTAAATATTGGGTATTTTGCTCAAAACCAAGAAGAAGTTCTTGACCCTAATAAAACCGTTCTCCAAGAAGCCGAAGATGCCGCTACGGAAGAGACCCGCCCGCGCGTAAGAGACCTTCTGGGAAGCTTCCTTTTCCAAGGGGATGCCGTAAGCAAAAAGACCAAAGTGCTTTCTGGGGGAGAAAGAAACCGACTCGCGCTGTGTAAACTGCTTCTTCGCCCTTTTAATACGCTCATCATGGACGAGCCGACCAACCACTTGGATATCCAGTCCAAAGAAATTATCAAACTGGCTCTTCAAAACTTTGAAGGAACACTCATCGTGATTTCTCACGACCGAGAATTCCTGCAAGGGCTCTGCGACAAAATTTTTGAATTCCGAGATGGGCAGATGAAAGAGTTTTTGGGTAATATTGATGAATATCTAGATTACCGCCAAAAAGAAAGCATCCGCGAAGTTTCCATAGAAAAAGCGAAACTAAGCGAAAAGCCTGAAATAAAAGAAAAAGCCGAGCCTGTAAAAGCTGAACCTGCAAAAAACACTTTCATCAGCAAAGAACAGAAAAACCTGCAAAATAAACTCAAAAAAACAGAAGAGAAAATTGCCGATTATGAAGCAGAAATCGCTGGTTTAGAAGAAATTTTCAGTAAAACTAATCCAACTGATGAAGAACTGAAAAAATACAACCAACTGAAAGAAGAGCTGGCAGAAATCATGAAAGAATGGGAAGAAATCATGGGAAATCTGGAGTAATCCTCTAAAAAAACTTTTGATGAAAAAGGCGTTTGTTTTCATTTTAAAAACCATCGGTGTTCTGCTGGGGATAGTGGGATTGTATATTGTTTTGGGGCTTGTGCTACCTTTGATAAAAGTTCCTGCCGAGAAAACCTCCGACCCAAAAACCATTCCTATGTATATCTATACCAATGGGATGCATACGGATTTAGTGGTTCCCATCAAAACGGAAGTCGTGGACTGGAGCCAGCAGATACCTTTTGAAAATACACTTTCCAAAAGAACTGATTTCACCTATGTGGGCATTGGCTGGGGGGACAAGGGATTTTATCTGGATACGCCCACTTGGGCTGATTTAAAGATTTCCACAGCGATAAAAGCCGCTTTTTGGATGAGCGAATCTGCTATGCACTGCACTTTCTACGAAAAAATGCAGGAAAATGATGACTGCAAGAAAATAATGCTGACCGAAAAGCAGTACAACGATTTGGTAAAATTCATTAAAAACCAGTTCAAACAAGATGAAAACGGGAATTTTATTTTAATAAAAACCGATGCCGTTTATGGAAAAAATGATGCCTTCTACGACGCCAAAGAAAGCTATAATTTCATGCAGACCTGCAACACTTGGGCGAATAACGGACTAAAAACCGCTGGACAAAAGGCAGCACTCTGGACGCCTTCCGATTTTGGGATTTTTTATCATTATAAATAAAAATATAATTTTATTTTTTATCTAATCGTAAAAGATTATATTTGCCGGCAATAAATACACTATAAATTATATGGAACCTACAAATTATCAAAACCCTACAGAATTTAACACGCCACCTAAAAACTGGCTGGTAGAATCTATTTTAGTTACTTTATTTTGTTGTTTACCACTTGGGATTGCTGGAATTATCAATGCTTCTAAAGTAGAAGGATTGTTCCTAGCAGGAGACATTGCAGGAGCTAACAAGGCTGCAGCTGACGCTAAAAAATGGACAATGTATGGCCTATTTGCTGGATTAGCTGTTATTGTATTATATTTCCTATTTATATTACTTGCTGTTATAAGTGGAATGGCATCTTAAAACTATTACTAAATGGATTGTAGGTCTTTTGTTTATTTTTATACTTATTTTAGTATACAAGACCTACAACCCATTAGATAGTGTATTTTTCCCAAAATGCCCATTCAAAGTGGCTACTGGGTATGACTGCGCAGGATGTGGTTCTCAGAGAGCTGTCCATCATTTATTAAACCTAAATATTGGCGAGGCTTTCAGAGAAAACATGCTTCTGGTAGTGTCTATTCCCTACATCATCACTGGATTTTTATTTAATATCTACAAAGACAAACAAAATCCTGCTTTTCTAAAATGGCGAAGAAGGCTTTTTGGTCTTCATGCCACTTACATTGTCTTATTTATTGTTATTTCTTTTTGGATTCTTAGAAATATTCTCTAATTTTTATCTTTTCAGAATATATTCTCTCAGTTTTTCCTTGGTAGAACTATAAGTCATAGCATCCACCACTTTATAATAATTTTCTCGGTCTACACAGTTGTCATATGCTGTTTTTGCCAGCTCTAAACGATTATCATCAAAGGAAAGCGCTTTCACCATTTGAACTATCTGCTGAGTGGTAAAATTCATTCCTTTTTGTGCGACATAGAAAGTTTCCATTTTATCTTTATCAAAAGGCTTTCCTGCATAACTTCTATAAAACTGTCCAAACTCTTCATTGCTCATCATTGGTTTATATCCACCAATATTTGGAAAAACTTGAATTCCATTATCATCAATATTTTCTTCACTAAAAAGATAAAGGTCATAGCCGTCAAAATCTAGCAACAGCCTTGTATTTTCTCTCAATTCCACCTGCGTTCTGTACACCAAGATATTTCCTTTTTCATAAATTGACAGCATCTGTATTCCTCTATTCAAATCAAAGAAGCGATACCTTCCTGTAGAATTTTCCATCATCTGTCCTCCTACTTCTACCCGAAATCGCCCTTCAGCGAAAACCCTAAGCCACAGCTGCGCCTGTCTGCCATCTCCATACATATTTCTATTACGGAAAACACCTCTATCAGTGGGATTTCTCCTACTTACATTTACTTCGTTTCTAAATTTCGTTACCCTAATATCTTGCGCATAAACAACCGAACATAAACCTAAAAAGGCTAATAATAAATATTTTTTCATTTCATCAAATTTGTTTTCAAAAATGAAAATTTAATGCCAAAAACTTTTGGTGCTTTCATTTCATTATGTGATTTTTATCATTAAAAATAAAAAATGTATCTTTGCCGAAATTTTAAAAAACTTAATGAATTTATTTAGCGAGTCCAATTTAAGTCCTGAAATCATCAAGGCAGTTGGCGAATTAGGCTATGAAAGCCCTACGGAGATCCAAAAACAGACCATTCCTTTCATTTTATCGGACATCAGAGACCTTATTGCTCTGGCACAGACGGGAACGGGGAAAACAGCGGCGTTTTCTTTACCTATTTTGGATATGATAGATGATACCAGCCGTAAAATACAGCTTTTGGTATTGGCCCCAACAAGGGAATTGGCATTACAAATTGCCAAAGACATTAAAAACTACACCAAATATTTGCCAAATGTGAAAACTACAGCAGTATATGGTGGAAGCAGCATCACAGACCAAATCAGAAATTTGAGAGAAAAACCTCAAATCATCGTGGGAACGCCTGGGAGAGTTATTGATTTAATCAATAGAAAAGCTCTAGACTTCTCTCAAATCCATTGGCTGGTGCTTGATGAAGCTGATGAAATGCTGTCTATGGGCTTCAAGGATGACTTAGAAACTATTCTTTCTGAAACTCCTGAAACCAAACAAACATTACTATTTTCTGCTACGATGAACAAGGAAGTAGAGAGAATTTCTAAAAATTATCTTACTAATCCTCATCGTATTTCAGTGGGCTCTATCAACGCGGTTAAGAAAAACATAAAACACGAATATTATGTGGTAAACTACCGTCAGAAAAAAGAAGCCCTAAAAAGGCTGATAGATGCGAATCCAAATCAATATTCTATCATTTTCTGCCGAACTAAAATGGAAACTCAGGATGTAGCTGATTTCCTAATGCAGAACGGCTACGCTGCTGACGCCCTTCATGGTGACCTCTCACAAGCACAGAGAGACACGGTAATGAAGAAATTCAGACTGAAAAACATTGATATTCTGGTTGCTACAGATGTTGCTGCCAGAGGGCTTGATGTGAACAGCCTTACCCATGTAATCCACTACTCGTTACCTGACGACCCAGAAGTTTTCGTACATAGAAGCGGAAGAACAGGGCGTGCTGGGAAAGATGGTATCTCTATGGCTTTGATAAAACCAGAAGAAACCAGAAAACTAAACCAAATCAAAAGTCAAACGAAAATAGAAATTGTAGAAAAACAAATTCCAAAAGGAGAAGACATCATAAAAGCCCAAGTAGCAGGAGTTTTCGAGCAGCTTTTCACGGAACACGAGGATTTCTTTGACTTTGATAACAGCCTTATCCCAGACCTTTCTAATTTCTCTAAAGAAGAATTGGTACACCAATTACTTCAATTCCAGCTGAAAGATTTGGCTCTTTATTATAAGAATAACAATGATTTAGCAGCTCAAAAACTAAAAGCGGAATCCGAAACCAAAGAAAGCAGAAGAGACAGACGAGGAAGAGACCGAGATAGAGATAAAGGCGGCAGAAAGTCTAGAAAAAACAATGAAAATATGGTAAGATTTTTCTTTAATTTAGGAAAAAGAGACAAATTAAAGAAAACTGATGTTCTGGACATCATCAACCAAGCTACCAAAAAATCTAAAAAACGAGCAGATATCGGCGATATAGAAGTTTTAGAGAAGTTCTCTTTCTTTGAGGTGGAAAAATCTTTTGAAAAAGATATCCTCAATAACATTGCTGCGATGAAATTCAAAGGAAAAGAAATGCGCGCAGAAGTAGCGAACTAAATAATTCCCTATAAATGTATTTTAGATTAGTGCATTTATAGGTTTTTTATTTTGTAAAAGTAAAATTAAGTTTATATTTGTAACCGAAAAATTTATACATTAGAACTCATGGGAATTGGTAATATTTTTAAGGCATTTCAACCGAAAGACACAGTTTTTTTCACTTTATTCGAAAAAGTGGCGGCTAATCTAGTGGAAATGTCTGAGTATTTTCATAATGGAATTCAGAATTTTGATGCAAATGATGAATCTTTCTTAAAGAAAATTCACGATTTTGAACATCAAAATGATGACCTTACGCACCAAATCTACATGGAGCTGGGTAAGAATTTCATCACTCCTTTTGATAGAGAGGATATACAATCTTTAGCGACATCTCTGGATGATGTAGCGGACTATATCTACGCTTCTACTAGATATATTTTTCTATTCAAAAGCCCTGAAACTAAGGCTTACCAAGAGTTTTCCCTTCTTATCCAAAAGGCATGTATAGAAATTCAGAATGCTATCCTTAACCTTAAAGATTTTAAAGATTTGGATGCTGTGAAAGAATCATGCATCAAAATCAATAGTATAGAAAATATTGCTGATGATGTGCAAAGTTCGGCTCTTATCAAGCTATTTGAAACCAATGACCCTATTACCATCATCAAAGTACAGCAGGTGCTAAACTACCTAGAAGAGGTAACTGATAAGGCGGAAGAAGTAGCTGGTGTAATGAGCAGCATCATCATCAAATACGCTTAATTTCTAACTCTAACTAAAAAACAAAGTATGGAACTTCCTGTACTTCTCATAGCAATCATTGGACTAGCCCTTGTTTTTGACTATATCAATGGATTTCATGATGCGGCTAACTCCATTGCTACCATCGTTTCCACGAAGGTTCTCACGCCTTTTCAAGCGGTTTTGTGGGCGGCTTTTTGGAATTTTGCAGCTTTTTTCATTGCTGCTTATATCACACAGTCTTTTAACATTGGAAATACCATTGCTAAAACGGTAAGTGAGGATTTTATTAACCTTGAAGTTATTGTCTCTGGACTTGTCGCGGCTATTGCGTGGAATTTACTGACTTGGTGGCTTGGCATTCCATCCTCTTCGTCACATACGCTTATTGGTGGATTCCTTGGCGCGGCACTGATGCACGCTCTTCATGGAAATTACATTGAATTTAGAGATTTAAATGAAAACGCTTCGTTTTTTGAACTTATCAAATTATCTTTTGAAAAACTATTCACACAAGATGTGGTAAAATATGACAAAGTCATCCCGATATTCTTATTCATTTTCCTAGCGCCTTTCATAGGGATGTTTGTTTCTGTAATTATCACGCTTATCATCGTAAATATTTGTAAAAAATCAAACCCTCATAAAGCTGAAACAGCATTCAAAAGACTACAGCTGGTTTCTTCTGCTCTATTTAGTCTTGGACACGGTCTGAATGATGCTCAGAAAATCATGGGAATCATCGGTGCAGCGGTTATTTATCACTATGTAAGTATAGGAGACCCTGACTACATCAATGCTCCTGATAGATTTAAATACTTTACTGAACATTTCATGTGGGTTCCTTTGGCAGCGCATATTGCTATCGGTTTAGGAACGATGAGTGGCGGCTGGAAAATCGTAAAAACGATGGGAACTAAAATCACGAAAGTAACTTCATTAGAAGGGGTAAGCGCAGAATCTGCTGGTGCTGTGACTCTTTTCATCACTGACCACCTAGGAGTTCCTGTTTCTACTACCCACACTATCACAGGTTCCATCATAGGTGTTGGTCTTACTAAAAGGATTTCTGCTGTAAGATGGGGTATTACTGTAAGTCTTCTATGGGCTTGGGTTCTGACAATTCCTATCAGTGCGATCGTAGCTGGAATCACCTACATCATCGTAAATATGTTCTAAAATTTTCCCAAAAGGTAAAAGAATTAGACCACCAATTTATCAGAAAAATTGGTGTTTTTTTGGCTAATTTTCATTTTAAAAATTTAAATTTGCTGAAAACAATTTCATCATGCATTTTGCTGAAAAATACATCAATTTAATTTCTGAAAGTATAGAAAAATACAAATTCGAAGAAGCTCCCTTTGAGCTGTATCAGCCCATCAACTACATCATAGCAAATGGAGGAAAACGCCTCCGCCCTATGCTTACACTGATGGCAGCGGATGCATTTGGAGGAGATATAAACACCGCAATAAAACCAGCTCTTGCAATAGAGCTTTTTCATAATTTCACGCTGATTCATGATGATATAATGGATGATGCACCTCTGAGAAGAGGAAAACCTACCATCCACGCTTTAGAAGGTATCAACACGGGCATACTCTCTGGTGATGCCCTGCTTATCAAATCTTATCAGTTTTTCGAGGATTTAGACCCTATTTTGTTTAAAAAATGTATTCACCTATTTTCCGATACAGGAGCGAAAATATGTGAGGGACAGCAAATGGACATGAATTTTGAAAAAAGAGATGATGTAAGTTTTGATGAGTATATCCAGATGATTACTTATAAAACTGGCGTGCTGAGTGCTACAGCGCTAAAAATAGGCGCTTTCATTGCTAAATGTCCAGAGCAGGATGCCGAGGCTCTCTATCAGTTTGGGATTCACCTCGGAATAGCATTTCAGATGATGGATGATTATCTGGATGTATTTGGAAATCAAGGAGATTTCGGAAAAAAACAAGCGGGTGACATCTGTGAAAATAAGAAGACCGTTTTATACCTCAATGCACTAGAAAAAGCGGATGAAAAACAAAAAAAGGAACTCCAAAACTGGTATTCCCAAAAAGATGAAAGCCAAGAGAAAATAGATGCTGTTTCTAAACTTTTCCTAGACACAAAAGCGGATGAAATCACATTAAAACTCGTGCAAGAACACCACGATAAAGCTCAAAAATACCTAAACCAAACTAGTCTAAATGCAGAGAAAAAGGAGGCTTTCTTGGCTCTGGCAGATTATTTACTAAAAAGAAATTTTTAAATCTTGTTTATGAAATTTCGTACCGAAGTAGAAATTCCGATTTCGGAAAAAAAAATTCAAATTTCGGATTCTTTGTTTTCGATAGGGTCATGTTTTGCAACAGAAATCTCTGTAAAACTAGCAGACAGCCAGTTACAAACGCTGAACAATCCTTTTGGAACCCTCTTCAATCCTTGGGCTGTGAAAAACAGTATTCAGGAAATTTTTGAAAATAAAATTTACACAGAAGAAGATTTAGATTTTCATCAAGGTGAATACTTAAGTTTTAATCATCACACCTCATTTAATTCTGAAAATCAGAAAGATACCCTCAGAAAAATCAATGAGAAAATAAACCTTGCGCACAAATTTCTAAAACGAAGTAACTGGGTGATTATCACCTATGGAACGGCTTTTGTTTATGAACATTTAGCCAAAAATATTTTTGTAGCAAATTGTCACAAAATTCCACAAACAAACTTTAATAAACGCCTTCTAACCCACGAAGAATTGGTAAATTCAATAGCTGAAACCTGCCATATTCTAAAAAAAATCTGCCCAAAAGAGGCGCAGTTTCTTTTTACACTAAGCCCTGTCCGCCACACCAAAGATGGTTTTAGCGAAAATAATCTAAATAAAGCCAAACTGCTCTGTGCAATTCATGAAGTTGTGGAACAGCACGAAAACTACCATTATATTCCTGTATATGAAATAGTTATGGATGACCTGCGCGATTACAGATTCTACAAGGAAGACCTCATCCATCCGAGCGAACAGGCCGTTCAGTATATTTGGGAAAAATTTAAAAAGGCTTATTTTTCTGATGAAGCCGATAGATTTTCCAATGAGAACCTTAAAATAAAACAAGCTCTAGAGCATCGTCCAAAGGACAAAAACAGCGCTAAATACCAAACTTTCTTAAAACAAATACAAGAAAAAATCATCCAGCAGCAGGAAAAAGTTGAGCATAAGATTTTTACGGATAATTCGGATAATTTTCTTTAAATTTGCCCTGCGAAATGCAATCATATTTTTTCATTTTAAAAATCATGAAATTTTGTGATTATTGCACCGCAAAAATAAATATATGAACAGCAAAAATACCTCTTTACTAAAATATTTTTCTTATTTCAAAAACATTGCAGGATGGCACATGTATGGCTATATTTTGGTAAACTTATTGGTGGGTTTATTGGATGGTTTGGGACTTGCTATGTTCATTCCATTACTGGGCATTGCATCTGGAATAAACACTAATACAGGAGACGAAAACTCAGATGTTATAAATTTCATTGTCAATTTATTTGATTTCGTTGGTGTAAATGTAAATCTTGTAAATGCCTTGTTATTTATGGTTATCGTTTTCTCGATAAAGGGTGTTTTCTACTATCTGAGAAGTGTTTATTTTATAAAAATAAGAGTAAAATCTGTAAGTCTACTGAGGCTCAACTTGATAGAAAACCTTAATGAACTTTCTTATTCTGGATTTACAAAATTAGAATCTGGGCGTATCCAAAACACAATGGTCGGTGAATTGGGAAAAGTAATCGGAGCACTGATGAGTTTCTTCGTTTATTTACAGCATATTATCATGCTTGCCACTTATATTTTCCTTGCTTTTATTGCTAATTGGCAGTTTGCTATTTTGGTGGCGATTGGAGGTTCGTTGTCTAATTTGTTTTATAAATACATCAACAGCTACACCAAGGAAAAAGCCACACTGCTTTCTAGTAAAGGAAATAGTTTCAATGCTGTTTTGATACAAATTCTTCATAATTTCAAATATTTAAAGGCGACAAACCACTATCGGTTATTTTCAAAAAAACTAGTGGATAACATAGGCGAACAAGAAAAAATCAATCTAGGTGTGGGCAAAATCTCATCCATTGGAGAAAGCCTCAGAGAGCCTTTTACGATTGTCATCATCACGGGAGTAATTATCGTACAGACATCTTATTTAGGGGAATCTTTTTCTTCTATTCTTTTGAGTTTACTTCTGTTTTACAGAGCGTTAGGACATTTGGTGAGTATGCAGAATTCTTGGAATACATTTTTATCCAACTCTTCCGGAATTGACTCTTTCGAGACTTTATTATCTGATTTTAAACATTATAAAGAACCTCTTCACTATCAAGAAAAGATTGAACACATTGATGACATCAATATTAAAAATATTTCATTGTCATTTAGAGGGAAAAAAGCTATTGATAACATAAGTTTTTCTATAAAGAAAAATTCTTCTGTGGCCTTCGTTGGAGAAAGTGGAGCTGGAAAAACGACTCTTGCTAATATTATATCAGGGCTTCAGGCTCCTGATGATGGGGAAATAATCATTGAAGGAAAATCTCTATATAAAACTAATCTTAATTCTTTCCGAAATCATCTCGGCTACATCACACAAGAGGCTGTGATATTCAATGATTCTATCTTTAATAATATCACTTTTTGGCAAGGAAAATCTGAAGAAAACAAGGAAAAATTCAGACAAACTATTGAAAAAGTTTCTTTATCTGAATTTGTTAATGAACTTCCAGAAAAAGAAAACACCCAGCTTGGGAATAACGGAATCCTAATTTCTGGCGGGCAGAAACAAAGAATTTCTATCGCAAGGGAACTTTATAAAGATGCTGAACTGCTCATACTAGATGAGGCAACTTCTGCATTGGATACAGAAACCGAAAGACACATCAAAAACAACATAGATCTGCTACAAGGACAGACTACCCTTATCATCATTGCCCATAGGCTTTCTACGATAAAAAATGTGGATATGATTTATCTTTTGGATAAGGGTAAAATCATAGCTTCTGGTGATTTTGACAGCTTAGTAAAAAGCTCAGAAAAATTCAAAAAAATGGTGGAATTACAGGAATTGTAATACACCTCTACCCTCTTTCTACAACCAGTTTAATCTATATTTTTTGATTAATTCTTGTTTATCCAATTGATTGGCTTCTATAATATCATCAAAAAATGGTGATTTGTATGCATATTGGAAGAAAAGCCCACTGTCTACACCATCTCGTTGCCATGGCTTGACTTTTCCTACATAATGGTAAATATAGAACCAATGATTGGCCTTAATTCCTACTTTTTTCTTTAATCTTTCCAAAAGTAACCGATTAGGCGTAATTCTTATCGTGGCTGTATTATTATAAAAATTTGATATCAGTTTTACTCCTCCATTTCGTGAAAATACGGAGTTTAAGATATCTTGGTCTTGCAGTTTCGGTTCTGGAATTTCTTTCAGCGCATCAAAAAGTTTTTGCTGAATGTCCATTTCCCGCATTTTCTTTAAATTGTAAAGCACCACTCCTGCATTGAAATATTCCTCTGGATTAGGCATTTTTAGAACTTCAGTGAAATAACTTATAGGATAATCTGGAGCATCCCTCTGAAGAATTTTATTTTTAATGAATGGACTACTGCTGCAAATAGCTAATTTATCCTCAAAATCCATATCAATGTATGCAGAAATGTCAGCATTGACTATCAAATCACTATCCAAATAGAGAATTCTGTCATAATTCATGAAAATCTCTGATAAATAAAAACGATAATAGGTGCTCACAGACATGTAAGAATTGAGATAAAAACTACTTTTATCTATATTCCCAAGTTCATGAAATGTGATACTAAAATTTTTATGTGGTTTAAGCTGAGATATCGCTTTTTGTTTATTTTCTTCGCTTATAAACTCTGTAAGAATATGTATTTTATAATGAACATTTCTATTCTGATTACTTAATATAGAAGTAATTACTACATCTGTGTATTTGAAATACTTATCATCACAAGTAAAAACAATGGGAAAAACACGCATATTATTATGTCTTTTGTGCAAATATAATAATTAAAAGCCTATGCGCCTAAATATGGGCTTTGTCAATATTAAATGAATTGTTAAATTTGCATAGCGAAAATTAACACAATGACCACTTCTCAACTTACATTTACGAGATTTATTGCAGCTTTTTTATTATTTGTTTATCACTTTGGAGAAATAGAAAATAGTGAGCATCTTAACTTAGGAGTTAGTTATTTTTATGTATTGTCTGGCTTTGTGATGATTTTGGCTTATGGGAAAAAGGAACATATTTCTCCAAAAGAATATTATATAAATAGGCTTGCAAGAATATATCCACTGCACATAATGACATTACTTCTTGCTATAGCTACTAATATTTTCAAATATATAAACTATTTGGAATATGTAAAATTTGATATTCCTTCAATGCTTATAAATGCCTTTTTAATCCATGCATGGATACCGCAAACTAGCCTTTCCTACAATGTCCCATCATGGTCTATATCTGTAGAAATGTTTTTTTATCTGTTATTTCCTTTTATTTTCAATTATATTATCAAAAAATGGAAGTTTAAATATATCGCGATATTCACATTATCTTTTTGGCTAATATGTCAGATAGGCATGAATATCTTCTATTTTTCGGAATATTATGGAGGACACAACTCTCTGGATAGATATTTTTTGAAATACAATCCTTTTCTACATCTCAACTCTTTTCTTGTAGGGATACTTTTTGGATTGATATTTCAAAATATACAATTATTCAATTTTAAAGCTGGAAACTATGATATACCAATAATCATAGTGACTTTGACAACTATACTTCTTATCTATCTTACTAGAAATCTATTTATTCATAATGGTTTTCATTCAATAACATTTGGAGGATTGATATTATTAATTACTTTAAATACTGGCAGGATAACGAAGATTTTCAACAATAAACACCTCATCTATTTAGGAGAAATCAGTTTTGCTCTTTATCTTATACAAATACCTATTGGATTAATATTAACTAAAATCCTTAGTGCGGCAGGTATAAAAAGTCATGCAGTATTCTTTTGTTTATCATTTGTAGTGGTCATGATAGCTTCTCATTTTTCCTATAAGTATATAGAAATACCTGCAAGAAATAAAATCAAAAAATTATTTGGTAATGCTTAACAGATTGACACATAGAATACAAGAGGCTGTTTCTGTTCTTTTGGGAAAGAAAAAAGCTATTCCCAACAAGATAAAATCCTCATTTCCAGAACAAAATTATAAAAATCTAAAGCCTTTCATCATAGAAGATGAAAAGCTCAAAGATTATCTCAGAAATATCTCAATAGAGTTTTGTTTCTGTGAATTTGGAGAAAACCGTACAAATGCAGGCGGGAATCAACTGAGCAATCAGGACAGACTGGAGCCGTCATTATCTTCACTAAAAAAATATTTTCCAAACGCTACATATACAGTGTATTCGGATTTTGATTTAAATGTAGAAGGTGTAAACTTAAAAAAAGTGGCTCACCCAGAAGGTTTAGATAAAGACCACCCGAGATACATGTATAGAGTAACGGGCTACTATAAATACAAATCCCTACTGGAATCCACAGCAGATTTCAAGTGCCTGATAGATTCTGATATGTTCATTTTTTCAGAAGAAATATATAGACTGATATATCTTACAGAATTATTTGGTTCTTGTGCTGCTCCTACCCCTAGAAATCTTGTCAAAAAAGATATGGAAATGTCACTCGATACCAAGCCTATCACAGACATGAGCAACGGCTGTGGGCATTCTTATAATCAAAGCCCGATGACCCTTTGGAAAGGACATGAATTAGCAGAAAAATATTATCAAAACTGCTGTGATATCCTACTAAAAGACCCTTCCCGCAACTCTCGTATCATGTGGCTTGCCGCTCATGACACAAAATATGCTCCCTACCACCTACCTACCGAGTGGTGTGTTTGTGGAAACCAAGAAGGCATCGGTGATGAAATAATTTTGCATATCGGGCATAAAAGTGTAGCCGAATATTATAACATAAAAATCTAAAATATGCTCTTTAACTCTATTAGTTTTGCGGTATTTTTACCTATCGTTTTTTCCCTTTATTGGATATTAAACAAACGACTTAAGTGGCAGAACATTTTACTTCTAGTATCTAGCTATTACTTCTATTCCTGCTGGGACTGGAGATTTTCGTTTTTATTGTTATTTTCTACATTTTTAGATTATTTTTCAGGACTGCAGATTGCAAAAACCGAAGATAAAAATACCCGAAGATTTTGGTTTTGGCTTAGTATTTTGATAAATCTTTCTTTCTTAGGATTTTTCAAGTATTATAATTTCTTTGTAGGCTCATTTGCAGAACTTATGAACAGTTTAGGAATTAAAGTAAATCCTTGGACTTTGGAAATACTGCTTCCTGTGGGTATTTCATTTTACACATTCCACGGATTGTCCTATGTAGTAGATATTTACAACAGAAAAATAGAGCCTGAAAAAGACCCTGTTATCTACGCCTTGTTTGTAAGTTTTTTCCCTCTTTTAGTGGCTGGTCCTATAGAAAGAGCTACGCATTTACTTCCTCAATTAAAGGTAAACAGAGAGTTTAACTACCACAAAGCCGTGGATGGGATGCGACAAATCCTTTGGGGATTATTTAAAAAGGTGGTCATCGCAGACAACTGCGCCCACTATACTAACATAATTTTTAATGATTATGCAAACGCCGAATATACAGGAACCACACTAGCTTTTGGGGCGTTTTTATTTGCTATTCAGATTTATTGTGATTTTTCTGGTTATAGCGACATTGCATTAGGTTCGGCAAGGCTTTTCGGCATCGAATTATTAAGAAATTTCAATTATCCATATTTCTCAAGGGATATTGCAGAATTTTGGAGAAGGTGGCACATTTCTCTTTCTACTTGGTTCAAAGATTATCTCTACATCCCTCTAGGCGGAAGCAGAGGAGGTAACTGGATGCGAATTCGTAACACCTTTATCATTTTCCTAGTGAGTGGTTTTTGGCATGGAGCAAACTGGACTTTCATTTTTTGGGGATTCCTAAATGCTTTATTCATAATGCCTTCTATCGTTATGAAAACCAATAGAAACAATCTTGACATCGTAGCACAAGGCAAAATACTTCCTTCTTTAAAAGAGTTTTTCCAAGTGGTGCTGACATTCGGTCTGGCTACTTTTTGCTGGATTTTCTTCCGTGCTGAAAGTATTTCTGATGCTTTTTCTTTCATCAAGAAAATGTTCACGACCATGCATATAGGCATCGGATATCCTTTGAAATTGATGGGAGGAGATTTGAGTCTGCTTTTCTTTATCGCCATTATGTTCGTTTTCGAATGGCTGATGAGAGACCGACTTTCCCCTCTAAGATTCGAGGATAAGGTAAAAAGGCCATTCCGCTGGATGATTTATATTTTCCTAACTTTACTGATTATTTGGTTCCATGGAAAGGAAGCTGAATTTATATATTTCCAATTTTAAAAGATGAAAAAATTCGTTCATAATCTACTTTTGTTTGCAGGAGCTGTTGCCATTATTTTGGTTTTATCTATAGTTTTTTACTGTTTTATGTTCAAAACACCTCAGACCAACAGAATTCCTTTTTTAGGAGATTCAACTGGAAAAGCTACGATAAATCCCAAAATAGCAACTCGATACGAAAACTACTCACAGGGAGGAGAAGCTTATCTTTTCACCTATTTCAAGTTGAAACAACTTATGAAAACACAAAAAGTAGATACCATTCTTATCAACTTTTCACCTTCTAATCTCATCAATAATGAATTTGAATCTGCTAGTTCAGAGTGGCGAGAGAGGTATCTTCCTTTAGTAGATGCTGAAGGACAGAAAGACTTATTTTTTGCTAATCCCAGCATTTACATAAAATCTTGGATAGGATTAGGAAAAGAAGGTTTTCATTTATTAAAAAATGATACCATAAGCTTTGGGGGATACACTGCGAATATAAAAAATTATGATGAAAATTATTACAAACCAAAAGAAGAAACCCATATTCCCATTTATCAAACTAAATATTTGGATAAAATAGTCAAACTATGTAAAGAGCAAAATATTCACCTGGTTTTTGTGAATTTACCCAAATATATATATGACAAAAATTATCCAAAATACAATAGGAAAGAGTTTCTAGAATTTTATTACAAAAACTACTCAAATATAGATTTCATAGATATTTCTGATTTTAATTTTAGCCAAAAATGGGGTGGTAAAGAGCAAGACTATTTTGCTGATATAGCACACACCTCAGACAAAGGAGGACAGGCTTTTTCTGAATTTCTAAGTAAAACTAGTCTTTCAGAATTATTAAAATCTAATTACAATAAAAAAATAAACACCAAAAAATGATTGTAGGAAATGGACTTATCGCTTCTCTATTCTACGATGTAGACCGAGAAGATATTATTTTTTTCGCATCTGGAGTTTCTAATTCCTTAGAGACAGAACTATCTGAATTTCAGAGAGAAGAAGACCTAATCAGGGAAACTTTTACACAAAATCCTGACAAACTTTTTGTCTATTTTTCCACCTGCAGCATCTATGATTCCTCAAAGGCCGACAGCCAGTATGTTCTGCATAAACTAAGAATGGAACAAATCATCGCTGAAAACTGCCCAAAATATTTAATATTAAGGCTAAGCAACGCCGTTGGAAAAGGAGGAAATCCCAATCTGCTGATGAACTATTTGGTTCGTTCTGTCAGAAACCACCAAAAAATAAATGTTCATACAAAAGCAACTCGAAACATCATTGATACTGAGGATATTAAAAACTTAGTTCTTCAAGTTATCAATTATCAGAATTTTAATAAAGTGGTCAATATCGCTTATCCCTTCAATTATTCTATTATTGAGATTCTTGAAATCATTGAAAAAGAACTATATATAGAACCTCAGCTCATTCTCATAAAGGCAGGTTCTGGCTACGAAATAAACATTCCTGATGTAGAAAATTATTTCAAAGAAAGAAACTTAACCAATAAAGAATCGTATCTTTGTAACATTCTAAGAAAATATTACATATAATAAAAAAACTTAAAAGATGAATTTCAAAGAAAAACTAGAAAATAAAAAAATATTAGTCACTGGCGGCGCTGGTTTCATCGGTTCTAATTTAGTGGAAAAACTACTAGAATTAGGAGCTGTGGTTACAGTTTTGGATAACTTTGCTACGGGACACAGACATAACATTGAGCCTTTTTTCAAAAATGAAAAATTCACTTTGATTGAAGGTGATATTCGTGATTTAGAAACTTGTAAAAAAGCTTGTGACGGACAAGATTTCGTTCTGCACGAGGCTGCTCTTGGCTCTGTTCCTCGTTCCATCAATGACCCTATCACGAGTAATGATGTGAATGTGGGCGGTTTCCTAAATATGCTCGTAGCGGCTAGAGATGCAGGCGTAAAAAGACTTGTTTATGCTGCCAGCTCCTCTACTTACGGCGACTCTACATCCTTACCAAAAGTAGAAGATATCATCGGAAAGCCACTTTCTCCATATGCTATCACGAAATATGTGAACGAGCTTTATGCTGATGTTTTCAAAAGGGTTTATAATTTTGATACGATAGGACTGAGATATTTTAATGTTTTTGGAAGAAGACAAGACCCAAATGGCGCTTACGCTGCGGTAATTCCAAAATTCGTAATCCAGCTAATCAACCACCAATCGCCGACTATCAACGGAGATGGTACTTATTCAAGGGATTTCACTTACATTGATAATGTAGTTCAGATGAATTTATTAGCCTTAATCACTGACAAAAAAGAGGCTCTAAACCAAATATATAACACAGCCGTGGGCGATAGAACAACCATCAAAGAAATGGCTGAACTGCTGAAAGAATACCTTTCTGCCTATGATAACGAAATCGCAAAAGTGGAAATTCTCCATGGTCCAAACAGACAGGGAGATGTTCCTCACTCATTGGCGAGTATAGAAAAAGCTCAAAAAAATCTAGGCTACCAGCCGAGCCACATCTTCGCGCAAGGTCTAAAAGAAGCTGTAGATTGGTATTGGGAAAATTTAAAGTAATTAAAAAATGAAAACGGGTAAATTTGTAATTTCTTTGGATTTCGAGCTCATGTGGGGTGTTCGGGACAAAAGAACCATTCAGGATTATGGACAAAACATTCTAAATGTCCATCAAGTAGTTCCTCAAACATTGGAATTATTTAGAAAATATGCCGTTTGCGGTACTTTTTCTACTGTTGGTTTTCTTTTTTTCAAGACCAAAGAAGAGTTATTGGCAAATTTACCTTCCATCAAACCTCAATACGAAGACAAATCGCTTTCGCCCTATGAAAACGCTTATTTCGAGAGTCTGGGCAGTGATTTTAACCAAGATAAATATCATTTTGCTCCACTGCTCATTGATGAAATCAAAAAATATCCTGAGCAGGAAATCGGTACCCACACTTTTTCCCATTACTATTGTCTAGAAAAAGGACAAACGCTGGAATCTTTCAGAGAAGATACTAAAATGGCAGTGCAAGTAGCAAAAGAACAAGGAATAGAGATAACATCGCTTATTTTCCCACGAAACCAGTTCAATGACAAATACTTACAAGTATGCTCCGAGCTGGGAATTACTTGTTACAGAGGAAATGAACACTCTTGGCTGTATAAAGCCAAAAGCGGTGAAAACGAAAGTCTATTTAGGCGAGCTTTCAGGCTGATGGATTCTTACATCAATATTTCTGGACACAACTGCTATTCAGACGATTACATAAAAAAAGAAACTCCTGTAAATATTCCATCAAGTCGTTTTTTGAGGCCATTTTCGCCGAAACTGAGTTTCTTGGAAAGTTTAAGGCTAAGAAGAATAAAAGCAAGCATGACCTTTGCTGCTAAAAACAATCTAACCTACCATTTATGGTGGCATCCTCATAATTTTGGGGCAAATATGGAGGAAAATTTTAAGTTTTTAGAGAAAATCCTACAACATTATAAATTTTTAAATGAAAAGTATAACTTCCAAAGCTACACGATGAGTAGTTTGGCAGCAAAGATGAAAAATGAAGGGTAAAAAAATCGTTATTTTAGCGGGAAAGGGTGATTCCTCAAAAATCGTTTTCAATGCATTGAATAATCAATTCGGCATTGAAAAAATTATTGTGGAAGACAAAGAAAACACCAAAAAATTTATCAAAAGAAGGATAAAAAGATTGGGGATTTTTACCGTTGTGGGACAGATTTTATTCCAGCTGATTATCGGGAAATTTTTAGGCAGCACATCCAAAAAAAGAAGAGATGAAATCATGAAGGCAAACAATATGAATGCCGATGAAATCCCTAATGATAAAACGATAAATGTTTCATCTGTAAATTCAAAAAAAACTATAGAATTATTGAAGGAAATAAATCCTGATTTAGTCATTGTAAATGGGACAAGAATCATATCCGAAAAAGTGCTCTCTGCCGTAGAATGCCCTTTTATCAATACTCATGCGGGTATCACTCCTAAGTATAGGGGCGTTCATGGAGCCTATTGGGCATTGGTAAATAATGATGCTGAAAACAACGGAGTTACGGTACATTTCGTGGATAAAGGAATAGACACAGGAAGCGTGATATACCAAGAAAATATCACAATCACAGAGCAGGATGATTTCTCAACATATCCTCTTATCCAGCTAGCTAGCGGCATCAAACTGCTAACCAAAGCGATAGAAAACTTTTTCAACGGAACACTATCTTCCCAAAAAGAAAGAAATCTAGAATCTATCCTCTGGTACCACCCTACTATATGGGGATATCTGTATCATAGAATTTTTAAAGGTGTAAAATAAACTTAACTAATAAAGTATTGTATCTTTGCAAAGTCTAAAAGATAATATTATATAATGAAAAAACTAAAAAATGAATTTTAAAGAAAAACTAGAAAATAAAAAAATATTAATTATCAACTGCACTACATCTTCTATCTAAGGTCTACAATAAATAGTATCAGTATTAAGAAAATCTAAACTAAAATGCAATATAGATACGATATACAAGGCCTTAGAGCAGTGGCTGTCCTATTAGTCTTTTTCTTCCATTTGAACCCAAATCTCCTATCAGGAGGTTTTGTGGGAGTGGATGTTTTCTTTGTGATTTCTGGATATTTGATATCTGGAATCATTCTTCATAAAAAAGAGCAAAATAAATTTCAGTTTGTTGATTTCTATATTAGTAGGTTTAAGCGTATACTTCCAGCTTATGTGATTTTTCTTTTAGTTACATTTTTAGGGGCTATTATGCTATATCTACCTTCGGATATTTTAGGAGTTAGAAATGGTGTTTTTTGGTCATCTATTTTTTATTCTAATAAGTATTTATCTACATTAGATACTTATTTTGGGATGTCCAGTCAAGAAAATCCTCTTCTACACACATGGACACTTGCGATAGAAATGCAGTTTTACTTTCTGCTTCCTATACTGCTATTTTTTATAAAAAATAAGAAATATCTTAATTATGTGATTTTTTTAATTACAATCGTTCTATTAGGATATTCTTTTGTAAATAGTACATATTTACATAATAAAGAAATGATGTATTTTTCTCTTCCTGCAAGGATTCCTGAGTTTTTGATAGGAACATTGTTTGTAATGAATCAAGAAAAAATACAGAATGCCACAAAAGGAGGAAGAGATATTATAAGCATTGTTTCGGTTATTACTATTCTTGTTTCTTCTGTCTTTTTTAGTGGAAACACCAATTTTCCTGGGCTGTGGGTACTTTTACCTTGTTTGGGGGCTGCCTTTTTATTGATAGATACAGAAGGGCTGGTTAGTAAATTTTTGTCGAATAAATTCTTAGTTCATTTAGGTGAATTGTCTTATTCTATATATTTGTGGCATTGGCCAGTAATGGTTTTCATCAGATATTATCATAATATTGATAACTATGTCTTTACGCCTTTGGAGCAGTTTATTATCATAATTTCTACTTATTTATTAGCTTATTTATCTTACACCTTTATAGAAAACACTTTTAGAAAATTAAAGGCTAAAAAATTTGTTTTTTCAATGTGTGTTCCTTCAGGATTATTAGCTTCATTAATATTTTATGCTCCACAACTAAACCTAAAAATGATAAATTTTCCACAAGAATATGCTACTCCTACAATAGGTATAAATTCCCATGGAAGATTTTATACAGGAGTAGAATTTATGGGGGATACGAATAAAAAAAATGATTCTATTCTTTTGTTAGGAGATAGTTATGCATTGGTATATAAAAATTTCTTAGCACTTGTAGGCAAGGAACATGGGTTCAATTTTAGAACAGTTTCTAATGACACCTACCCTAGTTTCCCTGGTATTTCAGAAAAAGATTTTTCTTCTAAATATACTAGATATCTATATGAAAATATAGTTAAAATAGCTAATAATGAATTGAAAAACAGTAAAATAGTCATCATTGGTTCTATTTATCGTAAAAATATTACTTCACTACAAGAAACTATAGAAAAACTTGTAAAAAACCATCCTGATAAGAAATTTATCTTTATAGCTCCTATCCCTAGATTAGATAAAAATCCTGTAAGAATTAACAGGGGATACAAAATAAATAAAAATAAAGACAATCATTATGATGTTTCTTATCAAGAAATTCCTGAAGGTGTGAAAAAAATAATTGATAATAACCCTAATGCATTTATGATATCAATGGATTATCACAAATTGAAGGGACTACCCTTCAGAAATGGAATCACCATGTACTATGATGAGGAACATATGAATGAGTATGGAACAACTATTTTAGCAAATGAATTTGGAAATGAATTCTATAACGATCTAAAAAAAATTATTGAAAAATGAAAAAAATAGCAATTATTGGACTTGGTTATGTAGGGCTGCCATTGGCAAGATTATTTGCCACTAAATTTCCTGTGGTAGGTTTTGACATTAACCAAAAAAGAATCACAGAACTAAATGCTGGGCACGATGAAACTTTGGAGGTATCTGATGAACTTCTAAAATCAGCCTTGGTTAAAGAAAACCCTTTCAATGCTGGTACCAACGGACTTTTCTGCTCTGCTGACCTCAAAGATATAGAAAATGCCAATGTATATATCATCACCGTGCCTACGCCTGTGGACAGAAACAATCGCCCAGACCTTACTCCACTTGTAAAAGCGAGTGAAACGGTAGGGAAAGTGATCAAAAAAGGTGATATTGTCATCTACGAATCTACGGTTTACCCTGGTGCTACTGAGGAAGACTGTATCCCTGTGGTAGAGAGAGTTTCTGGACTTAAATTCAATATGGATTTCTTCGCTGGTTATTCTCCTGAAAGAATCAACCCAGGAGACAAAGAACACACCGTAGAGAAAATCCTAAAAGTAACTTCTGGTTCTACTCCAGAAATCGGTAAAGTGGTGAATGACTTATACTCTTCTGTGATTACAGCAGGTACGCACCTTGCGCCAACTATCAAAGTTGCGGAAGCTGCCAAAGTGATTGAAAACTCACAAAGAGATATCAACATTGCTTTCGTGAATGAATTAGCTAAAATATTTAACCTAATGGATATCAACACTCATGATGTGCTGAAAGCTGCTGGAACGAAATGGAATTTCCTTCCTTTCAAACCAGGTCTTGTAGGCGGGCACTGCATCGGTGTAGACCCATATTATTTGGCTCAAAAAGCACAGGAGTACGGCTACCATCCAGAAATCATCTTGGCAGGAAGAAGAATGAATGATTCTATGGGAAAATATGTTGCCGAGCAAGTGGTAAAAGCGATGATTAAGAAAAATATCCAAATCAACGGAGCTAAATTACTCATGCTGGGAGTAACTTTCAAAGAAAACTGCCCTGATGTCAGAAATACTAAAATCATCGATGTAATCTCTGCTTTGGAGGATTTTGGTGTTAAAGTGACCACTTACGACCCTTGGGCTAATCCTAGCGAAGTAAAACACGAATACGGAATAGAAAGCCTAGAAACACTTCCTTCAGATAAATACGAAGCGGTAGTTCTTGGTGTTGCTCACAAAGAATTCTTGGATTTAGACTTATCTAAACTTCTATCCCAAAACGGCGTTGTTTATGATGTCAAAGGAATTCTTCCTCATTCTAAGGATATAGAATTTTTATAATAAACAAAAAACTCTCGCATTTACGAGAGTTTTTTTATTTTCCTATAATTCACCTTTTCCCTGTCGGACAATTTCTGGTATTCCCTGTGTCACATCTACTATCGTGGAAGGAACCAGTTCGCCCCAGCCGCTATCTATCACGATATCCACGCTTTTATCGTATTTTTCGGCGATGAGCTCTGGGTCGGTAGAATATTCTATCACCTCATCATCATCTTTTATAGAGGTGGAAGCTATCGGGTTGCCGAGACTTTCTACAATCATCTGTGGCACAGGATGATTCGGAACGCGTATTCCTATGGTTTTATGCCCTTTATAAGCCAAAGGCAAGTTTTTATTCGCTTCTAAAATAAAGGTAAAAGCCCCAGGTAGTTTGCTTTTCAAAAGTCGGAATGTGGAAGTTTCTATCGGTTTTGTAAATTCTGACAAGTGGCTCAGGTCATTACAAATAATGGAAAAATGGGATTTTTCTAATTTTATTCCTTTCAGCTGGGCTAGTTTTTCCATTGCTTTCAGGTTATTGATATCACATCCCAGAGCATACACCGTGTCCGATGGATAGACTATCAGCCCGCCTTTTTTCAGGGTTTCCACCACTTCATTTATCTGCCTTTCCTGTGGATTTTCTGGATGAATTCGTATAATTTTTGCCATTTGTTTTTAAAATTTTTGCAAATTTAAACTTTCTTAAATGAAAAACCACATAAATAAAATCTATGTGGTTTCTCCGTTTTTAAATTTAAACTTTATTGTTTTTCCTATTTTCAGTTATGGAACTTGAACTCAAATTCTATTTTATTACTTAGATTAAATTAAAGCCTTAAAGTTAAATTTAAAAAAATTTATGTTGTTTTTTTCTCTATTTTTTTGAGATAGACAGGGATAAGTTGGTCTAAAGCTGTCATTATTTTAGGAAAATTATTGGTTTTGATGTATCCCACTACTTCTGGTTTTTGTGTCAGAGAAAACTGAATAAACTCTGCTACTTTCATCTCTGGAATTCCCTTACTGACGAAATATTCCGAATCCACTCTTTCGCTTATCCATGTGGCGTTATTCTGGAATTGTTCATATTTTTCCAGTCGCTGTTTTTGCTCTTTTTTCTTCTTCCCTGCGAACAGTGATGCCATATTAAAACTAATTCCCGCAGAACCAGAAATGCTTCGCACTTGTTTTTCAATGGTTTCTGTTCCCAGCGATTTTTGAATTTTAGCATTGACATCTTCCTTGTCCAGACTTTTAGAATCTTTGGCAAGATTTCCTGTTAGTTTCAGCCTGCTGATAACCACTTCTTCTATTGCCACAGTGGATTTTTGCAGTCTAAAATATTTTTCTTCCTGAAAATCAGTAGATTTCACAATATGAGAAATTCGGTCATAGCCTTTCTTTACAAAACGAATTTCATCCTGCAACTTCGCCGAAATGGTGAACTTTCCATTTTCATCCGTATTTACTTTTTCATTGGTTTTTAGATTGATAACCAATACATTACCAATGAAAAAACCTTCTTCCGTCTCCACTTTTCCTGAAATACTCTGCGAAAATCCCAAAACACTGAAAAAAAGTGCCGTTATGTATATTATTTTATTCATTTTTATTATCTATATTATTCATTTTCAGTCTTTTATGGTAGATTGGGAACATTTCTTCCAAAATCATCATAATTTGAGTTTGATTACCCGTTTTCATGTGTTTTTTAATTTCTGGTTTTTCAATGATAGAAAACTCTAAAAACTCATGAATTCTCTCGCTTGGAATTTTATTTTCTATAAAATATTCTTCTCCTAAAAATTCTTTCACCTGCAAGATATCAGCCTGCATATCTTCATATTTATAACGGGTTTTCTTTCTCCGCGCATTCCCTGTCATTAGCTCCTCAAAGGCGTTAATATCAAATGCAATCGCTATAGGAATAGGCGCTATTTTAACAACATCTTTCCATTTTGCTGGTTTGGGTTTAAACACTGTTCCTTTCTTCACAGTAGGAACTTCTATATCCTTTTTCAGTCTGTCTATTTTACTTTTTGGAATTATAACCACTTCATTTATAACAGTTTCTGACTTCCTCATTTTAAGTAAAATATGTTTGTCAAAATCAGAAACTTTTACCGAATAAGATATTCTATCATAACCTTTCTTAACAAAACGAAACTCATCCGAAATATTTGCAATTATCTTAAACTCCCCATTACTGCTGGTATACACCTGCTCTTTATTTCTCATGTTAATTACCAGAACCTGCTCCAGCGCTATCCCTTCTTCTGTGGTTACCTTTCCAGAGAAAAATTGCTGGGCAGAAATCTGAATCGCAAAAAAGAAAATGCAAAATAAAATATTCAACTTTTTCATTGCCCTAAAACAAATATCACAGGAATTTTATGCAAATCTATTTCTTCTCTCTTCCACTCCTTTATGGGAAGAGTTTTTATAAATTCTTTCTCTGGATTGTTGATATCTGCCGCTATACATAGGGCTGTCTGTGGTGACAAAAACTTACACAAATCCTCCAAAAGCCTTTGGTTTCGATAAGGCGTTTCCATAAAAATCTGCGAATATCCTGTTTCCTGCACCTGTTTTTCCAGCTGTCGGATTTTATTTTTCCGTTCATCCTTATCTATCGGAAGATAACCATGGAAAGCAAACTGCTGTCCATTAAGCCCACTGGAAATCAGCGCTAAAATGATAGAACTCGGGCCATTCACTGGCACCACTTTGATGCCGTTTTTATGCGCCCACTTTACCATAATATTCCCTGGATCTGCGATGCACGGCAGTCCAGCTTCCGAAAGCAGCCCAAAATCCGTCCCTTTTTTCATCAGTTCTTGGGCTTCCTTTAAATCCGAAGTTTCTGAATATTTGTCCAGCAGAAATAATTTCAATTGGGATTGTTTCTTTTCAGGAGCAAAAAACTTGATGACTTTTCTCGCCGTTTTTTCATTTTCCACGAAAAAATAATCCAAGTTCATTATATATTCCTTAACAGCAGGAGCAAAATACTCAATCGGCGAATTTTCCGATAAATAGGCAGGAAGTAAAAACAGCATAATATTGTGTATCAATTGATTAAATAAAAAAAGAATTTTTCAACCAATCAAAGTTAAAAAATTCCCTTTGCGAATTATAAAATTTAATATACTTTAACTATTGTTTTCAGGCCAGTAGTGGCTGTCTGGGTACTCTCTCTTCCCGAAAATAGCAGTCCCCACACGGATAATCGTAGAGCCCTCCTCTATCGCCGTTTCCAAATCTCCGCTCATTCCCATAGACAGCTCCTTCATCTCTACATTTGGAATATTTTCGGCTATGATTTCCTGCTGAATTTTCTTCAACATCTGAAAACATTTTCTAACTTCTTCTATCTCAGCACTAAACAGCCCTATGGTCATTAACCCTTTGATTTTCAATCTGTCCAAAGTCGCTACTTTCTTCACAAAATCCACCGCTTCACTTGGGTCAAGACCAAACTTGCTGTCTTCATAAGAAGTATTCACTTGAATCAAAACTTCGATGGTTTTATCCTCATATTCAAGGCGTTGCTGTAGTTTTTCAGCGGCATCCCAGCGGTCTAAACTCTCTATACACGCCACCTCTGCTTTTAGAATATCTTTGATTTTGTTGGTCTGAAGATGCCCTATAAAATGCTTAGTATGAGGAACTTCCTTTAGTTCTTCGTATTTATCCCTCAGCTCCTGCACTTTGTTTTCGCCTATCAAGGTTTCTCCCGTAGCCAGAGCCAGTTTTATTCTATCCGCAGGAACAGTTTTCGTCGCCAAAAGGAGTTTTACTTCTTCTGGATTTCTTCCAGCTTTTTTACAAGCCTCGGCCATTCTGCCTTTGATTTCTGCTATATTTTGTGCTATTTCGTTCATTTTGATTATTTTTTCAAAGGTTAATAATTATTTATTTTGCTAATATAAGTTTTTTCTGTGTTTTTAGCAAAAGAAGGATTTTAACTCGTTAAAATCCTTCTTTTGTTCATAAAATAACTTTATCTATCTACGCAAATATTTTTTCCTTTAAATCTTTGATGTATTTCTTTACTTCTTTATCTATCTTAGAAAAATCTTTGATAGTATTGTAAGCATGCATCACCGTAGTGTGGTCTTTTCCTCCCATTTCATTGCCTATTTTAGCATAGGTAGCATTGGTATATTCTTTAGAAAAATACATTGCTAATTGTCTTGGCAGGGCGATTTCTCTTTTTCTCGTTTTGGATAAAAGCTGCTCTTTGTGAATTCCAAAATAATCACAAACCACATCTTGTATTAGTGAAATACTGATTGTTTTATCCTTATTGGTTGCGATTTTATTGATGGTTTCTTTTAATAAATCAAGAGTAAGGTCAGATTTATAAATCATGGAATGAGCTATAACTGAGTTAATTACCCCGATAAGTTCTCTCACATTAGATTTCACCTCCGATGCCAAAAAGTCTATTATATCCTCACTCAGCTGGATACCATCTCGCTGAAGTTTGTTACTGATAATTTTCTTTCTTGTAGAAAAATCTGGTGATTTTATCTCCACAGAAAGTCCCCATTTAAAACGAGAAACGATTCTTTCTTCGATATCTTGGATGTCCACAGGTGCTTTATCTGAAGTCAGAACGACCTGCTTCCCATTTTGGTGTAAATGGTCAAAAATATGGAAGAATGTATCCTGTGTTGCTTTTTTACCTGAAAGGAACTGAATATCATCTATAATGAGGACATCCACCATTTGGTAAAAATTAGCAAATTCTGCTCTTTTCTCAGGATTTTTAGTATTCGCTACATTGATAAACTGCTGAATAAACTTTTCTGATGGGACATAAACCACTATTTTATCTGGAAATTTGTTTTTAACTTCCAGACCTATCCCGTGAGCTATGTGAGTTTTCCCAACTCCCACACCTCCGTAAATGAAAAGTGGGTTAAAAGATGTCTGCCCTGGTCTATCTGCAATAGCCTTTGCAGCTGTGAAAGCAAACTTATTACTCTCTCCTTCTATGAAATTTTCAAAAGACAATGTAGGATTCAGATTTGATTCTACATTTACTTTTTTAATCCCAGGTATCGCAAAATGATTATTCCCTTTACCGATGAAAGAAGGAGGCATTACTTCCTGTTTTTTAGGAGTTTGCAGGTTTGTAGCCTTATAGGTTACTTCCTTTTTTTCTTTTTCCTGTCCTTTTTCTGCTACAGCATACCAAAGTTTTATTCCCTTACCAAAATACTTTTTCAGGGCTACAGAAAGCAGAGAAATATAATGTTCTTCTATATATTCTTTGTAGAAGTTGCTAGGAACTCCCAAAGTGAGATTACCATCCACAAAAGACAATGGACGAACCTTATCAAACAATAAAGCAAAAGAATCCTCTAATTTTTTAAGGTCTGATCCTTCCTCTGAAGAGGCAAGATTATCCCGCATAAAAAAGAGACAATTCTCCCACATTGTTTCTAAATTCTTGTCCATTTTATATCTTTGAATTTATGGTTAAAATTAATTTGATTTTTTTAGAAAATTTCTCACCGAAATTGTGTGTCGCAAATATGGAAAATTTAATTTTTAAAAAAAATTTTTGCTCTATTGGTTTTTTAAAAATATATTTGTATGAAGTTTAAAATTTTAACAAATGATTAACATAATACACTCATTACGAGTTCGTTACGGAGAAACCGACCCTATGAAATATGTCTACTACGGCAACTATGCTGAGTATCTGGAAGTTGCCCGAGTCGAGCTTTTTCGTGCTATCGGAATTTCATACAATGAGATAGAAAAAAGAGGAATTTGGCTTCCCGTTTCGGAGTATAAAATAAAATATATCCGCCCAGCAAAATACGATGACCTGCTCTACATCCATACCAAAATCACAAAAAAACCTACTGCAAAAATAGAGTTTCAATACGAGATTTTCAATTCTGAAGGCGAAAAACTCACCGAAGCCTCTACCATTCTATTTTTCCTCGATGCACAAACCCAAAAAATCATCCGATGCCCTGATTTCCTGATGGATTTGATAGACAAACATTGGGAAGAGGTTTAATCTATTCTAAATATTTTATTGATAAAAAACACTGATAAACAACCTATTGCATAGCACAAAATATCTTCCCACGAGAAATAATTTCCTATTATAATATAGGCTGGGCTTCCTTTTGGGAAGCCTAATTTTTCGGCAACTTTGAAATACTGTAACATTTCCACAAAAACAGCGAAAACAAAGACAAAAAATAGTAATTTGTTTTTATTCCTACATTCAAAAAACGAGTTTATAAGTGTATAAACCAAAACCACCACCAAAATATCTCCCATAAAAGCCCTCACGAAATACCAATCTTTCAGAATGGTAGCGATGATCACTTCCACGCTGAAAATCAGCAGAGAAAGGAGAAAATATTTTAAACTAAATCTAAATTTCATATCTCGTGCAAAATTAGGGTTCTTTTTGGTTTTATTCTTCTTTTTCTTGAATTTCATTTTTTCAAAAACATGATAAATATCATATTCTTATTTTTATTTAGTATAAATAAGATTTATTTATCTTTGCAGAAATTTTAAATAAGTTTAGTTATGAAAAAAGTATTTTTAAGTTTGGTATTTGGAGCTTTGACATTGGCTTCTTGTAGTAGAGATGATAACAATGAAGTTACTCCAAATGTAACTGACAATTCAAAAGAAGCGACAGTAGATGCCAGCGCCTCTGGAACATGGAAATATTTCTCTTTTGAAAAGGGGACAGAAGTAACGGTGACTGACCCTAAGAATGATCTTACTTGGGACATCGCTTTCCAAAGATATTATATTAAGACTAATAGTGGAGTTTCTGGAAATGGAAATGGAGGAGTATTCAAAACTGATAGTAAAGAGCTTAGCGCACTAAAACAAGCTCCTACTACTGGTTATACAGCTGATGATAAAAAGGAAACTGTACAACTTGGCTATCCACCAGTAGATACTGAGTTATCTTACAACAGCATTATCTCTGGAGGAATGAAGAGTGTAAATGGGTATGTAGCTTATGATCCTGCATTAGCTGCACAAGGTAAGTCTCCATACACAGTTAACAAATGGGTATATGTAGTAAAAACAGCTAAAGGAGAATATGTAAAACTCCAAGTTGTTGATTATCTTGATGCAAAAAATAAAGGAGGACATCCTAAATTCAAGTATGTGCTTAGTTCAGATGGGAAGTTCTAATCATGCTTTATAGTGTTTTCCAATACTCTAAATAAAATTATGAATAGGATTGCCATATAGTTTTGTGGCAATCTTATTTTTATTAAAACAAAAAAATAATATGTTAAGAAAATTTTTTTTCCTTACACTTATTACCAGCATTCCTCTGTATGGGCAGCAGGAGAAAAAAAAGGTTGACAAAAAAGAAACAGAAATCAAAGAAGTAATTGTCACCGCTACCAAAACAAAGAAAAACCTAAAAAATGTCCCTATCACTGTACAAGTGATCACCTCTGAAGATATTAAAAAATCTCAGTCCACCGATTTCAAAACATTCTTGGAAAACGAATTTTCAGGCATCAATTTCACATACAATGGCGGAAGTCCTAATATCAACATGATGGGATTCGGCGGGAAATATGTTCTTTTCCTGATGAATGGCGAAAGAATGGCAGGCGAAACCTTTGATAACATAGACTACGACAGGATAGATATAGACAACATCGAACGGATAGAAATCATAAAAGGCGCTTCGTCTTCGTTCTATGGTTCCAATGCAATCGGTGGAGTGATCAACATCATCACCAAAGATTCTAAAAGTCCACTGGATATCAATGCTGGCTACCTCTACGACAGCAGCAGAGACCACAAATTAAATCTCTCCGTAGGAACGAAACAAAAATGGGGAAGCCTCAGCCTTGCTTCTTTCTACAAAATGAGGACTCCATACATCATCAAGGATAGAGTCCCAACTTTAGAAAAGCAAACAGACCCTTTTGGAAATGAAATAATTACAGAAAAATACAACGAACTCAATGTCGCTGGATTTATCAACTATGGCTTTAATCCTAAATTGACATTCAATCTAAGCCCTAAAATCGACATCGCCCTCACACCAGGATTTTATTTCAGTGAGAGAAATGGTGGTGACCCTTCAAGCCAAAAGGTAAGAGACCATTATTACAATTATAACATTGGGCTAAAAACCAACTTTAAATTCAATGAAAATCAAAATCTAAGCATCTCTGGGGCATTTGACAGGTATGACAAATTTAAATATTACAAACTGCTCAAAGAAGACGAAAAAGTCTACGAAAATGAAATATGGAGAACCAGCTCCCAATACAATCAGAATTTGTTTAAAAAACATACCCTTGTAGCTGGCGGCGAGGTGCTTTCGGAAAAACTACTGAATTTTATGTTCAAAAACGAAAACACAGGAGGCAGGGAAAACGCCCAGACTTACTCCGCATTCACACAGCAGGACTGGGTGATAAATCCCGCTGTGACGCTCGTTACAGGCGCCAGAATGGACTATCACTCTATTTTTAAACAATATTTCACTTTCCGCCTGTCGGGAATGTATAGATTTGATGAAACGATGACCATCCGCGCTGGATATTCAGGCGGGTTCCGTTCGCCCACGCTTAAAGAACTCTATACCAACTGGTTCCACCCTTGGGGAGGAGGATTCCAGCTTATGGGGAACAAAAATTTAAGACCTGAAACAAGCGATAATTTCAATATTTCCATTGATTTTAACTTTAAAAAACTGAACCTGACTTTCATCACTCAATATTCAAAAATAAAGGATAAAATCAACCTGAGAGGGAACATCGGAGACACCCTTCGTCATGTCAATTTCCATGGAAACACAGATGTGCTAAGTTCCGAAGTATCAGCGATATACAAACTGAACAAGAATTTCCATTTCAAAGGTTCTTATTCCTACTACGACATCGGAAAAAAGAGATCCGAAAACCGCCCCCACACGCTGACTTTCAAGGCGGAATACATCCCTTCGACTAAATATTACATCCCGAGCATCATCATCAGCGGAAAATACCTCAGCCAAAGTAAAATATATGATGACGACAGCAGTTCTTTCGTCAGCTATGCGCCCTACTCTATCTGGCGGCTGCAGCTGGCTTTAAAGCTTCCGCTGGGCTTTACTCTGACAGGTGGAATTAATAATATTTTTGACTACACTGCGGACAAAGTAGGCTTCTACTCCACCGTGGATATTGGGAGGACATTTTATTTAGGCATAAAATGGAATTTCAATAAAAAAGTTCAAGATACGGACGATAACTAAATCATTTTCAACACCATAAAGATTCCAAAAATGGAAAATAAATTTTCGACCAATCGATTACAAGATATTCCAGAAACCATGCTCATCACTCTTTGGGCAAAGGCTGAAGAAACTCGGAAAAAACCTTCCAACGCTCTGCTCTATGATGAAAAAGCTTTAGAAATCATCAACAAAATTGATTACGATTTTTCTAAATTTAAAAATGTTAAATTTTCTCAGGCAGGAGTCTGCATCAGAGCAAATTTAATAGATAAAGAAGCTCAAAAATTCATCCAAAAACACCCTTATGCAGTAGTGGTGCAGATAGGCTCAGGGTTAGATACTCGTTATCAGCGTATTGGCTTGCCTAAAATAACCCATTGGTACGACCTTGATTTACCAGAAGTAATTGAGCTTCGTCGGCATTTATTCACTGAAAATGAAACAAATACATTTATTTCGCTATCTTTATTTGATTACAAATGGATAGAAATAGTAAAAGCTCACAAAAAGCCCGTTTTACTCATAATAGAAGGTGTTTTGATGTATTTTGACCCAAAAGATGTTCGGAACTTTTTTGATTCTTTGTGCGCTCATTTTGAAGAGGTTACCGTAGTGTTTGATATGCTGGCTTTTTCCTTGGTTGGAAATTCGAAAAAGCATGATTCGTTAGGAACAATGAAAGGAAAAACACGCCCAGAATTCAAATGGTCTCTTCTAAATTCCAAAGAAATGGAAGCTTGGAATCCCAAAATACACATTGAAAATGAATACTTTATGAGTGATTATGACAAGGGCAGATACCCTTTCCTTTTTAGAATCCTTTATAAGATTCCATATTTTTACAAAAGATTTAATCAAAGAGTTATAACCTTGAAAATCAATGATAAAAGTTAAACAATTATGAAAAATAAAAAAAGAATTTTATCCATTATATTAGGACTTCTTGCCGTTTCTTTGGGATATTTCGCATGGAGCAAATGGGCTTCTGCTACCCGCATAGCATTGGTGAATTTCCCAAATTACCAAGTGTCCAATATGGCGCTGTCCAATGAAGACAGCTTTATCAAATTCGAAGATGTGCCGCTAGACCAGCTCGATAAATTGAAAAATTATGATTTCATTCTGGCTTGGGGAATGGGTATCAAAATAGATGAAAATCAGCGAAATACCATTATAAAAACTGCTGAAAAAGTCCCTACACATTTCGTGTCTGTGACCTCGCCTGAAAATGACATCAGTAGTCTGAGCGAATCTCAATCAGAAAAAGTAGACGGCTATCTTTCCAGCGGAAACAAGAAAAATTTCCAAAACTTTGCCCGATATGTCCGAAAATACATCGATGGCAAAAAATTCTTCGCCGAAGAACCTGAAAAAGTCGCAGAGAAAAAAGAAAATGTTTTCTTCCATATCGATGAAGAAGTGGCATTTTCTGATATAAAAGCCTATGAAGATTATCTCAAAAAAAATAATCTTTACCAAGAAGGAAAACCTAAAATCGCCATTGTTTCTGGTATTCACGACCCTTTTTCTGGGAACAAAGCACACATAGACAGCATCATCGTTTCTCTTCAGAAATCTGGGCTAAATGTCTATCCTTTCGCTTCTTTCGGTAAGAGAGTTGAATTTTTGGAACAAATCAACCCTGATGCCGTGATTTATTTCCCACACGGAAGACTACAGATGACCAATCCTGAACAGACCGTGGATTGGCTAAAAGAAAAAAATATCCCGATTTTCACGCCTATTTCCGTTATTCAGCTGGAAGAAGACTGGCTAAAAGACCCTATGGGAATGTTTGGCGGATTTATGGGGCAGACCATCGTAATGCCAGAGCTGGACGGTGCGGTGTATCCCTATGTCCTTATTGCTCAGGAGAAAAGAAACGATGGAATGGTCGTTTTCAAAACCATTCCTGACCGATTGAAAAAATTTACTCAGATTGTTAATAATTTCATTAACCTAAAAAAGAAAAACAATCAGGACAAGAAAGTTGCCATTTATTACTTCAAAGGACAAGGGCAAAACTCTCTCGTTGCGCAGGGATTAGAAACTAATTCTTCGCTGTACAATTTCCTGAAAAGAATGAAATCCGAAGGATACAATGTCGCAGGACTTCCTGAAAACGAGGCTGATTTTCAGAAACTCATCAACACACAGGGAAATGTCTATAACCGCAATGCAATGGGCAGTTTTGACAATTTTATCCAAAATGGAAAACCTGCTCTCATAAATGACACAGAATACACTGACTGGCTCAAAAACTCCGTGCAAACCCAAATGTACGAAGAAGTAATGAAGAATAATGGTGCCGTTTCTGAAGGTTTCATGGGCACCAAAAAAGAAGGAAAAGGATATTTGGCGATTTCCAGAATAGTTTTCGGAAATGTGGCTATTCTTCCTCAGCCGCCTGCTGCACTGAGCACAGATGATGAATTCAAAGTAAATCACGGCGTGAAAGAAATCCCTCCACATGCCTACATTGGGGCTTATCTTTGGGCTCAAAAAGGCTTCAAGGCGGATGCCATGATTCATTTCGGAACGCATGGAAGTTTAGAATTTACACCCAATAAACAAGTGGCTCTTTCCAGCGATGACTGGGGCGATATTCTGGTGGGCGCTGTTCCTCATTTCTACTACTATACGATAGGAAACATCGGGGAAAGCATTATTGCAAAACGCCGTACTTATGCGACTTTAATCTCGTATCTGACGCCAGCATTTACGGAAAGTGAGGCTCGTACTATATTCAATGAACTTTTGGATAAAATCAATTATTACTACAAAACCCAAGATGAAGCTCACAAGAAAGATATTTCTCTTCAAATAAAGAAAATCGCTGTTAAAATGGGCTTACATAGGGATTTGCGATTGGACAGCATCACTTCCAAACCTTATTCCGAGGAGGAAATAGACAAACTAGAAAACTTCGCGGAGGAAATCGCTACGGAAAAAATCAATGGAGAATTTTACACCATGGGTGTTCCTTACAGCTCGGATAAAATCAGCTCCACCGTTCTGGCGATGAGCACCGATCCGCTGGCGTACAGCTTGGCCGCTTTGGATAAAATTTCAGGAAAAGTGACCGACCAGCAGCTGAAAAGAAAGGTTTTCTTTACCGAAAATTACCTTAATCCTGCTAAAAATATCGTTTTACAAATTCTTAATGGAAAAGCTGTAAGTCCTGATTTTATCGCAGCAACGGCAAAAATCTCAGTATCAGAAATCGAAAAAGCCAGAGAACTCCTCACGCCGCAGCGAGAAATGCCTTACTTCGTGAAAAAAGCAATGGAGAAGAAAATGAAGTCCAAAAATGGCGAACTTACCGAAGTAGAGAAACAACTAAAAGCAGGTAAAATCCCTGAAGGAATGCCCGAGTTCGTTGCTAAAAAGCTGATGGAAAAAGTAAAACGAGGAGAAAGACTTGGCGAAAAACCAAGCTTCGGCGGAGGAAAACTAAAAGTTTCCACGCCTAAGGCTGGGCAAAAACCCGAAACCAACCAAATCCCAAAAGAGCAGAAAGAAAGAGCGATGGCGATTTTGGATATAGAGCAGACTATCAATAATGTTGTTTTCTACAAAGAAAGCCTGCTGAAAAGCCCTGAAATAGAGCTAAAATCTTTCTTCAATGCTCTAAATGGCGGTTATGTAGCACCTTCCTCTGGCGGCGATGCCGTTGCCAACCCAAGAGCCGTGCCTACGGGAAGAAATCTCTATGCCGTGAATGCAGAAATGACACCTTCTGAAATGGCTTGGGAAAGAGGCGTAAAACTTGCCCAAAACACGATAGAAGAATACAGAAAAAACCACAAAGGCGAATATCCTAAAAAGATAGCCTACACTTTTTGGAGCAGTGAGTTCATAGAGACCGAGGGCGTTTCCATCGCTCAAGCCCTTTATATGCTGGGCGTAGAACCTGTGAGAGATTCTTTCGGAAGGGTGGTAGATGTCAGACTGATTCCATCAAAAGAGCTGGGCAGACCGAGAATAGACATTGTCATTCAAACTTCTGGACAGTTCAGAGATTTGGCGGCATCGCGTTTATTCCTTTTAACAAAAGCTGTAGAACTAGCTGCCAATGCAAAAGATGAAAACTTCGAAAACCAAGTAAGCGCTGGAAACATCGCCATAGAAAAAGAACTGGTGAATGCTGGGGTAAGCCCTAAACAAGCCCGTGAAATGTCCAACTATCGTATTTTCGGAGGACAGCAGGGAAGATACGACACAGGAACTAAAGAAATGATGCTTGCAGGAGACAAATGGGATTCTCAAAAAGACATCGCCGAAACCTACATGCACAACATGGGAGCACTCTACGGAAACGAAAAAGAATGGGGAAAATACGAAAAAGGAATGCTAAAAGCAGCCCTCAAAAATACGGATATCCTCATCCATGCTAGACAAAATAACACTTGGGGTGCTCTGAGCCTTGACCATGTATTTGAATTCATGGGAGGAATGAACACCGCCATAAAAGAAGTCACAGGAAAAGATCCAGATGCCTATTTTGCAGATTACAGAAACCGCAAAAACATGCGTATGCAGGAGTTGAAAGAAGCTGTAGGAGTAGAAGCCAGAGCGACTATTTTCAACCCTAAATACATCAAAGAAAAAATGAAAGGGAAAGCTTCCAGCGCAGGGCAGATTGCGGAAATCACCACCAACATGTTCGGCTGGGAAGCCACTCGCCCAGAGCTGATAGATGATGAAATGTGGAACGAACTCTACGAAACCTATGTAGAGGACAAACATAATCTGGGCATCAGAGAATTCATTCACAAAGAAAATGGAGCTTCTCTACAAACCGTAACAGCCGTAATGCTGGAAGCCACACGAAAAGGCATGTGGAAAGCCTCCGCAGAGCAGATTTCCAACCTTGCTTCTATGCACAATGGATTAGTGAAAGAGTTCGGGGCTGAGTCCTCCTCTTTCTCTGCAAATAACGAGAAACTGCAAAACTACATTGCTGGGAAACTTCCTGAAAATGAAGCCAAAGAATACAAATCTGAGCTTCAAAAAATGAAAACAGGAAGCACCGAGGAAATCAATACCAAAGAAGGAAAAGTCCTGAAAAAAGAAGAAGTAAATCCAGAACAAGCCAAAGAAAAAATGCCGCTGAACGGACTGCTCATAGGCGGAGGAATTTTAATTACATTCATCGGGCTACTGATTTATTTCAAGAAAAAAAGAAAAAATGAGTAATTCCTAAAAAACTGTTTGGAGTGCGAGCCGTATTCCAAACAGTTTTATTTTTAATTTTAAACTTAATAAATTGATAATTTTCGTTCATATTTAAAATTTCAATTTTATATTTGTGCGTATTAAATACTAAAACATTTTTATGAAACTAAAAGTTTTTTTCCTTTCACTACTGGCATCTTGTAGTGTTTTTGCACAAAAATCAGACATCTGGACTTACTTTTATGACGATGAAGAATATCTTTTCGGCTTTAAAAACAGCAAAGGAGAAGTGATGATAGAACCCAAATTCAAGGGATTTACTTCGGCTAATAAGTTTGATAAAATCGCTGCTTTTATGGAAGATACCAATGGAGAATTTAGCAGCTACTACATGCTGAAAAACGGAAAAAAATTCGGAAAAGACAGCCTTTATGTCTTTGATATGGCATTTGACTGCGAAAATGAAGGCTTCATCAAATTCCGAGATCCTAAAACAGGTAATGTCGGCATATTTAACACAGCAGGAAAAGTGGCTATTCCAGCTTTATACAATGATATGACTCCTTTTGAAAACGGGCTTTCTGTTGCTTTAAAAGGAGCGAAACTAATGAAAGATAGCGATGATGATGAACATCCCTACTGGGTGGGCGGAGAAAACCTTCTCATCAACACTAAAAACGAAGTTTTGGTTAAAAATTTCCAAGATGACCAGCTGGTTCTAGACTTCCACTCACTCCGTATCCAGAGCCAACCCGAAAAATCTACCGAAAGAGTTAGTTTTCTGGGGACAAATGGGAAATATTATTCCTTCATTAACAATGAAAAATTATTTGAAAACTTCCTAAACCGAAAGTTTTTCAAAAATCTGAGCAAAAAAAGCCTTCTAAAAAACTCATATGAAAAAATCGTCTATTGGGACGAAGAAAAAGGCTGGACAGCACAACCTACAAAAGATTTTTTAGAAAAAAATCATGCTATTTTATTAGAAAGATTGGAAGGCTACAAGAACAAGAAAAATGTGCAAATCATGGTAGAAAACTATACTCCGCTTACCGATGATATAGAACAAAAAATCCAGCATCATTATAATAACTGCGGCAGAAGAAACATGTCTAAATATCCTTTTTTCAGCCTTATTATCACAAATCATGATGAGAATGGGAAATTCCGTCACCAAGATCTTTTTAGTTTTTTAAGAACCGAAAAAGGCATCAAATTTATCAGTTGCTCGATAAGAAACCACACTTTGAAGTAGAAAAAAATGCAGTTAGTTTTAAATATTTTATTGGTCTTTATCCTCATCAATGCCGTACTGAAATTCAGTTTTTGGAAACTTTGGCAAGTCGCGGCAGCTGCGGTTTTGTCGGTCGTGTTTCTCTTTTGGGCTTATCCGTATGCAATGGAGCAGTCGCAGGTAACGATACAAAACGCCCTCGAAACGCCCTCTATCCTAAGCAATATCACGGTGCTGGTAACCATAGAAGTCGCCCTCTGTATTGCCTTTTGTTTCTCCGAGCTGAAAGGACTTTTTTTCGCAGAGAAAAACCGATGGAACACCTTCCTAAAAGCTTGCCCTGCCCTGCTGATGTTCCCTGTTTTGTTTTATCTCCTTACGCAGAGCTTTTTTTACTTTTCAGGAATGGATTTTTTCACCATTACTATGCTGTTTTCGGCAGGTTCGGCGCTGTTCATCATCGGTGGAGCGTGGTGCATCCAAGCGTTTTTCCCTGAAAGAGATTTCCGTATTGAGGTACATCTGCTTACTAGCTTGTTCATCGGTATTTTGGGATTGATAATCACTTCCAGCAGCAATCTTATCTATGTTCCCAAAAGTGAACCTATTTCTTTCAAGTTCTTAGGAATTTTTTTTATCTTATTTATTGGAATTTTTACCTTAGGAATGATGATAAATAGATGGTATTGGAAATTAAAGAGATAAAATTAAATTTAATAATCTATAAAAAACCAAAAACATAATAGAAACACATTAAATCAATATTAAAATTTTAAAAAACAAGATAATAAATTAAAAATAATATCTATAAAAATCAAAAAGACAGATAATAAATTCAAAAAACTATATAGAAAAACTTTATTTACATCCATGAAAATAAAAAATAAAGATGAAAATATTAAAAAGTAAGATATAAAATTTAAATTATCATCTAATAAAATAATAAAGTAAGATAATTTTTCATATTTTATTTAAAATTTAAAGTAAAACAATATAGTTTATCTAATCAACAAAGTAAAATTTAATCATAATCAAATAAAAAACAGAAACAATTAGTTATAAAAATGGAAACAATATCAAAGGTTTTATTCTGGGTAGCAAATAGTCTTCTTATTCCAGATGTTATTATTCTTCTAATACTTTTCGTTCGCGCTCTTCTTCTTACAGGGAGTTTTTACAATCAGTTTGTAACCAAATTCAAGAACGATAAAGCTCTGGACAATGCAATAAAAAACCTATCATCGGAAAATATAGACGAGCTGAGAAACCTTCTCCCAAAGAAAGATAACTCACTCTACATCCGCTATCTACGAGACCTACTTTCACATCCGCCGAGCGATGCCTATGCAGATTTTATGATTTCTAATTTTGAAAACGAAGCCGAAAAAGATATCGCAACTTCCAAACTACTCGCAAAAGTAGGGCCTGTATTAGGACTT
Organism: uncultured Flavobacteriaceae bacterium; assembly: GCA_963518845.1. Taxonomy (GTDB): domain Bacteria; phylum Bacteroidota; class Bacteroidia; order Flavobacteriales; family Weeksellaceae; genus JABCPE02. The sequence continues at coordinate 18,574 of CAUQKV010000006.1, read as the reverse complement.
ATCGGGACTCTTATCGCGATGAGCCCTGCCCTCACGGGACTTTCCTCGGGCGACATCTCTGGAATGGCTTACAACATGCAGGTGGTTTTCGCCACTACAGTGGTGGGCTTGGTCATCAGTTTAATCGGGATGATTACCCTGCAATTCAAACAAAGATGGTACGCCAAAGACACCAATAATCTGGACTATGTAGCACAAATTCTAACCCAAAACAAAGGCAAGATATGAGAAACAAGCGCCGAAGAGTTCCTATTTTCAAGCGAGAAGAAGACACCGACCCGCTGAGTGTGGTGGTCAATCTGTTCGATGTAGCGATGGTTTTTGCCGTTGCCCTGATGGTTGCCATGGTAATGAACATGAACATGACCGAAGTTTTCAGCAAAGAAGACTTTACCGTCGTGAAAAACCCTGGGAAAGACAACATGGAAATCATCTCCAAAAAAGGGAACAAAATAGAAAAATACACGCCTTCTGCTGACCAAAACAATTCCCAGAACAAATCCAAAGGGAAAAAAGTAGGAACAGCCTATCAGCTGGAGGACGGGCAAATCATTTATATAGAAGACTAATTTTGCTCATTTGAGAATAAAACGCTAAATTCGTACCCTTTTTAAAATCAAGAAAGATGAAATTTTTTATTGACACAGCAAATTTAGAACAAATCAGAGAAGCTCAAAATCTTGGTATTTTGGATGGAGTTACAACCAATCCTTCCCTTATGGCAAAAGAAGGAATCAAAGGAAAAGAAGCTATTCTACAGCATTATAGAGATATCTGCGAAATTTCAGATGGAGATGTAAGCGCCGAGGTGCTCTCTACTGACTACGAAGGTATGATAAAAGAAGGGAAAGAACTGGCAGCCCTACACGAGCGAATAGTAATAAAAATCCCAATGACCAAAGATGGAATAAAAGCAATAAAATACTTCGCTGATAATGGGATAAAAACCAACTGTACTTTGGTATTTTCTGCTGGACAGGCTCTTTTGGCAGCGAAAGCGGGCGCTACCTATGTTTCGCCTTTTTTAGGAAGATTAGACGATATTTCTACTGACAGCATCCAGCTGATAGAAGACATCCGAGTAATCTACGACAACTATCTATTTGAAACTAAGATACTTGCAGCTTCTATCCGAAACCCTATGCATATCATAAATTGCGCTAAAATAGGTGCAGATGTGGTAACTTCTCCTCTTGCTTCTATTCTGAATCTTTTGAATCATCCTTTGACTGATAACGGATTGAAACAGTTCATCGCTGATTCTAACAAACTACAATAAACAAAAAAAGTATGAGCGAAAACTCATACTTTTTTTATTACAATTATTTCAAATACATTTTCATTTTTGTGATTTCCTCAGGAGAGGCTTTTATCTTCTTAAAAATCTCTTTTTCTGATGGAAAACTTACTCTATAGAAAATAATTTTTTCGCCGTATTTTCGGAAATATGGATGCGTTTTCAGGAAATCCTCTGGCGCATCTGTGATAGCGTATTTTTGGATTTTAGAAACATCCATCGGGCTGGTGGAAATTAAATCCCTTGCCAAGTCTTTATCCACATTATAAGTCTCCAAAATCTGCTGTTTATCGGCAAATCCACCTAATTTCTTTCGGTAGCCTAAATAGCTTGCTGCCGCCTTTTCATTAAACCCAAATTCTACCAACTGTTTGAAAGTAATGCTGTTCAGGTCTATTTTAGAGAAATCTGTTTTGGCTGGTGCTACAGCTTTGGAAGGTTCTTCCTTTTCTCGGATTTGGAGTTTTATCCAAGGTTTCAGCTCTTGGAATTTTTCTGCCGAAATCACAAAGCATTTTTCAATATCTTCTAAACTTTTGAAACTTCCTTTCAGATTTTTATCTCTGTAATTTACAATTACTTGAGCTTGTTTTTCAGTAAAACCTAATCTTTGCCAACCTTGCACATCCAAAGCATTTGGGTCAAAATAATTGTATTCTATTTTAGGTTTATTTTCTTTCAGTTTTGGAGCGAAATCAGGCGCAGTTTCGGGTAAAATCAAGTAAGGAGCAAGCCGCTGGTAATTTTCTGGGCTGATGATAAAACATTCCCTAAACTTCTCCTTGCTTCGGAAACTCCCGCCGAGATAGTTTTTGTATTTAATAATCGCTTCGGCTTGCTTTTGGGAAAAGCCCATATTCTCCCAATCTTTCGCTGAATAGGAATCAGGATTAAATTTCCCTGATATTTTTAGTTCTTTCTTGGTAAAAGAATTCTCAAAATTATTTTTCTTATTAGTTTTCTCTGGAAGCAGAATATACGCCTCTATTTCCGCAAATTTTTCAGGAGAAATGGCGTAGCATTTTGCCAGCTGTTCCTTTGAGAGAAATTCTCCGCCGACCAGCTCTTTATAATTCAGAATGGTTTTGACCTGCCGTTCTGTAAAACCGAGATTTTTCCACTGCTCTGCGGTGAGTTCATTTGGATTAAATTCTGACAAAACCAATTCATTTCCTGCGTTTTCATTTACGAATTCTACAACAACGGGCTCGTGCTTCTCAGTGTTTTTAAACCAATAAAAAACCAACTGAAAAACCAAAATAAGGATTCCTAAAATCCCTAAACCTATAAACTGGTTTCGCCGCATCTGAAAAGGTAATTTTGGAAAATTTCTCATAAAAAAATAAAAGCCTCTTTTTAGAGGCTCTTTGTTTATTATAATGTCGCTGAATGAGCCAGCAAGTCTGTCAGTTTGTTAGAATATCCTGTCTCATTGTCATACCAAGATACCAGCTTCACGAAGTTAGGAGAAAGCATGATTCCTGCTCCTTTATCGAAGATAGAAGTTCTCTTATCTCCTATAAAGTCCTGAGATACCACAGGATCTTCTGTATAGCCTAAAATTCCTTTTAATTCGTTTTCTGAAGCAGATTTGATAGCTTGAGAAATTTCATCGTAAGAAGTTGCTTTTTCTAATCTTACCGTTAAATCCACCACAGAAACATCAGCAGTAGGCACTCTGAACGCCATACCTGTCAGTTTTCCGTTAAGAGAAGGAATCACTTTTCCTACCGCTTTAGCAGCACCTGTAGAAGAAGGAATGATGTTCAATAACGCTGAACGACCACCTCTCCAGTCTTTCACAGATGGGCCATCTACAGTTCTCTGTGTAGCCGTAGTAGCGTGTACAGTAGTCATCAACCCTTCTACAATCCCAAAATTGTCATGAACCACTTTTGCTAATGGCGCAAGACAGTTGGTAGTACAAGAAGCATTAGAGAAAATATTTTGGTCAGCTTTTAGTTCTTTATGGTTTACTCCCATTACGAACATTGGCGTATCATCTTTTGATGGAGCAGAAAGAACCACTTTTTTCGCACCAGCATTTAGGTGGGCAGTAGCAGTTTCTTTTGTTAAGAAAAGTCCTGTAGATTCTACTATGTATTCCGCACCTACTTCATTCCATTTCAAGTTGTTAGGATCTCTTTCAGAAGTTACTCTTATTCTCTTACCGTTTACGATAAGGTCGTTCCCTTCTACAGAAACCTCTCCTGCGAATTTCCCGTGAACTGAATCATATTTTAGCATGTACGCCATGTATTCAGCATTCACAAGGTCGTTAATTCCTACAACCTCGATATTATCTCTTTCAACCATTGCGTTGAAAACTAAACTCCCAATTCTACCGAATCCGTTGATTCCTACTTTGATTTTTGACATGATGTTATAATTAAATTTAAAGTTTTCTTCTCTTTATCTAAGGTCTGAAACTTGACCTGCACAAATTTACAAAATAAAGTCCAATAAAACGAGTTAAATTTAATATTTCATTTGGCATAATTTTTACTTTAATTTTTTCTAATTTTACCAAATATTATTTTATCATTATGGAAATTATCAGAAACGCTAAAGATTTACAAATTTATATCGCTAATGCCAAAAACAAAGGGCTAAAAATAGGTTTTGCTCCTACAATGGGCGCTTTGCATGGTGGACACCTCTCACTCTACGAGAGGGCAAGAAAGGAAAACGATATCGTAGTTTCTTCTATTTTCGTGAATCCTACTCAGTTCAACAATCCTGAGGATTTAGAAAAATACCCACGAACCATAGAAGCAGACATCGACCTTTTAGAAAAAACAAAAAATGTAGATGCTGTCTATACTCCATCCGTGGAAGACCTTTACCCTAATGGTTTAGAACGAAAAAGCTACAATTTTGACGGATTAGAAAACGAAATGGAAGGAAAATCCAGACCTGGACATTTTGACGGTGTGGGAACTGTGGTGGAGGAGCTTTTCAAACAAGTTCAGCCTGATAATGCCTATTTTGGCGACAAAGATTTCCAGCAGTTGGCAATTATCGAAAAACTAGTTCAAAAGCTAAATCTGCCTATCAAAATCGTAGGAATGCCTATTTTCAGGGAAGAGAGCGGACTGGCAATGAGTTCGCGAAATATGAGGCTAAGCCCTGAACAAAGAGATAAAGCCAAACTTATCTATGCTACTTTGGTAAAAGCCAACGAAATGTTCAGAAAATCCAGCCTCTCTGATGTCAAAACCTTTGTAGAAAAGACCTTTGAAGACTCTGATTTTGAGCTGGAATATTTCATCATTGCAGATGAAGAAACCTTGAAAGAAGTAGATAAAATCGAAAATGGAAAGAATTACCGTGCGTTCATCGTTGTCTTGGTCGATGGAGTCCGATTGATTGACAATATCCACCTTGACTAATTTCAAAAAATAAATCCCGCCAAATGGTGGGATTTTTATTTATTTCGGTTCTGCAAATCTGGTTAAATTCACTTCTGGAAGCAGGTCTTTTTTACCTTCAATAAAATCAAAAAGTTCCTTTGAAAAATAGCATCCATTTAGGATTCCTCTCGCTCCCAGCCCATTGAAAACATAGAGATTTTTGTGTTTTTCATGTCTTCCTAAAATAGGCCTTCTATCCGCCACAGTAGGACGGAATCCTACATTGATTTCCTCCATTTCGAATTTTTCTGGATAAAACTGAGACAGCCCATTTATCAGCTGTTCTTTCGCTTCTTCATCTACATTTTCATCGGTTCTTTCCCTATCGTAAGTTCCTCCGTAATAATATTTTCCATTTTCCAATGGAAAAATAAAATGTTTTTTCTTAATCGTAAAATCTCCTTCCAACGGCACAGAAAGAGTTACCACCAAATGATGTCCTTTGTTAATATGAATAGGAATTTCTTTAAAATAAGGGTTCTGTTTTACCACTATTCCTTCCGCAAAAACAATATTTTTAAACTTAATATCCTTATACTGAGAGTTTTCTGCATCAAGAGCATCGTAGTCAAATCTTTCTTTCACCAAATATTCATTTCTTTGTAAATATTTTAAAATATCTCCAAAAAACGCTTCCACATCCAATCTTGCAGAATGATTTACCCTTCCAGAACTAAACGGATTTTTCACCACATCCAATTCCTCAAAAACAGGATGAAGAAAAAGTCTAAGACTTTCTTCTTTCATCTTTTTCTGCCACAGTTCTCTTTCTTCTTCATTATGAAAAATCCTTTGGATAGGTTTATTTATTAAATAATTCTTGCCTGTATACTGCTGTATTTCAGACAGAGTTTTATGCAAAAAATCTATCTGCTCCTTTGCCAGCCAAAAAGAAGTAAAACGCTTCAAAACTACAGGATTTATCATCCCTGCCGAAATTTGTGAGGCGCTCTTTTTACCTTCTGAAAAAATAACAAAATTTTTATTTTCTTTTAGTAGCTGATGTGCAAAAAATAAAGCCGCATATCCATCTCCTACAATGATGTATTCTGTATCTCTCATAACACAAAAATAAAAAAACCTAGGCAAAATTTGCCTAGGCTATTATGTTAAAATTATAATAAAATTAATAATTCCACATATCATTCTCCATCTCGAGAATTTGATTTTTGATTCTTTCGCTCTCTTCTAGTTGAGCGTTAGCATCATTCGGGATGTAGTCTTTGATATTCCCTGTACCATACCCATTTTCAGATCTGTAAATGATAGAAGAGAATCTTCTTGCATTCAATAAGTCATCAAATGTAAGGTCAGAAGACAAGTTCTTATTGTTAAATACTACTGCATTTGCCAATACTTCTCTTGCACTCGGGTAGAATACCCAGAATAAATCAATAAGCTCATCAGCATTACCAAGAGGTTCTCCATTAGGTCCTGTCAAGGCATTTGATGATGGGTCTTTACCCATAGCAGAAATACCTAATAATCTGTATTTCAGCTGTGCATCTCTACGATCAATGTACCACATACCTTTGATCTTCAGCATCTTTACATTTTCAGATTTAGTTTCATAAACATCTATGTATTGTTGTTTCTCTTCTTCTGAAATTTTCTCCCCAGCATTGACTCTTTCGATATATGCATCAGAGATACGCACGAATTTCGTAGCATTTTCTATTTCTTGTTTAGTCATTCTATCTTTAAACATCTCATCTTTATACACTTCTTTAATAGAGCCATCATTTACTCCATCTAAAAGAAGTTGATATAAAGATTTTGTAGAAGCTACTAAACCATCAGAGTTATAATAGAATGGTCTATTGATTTTTTCGTTCATATCAATAATTTCCCATACCACCATACTTCTAACAATATCCTTATCCTCTACATATCCGTATTTTACTGGATTGTTTTTTACGGAAATAAGAGAATCCCCTTTCTTAACTGTATTCAAGTTTCTGTAGTGTCTCAACGCAGCTGGTGAATCTGAGTTAAGGATACTCAAAGAGTTCACTGGATTCAATGGAATCTCTTCCTCTTTTTTAACCTCTACAACAGGCTCTGCTGGTTGTTCTGGTTCTTCTTGAACAGTTTTAGTCTTTCCTGCTTTACCTTTTTTACCTTTTTTGGCTACAGCTGTCTTTTTAGCTCCAGCTTTCTTTTTTCCTTTTCCCTTCTGAGCATCTGCAAAGAAGAAAGTAAACACAAGAAAGAACAATAATATTCTTCTCATTTTATTTTGATATTAATTATATTTATTTACTACTGAACATTTATGACAACTGGGCTGATATTTTTAAGCATTTGTCCACCCAATCCTGTAGCAGTAGCTTGGATATCAAACACATAACATACATCACCAGCTCTCAATCCAGCTGTAAGACTAGCAGCTGCACTTAGAGAGTTTCCGCTCACATACATTGCTGCTTTTCCAGGCGCTTTGAATCTAAATCCTGTTACTTGGAAACTTACAGGGAAGTCGAAATCAGGTATAGCAGCCGAAATCACTTGTTTTGAAATAGAACTTGCAGGCATAGAAACTACATTCTGAGATCTGATCTGTCCTTGTGGTGCAGGAACACTCTTAATACGGAATGGGAATGATTGAGAAACCACTTTTCCATTAGGTTGTTTTCCTGACACTGTAATATTTACAGTATTTCCAGCTCCTGGTCTGATAACCCATTTACCTCTACCTCCTGATACACTAGCACCTGGTGCAGAAAGAGTTACTGTAGAGTTATCAACACCTAGCATAGATGCAGACACAGGGTTTTCTACACCTCTATATAGTACATTCATCTTATCAGCAGAAATCAAAGCTCCACTCTCAAGTTTAACTTGTTCTGATCCAGCGATTACTCTATAGTTGTGTTTGAAAGGTAATGGAACCATTTCTCCTTTAGAGTTTTTATATGAAATTGTACCACTTATTGTGTGTTCTCCTACTCCTCCTCCTAGAGTTTTGTATCCCATACCTCTAGTTGTTCTATCAACTCCTGTAAACTGAAGATTTGGATCATCAGAATATGTTCCAATGAATACTTTAGCTTCTGCAGGCTGACCGCTGATAATTACTGAAGGACCAGCAACGATAGCTTCGTATGCATTAAATTTAATATCTGCATCCACTTTTTCTTGAAGCATCAATGCCAAAGCATCTGACTGCAAGTTTCTAGCTTCTGACTGGATAACTTCCAAGTTAGATAATGCCGCAATCAATGGTTGGTTGTGGAATTTATATTGTAACCATCCTTTACCATTTCTTGTTTCTCCTTTTGGAAATTCAGTAACCATTGTTTGGTTAGCTCTTTCCACTAGGTTTTTCATTTCTGGAACATTTCCGAAAGACTGAGCAATAAATGTTCTAAGATCATTTATTTGTTTTGTTAAGTCTTTAGCAACCTTAGAAGGTGCATTCTCGTCACCTTCATCAAAGAATTTATTTGTAGAATATTCTGTACCATTCAAAGCATTGAAGTTATCTTCTACTCCAGCTTTTTCATTATATCCTGCCTCTTTCTTCAATTGAGTTTTGATACCTTCTATTGATTCTACTAAAGCATTGATTTTTCCTTTCAATCCCTGATAAATCTCATAGTTTTGAGCTGCTGCTTCATTAGTTTCAGATTTAGCCTTTAAGGTTTGCTCAAAAATTTTATCAGTTTTATTTTCAGTCAACTCTCTTGACTCTTGTAGAGACAAATTAGTATCAAAATAAGATCTAATAATCTCTTGGTCAATTTGCATCGCCAACATACAGATGAAAACCAAGTACATTAGGTTAATCATCTTCTGACGGGGTGATAATTTCTCTTTTGCCATTTTTTAATTTTTTTTTGGTTAAAATTATTTAAAAATCACAATGAGAAATTAAGCTTTCATCGCTGTTAACATACCTCCATAAACTCTGTTCAAGCTATTAAGGTTTGTTGTCAATCCTTTCAATTCTTCATTAAACTTCTCTGACTGTTCAGCTGATTTTTGAATATCAGCTACATATTTTTTGCTGTACTCAGACTGTTGTCTTCCGTGTTCTAATTGTAGAGCGTATAGTGCGTTGATACTCTCTAAGTGATTAGCAGCCAAAGCCATTTGTTCATTATATTTGTGAGTAGAAGCAGAAACATCTACAGTCTGGTTAATTTGGTCTACAGAGTGAGAAAATTTATCAATTCCTGTTCTTAATCTTTCAAACATAGCAACATCTAATTTAGCATCTGCTAACATTTTATCCAATTTTTCAGATAAAGAAACTTCTAATTCAGAAATGTTAGATGTAACTTTAGACTCTACAGCCTTTCTTGGTTTTGGAGTAGCATTAGCATCCATTAATTCCGGATATACATTTTCCCATGCATATTTAGTTTCTTCTGCTGGTGGGTTGAATGCAAACACGATGAAGATGAAACATTCCACAGCAAGCCCCAATCCTAAGATAAAGTTCCCACTTACACCTGGAATAGGAAGGTGTGTCATTTTTACTAACGCTCCGAAAATTACTACCGCTGCACCCATTGAATAAATGAAGTTTAACACAGCATCTTTTGATTTAAACATAACTTTTAATTTTTAATGATTATACTTTATTTAATTTTTTCTTGTTTTTTTATCTTCTTATTTTAGACGCTCCTTCTGGTATGTCTTGAACAGTTCTAAATCCTATGTAGCTTCTAGCAGAGTCTTTACGCTCCCAGTCTCTAGAACCAACCATCAATAGGTATCCTATATCTTTCCAAGAACCACCTCTTACAGTTTTCTTAACATCTACATAGGCTCTGTTAGAGATGTAAGGATTCAATGTAGAAGAGAACTGATAAGTAGAGTTGTTATAAGGAGATTCTGTCCATTCAGCTACATTCCCTGCCATGTCATAAAGTCCATATCCATTTTTAGGGAACTTTTTAACAGGAGCTGTATACATATATGTACCTTTTTTCTCATCCTCTATATAGTTACCTCTCTTAGGTTTGAAGTTTGCTAAATAGCATGCTCTATCATCCATCAAATAAGGACCTCCCCAAGGATAAGCTGCATTTTCTAGACCACCACGAGCTGCATATTCCCATTCTGCTTCAGTTGGAAGTCTAAATTTCATAGGAGAATGTCTTCTCTTTTTAGATCTTGCATTAGAATCTGCTTTTGCTTTTGTTTTATAGTCAGTAAAAGCTCTTGCTTGATCCCAAGTAACCCCTACTACAGGATAATCTTTATATGCAATATGCCAGAAATATTGGTCAAATAGCGGTTCATTATAAGCATAATTGAAATCTCTCAACCATACTGTTGTATCTGGATAAACAGCTATACTCGTTTTCTTTTCTGAACGAAGTCCTTTAGATCCATCTTTGATGTCTTCCCACTCATAACGGTACTGAAGTTTAGTAACATCTAGAATTCTCTTGTTATTTTCTCTCTTATCTGGCGCTACATACATAGACTCTAAAATCTCTGCATATTTAGCATCTGGATATTGATTAACATTCCAATCTAATGGAACTGACCAATCCAATCTTTTCGCCTCATTATAACCATTTCTACCTCCTTGAGATTCTAAGAACTGCTGATATCCAGACTTGTTCTCTTTATCTCCTTTTTGAGACAAATACGCATAATTACGCCCTTCTCCTTTACCATCTCCAGAAGATTGTCCTCCTCCTGCAGCCTCTGCTAAAAGAGTTCTAGCAATAGAGTCTCTTACATAGTTGATAAACAATCTATACTGAGCATTAGTAACCTCTGCTTCATCCATAAAAAATGAAGAAACAGTAACTGTCTTTAATTGGGTTTTTTCTGGAGTCATTGTAAAGTCCTGATCTGCCTGCCCCATAACGAAAGACCCTCCTGGTATCGCTACCATTCCGTGCGGCCTCGCTGCAACAAAAGATTTTGAACTTTCTTTAGACACCAATTCTCCCTTGGTGTCTGGTCTTCCAGAATTCCCTTTTTTTCCTCCTGAGGAACATGCCGCAGTTAGTAAAGCTGCGGAAACTAAAAGAACGATTCTTTTCATTATATTAAATCTATTTTTTTATAATTTATTTATTTTTCAAAAAGGATAACGATTTTTTTTTAAAAATTATTTTCCTACCATCATATTTTTTTTTATTCCACTGTCACAGATTTTGCCAAGTTTCTTGGCTGGTCTACATTCACTCCCCTATAAACAGCTATATAATAGGCCAATATCTGTAATGGTATAGATGCCACTATTGGAGAGAAACATTCTGATGTTTCTGGTATTTCTATCACATAATCAGACATTGCCGAAACCTGCTCATCTCCTTTATTAACAATAGAAATCACTTTCCCTTTTCGCGCTTTAATCTCCTGTACATTACTTACAATTTTATCATAATGACCTTTTCTTGGAGCAATGATTACTATTGGCATATTTTCATCAATCAAAGCAATAGGTCCATGCTTCATTTCTGCCGCTGGATAGCCTTCTGCATGGATATAAGAGATTTCTTTCAACTTTAATGCTCCTTCTAATGCAGCAGGGAAATTATAACCACGCCCCAAATATAAGAAATTTGAAGCATTTACAAAATCTTTCGCTATTTTTTTAACATAATCATGAGTAGATTCTAGTACATCTTCTATCTTTTTAGGAATAGCATCTAGTTCTGTTATCAGACTCATGAAATCCACATTGCTAAGATTTCCATTATGTTTTCCTAACTTAAGTGCCAGCAAAGATAATATTGTTAATTGAGCTGTAAAAGCCTTTGTAGATGCTACTCCTATCTCTGGCCCAGCATGTGTATATGCTCCTGCATCCGAGAATCTAGAAATAGAAGAATCTACAACATTACAAATTCCAAAAATAAACGCTCCTCTTTCTTTTGCTAATTTAATAGCTGCCATCGTATCTGCTGTCTCACCTGACTGAGAAATCGCAATAACTATATCCTTATTAGTAATAATGGGATTTCTGTATCTAAATTCAGAAGCATACTCCACTTCTACTGGGATTCTAGCAAATTCTTCTATAAGATATTCTCCTATCAATCCCGCATGCCAAGAAGTTCCGCAAGCTACAATAATAATTCTTTCTGCTTTGGTAAATTTATCCAAATAATCCCAAATCCCAGCCATCTTTATAATTCCCTCATCTACCAATAGACGACCTCTCATGGTATCATGGATAGATTTTGGTTGTTCAAAAATTTCTTTAAGCATAAAATGCTCATAACCACCTTTCTCTATCTGTTCCAGACTTAATTTTAATTCTTGAACTTCAGGAATAACAACTGAATTATCCACAATAGCTCTGATTTCTACTCCTTTTTCTAAAGAAATCGTTGCCATGTGCCCATCTTCAAGATAGATAGCCTCTTTGGTAAATTCAACGAAAGGTGAAGCATCAGAAGCAACGAAATACTCATCTTCTCCTATTCCTATAGCCAAAGGCGAACCTAAACGACCTACAACCAATAGTCCAGGATGGTCTTTATGCATCACAGTGATAGCATATGCACCATACACTTCGTTCAATGCATATCTCACAGCAGTAGGAAAATCTACCTCCTGTGTGTCCATTATATATTGAATCAGATTAACTAAAACTTCAGTGTCTGTATCAGAAGCAAAAGTAAATCCTTTCTCTATCAACATAGTCTTAATGGTATCATAGTTCTCTATAATTCCATTATGAATAATTGCTATTTTACCATTATTAGACAAATGTGGATGAGAGTTTCTATCACTAGGAACCCCATGAGTAGCCCATCGCGTATGTCCCATACCCACATGAGCAGAACCTTCCAAGTCTTTAGAAATACTAACCAAATCGGCTACTTTTCCTTTCGTTTTCTTAAGTTCAAAGTCATTATTTTGTCCCTCTACTATTACCCCTGCACTATCATAACCTCGATACTCTAATCTTTTGAGCCCATTGATTACTATATCATAAGCACATCTATGCCCTGTATATCCTACTATTCCACACATAATTTGTTCTAAATTTATTTAGTAACATATGTTACCATTAGTTTTGGTCTATTATTATTTGTAGTATTTGTCCCTACAAACACAGCTCTGTAAGGTGTGCTAACATTATTATTATAATTTTCACTTACCAAATTTCCATTTGAAGTAAGATACTCTCCAATATTGACAATCAAGTCTTTAGCCTCTACTTCTTTTTCTACAATATCTTTGATGGTTTTTGTAATATCAATATCATAGTAAGAAGGGTTACTATTAGTAGAATAAGCTTTTACTAAACTATAATTACTATTGCCCAACATGGTTTTTAGATCTGTAATAAAATCAGTTTCTCCTTGTTTTCTTACTAAGAAACCAACTGGTTTAGTATAAGAATTATTCCATGTATTGGTATCTGTATATAATCTTACTTTTGCTGAAAGTATCGCTGCTCCACGCTCATTGTAAAGTCTTTTCAAATCGCTAATACCTGCTCCATTCAGTTTTATTCCAACTCCAGGACCCCCCATCCCTTGCATATATAGCAGAGGATCCCCATTAGTACTATTGATATTAGCCATCACAGTATTAAATGTAGAACTTCTATTATAAGATATATGGCTAAAATGAACATTAGAAGAACCCAAATCAAAACTAAAAGTATTTGATTTTCCTCCAGATTTATAATACATGGTCATTGTCACTTCATTAGGAGCAAAGTTTATCAAGTAACCATCATTTTCTCGAACTGAAATTTTAAGTCCTTTAAAATAATTGATAAAATTACTCTCATTGCTCAACTCTGTAGCTCCACTTTTATTAGCTATTTTATCTCTAAAATAATTTTTATCTAATTGAATTCTTAACCCTATATCCTTTGTCAAAAGGGCTGTATTATCAGAAGTTTTATTTATACTAACAGCATAAACATTCCCTGAAAACACCTTAGTTCCTAACGGAAGTCCACTTGTAGCAACTGGGCTATTTGACAATTTTTCCGTCCCAACAGCCCCCAAATCCGTAGCAATTTCATGAACATCAATATTCATTGTAACTGCTGGATTTCCATATTTAACAACTTCGTATTTTGTCAATGTCTGTTTTGCAGCCTGTCCTTCATGGGTTACATTTGTTGTAGTAACCGTTTTGGTTGTAGCATCATACTGAGGTTTAATTTCTAAAACCACAGAATCCACCACTGGACTAGTTCCAAAATCAGGAGCATATTTAGACAATCTCACTTGAGTAACATATGCCGACTTCTGTGTACCAAACTGCCCTTCAGTAAAAGCCCCCAATGTAGCTCTTTGCAAAGCATAGGAATCAGCTCTTACAACATCCCCATTATTTATATTGTAGGTTACCAAATCATAAGAAACCTGATTTCCAGTAACTGAATTACCATCAAAAAGATTTTTCCCTAAGTCATCAGAATCAGAATTACAGCTGACCATCAAACCTCCAAAAAGAAAAACTGATAATATTGACTTTATTTTACTCATCTATTTCTTAGTTTTATTTATAAATTCCCGATATCTCCTCTTCATTAATTCCTTCTATTTTAGGCGTTTTTGTATTCTTAAAGCCTTCTTCTAATACCTTATTTAGTTTTTTATCTCCTTTTACAATCAAGTCTACTAAATCCATCCCTTCAACAAGAAAATCTTGTATTGTAAGGTTTTCAATAGCTTTCAGATTACTTATTCCATCGAATTTCAACTTCTCTTCTATTTCCTTTCCTAAACTAAAATTTTTCTCATTGTATACTGACAAAACAAGTTTAGTATCTTGAAAATATGTATCTGATTTATAGAAATTCTTCAAATATATCGCTACAAAAGAAGACATCCACCCACTAAGATGTATCACATCTGGCACCCAATTCAGCTTTTTGATAGTTTCTATCACTCCTCTTGTAAAGAATATAGCTCTCTCATCATTGTCCTCGAAAGGCTTCCCTTCCTCATCTGCATAGTAAGATTTTCTCTTGAAATACTCATCATTATCTATAAAATACACCTGTAACCTTTCCCCTGGTAAAGATGCCACTTTTACTATCAAAGGCTGATCCAAATCATTTATAATAATATTCATTCCTGAAAGACGGATTACCTCATGCAACTGATATTTTCTCTCACTAATCAGTCCAAACCTCGGCATAAAAACCCTCACATCATTTCCCTCCTGATGCATTTTTAGAGCCATCTTATTCACTTCCGAAGCCATATTTGTTCCCTCCTGATAAGGAAACATCTCCGTAGTGACATATAGAATTTTTTGATTTGACATACTGCTTAATTCTATTGACATAAGTCAATTCGTTCTGCAAAGTTACAAAATTAAATTCATTTATAAACAACAAAAGTCTTATCAAAAATGATAAGACCCTGATAGTATTGCACTTATATTTTTATTTTAAAATTGATATAATCTGTTCTGCTAGTGAAATACCGATTCTATCCTGCGCTTCATTAGTAGAAGCTCCTGTATGAGGAGTTAATGAAATTTTCGGGTGAGACAGAACACTCTTAGCAGGTGTAGGCTCATTAATGAATACATCCAGCCCTGCAAAAGCTAATTTACCGCTATCCAAAGCTTTTAGAAGTGCTTCTTCATCTACTACTCCACCTCTCGCACAGTTCACAAGTGCAGCTCCATTTTTCATTAAATCAAATTCCTTCTGCCCAATAACAAATTCTTTTTGAGCTGGAACATGAAGCGTAACGAAATCTGCTTCTTTTAGAACTTCTTCTTTAGACTGTGTTTTGATTTCAAAATCCACTGATTGTCCATTGAAAAATTCTACTTTTAAATTTACTTTTTCAGCAAAATTATCCACCGCTAAAACTCTCATTCCTAGACCTAAAGCCATTTTAGCAACTTCCTGACCAATTCTACCAAAACCAATGATACCGATAGTTTTCCCTCTCAGCTCCACACCTTTTGTATAAGCTTTTTTAAGCTCTGCGAATTTAGAATCTCCTTCTACTGGCATTTTTCGGTTAGAATCTGTTAAAAATCTACATCCTGAAAACAAATGAGCAAAAACCAATTCTGCCACAGATGCTGATGAAGCCGCAGGTGTATTAATTACATTGATACCTTTTTCTCGTGCATATTCCACATCTATATTATCCATTCCTACACCACCTCTACCGATGATTTTCAGAGATGGACAAGCATCTATGATATCCTTTCTTACTTTGGTTGCACTGCGCACTAGAAGCGTTCTCACTTGGTTTTCATTGATATAGTTTATCAATTCTTCCTGTGGAACTTTGGTTGTAATCACCTCAAAACCTGCTTTTTGCAAACCATCAATTCCAGATTGGTCTAAGCCGTCATTTGCTAATACTTTCATAATAATATTTTTAATAAATTTCTAATAATAGTTATCCCACAAAGATATAAATTTGATTTTAAATATTTGATATTTCAAGACTAAAATAAATTGCTAAATTTGTCCCTTATTGAACAAATGGAAGAAAAAGTAGTTTTAATCAATCCAAATGATGAATTTTTAGGCGTAATGAACAAGCAGGAAGCCCACGAAAAGGGAGTTCTGCATCGTGCTTTTTCTATTTTCTTATTTAATAATAAAGGAGAAATACTCCTGCAAAGAAGAGCCGGTTCTAAATACCATTCGCCCAATCTATGGACTAATGCAGTCTGCTCCCATCCACGCGAGGGAGAATCCTATAAAGAAGCCGCTCTGAGGCGTATGCAGGAAGAACTTGGGATTTCTGCTGACATAGAAGAAAAATTCCATTTTATCTATAAAGCTGATGTAGGGCAAGGGCTTTGGGAGCATGAGCTGGACTATGTTTTCACGGGATTTTTTGAAGGTGATTTCAGCTTAAATTCAGAGGAAGTTTCGGAAGTACGCTACATTTCCACAGAGGATTTGGATAGAGAAATGAAAGAAAAACCAGAAAATTTCACAGAATGGTTTAAAATAATACTCAATGAATACAAACAGCATTTATCATGAAAAAATTATTATTTAAACTATTTTTCGCATTGGCTTTCGCTTCTATTTCCCTACACGGACAGGAGAAAATACAGCAGGTGGAAGTCCATATATTTGGAGGAATGGCTCTTTATTCAAGCCATTACACCATCAATTCTCTAAAAAAAGAATTTAGCGCAAAACCTCTAATGGGACAAAACGAAGATCTCCCAAAGGAAATTTCGCTACCAAACACGCCCAAGAACTGGGAAGCTTTCACTAAAAAAATAAATCTGGATAAATTCAAAAAACTGAGAGATGGTCCTAGCCAACAGGCTTTTGATGGGCAGGACGAGGTCATTATCATCAAAACTGATAAAAAGACTTATAGAAAAATGAACGCCAGCGGCAACGACCATGACAGGAAAGTTTGGTATGATTTACTACAAATCATCGCAAAGGAATTTGGAAAAAAAAGCGTTTATGAATAAACTATTTTATGAAAAAATTATTGTTTAAACTATTTTTTGCATTGGCTTTCACTTCTATTTCCCTGCACGGACAGGAGAAAATACAGCAGGTGGAAGTCCATATATTTGGAGGAATGGCTCTTTATTCAAGCCATTACACCATCAATTCTCTAAAAAAAGAATTTAGCGCAAAACCTCTAATGGGACAAAACGAAGATCTCCCAAAGGAAATTTCGCTACCAAACACGCCCAAGAACTGGGAAGCTTTCACTAAAAAAATAAATCTGAACAAATTCAAAAAACTGAGAGATGGTCCTAGCCAACAGGCTTTTTATGGGCATGACGAGGTCATTATCATCAAAACTAATAAAAAGACTTATAGAAAAATGAACACCAGCGGCAACGACCATGACAGGAAAGTTTGGTATAATTTACTACAAATCATCGCAAAGGAATTTGGGAAGAGAAGTATTTATGAATAAACTATTTTATGAAAAAATTATTATTTAAATTATTTTTCGCATTGGCTTTCGCTTCTATTTCCCTGCACGGACAGGAGAAAATACAGCAGGTAGAAGTCCATATATTTGGAGGAATGGCTCTTTATTCAAGACAATGCACCCTCAATTCTCTAAAAAAAGAATTTAGCGCAAAACCTCTAATGGGACAAAAAGAAGAACTCTCAAAGGAGATTTCGCTACCAAACACGCCCAAAAACTGGGAAGCTTTCACTAAAAAAATAAATCTGGATAAATTCAAAAAACTGAGAGATGGTCCCAGCGAACAGGCTTTTGGTGGGCATGACAAGGTCATTATCATCAAAACTAATAAAAAGACTTATAGAAAAATGAATGCTTACGGCAACGACCATGACAGGGAAACTTGGTACGATTTACTACAAATCATCACAGAGGAATTTGAAAAAATATGAAAAAATTATTATTTAAACTATTTTTTGCATTGGCTTTCGCTTCTATTTCCCTGCACGGACAGGAGAAAATACAGCAGGTAGAAGTCCATATATTTGGGGGAATGGCTCTTTATTCAAGCCATTATACCATCAATTTTCTATACAAAGAATTTGAAGCAAAACAAGTTATGGGAGAACCAGCAGAGCTCCCAAAGAAAATTTTACTGCTAAATCCACCTGATAAATGGAGGGTTTTCACAAAGAAAATAAATCTGGATAAATTCAAAAAACTGAGAGATGGTCCCAGCGAACAGGCTGTTGATGGGCAAGACGAGGTCATTATCATCAAAACTGATAAAAAGACTTATAGAAAAATGAACGCCAGCGGCAACGACCATGACAGGGAAGTTTGGTATGATTTACTACAAATCATCGCAAAGGAATTTGGAAAGAAAGGCATTTATGAATAAATTATTTTTATGAAAAAGTTTTTCTTTATTTTCGTCTTGTATTGGCTTCATTCTTGTAATGGAACAGAGAAAACAATAGCCACCAGCCCAGACACTCAGAAAACCAGCATTTCTGAAAAACAAAATGCTGGGA